>CAZSRX010000024.1:0-68128 GCA_964609675.1 uncultured Bacteroidota bacterium | reverse complement strand
CTTCACCCTATAGTTTTTCAACCTAATTTTCTAATGACAAATCTGGGTTAATATTTATGCAACAATGTTATAATAGCCCTAACACAAAGATATCTTGTCATTATTAGTTTTTTTTTTAAATTTTAATAATTGATTGAAATGTACAATATGGTTTAAGACATGAAAAATTTAATATACGTTACGCTATCGATTCTAATCGTATCAGACTTTTATAGAGCTTTTGCACAGGACAATGTGATTGAATTCAAAAAAGATCTGGTGCAAAAAGGTGTGGAGAATGTCAACCAATCCCTTTTATTTCCGCTATTAGACAATACTGTGAATCAGGCCAAAGCCACGGCGATACTTAAAATATTATCGAATAACCGCTCGGCCAGTCTCGATTTGGAAATATTTGAGATTGCCTTTGCAGACAATATGTCCGTCATTATTGATCTCGGGGGTCATGTCAGCGTATTTGAGAATAATGAATTAATAAAACGCACCGCTTTTGTTTCCGACATGCTTTCGTTTTACCGTTCATCCGGAATAGAATTTGAAATCGGTGAAAATTCAATAACCTTTAAAGACGATGCCCAGATTGCCAAAACCCTGGAGGTATTGTGGAATTCATTTACACAAAAAAATTTGATACTCAATTACCGTTACACTGATGGTGTAAAGAAGCCGCGCCAGTTTAAATTGGCCATGTTTAGGGATGAAACGCCCGCCGTAACCGCCTTTTTTACGGTATGTATGGCGCCCGGAACGGATAAGCGTACCGAGTGGAAGTTTGAATATAAAGACATCGAATTGAAGGAAACCAATCTGACCGTTGCGCCTGAAGAATGGAAACTGGCGCTTAGTGTGTGGCATGAAAATTATACGCTGGATAATACGCCGTACAGTGATGTTATCATCGCCGTGACGGATCAACAGCTTGCCGGCGGCATCATGCAGGTATTTCGCTATCTGCAATCCGACTTTATCGGCAACGGCTCTTTTGTGTATCTAATCAAGGATCATTAAAATAGAGTAACTCTATTCGTTAAGCTTCTGCATATTTGTCCCTTCGGGCGGCTTCGCATTTCAACTTGCATAAATAATTCCTGCGTCGTACCTTATCTTAAAGATTAAACCACGCGAGGAATGGTACATGACGGATATTCTCAGAACTTATGCCGAGCAGTATGTTAAACTGGTTTTGAAAATGGGTCAGATAGATCCGGATTTTGTCGATGCCTTTCACGGCGACCCGGCCTGGCAGAAAGAGGCCGAGCAAGAGCGTCCGCGCATCACCCTTAACAACCTTATTATGCTGTCCGAGGAGCTCATTGGCGGGTTGAAAGCCATGAATATCTCCATGCTGACGCCGGTACAGGAGAAGCGACGACGCTTTTTACTCAAGCAACTCCGGGCCTGCCGGGCGCGCCTCGATTTTCTAAACGGGCATCCGTTGTCCTTCGACGAAGAATCCCTCCACTGGTTTGATGCGATGGCGCCGTCCTATGGTGTGGAACATTTTCGGAATCTGCTGGCCAAACTCGACGCCGTTCTATCTGGAAGCGGAGAGGTGTCGCAGCGGTTAAATGATTACCGCAACCAGTTTATCATACCCAAAGAACATCTGGATAGGGTATTTAAGGCCGCCATTGCAGAAGGACGCGCGCGTACACTCCAATATCTTTCGCTTCCCGAAGAGGAACGTTTTTCAATCGAATATGTAACCAACAAGCCATGGAGCGGCTACAACTGGTACCAAGGCGGCGCGTGCAGTCGAATACAACTGAATACCGATCTGCCTATATATATTGACCGCGCGGTGGATCTGGCCTGCCATGAGGGCTATCCCGGCCATCATGTGTACAACGCGCTGATTGAATGGCGGTTAGTCCGGGAAAACGGATTTGTAGAATTCAGCGTATTTCCGCTCTTTAGCCCGATGTCCCTTCTGGCCGAAGGCACCGCCAACATGGGCATCGAGATTGCTTTTCCTGCTGCGGAACGCATTCAATTCGAACGTGAGGTGCTGTTTCCTCTGAGCGGCCTGGATCCGGCTTCCGCGGAGGAGTATTATCATATACATAACCTTACGCTGGAACTGGCCTATGCCGGCAATGAAGCGGCCCGGAATTACCTGGACCACCGCATAACCAGAGAGGAAGCCGTGGAATGGCTGGTACGTTTCGGCTTGTATTCCCGGGAGCGCGCGGAACAACGTACGCGTTTCTTTGATAAATACCGAAGCTATGTTATTAATTATAATCTGGGGCAGGATTTGGTCAGAAAATACCTTGAAAGAAGAGGCGGCACGCCTGAAAACCCGTCCAAGCGTTGGGCTGTTTTTCAAGAATTGTTAACTACGCCCCTGACTCCGTCTGACCTGAAAAATTAAAAAACGATATATCATTTGAGAGAGGTTACTGATGAAATGTTTGGCGGCTTTCACATTGATGACAGCGGGCGCGCTCTTTCTGCTCTCCTGTGCTGCTAATGTTTTCCAGACCGCCTACCCGACATTGGGCGACGGTAAATATGACAGCGAATTTCCGTACCGGGACTGCTCCAAACAGCTTAATGAGGTCAGCCAGTCCATAAAAATGTTGTATGCCACGGCCTATTATAAAACCTACTTCTTTTCTCAGGATGCGCGGATCCGTATGTACGAGCTGACGCGGGAAGATATTCTAAAAAAAGCGACGGTAAGCTACTCCCACAATTCAGTAGTCGGCACCGGTACCGTAATCTATTATGACAACAAAAGGGTTGCCCTGCTGACCTGCTCGCATATTGTGGATTTTGATGATTCGGTTATAACCTATTATAGTAAAGAAGGAGAAACCGGAACGATACGATCTTTCAGCGTGCTTGAAAAACAGATTAATTTTATCAAGGACATTCCTGAAGGCGGCGAAATGGAAGTGCTCGCGCGGGACAAGGAAAACGATATCGCGCTTATCGGCAAGCAATTCCGCGAAGAACATCCCATTGGGGTGCCGGTGTTTCGGTATCCCATCGGCCGTTCCAAGGACCTTGAGTGGGGGACGTTTATTTACATTATTGGTTATCCGATGGGATACAAGATGATTACAAAAGGCATCGTCAGCAGTCCGAACCGGGATAAAAAAGGTTCCTTTCTAACTGATGCGCCGTTTAACCGGGGATTCAGCGGCGGCGCCGTGCTGGCCATCCGTGATGGCGTACCGAATTTCGAACTGGTTGGTTTGGCCAAATCGGTCTCAGCGCAATACGAATATATTCTGACACCGGGCAAGAATTATGATGCCGCGGCGTATGATCCGGGTATTCCGTATCAGGGTGAGTCCTTTGTAGAACTGAAAACCGATATCCGTTATGGTATTACCAACGTGATTTCTACAGAATTGATTAAGGAGTTTATCGAAAGGAACGAAAACCAGCTCATTCGAAAAGGGTTTGATCTTCGATATCTCTTTAAAAAAGAAGAAACACGCTGATCATTTGGTAATCGTAATCGTCCAGGTTATTTCCAGAAGGTTATCGGGAAAATTTGCCGGTAACGGGTCCAGCGGGAATGAATTGAGAATCGACGCGTAGGCGGGTGTAACGAAAGTCTTGTCACAGTTGTAATCCACGATGCGGGAATCCAGCAGTTGCCCGGCGCGGTTCATTTTCACGTAAATCTGCATATCGCCGAGTTTGGCCTGCGGGTTAAAAATAATCCGCGAGGTTATCCGATACCATTGATCCGTCATTTTCCGTTTCCATTTATTAAAATACGCGGCGTGTTCCCAGGCGTACGTGCTGAGCTGATAGGACATTCCTGACCATCCCTGCTTGCCTTCGCTTTTGCCGGTAATATCTTCCAGAACGGATTTACGGGCACCCTGATTTTTAAGGAACGGGTAAACCGGCTGATTGTTTTCAAACGCGTCTTCGGTCAGGGTTTCTTTTTCTTCCCGGGCGGATGCGCCGCCTTCATTGCGGGTATCCCCCGAAAGAAGGGTCATGTCTTTCGGCGCTTCAGTGATATCGGATTTAGAATCTTCTTCGGATAGAATTTTGGCGTCCTTAGGCCGGATGCGGTTAGCGAGAGGGTTCTCGGCGATTTCACGGGCCTTCCTTATTTCCTCGTCCTCTTTCAGATTCATCACGGCGATTTTCGGATTGGGACTAACCATCAGCATCAGCGGCTCCACCGCGCTGGCATATTTAAGAATAATAATAAATACGGCGTTAACCAGCAGGGAAATAGCACTGCCTACCAATAGACGCCGTTGAGAATCCGTCAGATTCCAATTCGGCAGTGGAATTATCATCAGAAATTCGCCAATATGGATTTTGATTTTCATGCGGACAATTTATATGTTTTTTTTAAATATGCCACAATCGAATTATTAGATTCAATAGTTTCTGACGGTTTTGTGGAATATTTCATAAGCTGTTATCGTTTTTTATGCAAAGAAAATGAATAAAGTTCTTTACAGCGACTGAATTTGATTGACTAAAAAAAATAAAAAATTATATTTATGCAAAATTTGAAAGAGGTGAAAAGATTATGAATACAATGAAAACCTTTATTCTGATGGCCGGATTGACCGTCCTGCTGGTTCTGGTCGGCAAATGGCTCGGTGGACAAAGCGGCATGATTCTGGCATTCATGATAGCCATGGGCATGAATTTTTTCAGTTACTGGTTCAGTGACAAGATTGTGCTTAAAATGTACGGTGCCCGCGAAATAGGTCCTTCCGACGCGCCGCAGTTATACAGTCTGGTGCAGGAACTGGCGATACGCGCTGAACTGCCGATGCCGAGAGTGTACATCATCGAAGGGGACCAGCCAAACGCCTTTGCCACCGGCCGCAATCCGGAGCACGGGGCTGTGGCGGTTACGGAGGGCATCCTGCGTATCCTGTCGCGCGAGGAGCTTGCCGGCGTGATTGCGCATGAACTCGGACATATAAAAAACCGCGATATCCTGATTGGTTCCGTGGCCGCAACGATAGCCGGCGCGATAAGTATGATAGCGAATATGGCGCACTGGGCCCTGATATTCGGCGGCCGCAGCAGCGACGACGAGGAAGGCGGCAATCCAATCGGCGCTTTATTGATGATTATTCTCGCTCCAATCGCCGCCATGCTCATCCAGATGGCTATTTCCCGGTCGCGTGAATATCTTGCGGACGAAGCCGGCGCCCGATTCAGCGGTAACCCTAATTATCTTGCCAGCGCGCTGCGTAAACTGCAGATGGCCTCACAGCGCATTCCCATGGAAGCCAAACCGGCGACCGCGCACATGTTCATAGTCAATCCGCTTTCCGGTGGCGGCCTGGTTAATTTGTTCAGTACGCATCCGCCCATTGAGAAACGTATCGAGCGTTTACAAAATATGCTCATGTTGGGATGAGAGCATGTCGAGTTTAAAAAAACTGTCGTCAAGACAGTTTTTTTTTGCTTGACGCGAATCATTTTGTCCCAACAAATAAACGCACCTCTACATCTTTTAATTGTATTATTAACTTTAAAAAAAATTGACTATACACCATGGATTCCATATATTCCCCCGCTAAATTTAAAAATAATTATATTTTAATATATCTATAGAAGAAAGTGAATGCATGAAGTTAAAAATCGGATTAATGGTCTCCATAGTTTTTCTGAGTTCGGTGTATTTTCCTGTTTTTGCCCAAAAAAAGGACTCTTCCTCAGCAAGCGGTGAAGTACAGTTTCTGAAATTAGATACGGACAATGGAAGTAAAATTGATAAGGAATCCCTGAAACAGGCGCAGGAAACAATCATTGGCAAGGTTAAGGATTATTATACGAATGCGCTCCGTTACTGGTTTATTGACCAGAATGTTGAATATGCGAAGCTTGAATATGACCGGGCTATCGACAGTCTTTATGCGCTTGGCGAACTGCTGGCGACTTATGAATTTGACGAAAGCAACGGCAATGGTTCGATGAAAAGCGATTTCGAAGCTTTTTCTGTCGATGAAAACGGTTCTAAATCTGAAAGTGAAGAACCGGAACTGGCTAATGAATACCTGACCTGGTTAGTTAACGGTCTCATTGATAATTATAAGACGATGCTGGAAAACAGTGGCCAGTACCAGGAACAGGCCTTTGCCCAGCAAGTCATCAGCCGGCTGGCGTTTTATGATATCGGGCTGTCCGGTCTGAACACGGTCGGTGAAATTCACGCGCCGGTGGTAAAGGGTCATTCGCTTGATTACATCCCGTTAAATATCGACAATGAGCGGGTCAATAAATATATCAGCAATTTCAAGACATACGGCGTCGGCACGCTCCAGCAGTTGTACCGGAAAATGGGCCGCTATGAACACATCATCCGGCAAATCGCGCGGGAAGAAGGCGTGTCCGAAGACGTTATTTATGTAGGCATGATTGAGAGCGGGTTCAGCGCGCATGCGCAGTCGCATATGCGGGCTACCGGCCCCTGGCAGTTTATGAAAGGTACCGCGAAGCTCTACGGCTTGAACGTGGACTGGTGGGCCGATGAGCGTCGGGATATTTATGAATCCACCCGCGCGGCCGTACGCCATCTGAAAGACCTTTTCTACGAATACGGTGACTGGTATCTGGCGCTGGCGGCGTATAATTCGGGACCGGGACGCGTAAACCGTGCCATCAAGAAGAACAACACCCGCGATTACTGGGAAATGACTAAACTGCCCCGCGAGACCAAACGCTACGTGCCGTATTTCATTTCCGCGGCGCGAATCGCTAAGGATCCCGCCGCGTTCGGTATTACGCTTGAAAAAGATACCGCCTGGCTCGTGGATACCGTATCTATCCACGAGTGCCTTGACCTTCAAATTATCGCCGAATGCGCCGGCACCACGGTGGACAGCATCCGTGAGATCAATCCGGCCCTGCTCCGTTGGTGTACGCCGCCGACCATGTCCCGGTATGTACTGAAACTTCCTCTTGGCACACGTGCCAAATTCCTTGAAGGCTACGCCAAAGTACCCGCTGAGAAAAAACGCACCTGGGTAAGATATCAGGTAAAGTACGGCGAAACGCTGACGCTCATTGCAAGCCGGTTTGGCACGGACATCAAGGCCATCCAGCAGGCGAACCAACTAAAAAATTCCACCAATCTTATCACGGGTCAGTACTTGCTCATTCCGGTAGCTCCCGCAAATTACAAACCGGTGCAATTGACCCATGACGACGCGAAAATCATTAAAAAAACTTCTACTTCCGGACAGTCAACCTCATCCGGCGCTGGCGGT
Organism: uncultured Bacteroidota bacterium; assembly: GCA_964609675.1. GTDB lineage: Bacteria > CLD3 > CLD3 > SB21 > JBBIRG01 > CAZSRX01. Next base: position 60,911 of record CAZSRX010000024.1, on the reverse strand, counting down.
ACTATTACCACAAACACATCCACAGTCAAGGATAAAAAGAAGGATGATAAGGAGGGTAAAAAGAAAGTACTTTATAAAGTAGAAGCCGGCAACAATCTCAGTGAAATAGCCGAATGGTACAATGTACTCCCGCAGGATATACGTAATTGGAACAATCTGTATTACGGCGATCCGATCTATCCCGGACAAACGCTGACCATCTGGGTGGATCCATACGTGCCCGACCAGGGTTACCGCAAGGCTGTGAAGAAAAAAGCGAAGGAAACCGAAGTCATCGAGCCGGGTACCAAGGTTTATGTGGTGCAGGAAGGCGATAACCTGGCCAGCATAGCGAAGATGTTTGGTGTGGAAGTCAGTACTATCAAACGCTGGAATAAGTTATCCTCCAACACTGTAAAGGTGGGAGACAAGCTGAAGATTTATCTGGATAAGAAATAGTTTTTAATCGCGAGCGTCCACATTGCCGGATGAATTATATTTCGGTAAATCCTGGGCTGATGAAACGAATGAGTCATCTTACGGCAAGTAAGGTCTAATCTTTATTGCGGTCAGCTTCTTTTTTTTTCTAAGATTCTTGAAAATGACGATGCCCGACAGGACTTCCCGACCATAGTCGAAATTACCCTCTGTAAGAAGGGTTCGGAGAATTTAAGGGAGAAAAATTAGTACGCCCGACAGGACTCGAACCTGTTACCCTCTGCTTAGAAGGCAGATGCTCTATCCAGATGAGCTACGGGCGCGTCATGCTTAAAGCCGATGTCCCGATTTATCGGGACGGCAGGCGCATCGTTATTCGGGCGAATATAATCGATAAAGATATCTGTTGCAAGAGTTATTTGTACCGATTGCGGAGAAAATGTAAACAAAGTACAAAACAGTTTTCAACAGATCAAATGTTGAGAATATGATTTTTCTTTCCTATTATTGCTTTGCTTGTTAAACCTATTAAAAGGAGTTTATATGATTCGCTATGGATTTATATTGGTTTTTGTTATACTGTCTTTAATATCTTCCTGCTCCGGGCCAAGGAATCCGTATTCGCAAACGGACATTACATTGCCTGAATTGAAGTATCACGTTGAAATCCTCGCATCCGATTCGCTGGAAGGCCGTGCGCCGGGTACGGAAGGAGGGCTCAAAGCCGCCGAATATATTGCCGGTGAATTCCGATATTACAGCCTGCAGCCGGGAGGTGCTAACGGTTTTTATCAGGACTTTCCGGTGATAACCGGTGTGACCGCAGATTCCGGAAACAGACTGATGATCGGGAATGAAATTCTCGCTATAGGCAAAGATTTTATTCCGTTAGCGTTTTCAGCGGACACGACGGTTGAAGGGCCGGTCGTTTTTGCCGGATACGGAATTACATCAGCAGAAGCCATGTACGACGATTATGCCGGTATAGACGTAAAAGAAAAAATTGTAATGGTGATGCGCTACAGCCCTGACGGCGATGACCCCAAGTCGGTTTTTAAAAATGCCATGCCGTCTCGGCGTAAAGCTGCCGTGGCCGCCGAAAAAGGGGCTAAGGGATTGCTGGTGGTTACCGGACCGGCCGACGGCGATGATGAACTGATACCTCTGCAGTATGATAACACGCTTGGTAATTACGGTATACCGGTATTTTCTGTGAGCCGTAGCGCCGCTGAAAAGATATTACATACAGTCAATAAAAAACTGGCGGACCTGCAGAGCGGCATCAATAAAACGCGAAAACCCAATTCGTTTTCTGTACCTACAACCGCCATTTTACAAAGCCGTATCGTTTATGACAGAAAGACGACATCCAATATTATCGGACTGATTGAAGGCAGCGATGCCGATCTGAAAAAGGAAATCATTGTATTGGGCGCCCATTATGATCATCTGGGGTGGGGCGGGCCCAATTCCGCGTACCGCGGCAAGCCGGCGATTCACAACGGCGCCGATGATAACGCCTCCGGTACGGCCGCCATTCTGGAGTTAGCGCAGAAACTAAGTTCGGTGCGTTCCGAGCTGAAACGCAGCGTACTGATCATTGCTTTCGGCGCCGAAGAAATGGGACTGCTCGGTTCCAAATATTTTCTGGATCATCCCACCATTGACACCAGGCAGATAATCACTATGGTCAATCTGGATATGATCGGCCGGCTCAATGAAAATAAACTGCTGGTGTACGGCATGGGCACCTCGCCGGGTTTCAGGAAAATCATCACGGATATGAATAACGAATATCAATTCGATCTGGCTTTACGCGATGAAGGCAGCGGGCCGAGCGATGTCGCCGAATTCTATCGGAAAGATATCCCCGTAATGTATTTTTTCACGAACACGCACGAGGATTACCATAAGCCGTCCGATGACGCCGATAAAATCAATTATAGCGGTCAGGAAAAGATTACCAAGATGGTTTTTGATGTGATTATCCGTATTGCCAATGCGGAAGAGAAACCGAAATTTACCAAGGCCAAAGAAGATGCCGCCGCCCGGCCGTCAGGCTTCCGTGTGACGCTGGGGATTGTGCCCAATATGGCCGAAAGCGGCAACGGACTGAAGGTGGATGGCGTCAATCCCGGCGGGGCAGGCGACAAAGCGGGTATCCGGAAAGGGGATAACATCATCAAATTCGGCGACAGGGTAATAAAAAATATTTACGATTATACGTATGCGCTCGGCGACCATAAACCCGGCGACGCGGTCGATATTATTGTTATCCGGGACGGCAAAGAAGTCCAATTAAAAGCTGTTATGCAGAAATCCAAGCGGCGGGATTAACAATAATCAAGAATGGCTTGACCATAGCTGATGCGGTCTCCACCTTCGGATGGTTTAAAAACGGAACGCTTTTACCGATTTAGTTATAGGAAAATATGAATTGCCGATCAGGGTGCGGCGCCTGCTGCATCGTAATATCGATATCATCTCCGATACCCGGTATGGAAAACGGAAAACCGGCGGGCGTGCGCTGTATCCATCTTAAAGATGATTTATCCTGCGCGATTTATGACCGACGTCCTCCCGTTTGCGCCAATCTGAAACCGGCCATAGAAATCTGCGGCAACAACCGCGAGGAAGCCATGCGAAATCTTACGGCGCTTGAGGATTATACCAAACCGTGTCATTGAAAAATTATTTTCGATGAAGAGCGGTTACATAGCGCACAGCATCCTTTTCCTGAAAATCGGTTTCGCAGTATAGAATCGTATGCGGGGATTGGATTTGAAGGTACTGAGATAGGTTATTAGTCTTCTTTACAGTCCATTGGCCGGTTGCGGCTTCAAAGCCTTCCTGCGTATAAAATCGACGCATATCCGCGGAGTCGGTAAATGAAATGACAGAGGCCGTGAACGAATGCCTGTCGGCTTGTACAGGCAGAATGAACATTTGGTAGTGATTAAATGATTCCATGCGTTCGCACCATGCCGGGTAGCCGTTTTGTAAGCCCAGCATTCCTTTAATAAATTTCAGATTATTTCGGTGAGAAATATATAAACTATCAGTAAAAATTGCCGGAATGGAATAGCACGTCGGTTTATTAACCTTACGAATAATGATATTCAAAAAAACCATACAATCGGATTGCTCGTCCGGTGTTCCTTTTTCGTTGATAATGGAAATATAGTATTTGTTCCATATAACTTGAATCTGATAGGGCATGACGCAATTTGTAAGCGGCAAAGAATCTATGTTACGGCCATGGTGGGTGGAAACCGAATAAATGCCAAAAGCCGCATTCGGATCGGCCATTTCGTAAAATTCAATTTTATAATTTCGGTTATGTAAGCGGATGTGTTGCAGATAAAGATTCTCAAAACCGTATTCTAGATAGAGGTCCGCGCCTCCGTTGATATAACCCCAGAGAGAGTTTTTGGAGTAGATTTTATTGGAAATGGCTGCGGCCTTCAGATCATTTTGTGTAATCAGAATATGCGGGCTGGCTTTCTGCGCGGCCAGCCCTGTAGAGCCGATCAGAAAGAAACAGGGAATAATTACGATGAAAAGGCGATCAGGACAATTCATATTTGGTCAGGTCGATTTTACGGATATCCGCGACGCCCAACTGAAGGTTCTGCGCCAGTTCCATGAATGCGCGGCCGCGGGGCGTGTCTTCTTTCTGAATTTTTTCTTCGATGCGTTTTTGGATGACCAAATCATAGCCGATGCGGTCCACGGCTACGGGATCGCTGCCCATGAGAATGGTTTTGTAATGGGTGAAAAATTGTGGGTTGGCGCCGGGGCCGCCGTTGAAGCAGCCTTTAATGCCGTCCACGATGTTCAGAACCACTTTGTCGCGCAGGGGCGGAAACGCGCAGACTTCCGCGCTTGTTTCCGACCATAACTGTCTGTGCAGGCGGCCAGTATTGGATACGCTACCGTAGGCGAGATTTTTCAGGCAGAGGGTTACCGACGAACCGGCGTTTTTCAGGATCGGGATATTGATGATTTTATCGCACATTTCCGTGACAATCCTGGAAAAATAAGAATATTTGCCCTGATTGATCATGTAGGGCAGGGTTTCAGCGTCGTAAGACTCCTCAACATCCGCCCAGTAATACCAATTCTTGTCGATTCGGGATTCACCGTATAACTTGCCGTGTTCGTCATAAAAAGAACCCTTCGCGTCCTTGCATTCTGTGCCAATGATTTGGTATTCCGGGAAATTATCGGTTGTAAATCCACATTCGTGCAGTTCAAATTCACGGCGATCCCAGATGATAATGTTGTTCTTCGGCAGGCCGCTTTCGTCCAGTTGCTTCAGAACGGCCCTGACCACTTCCTTGCTTGTCGACAGCGTGGGGCCGGCAACCGGGTTTAGTTTCAAGCCGATGCGATCTGTATCGCTGACAAATGTACGCCAGGCGTCCTTTAACGTCGCGGCGCCGGTGAGTCCCAGCATACCCCGCGCGATCATATCATAAACAGCCGTTTCTGAGAAATGCTCCTCGGTTACGCAATGCGCATGATGGACCTGAACGACTTTTCCGGGAAATAACCCCGGCATCGAGGAGGTTTTACGCGGATACTTCTGAGCATCCGCAATATTTGTGGCCGGCCTGGATTTTTCCTGCGCAAAAAGGTTGGATTTGAAGTTCACATACGGCGCAACAGCCCATCCGGCGCCGGTTAACGCCGATACGGTAATGAAATCGCGCCGGCTAAGCGATCGTTTATTGTTATGACTCATCGCGAATCCCTCTGAGGGTAATTAACAAAATTTCTATCTCATTATACGCAGTTTCTCTCGGAAAAGCAATAATCCGTATAGAAATAAAAAAACCTCTGTTGCAGGACAGAGGTTTTGAGCGTTTTATTAACATTTTTTATTTCAGGAATAGCATCTTTGCAAGTATGCAATTCACGCATTAAATATTATTACAGAAAAAAACAAAAACCTTTATAAGGTCAAGAGGGTAAGATACGTAATTTTAAAATACGATTAATTACACAGGTAATAAAAAACGATTGGTATAATGATATTATTTTTTTACTTCGATAATTTTATTGTCAAAAGCAAAACGAACCAATCCCGCCGTGGTATGAATGTGCAGTTTGTGCATGATGTTCGCGCGGTGGGTTTCCACGGTACGCGGGCTCAGGCTCAGTTTTTTTGCAATGTCCTGGGAATTGAGTCCTTCGGCAATGTGGAGCAATATCTCGCGTTCGCGGGGGGTAAGGCTGGAAATCATTTCACTGGTCATTTCTTCAGTAACGGACGGACCTTTGGCAATATGCTGTCCGATGAGTTCATAGGCTTTTTGGCTGATGAACGTTTCGCCCGCGGCGACCCGCTGAATGGCCCGGATGATCTCATCACTGCTGGTATCTTTGAGCAGATAACCGCTGGCGCCGGCTTCAATCAATTTGCCGGCATAACTGGCTTCCTCAATCATTGTTAAAACGATAACCTTAGTTTGGGGAAAACGTTTAACGATGAGGCGTGTGGCGTCCAATCCGCTCATTTTTGGCAGAGAAATATCCATAAGCACGATATGCGGCTGGAGTTCTTTGACTTTGGCGATAGCTTCCTGGCCGTTGACGGCCTCCCCGACAATCTCAAAATCCGTCTGCTTTCCCAATAAGTTTTTCAGACCGTCTAAAACGATCGGATGATCATCAACGAGGAGGATGGTTATCTTGTTCATGGGTCACCTGAGGTTTGGGCGTTTCAATGATAATCGAAGTTCCTTTATCGGGAGCGCTGTCAATATAAACATTTCCGTCTAAATATGCAACTCTATCATGAATGCTTTTGAGCCCCATGCCGGATGCGTTCGTTGAAGTGGAAAGCGCATCGTTAAGATCAAAACCTTTGCCGTTATCTTCGATGGTCAGGATGATGGTATTCGGATAGCCGACAAACTGAACGGACACTTCGCTTGCGTTCGCATGTTTGAGTATATTGTTAAGCGCTTCCTGCACGATCCGGTAAAGCGCCAGTTCTGAAGAATACGGCAGGCGTTTATCAATACCGTGAACACGGTAATTGACTTTGACGTTGGTTCCGCGGAACAACTGCTGGATAAGGTTTTCAACCGCTGTCCAGAGGCCGAAATCCTGCAACGTGCGCGGCAGAAGGTCATACGCGATGGTCTTGGTTTCAGCGATAGCCGTGTCAATGATATGCGTGGTAGCGGTTACCATCTGACTGAATTCCGGCTCAGATAAGTTACGGGTTCCGATGATTTCCAGATTGCGTTTGACCACCGACAACAGTTGACCGAGGCTGTCGTGAAGTTCGGAGGCCATACGCCGGCGTTCTTCTTCCAGCGCCTCAATGATGCCGCTCAGCTTATTTTTTTGCGTTTTAAGAAGCGCATCCGAATCCTGTGATTTCAGTTTAAGCGATATATCCGTTCCGATGACGAGTCCAAAAGGCTTATTGGAAGCGCTGACATCATAAATGGCTATTTCCATCTGCAGCACCGTGCCGTCTTTTCTTCGGTGTAAAATCAGGCATGTTTTATTCGAGTCTTCGGGTTGCATTTCCCGGTTGTCATCCAGCGAGGGAATCAGGTCGGTGAGTTTCATGCTGAGTAACTGATTGGAAGAATAACCAAATAATTCTGTAGCGGTTTGATTGACCGTGAGTATGGCCCCGGTTGTTTTGGAATACATCATCAATGCCATCGGAATATGGTCAAACAGGAAACGATACCGTTGCTCGCTTTCCTGCAGAGCTTTTTGGGTCATGAGGCGTTCCGTAATGTCATAACCGACGCCCACCACGAGTCGGTTTGAGGTCAGAGCGTCCACCCAGACGATACACCGCATTGTATTCCAGCGGTCGCGGAGCCAGCGTTCATAGGGCCGCTCATTTACCGGCATTTTTCCCCGCGCCACCTCGCGGATAGCTTCTTTTTCCTTCTCACGCGTTTCGCGGTCGGGCCGGGTCAGGTTCCACCAGCCATCGCCGAGTACTTCCGCCGGCTCATAACCAAGGATATCTTTTACGGAATGATTGGCGTAAATAATCCGTCCTTCATCGTTGGCGACCAGCACAATATTTCGGATGCGTTTCAATACCGCATGAGACAACTGCAGCGCCTGTAGATTCCTGCGTTCGCCGATGTCCCGGTTAATGCACAGTACGGCCGGGCGTTTACGGTAGTGGACTAAACACGCGTTGATTTCGACCTGGATGGAATGCCCGGAGCCGTTAATGTGCGTAGCTTCAAAACCGGTGCACACCGGATGGCGGTTCAGTTCAGAAAGCATCTGATCCAGAGCATTCCTATCGGCCCATAAATTAACGTACGATTTGCCGGTGAGTTCGTTCTTGCTTTGTACATAGAAGGAACAGGCCCCGGCATTTACCAGCAGGATTTCCAGCGAATCGTAGTCAACGACAATCATGGCGTCATGCGCGTTGTCGAATAAACTGCGATAATCCTGCTCGGACTGGATCAGCGCTTCTTCCATAGACCGCCGGCTGCGAACGATGTTTTCCAGATCCGCTTTCTGGATAAAAAAATTATTGATTAATTCAGAAAGTTGTAAGAATTCCAGGGCGTTATTTTTTTCCACGAGCAATGGTTGGGGGCGATTGGTATTAAGGGCTTTCATCATTATGCGAATAGGCATAATGACCCAGCGCCGCAGAAAATATAGCAGCGCGAAAAACAATATGACGCCGTATCCAAAAAGCAGCCACAACTGATAACGGGACAGGCGCTGTATTTCCAGAATGGTTTGGTACGAAAATTCAGAATGAATATAGGCAATAGTCTGTCCATCCCACCCCCGGGCTTGAAAAACCGAGCGAATCATTGAAGGATCGGAGGTATTGAAATCTATGGAATCGCGGGATACTTTGATGTGCGAATTATTAATTTCTTCAAGTTGTTTCAGAAATTGAGGCGACCATATACGACCCACAAAAAAGGCGCCCTGCGGCGGCGTGAGGCGGTGGATGTCACTGCTGGGCTGGATCGGCGCTCCGAAAACTTCCATTAAACCGGAAGATGTCAATGTAAAAAAATTGCAGAAGTATTTTTGTTGCTTTATATACTGAAAAGCCTGGCCTTTCAGCGGAAACGACGCCAGGGTCGTGTCGTTGACCTTCTGAAACGCATAGATCAATTCGTCCTGCGCGTTAAACACCCACACGGCTTGGACATTGAAGTTGGACATGGTGGATTCCAGGTTAACATAAGCCCACTCCGAATCGGGCTGCCGGCTGAACATCAGCATTTCGTCCCAGTAGGAATAATCGTAGGCAAACAGTTGGATGGATTTTTCAAGCAACGCCACGGAACGATTGAGCAGTTCCTGTTTTTCGTTTTTTTTGCTTTCAATCAGATGTCTGGTACGTTTGGCGTCGATTGTCCAGAAAACCACATTGGCGATAAGGATCATCACCAAAACCACCGATAAAAGCAATATAATGCGGGTTTGAAGCTTCATGATTTTGGCAGTATTTTTTTTATCCTATCCGAATATATATAAAATAATTGTTCCGCGTACTGAGAAAAAGTCAGAAATTCATTAAGGGGCGGATTTGCGGTAATGGTGTTCCGGTTTGATAATAAACCCCTTCGAGGAAGAGGCCCGAAGGCGGTGCCGTCAGACGTGACGGTTCATCCGAATATGCCGTCAGCCAGCGGCGGATGCTATCCGGCTTCAGTTTACCGCGGCCGATTTCAGCTATGGTTCCGGTTATCTGCCGAATCATTTTCCATAGAAAGTGCGATCCGTGGAAGCGCAAAATAATCAGGTGCGGGAAAGCGATTAATTCCGTGGCATATAAACGTACTTTTTTAGATTCGGTTTCGGCTTCCTTTGCCGCAAACGATCGAAAATCGTGCATGCCCTCGAATAACTTTAAAGCATAGCGCATCGCTTCGGTATCCAGTTCATCGCGGATCCACCAGACGAAGGGCTTGCCGAACGCAGTCCGACGTGTGGCAATCTGATAGAGGTAACTTCGCGAGAGCGCATCGTGGCGGGCATGAAACCGCGGATCGGCTTTTTCGGCCCGAAGAATATTGATGTCATGGGGCAAATGGTTGTTGAGCTTGTAGCGAATCTTTGCAGCCTCCAGGGATAAAGGGATATCCAGATGCGCGACCTGGCTCAGCGCATGCACGCCGGCGTCCGTACGGCCCGCGCCCTGCACGTCATAATCCGATATCCCCAAACCGGTTTCAATGGCTTTGAACAACTCGCCCTGTATGGTACGGGCTTCCTTCTGGGCCTGCCAACCGCGGTAGCGGGTGCCTTCGTATTCTAAGGTCAGTTTATATCGGAACATGATAAATAGTTGAAAAAATTCTTGATTTAATCCATGATTTTAAATATAATTGCAACCCTTAAACACGGGCGCATAGCTCAGCTGGTTTAGAGCGCATGCCTTACAAGCATGAGGTCCTTGGTTCGATCCCATGTGCGCCCACTAAAAAGTACAAAAAACGTTTGCATTTAATAAAAAAATGCCGTATATATAACGCTAAATTTTAGGGCGCGTAGTTCAATTGGTTAGAGCACTGCCCTGTCACGGCAGAAGTTGCGAGTTCGAGCCTCGTCGCGCCCGCTCCGCCGGCATCCCAGATGATGCCGGTTTTTTTATTCTTAGTCAAATAACGTGAAACCGAATAATACCGTGAGATAATACCGCCATTGTCCGCCGTTTTTTACCTTTTGGGTTGTTTTAATCACGTTATCGTTTGCATCAATAACCGATATCTGCGCGCCTTCACTGACGAATCGGTCCAGTCCGTAAACAGCATCAAACGTGACGCGGGTGGGGTAAATATAAAATGAATAGAATTCCATTCGCACTTCACCGCCAATGTCTTTTTTGAAATGTTTGAGTTGGCCCAAGGAAGTTTTGTTGCTCCACGCATTACCGTATCCGAAATAGATGCCGCCAAATATCTTGTCCAGGTACAGCGCCGATAATCTACGATCGATTTTCCTCCATAACGGGAAACGATAGGTAGTGGTGAGCAGGGCAAGGCGGCTGCCTTCCATGCTGTAAAAGGAATATCCTTTCAATCCCATTAACCCGCCCGCAAAAAAATTGTAAAAGCTGTCCACTTTATTGGCGATGATTCCGGTTTGCAGGTCAACCTGCAACGTATGGTCTTTGAGGGGCATTTTAAGGAATTCGGACCATGTGTTTTCGATACGATGATGATAGCCCTTTTCGAATAACGTTTCTATGGTACCATTGGAGGGGTTGAAAGCAAAACCGCTGATCAGGTTATCCATATTGTAGCTGTACCGGAAACTGATCCGGCGTCCGCCGCGAGGGTTGATTTCATAGTCCACCATGCGGGGTACGTTGCTGAATTTCCAGTGTGCGGAAACATCATTGCCGTAAAAATATTTGATGCCGCCAGATTTAATCAGGTTCTGATAGGTTCCGGACTGAATATCGAATTCTTTGCCGCTGATTTTTACAAAATACTCGTTATGGGAAAAATTCAGTCGAAGATCGCGCGGCGCCACGATGCTCAGGTCTACGCCCATATCCACTTCGCGGAGTTCAAATTCATTGGTCTGTATCGACTCGTATTTCACGCCGCCGGGAACATCGTCATTGGTCGGATCGGCGTTATCGCTGAATGTCTTAGAACGTGTAACGTTGTATAATTCCAGAAACAGGGTCGGGCCAAAGCCGCCGTATTCAAAAATGGCGAAAATATCCCGGTCGAAATCGGTAAAGTTCAGAAACGAGCCGCCGAACAAGCTTGATTTACCGAGCACATCGCCGGAATAGAAATAAAAACCGGGTTTAACGGTGTTGTAATCCAGCCGTAACGCCGGCAAAAACGCGAAGTCGAGAAAAGTCGTCCGGTATGGTTTATAGGGCTGTTCCGGAACGGATTGCGTATCATCATACGATTTAGGCCGCACCGGCCATCGCCTGGGATACATTGAAGCATCGTCATTGACGGCAGCCAGCCCGGCGGTTTCCTTACCAACCGTGGCGATATTAGGATTGACAATTTTGTATGTCATGCCTTCTTCGGACAAGGAACGTAGGTCCTTAATGCGAGCGATTTTATAGCCGACGTTTTTATACATCGTGAATATCAAACCGGCCTCGGGGTGGCATGCAGGATAAAAAGCGCCGCCGGTCACATTGGTTACCGGTTCCGTGCGGCCTGTGGCAGGTTCAAAGCGATAGATGTTAAAAATACCGGTCGGATCGGCGGTGTAATAGATAAAGCGGCCGTCCGGGCTATACACCGGAGAACGTTCGTCAAAACGGGTATCCGCCAGCGGTTTTATAGCCAGCGATTGTAAATCCATTTCATAAATATCCCGGCCGTCGTCAATGGAGGTGTCAAAGATAATTTTATTTCCGTCGGGATGATACTGCGGTTTGTAAATCTGACGGCCATCTGAATAATTTGTCAGCCATCGAAGCGTCAAGCCGTGACGGATGAACAGGGTGTCGGAAAAGCTTCCGGACAATTTCGTCAGGTCATCAGGGATTGATGAAATGATGACCAGATTGTTGGTTCCGTCGTTGTTTACCACGGCGCAAACGGAACGGCCGTCCGGCGCAAATGCGGGAGACGTTGCCCTCAGCGAACGCGTAATACGAAATTCCTTTTTGAGTTTCAGGTCGTAAAGGTACACATCGTTGAACTGCGAATGGTACTTGTTATTCGTCAGGTTTTTAGAATAGGCCAGTTTACTGCCGTCCGATGACCAGGCAACCGGGCCATCCACTTTTTTTATGAGTTCGGTCATCGATTTGGTTTCGGTATCGTAGAGATACAGCGAGGTCTGACTGAGATAATCGAACCCTTTGTTGGACAGGAAAGCGATGGTTTTTCCGTCCGGTGCCACAACCGGCATAAAATTGCCGGTGCTTTCACCGAAAAGGATTTCGCCCTCTACGGCATTGGCTTGAAGGTTATGGGTTTGCTCTTGATACTGGCGGGTGATGTGTTGGAGCCATTCGGTGTAAACGCTGTCGATATCTCTCCCGGTGGCTTTCCGGAAAGCTTTTTCGAAACCGTAGAAAAAACGGCTGGTGTTATGGCTGATATCGCTCAGCGCCTGTTCGCCGTAGAGGGATGCCAGATAACTGATAAACGCATAGCCGTGATTATAGGAAGATTCGTTGCCGATGCTGTTTTTGCCGAACGTGCTCATTTGGTTTAGTGTCAGCATCTGTCCGGACAAAATTCTGTCGCGGAGAATCATGTCCCGGTGCGAATCCCAGAACTCGTAGTCCAGGCTGCGTTGCTGGTACTGAGCTGTTCCTTCGGCAAACCATACAGGCAGGACGGTTCCGGCAACCGGATACGAAGCGATTCGGTTCGGGAAACCGCGCAGGACGTCTTTGCGGCGCTCCTTTTCATATCCGATATACTGCAGGTAAAACGCCGGGATTTTACGGCCGTACTTCATCATGGTCTGAATGGATATCATGTGCGTGAACTCATGCGTGACCACGTTTCGCAACCAGTTATGTGTACCCCGGAGTTCAAAGTCCATACTGGATGCCCAGATTTCGATTTTGTTGTCATAAAAATAAGCACCGCCGTTGGAGTAATCGTCCGTATCCCGGATGATGAAATGAATTTTTTCGGGCTGATAACGGTATAAAGCCGTTACCGGGCCGTATACTTCCTCGGCAATCTGAGCGACGAGCTGCGCAGTCCTTTGAGGCGCTGTTTTACGGTCATTGATAGCCGTATAAGGGTTGTCATGATAATGTACAAAAAAATGTTCCGTCTCGATGGTGAACCATTTCAATTCCCGGTGCGACCATGCCTCCGGTTGTGCGAAGCCGGCACGCGTGAGAAGAAGCATCAATAGAATTGCAAAAAGATTCGGATTCCGGTAAAGTTGCATTATAGCCCTTTCTGATTATTGGTTTTCAGTACTATCCGTAGCAATGAGCTATAAGGCCTCCGTGATTTTTTATTTTAACTTACCGGTTACTCCGGGCACTTTTTCAGAAGATCGACCATATCTTCTTCAACGGATTTTTCGGGCACTTCCACGAAACGCGCGAATTCTTTATCCTGATAAAGGAATATCATCGTGGGAACTTTGACGATGGTATGGCGTAATGCGGTTTTTTCAGGGTCGATTTTTGTGCGGTCCACAGCGCGCAGATTGACTTGAATATGGCGATTGGCGGCCTGATCCAGCACTTTAAGAAAGATGGGAAGGTTCTCACGGGTATCGCTGCACCAGGTTCCCAGATACGCTTCAATAACTATTTTTTTTCTGAAGGCTTTTATAAATTTCACGTTATCCGCGGCCGGTGTATAAAGGTCGTAATTTTCTTTAAAGACGGGAAATTCTCTGAAAAGTTCATCCTGAGTGATCAGTCCGACCAGCATCTCTTTACCGTCAATAACGACTTTATGTGACCGGGATGTTTTAACGGTACGGTCTGATGACATACAGGATACCATCAATCCGCTTATTAAAAAATAGACCGCTATGGTATATCGCATATAAATCCTTAAAGTAATTCACATCCAAGAATATTAATTTTCACGTTTTTTTTCAACAACTTTTGCAACCCAGATGCTGATTTCGTAAAGCAGGATCATGGGGAATGCCACAACAAACAGCGTGATCATATCGGTAGTCGGGGTTACAATGGCGGAGACGACCAGCGCGGCAATGACGGCATGACGCCAATATTTGCGCATAAATGAAGCAGTCAGAATCCCGATTTTAGAAAGGAAAAAAGTAAGCACCGGAAGTTCAAACGTCAGGCCGCTGATCAGCATGAAACCGCTCACAAATCCCAGATAGGAATCCAGGTCAATCATATTTTCAACCACAATACCGAGATCTTTATCAATTTCGCCCATGCTGAGCAGGAAATTCAGCGTAATCGGAATGACAATCAGAAATGCAAAGGCCGCGCCGGTTAGAAAAAAAATTACGCCGCTGAGGATCGTCGGTATGGCATACCGTTTTTCTTTTTTTCGCAGGGCCGGTGAAATAAAACGCCAGATCTGGAAAAGAATCACGGGCAGACTCATAAAAATACCGGCGATGATGCCGATTTGAATTTTTACCATCATCAGTCCCTGCACCTGAGTAATGACCGGCCGCATCATTTCGATAGGCGGTTTGATATCCGGCAGGAGCATAGGCGGATACATTAACCAGCGGATGATTTCATTGCTGAAAACAAACGAGACGCTCATAAACAGCAGGATGCTCAGGCTTATTTTGATCAGCCGTTTGCGCAGTTCCTCCAGATGATCCAGAAACGTCATGTGCGACGTATCGGTCAATTCATCGTCGTCAGGAAGGGATTCAGATATTATCGATTTATCGTTCACAACTATTCGGGTTGGTAATTTAGTATTTTTTGCGTTTCTAAGTAGAGACGAATATACGGGTTGTTTATCTTCATTGCGGGGTCAGATAGGATTAACATAATGATCAATATAATAATGTAAACGCAGGGACGCATTCAGATAATCTTTATTATTGCCGCTTATATGGTTAAAGTTGGAATGACGGGTATAATAAGCCGCGGCCCGTATTTCCGAATAGGATAGCGGTGTCCATATCAATGTATAACCGGCGGTGATCGTTTTATGAACCGTTCCGGAAGGGAAAGGTAATTTTACGAAAGTCGGATCCTCAAAATCGTTGGAAGACAAACTACGGCGGCCTTTGCGGTCCAGTGAGGCGTCGAGTATATGGATCATCCCTGGACGCGGAAAATATTTTAATTCCAGCGTCCAGCGGTCGTAATCGTTGGTCGCGGCGCCGAGGCCCTTGTTTTCAAAAGTGTATGCCTGCCACGGACGTTTCGTTTTAACATTATAGGTATAACTGCCGACGCGTTCATAAGTGAGATTCAGGGTAGAATGGTTTAAAAACAAATCATAACCGCCGGCATTGAAGAGAAAACCCAGACGATCCGGGGAGGTCTTCCGGTTCGGCGGCGGAGAGCCGGCGCCGTCCAGTATAAAATCATCTATGAGAATCTGACCCCGGAAATTATATTGTTTAACCGGAATATAAAAATCAAAGGCCAGCAACTCATTGGCCTCTTTTTTTTGGTTCAGCTGTGTTTCGGCGTAGAATGTAAACGGATTCAGATAGCTGAGTTCTACCCCCTGATTGACACCACCGAAAAGCACCGTTTCGGAAAGGCCTATTTGCATATTGTTGCTAAATGTCAGGTCGATGCGGTGCGCCGAGAAAAAACGGTTAGCGCCGCTGATTTCATCCAGGCGGGCAAAGGCGCTGCGGAATGTAATATGCCGGCCGCGCAGGTCTAGGCAGATTTTATCGTAGGTTTGCGCGTTATCGGATAGGATGAGACTGCGGCCGGTCACCGGAGACCATTCTTCCGCAAATCGCCCTATAGAGAAATCAACGTAACGGGAAGAAAATAAACCGTAAGCGTCCTCGATGCGGGCGCCGAAATAATCGGTTTTTCTGCCGGAATACGCCGTGTCATGCAACAGGCCGTTGTCAATCCGGCCGCGAACGGATATGGAAAAACGGGGCCCATTCAATCGAATTTCAGGATACAACGCATAGTCGTTTTCAAAATGATTATTGCTAAAATCCATCCGTTCTGTCGTTTTTAAAGACGCGGCGGCAAAAGGGTCTGCCGCGGTGGTATCGGCAAGCATGTTCATTTCAAAAGCCAATTCTTTTTTCAGTTGTTCGGTCCAGTAAGCTTCGGAACGGCTGATTTTTTCAGTATCGATTTGCAGTAACGTTCTGGCGATATCGATTCGTTTGTACGGTTTGACCGAAACATTCAGGCCGGTGATAATATGCCGCTCCTGCAGCAGTTGGATATACGTATAAGCGAAATGGTCCAGAGGCAGAAAGGATGAAGCAGGGCAGTGGTTCTGGGAATAAAGGACGGCTTCGGCGGCAATCCATAAAAAAATTGAAAAAATTATTTTTGAAAAATTCACAGCGGACTAACTTTCACAATTCCACGTTAAGTCTGTCGCATTAAGTAATATTTTTTGGATCATTCGGAGGCGCTGAACTTTCCTTGAGCGAATGAATCATTTTGATGAAGAGCAGTATAAACAGGAGCACAAAAAACAGCACACCGATCAGGAAAGAACTATTTTCCCCGAAAGCGGAAAAAAGGAAAGCCATCGTTCCGAAGAAAAGGCAGATGACATAAAGAAATATTACCGTTTTCGGATGGCTGTAACCATAAGAAAGAAGCACATGATGAATATGTTCACGGTCAGCCGTGAAAATGTGTTTTTTGGCTTTAACCCGGCGTGCAATCGCCAGAGCGGTATCCATAATCGGATAGCCCAGCGCAATTACCGGCATGAGAATCGCGAAACTGACAGCCGTTTTCTGGGAACTGATTAACCCCATTGCAGCGATGACTAATCCGATGAACATGCTTCCGGTGTCGCCCATGAAAATTTTTGCCGGATAAAAATTGTGGCGAAGGAAACCGAGAATGCTGCCGGTTAGGCCGATACTGAGGAGGGCGACGTACGGTTTGCCGAGATATATGGCGATGAGAAATATGGTCATTGAGACGATAATGCCCACGCCGGAGGCCAACCCATCTAATCCGTCAACCAGATTAATCGCGTTGATAATCGCGACAACCCAAATCACCGTAAAGGGGTAGCTGAAATATCCGAGTTCGAGCGAATCGCCAAACGGATTCGATATGCCTTCGACGGCATAACCAAATACTATTAATATAATGCCGGCGGTAATCTGGGCGGCGAGTTTCCACCACGGCCGGATATTGAATATGTCGTCGATGATACCGGTGATGACAATAAATGTGGAAGCGATAAACAGCCCGAGCATTTGCCACTCACGGTCTTCGAACAGCGATGGATGGATGACATAGGACAACAAAAGCGAAAAAGTAAAAGCGATATAAATCGCCATGCCGCCAAGCCGGGGGATGGCTTTGGTGTGGATTTTACGGGCATCCGGATGGTCCACAAAGCCTCTGGCAATGAGCCGCTTTTTAATCAACGGCGTCAATACCAGGGAAATGATTAGGCCGGTTGAAAAAATTATTAAATAGGTAATCAAAATGAAAATTTCCTGTATGGTGCCATCATCTATATAGTACAATCTAATTTGAGTTTCAAGAATTTTTTTCCCAGGACCAGCACGGCAAAATGCGGCAGGGCAAGCATGCGGGGTGCGCGCAGGGGCTGTTTGATTAAACGGTAGAGCCATTCCAGGTGCAGGCTCAGCATCCATTTTGGCGGTCGCGGGACATGACCGGTCAGCGCGTCAAAGCTGCCGCCAACGCCCATCAGCAAGGGGATGACGCGGTTACGGTTACCGGCCGCCCGCATGAGCCGCTCAATCCATCCTTCCTGGATTACCGCGCCCATGCCGACAAGAACAATGTCGGGGTTGGCCTGTAGGATCCTTTCGGTGGTAGCCTGGATTTCATCGTTATCGCGGAAATACCCATTCCGTGCACCGGCGACTATGAGAGACGGATAATGGTTCCGTATAAGAGCCTGAGCTTCCGTGATGACGGATTCTTTAGCGCCCAGAAGAAATATTCTCAGGCGATGCTTGTCGGCGAGTCGGAAGATATCGTACATCAAATCGCAGCCGGCGATGGGCTTAAATTTTTTTCCGGTGAAACGCGTCATGGCCCAGGCGATACCGTAAGCGTCCGGGTACACCATATCTGCATTCCGGATAAAGCCGGCCAGTTCGGGCTCCTTGCGCGCGCGGCAAACCTTGATTGGATTAAGCGCCATCAGATGATGCGAGGCTTCCTTTCGGGTAAGCCAGGATTCAATGAGGGACAGCAACGCATCCTTACAAAGGGTGGTCGTATGGAAACCCAGTATATTAACCGTTTGTTCGGAAGCCTGCATGGACTTACCGCGGCTCCCAGTTCATTTCAATAACGTAAGGGCCCATGGCTAATGCATGGATCTTGCTGTGCTCGTAAGAACGAATGGCCTCGGCCGGTGTACGGATGATTGGCTCTTCGTGCATGTTGAAGCTTGTGTTGACCATCACAGAGTGGCCCGTCAGCGCCTTATACGCTTTCAGGATACGGTAATAAGAGGGATTGATATCCTCGGTGATGATCTGCGGGCGTGCCGTATTATCCACGTGCGTAATGGCCGGCGCCGTTTCGCGGCATTTATCGGTCACATCATAGGTAATCGTCATAAATTCCGAAGCAAACGAATGATCCGGGTCGAAATTCTTTAAATATTCATGCGCATCTTCCTTGAGAATCACTGGCGCAAATGGCATGAATTCGGTGCGGTGCAGTTGTTCATTCAACCAGGTGTTCACCGAGCGGTCGCCGCAATGGTACAGAATCGAGCGGTTACCCAGGGCTCGCGGACCGTATTCCATTTTTCCGTTAAAGCGCGCTACGATTTTTTTATCCCGCAGGAGTTCGGCGATCCGCTGTTCGACATTATCAAAGCGCTGGTAAGGGAACCCGGACTGAACGATGGCCTGCTCGATTTCGTGGTCGGTATAGCCGCTGCCGAAATACATATCGTGAACGCGGTAGGGTTTAATCGGGATTTTTTTACGGCGAAGAACTTCGAAGGCGGCGCCGACCGCCAGACCGCCATCGCCCATGTTGGGGAAAATATAAACATCCTTGACCCGCGAAGCTTTCCAGATTTCCTGATTCAGTTTGACGTTCGAAAACACGCCGCCGCTGAGCACGATATACTCCGGATTGGTTTTTTTAACTGCGTCCAACACGTACTGACAGACCACATCTTCGCAGTGTTTCTGAATGCCGGCCGCAATGTCTTCTTTGGAGAATGGTTTAAGCAGGTTTTCCAGAACGCGCATTTCGGGTTGCAGCCAGCCGCCGTGGTTGACAAAGGAGAACTTGGATGAATCATAAGACAGGCGCTTGGCGAAGATGGGACGGGTTTTTTCCGGGTTACCGAACGCAGCCAGTCCCGTAACCTTGCCCTCATGACGCAACGCCGTAAATCCGAGGAGGTGCGTAACGTAACAGTAATAGAATCCGGGCGAATGATAGGCCGGTACGGAATTCATCAGCTTCATATCGCCGTTTTTACAATCGTAGATGCGTGAGCAATAACCGTCGCCGCTGCCGTCCAGCGTGATCGATAGGCAGGCATCCCACCCTGAGGTGTAATAAGCGCTGGCGGAGTGGCAAAGGTGATGATCCACAAAATCAATAGGCGCATGAATGTCGATAGCGGCCAGCCGTTTTTCGATATCCGATGTGCCGCGGAAAACCGATGTCGAAAAGATTTTCCTTGTGGCATCAGTGCCCAGCTTGGTGCCCATCAACAGCCCGGTTACAGGCGTTCGGCTGAGTTCGGCTACAAAGGTGCGGAAGAAACCGACATCCTTATAACCCACATCCAGCGGACGCGCATTGGTAGCACTACTGCCGGCAATGGCAACCTGCTCAACGTCTTTTGGCTGGATGCCGGCCAACCGCAAAACCTCCGGAATTGAAAGTTCCGGAAAACCCCAGAACATTTTTTTACGGTTAAGCCGTTCTTCGTTGATGGCCGATATGATCCGGCCGTCGATGATTACCGCGGCACCGGAATCGTGACCGGTTGAAATGCCCAAAACTATCATAAGGCTCCTTTTGCGTATGAATTTTGATTATGAATATGCCTGAGGTAATGGGTCAAAGCGTAGAACATCCATGCCTGACCCCAGCGTATATAAGGGATTTTGTTGGTATAAAACGGTTTTTTCTGAAAGTAAAAATAGCCCTGCGGATGCTGCATAGAGTTTAAAGTCCACGCGGTCAGCCGGTTCAATGTTTCCGAGGCTTCACGGTGATAGTCCGTCAGCAGAGACAGGGTAACTATGCCCTGAGCCGCACTGTGAATGTCAATCGGATAGACGCGGTCATGAAAATACTTAGGGGTTCCGTCCGCCAGGAAGAAGTTACGGATATAAAAATCCAAACCTTTTCGCAGATTATCCTGATAGGTGAGGTCGCCGGTTGATTGGGCGTAATAATTCAGCGCGGTGAGAATGAATCCGGTATGGAAGCTGTCAATCCAATCCTGAATGCCGGTCTCAGCGTAATACCATGATCCGTCTTCATGCTGGTGGCGAATTACGTAAGCAACCGATTTCTGCGCCAGATCGAGTAATTCTTTTTCTCGAGTATAGAGATACACCCGCGCCAGAAGACAGGCTCCAAGGATATTGGCGTTATGAACGCGGAGGTTATCGATAGGCGTGTAGCTGAAGCAGAGATAACTGCTATCCTCGTAATGATTGAGGTCTTTCATGATAAAATCGCAGGCGCTGCGGGCCATATCCAGATATTTAGAAGAATCGGTGACTCTATAAGCTTCAAGAAACGCCTGTCCGATAAAGGAAGTATTGACAACGGTCGGTGTGCCTTTCGGTACAAAAAACACGCGGCTTTGCCAGTCAAAATTATATCCCCAGCAGGCGCCGGCATATCCCGGACTTTGCAGCGATGAAAGCAGTTCGCCGATATAGCCGATTTTATCCAGATAGTCCCGGTTACGCGTATAGCGGTATAAATCCGCATAGGCGGACAGTATCAGCCCAAGCCCTTTGGGATTATAGGCTTTGGGGATACCCAGTAAAAAGCGTAAATTGAAAGGCAGTTTTTTCATTATCTGGATATAGGCAATCCGTAGGATTTTTTGGTTGAAACTCAGTAAGGACAATACCGGGCTGTTCAGGGCGTCGTAACAATCATAGCCCTTGTATTTTTCCGTTTCGATGTATCGCTCTAACTTCTTTAGAGCCTGGGTGAGTTCGTTTATCATGACGGTGATTGTTTTTTCCGGATAATTCGGGTCGCGGGAACCCCCACTGCGATGCAATGGGCTTCCAGCGAGCGGGTCAGGACGGCGTTGGCGCCTACTTCCGAATGATCGCCGATTGTAATATTTCCCAGTATTTTTGCGCCGGCCCAGAGCTTAACGTCATTGCCGATTTGCGGCGCGCCGCTTCCGGTCGTAACGCCCTGACAAATCAGGCAACCATCGCCCAGTCGGGTGTTCTTGCCGATGACTACCCCGGATCCGTGATAGATCATAAGACCATGCCCGATTACCGCGTACGGGGAAATATCAGCGTCGGTAACGAATTTGGACAGACGGTGAATCAAATCCGATAAAAGGCGCATCCGGTGGAGATGAAACCACCGGGAAATGCGGTACAGAAACAACGCCTGGGTGCCATTGTCACCCAGCATGGTTTTAAAAAAGAAGCGAAAAAAAATCAGCGGTTTATTTCGGAATCGCCTGAGGTTTTTTTGATATTCAAAAAGGTACTCGATGTCCCTTTTGAAATTAAAACGTATAAACGGTATTTTCATGAAAATATATAACACAAACAAAAAAACAAATATTCCCGTTATAATCAAAACAACAGGTAATAGATAGATCACAATCAAGTCTGCGATGCCGATATGGAGTTCCATTGCTTATCGTCCCGTCTGACTTTCGGTATAAATCCTGGATAGCCCGTTCAGTACTTCCTGGCGATCATCCAGCCGGATATCCACAGGAAGGCCTTTTGATAGGGATTCCAGGATTTTAAATGTAGTTACGGTGGCATGAACCGCTTCATCAAAAGATATAGGTGAAGGCTGTCCTTTCGCTACCGCATGGATAAAGGCTGACAAACACTGGCGGTAACCTTTCTCCTGCCGGCCGCCTCCGGTCTTTTTGGTTTTTCCGTTACGGGTGAACGATGCCCGTCGGAAGTCATCAATGACGGCGACAGAATTTTCACAAAAGATCTCGACGCGCTCTTTGGGAAAAGATTTATCCCCGCATGCAATATAATGAACCGTCGCCACGGATCCGTCGCGGTATTTCAGCGTGACGGCAAGGTTATCCTTGCTGACGATATCTTCGCGCGTGGATGAAATAATTTCCGCAAACACCCGAACGGGAATGGATTGAATCAGATAAGAAATCAGGTCGACGAAATGGCAGACTTCGCCAACGATGCGCCCGCCGCCTTGCTCCGGATCCTGTATCCAGTGGCTGATGGGTATATAACCGGCGTTAATACGGTAGGTAACCATACAGGGTTGGATCTTCTTGGCTAAAAACAGTTTTGTATCCCGGACAGCCGGCGCAAATCTCCGGTTAAATCCGATCATCACCCGGCCAGGATGGGTATTATAAATTTCAATCAGTTCCCGCAGCTGTTCGAAATTCATTGCCAGCGGTTTTTCGGTGAAGACCGATTTATTATTTTTCAGGCATTCGGCGACTAACGGGGCATGCAGATGATGTCGGGTAGCGATAAACAGAGCGACGATATCCGGATGCTGTATCAGTTCCTGGTTTAGAGTGGTGGCATACCGGAATTTGAATTTCTTAGCCACGCTTTGCGCGGTGATGCCTTTAGAGGTTGAGACACCCGCCAATTCGACCGATGTATTTTTCTTTAGCAACGGCAGCAGATAATTCTGAGCAAAATTACCCGCGCCCAGAAAGCCAATCCGTACTTTGTCGGCAGGCGGAAAGGCCGGTACGGAGCGACCCGTGATTTCCGGCGTCGGCTCCGGCGCGATATGCCGGTGACTGTATTGGATCAGTATGCCGGTATATTTTTCTTTTTCTTTAGAATGACCGGTAATTAACGCATACGCTTTTGCGGCGTCTTCAATTTTAAATGTGTGCGTGGTTATGGAGCGGACATCAATCCTCTTTTGCTCAATGAGTTCGAGAAAAGCGGCCATATTGCGGTTTTCCGTCCAGCGGACGTAGCCGTAAGGGTAATCCCTGCCTTGTTCTTCATAACTGTAATCATAACGGCCCGGGCCGTAGGATCGGGCAAATAAGACGTCAATTTCCTTTTCATAATACGGGCTTCGGGGCACTTCGGCGGGCACCGCGCCTTCGATAATAACTTTACCTTTATGGCGAACGATATGACCAGCCAGGATCACCGGCTGATTCGAAGTCGAGGCCGCGGTAATAATGACGTGATCAAAACCATGGCCTTGCGTGAGATGTTCGACCAGCGGCATGAATTCGGATTCCGGCGTGAAAGCCAGATCGGCGCCCAGACTGCGGGCTTTTTCGCACGCCTCGTTGTCGATATCGATGCCCGCAACTTTGCAGCCGGACGCTTTGAGAATCTGGACGGTCAGCAGGCCCAGCAAACCGAGGCCAATAACCGCCGATTTTTCGCCAACCGTAACACGGGCCTGGCGTATGCCCTGCATGGCGATGGCGCCCAGCGTCGTGTATGCCGCCGCCTCGAAGGAGACGCCCGCAGGCATTTTTACGGCGAGATTTCTCGGGATAAAGACGACATCGGCATGCGAGGCGTACCCTTGGCCCGCGCAGGCCACATGGTCGCCCACGGCGAATTCATCGACGTCTTCAGCCACGGCCATTACAATACCCGCCGAGCTGTAACCGAGCGGCACCGGCGTGTCAAGCTTGTTTTTAACTAACGCGATGGTATTCATGATGCCGTCCCGCTTGGCGATCTGGATGACCTGTCGGACCAGGTCCGGACGGCTCTGCGCTTTGCCGACCAGCGTCTTCTGCGCCGTTTCTACCGTATTGCGTTCCGTGCCGGCGCTGATAAGCGAAAACATATTATGAACCAGTATGCCGCCCGGCCTCATGCCCGGCTCCGGCACTTCTTCTACCTTCAATTCGCCGGTATTATAATTCTGAATAACCTGTAACAAAGTATCTCCGTCAATTAATGTTTAACTTTTGAATTAAAAATCTGAATTTGCCGCTTCGTCCGGTTTCTATTTCGGAGGGGTCCACCAACCGAAGGGTTAATTCGATATTATCCGAATCCAATTTACTCATCAGCGCTTTGGTAATGGCGGCATAATCTTTTTCAGTAAACCCGGCTTTGGGAACAAGTTTCAGTGTTACGCGGCCTTTTTCCGTCTGCTCAAATTGATACTGCCGGACATTTTCAAAGACCGGCGTATGCATATTCAGCGCCGTCATGGAAATCAGGTTGCCTTTTCGGGTAACGACCTGTTCCTGATGCCAGCGGCCCTCTACGCGTTTCAGCAGGCGGTAATTGCGGCCGCAGGCGCAGGGCTGATCGAGATATTCTGCATAATCGCCCGTTCGGTAGCGTATAAACGGCATGATGTCGCGGTCCAATCCGGTGCCGACAATTTCTCCCAATTGACCTTCTTTTTCAATAACCGACCCGTTGGCGTCGATAAGCTCAAAAATTCCGTATTCAGGGAAAATATGATAATTTGTAGAGCGCTCACATTCACCGGCCAATGCGACCATTTCGCCCAGCCCGTACCAGCTGAAAATCCGGCACTGAAATACACTTTCCAGCAGTTCCCGCTGACCCGGATAAAACGCTTCCGAACTGCAAAAAACAGCTTTGACGGTTTCAAAGGGTTCTAACGACCGTTCCTTCATAAATTTTGCGAGTATCGTTACGGCCGATGGATAGGTATGAATAAATTTTGGTTTAAAATTGCGAATCTGCCGTACATACTGTTCCAGATTTTCATCGGTCATATGATAGGTCGAAAATACCAGCCGGTTTTTGATGGGTTCGTATTCCCAGAACTGATTATTCTTAGATGAAGGAATGACATTGCCCCGAAGCGTCACCACAGGGTCATGGATCCGGTAACCGACACGCATCCACTGCGCCGTCATAAACGCAAGTTCCTTGGATCGGGAAACACCTTTTTCATTATAAAAACTCATAGGCGTGCCGGTTGTGCCGCCGGTAGAATAATACAAAAGCCGGGATTTTGGATAATTCGTCGCGACCAGATCTTCCTTATGATTCAGAATGTTTTCTTTGGTAAGAAACGGAATTTTTTGGATATCCTCAAGAGTTTTAAAGTCCGATCGGTTAAGGTTATGTTCGGCAAACAGCTTTTTATAGTAAGGGACATGATCCAAACAATGGCAAACAAGTTTAATAAACTTTTCGGTTTGATATTGGTGAATTTCTTCTGGGCTCCAGTATTGGGATTTCTCCAGCAGTTTCTTGAAATGTACATATACCGAACCGTAACGAACGCGTAGCGGAAGGAGCCGGTAGGAGCGTCCGGCTATATTTTTAATAAAAGGCGGACTGGCATAATACCAGCCAAGAAATTTATATAAAGCGTCTTCGACCATCGGGTTTAATTGAGTTCGATGTGGCCTTTCCAGGCGAAATGCGGCCGGAAGCGTAGGCAGTCATCATGATGGATATCAACTAATAATTTATTATATTCAGGCCGGTTGGATAAAACCGAAATGGCTTCATAAGCGTTTTGTGCGATGGGCAGTTCGGACGCGTCGTACGAACGTTTTAATAAAGAAATCTTATTATAATCAAATCCTATCAGTTTGGCTGTAACCGCGTCCGTGTTCAGAGGGTCAAAGCCGGTGATAATCAGTCCGGAATGAAACGGGTCGCCGGCCGACGGGCCGTTGCCGTCCATGCCGATAATGCCGTCCACGACGGAGATATAGCGTTTTCGTTCGGTTTTCGGGCGGAAAGAACCGTCAGGATTTCCGTATAACAGCAGCCGGTTCAGGTCGAGACTCATACGCCAGCAGGTGTCGTTGCCGTGCCAGTTGCCGCTGCGTACCACGCTTTCGGTATCGCCGAAGACTTTATAGGCCGGCCCCCGCAGACGCCGGGCCATGTGCTGGAGAAATTTATTGCGTTTAAGAAGCGTTTTTTTTGCGCGCAGTACCAGTGAATTTTCAATTTTTTCCCGCAGGTGCAGTTTGTCGAACTGATCGCCCAGTTGTTCCGGCGAGCCCAGCGCGTAATGCGGCAGCCAGTTTTTATTGCCGTTGATGCCGACCAGATTTTTCAAATTGAGTGTCAGGCCGACCTTTTTGTGGGATTTTAGTTTTGGAAGATTGATAAAAACATCGGCTTCCACAGCGCTCCGGGATAGCAGATATTCATGCCGTCCCCCGCTGTGATGCGCGTTGGTTTCGCTGATATCGTAAAAAGCGCCGTAATATTTGCGCTGAAGCGGATCCATTTCCGCCAGATAACTGCGCGACCCCAGATCAAAGCGGACGTTGCCGCGCGGATCGCCCTTGAGCTTTACGGTATCTACAAGGATGCCGTCTTTTTCAATCCAGAATTCGTTACGAAGGTCGATAAACTGCACTTCAAATTTCAATCGCTCCCAGAAAAACTCCTGAATCGATGGAATGCCTGTCCGCTCCAGAATGAGATCGATTTTGGAATCCGTCTGCGGTCCGTCGGCAATGATGATTTTTCCGTCACCATGCAACGCCTTGTAAACATAATCGCATACGGCCCGCATCACCGAACCGTTCGTGATAACGTGTTCCCATACAGCCGGCTGGTATTTGGCGGATTGTGTCAGCAGGTTGGGTTTTAAAAACACGGTTTCCCCAGGCCGGATCAAAGCACCTAAAGGATTCCATTTGTTCGTACCGTAGTTTGGAGTATCCAGACCGAGTACATGAAAAGATTCCCGAATCATTTCATAAGCGGAATTTGGCGCGTCGCTGATATCCGGAGATAGACACTCCGGATAGGCCGTGTCCGGATGGAAAGGTTTATTTCTCAAATAATCACAACGATCTTTCTTAATGACAGCGACTCTTGTAGCGTTAATTTCACTCATTAATTATAAATTGACTAATCAGCTTTGACCCGTTATTTTTCAGCCATCATGCAATGCCAGTTACACTAATATCTTACATATATCCTATTATACAGTTTAAGTGTTTATACCGCCTTGATTTTTTATAAATGCCCTAAAAATATAAAAAAAGATGTTAAAACCAAGAAAATTATTACAGGAATAGCCTGATAGAAAGGGCTTTTTAAAATTTTATTACATATAATATTTCAGGCGTCCATATATTCAAGTGCCTGAACCGGTGCCAAATCATGGGTAAAAAGCCAGCAATGTATAAAAAACCGGACGATGATTATTTCAT
Organism: uncultured Bacteroidota bacterium; assembly: GCA_964609675.1. Classification (GTDB taxonomy): domain Bacteria; phylum CLD3; class CLD3; order SB21; family JBBIRG01; genus CAZSRX01. The sequence continues at coordinate 33,573 of CAZSRX010000024.1, read as the reverse complement.
AATTTTTCTTGAGTTTGAAAAGTCAAACACCTATATTGGCCGAGTTTGAGAAGCTTGAGCCGCATTTCTGAAAACCGGAAGTCAAGCCCTTGTAGCTCAGTTGGATAGAGCAGCAGTTTCCTAAACTGTTGGTCGTGCGTTCGAGTCGCGCCAAGGGCACATGATTTTCTCTGAAGAAATGCTCAGAAAAATGTATTAAAATTAGGAGTATTTACAGGCATGGCAAATCCCAAAAAGAAACTGACTCGTAAGCAGATGCATCACGATCCCTTGCTCGAAAAAGTAACGGCGGTGACGGATTTTGCACAGGAACACAGCAAGCGGATATCCTATATTTTCGGCGGGGCGGTGGTCCTGGCACTGATCATCTGGGCGGTGGTATCCTACCGGCATAACCGGAATGCAGAATCCATCGATAAACTGGTAACCATCGAACAGGTTTTTTACAGCGGCGACTATAAGGAAGCTATCCGGCGCCTGGAAAAATACTGCACGGAATACGAAGGCACCACCGGCGGCGGCATCGGCACCTATTACCTGGCCACTTCATATTATAATACCGACCAGTTTGATTTTGCCAAAAACAATTTTGAAATCTACGTTAACGATTACGCCGATAACGAATTATATACCGTGGTTTCCATGGCCGGCATTGCGTCGTGTCTGGAAGGGCTGAATGATTACGAAGGCGCCATCGAACAATGGGGGAAAGTCGCGAATCAATATCCTGATTTCTATCTGACGCCGGAATACCTGCTTAATCAGGCGCGCTGCTACCGCCTCATTAACCAGCCGGAAAAAGCTAAGAGCGTCTATGAAAAAATCGCCAAGGATTATCCGGAAAGCAGCTACGCCCGCGACGCGAAGATTGGCATGGATGAGTTGAACATATAAGAAAGTATATTCCGTACCTCTCAATACGGACGCGTGGTTTCCGGATTCTTAAAGTAAAAAAAATTACGGTCGTTCCATCTGTTATGGAGCGACCGTTTTAATTTGGCCAAAAAAATAAATTTGAATCATTATTTACCCGTTCCGTAATGGGTTTCAAAATACTTCACAAGCTCTTTAACCATCTTCTCTATGGTTGGCATGAACGGCGCTTTAATGAGAATACCTGAAGCGCTGAAGTGACCGCCGCCGCCGTAGCCTTTGGCGAATTTCTGGACGTTGACGTTGCCTTTGGCGCGCAGACTGATTTTGGTGTAATGGTCCGGCGTCTCATAAAATAAAGCGCCCATGACGGAATTCTCCAGCTTCAGCGTATAGTCCACGAATCCTTCGGTGTCGCTGGGTTTGGTCTGTGTGGCTGTGAAATCGTCCTGACTCAGATAGGTCCAGTGGAACCGGCTTCCGCATTCGGGTTTTATGCGCTCGAGCAGAAGGCCCAGAAGCTTGATGGTGTTGATACTGCCCTGTTCAAAAACATTCGAATAAATTTCGTTCGGGCGGATGCCCATCTGGAGAAAATCGGCGGCGATGCGGAGCGTTTCCGGGCGCGTGGCATTGAAACGGAAATTGCCGGTATCGGTGATCAGGCCGGTGTACAGCGGCTCGGCGATGCTCTTGTCGATTTTCTGTTTCAGGTCCTGCCGGATAAAATTGTAAATGAGTTCCGCGGTAGCCGGCGCTTGGTCGTCGGCGAAAGTTAGCTGGGCAAAATGGTCGTTATCGAGGTGATGGTCGATGCATATTTTTATGGCCGGAGCGGTCAGTACGACCGGTTGCATGCGGTCGAGGCGCTTGGAAACGCTGATGTCCAGAACGAGTATCACATCGGCTTTTTTAATGATGCGGTCGTGCCGGGCGGGATTATAGGTATGGATAATCCGACCCTTGTTGAGAAACTGATACTGGCGCGGGGTTTCGCTGGTGTTAATGATAATCGGCTTTTTGTTCATGCGCTTGAGCGCCTGGTACATCGCAACCTCGCTGCCGAGCCCGTCGCCGTCGGGATTGACATGAGTGGTCAGGACGAATATTTCGTGTTTTTTTATGGTCTGAACGATTTTTCTTAGAACAGCTTCCATAGATTCTTCCCCGGAATCATTTTCAAAAAGCGGCAGTGTGGTCTGGTTGATTGGAGTCGGCATAGACGATTCCATCTAAATGACGTTGATTTCTTCGGTAAGGTCGCCCTCTTCAAACCGCGTAAAACGGAGCGGCCGGAGATCAAAGGTCTCGCATTGTCCTCGGGTGATGATTTCTGCGGCAGCCTTTCCGGCGGCGGGGGAGTGCATCAGTCCGTGGCCGCTGAAACCGCCCACGATTAGCAAATTACTCCAGCCCTTGGCCCAGTCGATGATGCTGTGGTGATCGGGCGTGGTTTCGTACAGGCCGCCCCAGGTACCCGGATATTTCATTTTGATTTCGGCGTTTTCAAGGTACGGCATGATTTCCAAAGCGGTGGCGAGCATCACTTCGAGGAAGGCTTCGTCGATGCTTTCGTCAAAACCGGGCGGTTCGTCGGGATTGGCGTAACCGATCAGCAGGCCGTTACCTTCGCGGTGCATGTACAGGCCGGTGGTGACATCCACCACCATCGGAAATTTTTCAGTGACAAATTTTAATTCCCCCGTGGTGGTCAGGATGCGCCGCACCGGTTCAATAGGGATTTTCAGCCCGATCATCTCACCGATAAGCTTGGACTGCGGTCCGGCCGCGTTGATAACGGTGTCGCAGGCAATGTCGCCTTTCGGCGTGCATACATGCGTGATGCGGTTGCCGGACGTTTTCAGGCCGGTGCACGGCGTTTCGGTTTCAAATTCTATGCCGCGCTTCCGGGACTGCTTAAAGAAATAATCCACCGTCATCGAAGGATCCACCAGGCCGTCCTTTGGTCCGAATGTGCCGCCAACCACGTTATCCATGCCGTAATGCGGCGCCAGCTCGCGGATTTCATCGGGCGTGACAAAACGAACTTCCACACCGTAGGAACGCTGCAACTCCATGTTTTTTAGAAAACGCGATTTCTGTTCCTCAGATTTCAGAACGAACAGATAGCCGCAGGGAATATATTGAATGCCGTATTCCTTCTGCATCACAGCAAAGCGGTCGATGCTGTATTTACTCATCATGATGTTGGGTGGGGTTGTAAACTGTGCGCGTACCCCGCCGGCGCATTTGGCCGTGGCTCCGATACCAATCATTTTTTCTTTTTCTAACACCAGCACGTCATTGACGCCTGCTTCACCCAAATGAGCGGCCACACTGGCCCCGATGCACCCGGCTCCAATTATTACTATATCGTATTTGTTTTTCATAAAAAGACAGTTAAGTTAAGTAAAATTAAAACAATTATTAAGGAAAATCAATAGTTTTGTACATAATTTTATTAATTTATTAACATTTTATCAACGATTAAAGCAAATAAAAATTTCTATGTTAATAGGTTAAACCTTTCAATCATCAATTGAATCGAACGTTAACAATTTTGAAACGATTAAGAAAGCCAGGAAAGGCTATATTTGGCTATAGTGAAGAAATACTTAAGATATCTTTATTTTCGTTGTATAAATGCCGTCAAGAATATATATTAGCGAAATTTTACGAAAGGATTTTCATGGTTAACGCAGTAGGCATCCGATTGCTTCTAAGGTCATTCATTCTGGTTTTGATAACTATTATTTATTTCGGCTGCGCGGAACAGATCAATGATGACAATACAGGCGTTCCGATCGAGATATCGGGCATCCACATCAACGCTGACGGCACGGTTAATGTTTCATGGTCGACTGAAACCGCCACGCTCGGCGCGGTGGAATTCGGTACGGCGTCCGGTATTTTTAACCGTTACGCCTATACCGCCGGAGTCCGCTATGATACAGTTCATAATGTCAGGATATTCGGTCTTTCCGTGGATTCGCTATACCGGTTCAGGGTGCGGGGTATCACCCGTACTGGCGAGGTGTACTTTTCAAAAACCAATTCTTTTAAAGTGACCAACGCGACCTATCATCCGTCAGTTCTAAAAGTGCATATGATTAATGTTTCAGGTAACGGGGACTGCTTTTTTATGGAAATGCCCAACGGTAAGACGATTCTCTACGATGCGGGCAGTTCATCGGGCGGTTATATGATTTCGGGTTACCTGAATTCCTTAAATTGTACCACCATTAATTATGCCGTTCTGACGCATGCTCACGCCGATCATTACGGCAATTACAACAACGGATACCTTCCCAGCCGATATGTTATCAATAATTTCTTGCGGCCCGATTCCTGCAGTATTGACTCCTCCCTTTTTAACACGGCGTATAACACGATCCAAAACTATAGTCCTTCAGCGGTTCAGTATCGTTTACATCGCGGCCAGTCCAGCGCGAACACCGGCGTTCTGCAGATGGATCCGTCCGTACAGATTACGGTGATGAGCGCGGGCGCCGATGAATTGCCCATTGATGTCGGTAACAGCGGCGGGTCGCCGAACTCCAATGTGAACAATCAGTCGCTGGCGATGATATTCCAGTACGGCCAGGCGCGTATCTTTATGGCAGGGGATCTGGAACAGGAAGCCTATCGCGCGTTTATAGAAAACAACCCGGCCACCAATCCGGAAGTGGATATTTTAAAAGTGTCGCATCACATCCGCGACGACGGGGTAAATCTGAATATGCTCAACGCGCTTAAGCCGAAGATTGCCATCGCATGTACCCAGAGCAGTCCGAATTGCTCTGGACTGATGCAATGCCCCGCGTTAAACACCCTGCTGGATTTTAATGTGGACGTATTCCGCAGCGACGCCGCGAATCCCAACCTGAACCGCTCGCAGGGTAATGACGCCAAATATTACAGCCATGTGCTCATCACGACAGACGGCGCCACCATTTTAATACAAACGGGCATTTGATTACCGGCTGAAGAAAAAAATTGATTATCTTAAAATTATATATAAATTCGCACTGATTTAATTAATTCATAATATCAACAAACGGAGAAAAGCCATCATGAAAAAAACACTGATTCTTCTGTTGCCATTGCTCCTGATTTTCGCCTGCGGAAAGAAAGATAATCCGACGACCGCGGATTCGGAAGTCACTAAAATTTCCGTCGAGGAATTTTTCCAGAAAGCGTCGTCTTTAACTGATAAAAAGGTGGAAGTCACGGGACTGATTGTGCACACCTGCAGGCACAGCGGCAAACGCGCGCATATTGTCGGTAAGGACGCCGAGAAAAAACTGAAACTGGAACTTGTAGGTGACGCGCCGAAATTTGACAAGGAAATGGAAGGCAAAACCGTTGTTGCCGAAGGCACCGTCAAAGCGCTGATTATTGACGAGGCATATCTGGCTAAATGGGAAAGCGAAATCAAAGCCGCCGGGCAATCCGAAAAGAATCTGCATGAGGGCCATCAAAAAGAACACGAACAAATGAACGAACAGGAAGAAAACCTTGCCAAGATAGCCGCTTACCGTAAAGAACTGGCAGAAAGCAAAGCCGGCAAACTGGAATTTTATTCCGTTGATTGCAGTAAATATAAGATTCAATAAACCATTATGTCATTCAACTACTGGAACCGGGTCATCCACAGGGATTTTGGTTACTTCTTTTTCGGAACGACCCTGATATACTGTATATCGGGAATAGCTCTGAATCATTTGAAGGACTGGAATCCGAGCTACATTATACGGAAAGAAAATTACAGCTTTCCGCAGTATATTGACCGAAAAGAATTTTCAGATACCGATATCGAAACTATACTGAAAACCGTCGGCAAATCCGGAGATTATAAAAACCATTATTTTCCTAAAACTTCAGTGGTACGTATTTTTGTCGAAGGCGGTTCACTGGAAATTGACCTTAAGAACGGCGAGGGTTATCTGGAAACGGTTACCCGCAGGCCCTTTTTCTATCACGTCAATTATTTGCATTACAATCCCGGGAAGTGGTGGTTGGTTTTTTCGGATATTTTCGCGGGGGCGTTGATGCTGATTGCCATAACAGGATTGTTTATCCTTAAGGGAAAAAACAGCATTACCGGACGTGGTTTATGGCTGACGCTGGCGGGAATTTTAGTGCCGATTATTTTCTTGCTGTTTTTCTGAAAAGACCGGCCGTTATACAGGCCTCCTTTGCATAAAATACAAAAGCTTCGTGACATCATCACGAAGCTTTTTTTTGAAAAGTTGTATTCAGGAGCCGTTTTACTTCAGCAGAATCATCTTCCGTGTTTTTACGAACGATTCGGTTTCCAGCCGGTAGAGATACAGGCCGGAACTAACCGTTTTACCCTCATTGTTTTTTACCATCCCATACTACCGAATGGTAACCGGCCGCCTGATGCTTGTTCACCAAGGTGCGCACTTCCTGGCCGAGTGTATTATAGATTCTGAGGCTTACTTTTCCCGTTTTAGCTATATCGTATTTAATCGTCGTGCTGGGATTGAACGGGTTGGGGTAGTTTTGAGTAAGGTTATACCGGCTGGGGGAAGGATTCTTGCCGTCAATTCCAATGGTCGCAACATCCAGATGGAGATGAACAGGGATATTCGGATTGGAGGTGTCATCGGAGGTAATATGGAAATAACCGTCTAAGGGTATTATCATTTCGGTCGGGATTTTTCCGTACCAATACACCCTGATTTTAGCGGAATCTCCGGGCATAACTGTTCCCGACAGCGGCTGGGCCTGCACCCACGGCAATCCGGTTTTCAATATACCAAAGCCGTCAACCTGATGGTTCGGAAACGGTCCGATCACGGTCGTTAGGCCGGTATTGACATCCAACGCGCGCAGTACGCCCGTCGGGCTGGTATACGAAGCGAGATAGCAAACGCCGTCTGTCGGGTCAAAATCCATGCCCTGCGCATAGTTTGCGTTGAAATCCAGTGCAGCGACGGCGGTACCGAAAGCAGTAGTTTTATCAATAATATATAGACTGTCGGTGCCAATATCATACGAGTACAGCACACCGGCTGGGCTGGCGGCAATATCGATTGGAATCACGAGATTGGCAATGGTATTAATTAATGTCGGCGCGCCATTCAAAGGATTAACCGTGTATAAATAAGCGAAGGTCGTTCCATCGGTTACCGTTATGTAAATAGTTTCATCGGTCGGATCAACAGTCATACCTGTAACATAACCTGTAACGCCCGTAAGCGGTCCCCGTACTGTGAATGCGCCTGTAGCCGTATCAATTGTTCCAAAGTTTTTTCCCACATCGTCCACAGCGTAATACACGGAACCGTCCGTGGAAAAATCCGCCGCGTAGAATGATTGAGGTACCGTTCCCAAAGCGATAACCGAGCCCGGATCCGTCAGGTCAAACTTCACAAACTGATCGGGAGCGGTTTTCAGGTTAAACCCGAAGGCGGTCAGGTCGCCGTAATTTACGGTTACTTGGGAGCCGGGTTCTGCACTCACGTTCGGATCGGCTTCCAGTGATACCGGCAAGGAGTTTGAGGTTTCGCTACGTTGGGATGGCAATACGGCTTTTCGTTGTTTCTTCAGATAAGTGAAAGCATTCTGGCTTTCGGCAATACTGAAGGTGAGTGGTGTCATGCCGTCGTTGAAAATATAGAACGTCGTACTGTCCGTTCCGTTTTCGGGCACCAACGCCGTGAGCAGCGAATCGCTGACCCGGATGACGGCATTCAGAACAGACCCTGCCAGCCGTACCGTGTCCGGCGAGCCCGATGCGTTGTGGATGAATACCAGATTACCATTATGCACACCGTAGGTTGAAGGATCATACATTATATTAATAATATGGCTTTCATTCGGGTAAAGCGTGTCAATATTGCCGGTAAAATCAAATTGCTGGGAATTATCCAGATAAATCGAATCGAAAATGAGCGGCATATCGCCGGTATTGGATATAAGAAGCGTGTCATAGACAGGAGATCCGATAGCCGTGGTTCCGAAGTTAATCTGATTTCTGCTCTTTGTAAAAATCGGATAGGATTCCCCTTCGCGTTCATACAATGTCAGAAAACGACCGTATACACCGGTGACAAGGGTACATAAAACCGCGCCGGTGGTTGTGTCGATTTCATAAACGCCGGAGGCATTGGTTGTTATAAAATTGCCGTTTCCTAACTGCATTATCCCGCGATTGCCGGTAACGACATCTAATTTTTTCAGGGAATCGCCGACGCTATTGTAAATTTTTATACCTCCGCCTACGCCATAGTCGGCTACAGCAATGCGGCCGCCCGGAAGTTGATACATCTGCTCAGGAAAGTAGTTGTTATTGTTGGCGGTAAAGAAATTATCGATATAATTGCCCGTTGTGTCATATCGATGGATAGCCCGAGATGAAGAAGCAGAAACTAAAATGTCGTCTGAACGAAATAATATGTCCCAGGGACTATTCAGCCCTCCAGATCCGGGAGCGATAAAATGGCCGACATAAATACCTGATGTATCGAATTCAGTAATGGCCTGTACACCGGTTTTAGCGTTGGCCACTAATAGATGGCCGTTCTTACGATAGGTATGCCCGCGCACATTGTCTAAAGTATCATTGTTAATCCCTCCATAAGGGGCAAAAACACCCAGGTAGGCGCCGGACGTGTCAAATTTGAAAACACCATCATTGACCTGGTCGGAAATGGTAATAAAACCGTTAGGATGTTGACGCGCCTGAATAGGGGTGTTTAATAGTCCCGTACCAGATATATAATTGCTTTCTATGACTTCTCCGGTTTGATAATCCAGAATCCAAACCTGATCATTCGTAGATTCTACAAACATAATCGATTTTTCTATTACGCCTCGGTTTTTCTTTGAACTTTTTTTGACTCCCCAATCAGGATTGGTTATTCTTCCATTGCCGTAATTGACTTTATCGGTTACCGGATCAAAGGTATTTTTAATTTCATCAAAAAAAGCGGTTGTCCCGTTATCGTAAGGTCTGAGAATATTTTTCATGACCGCATAAACCGGTTTTCCGTTCTCGATTCCCATGACCTGCATATAGACATAGTTCTTAGTGTATAGGCTGACCGGTAGGTTGTTATCAATTGCCAGTCGCATGGCTGCGTGGACGATGCTCGGATTTTCCTCGGCCTGAATCAATAATGATTCAAAGCTGATTTTCGGAGATTGGCCATAGAGTATTTGAGGTGCTAAAAACAGGATAACACCGAAAATGCGTAGTATTGTTTTCATAACTTCTCCCTGAAATGGTGATAAGTTATTATTAAAAAAAGTTTGTTGCTGGTATAATTTACCTATAAAAATATTTTTATACAACATATTTATCCCTTAAACAATGGAATCACGATTTGAATGCGATTTTCCAAACAAAATATTTTCATTGAAGCAAACGAAATTTTTCCATAGATTCGCCCGTCATTAACGAAAGACTCGCGGGGAATAAATTATGTGCGGTGTGTTCGGCATATTCAATCATCCGGAAGCGGCAAAGCTGGCCTATCTCGGCCTGTATTCGCTTCAGCACCGCGGTCAGGAATCTACGGGCATTGTCACCTCCGACGGCAACCGGCTCTACCGGCATATCGGCATGGGATACGTATCCGATGTGTTCGGGGACGAGGACATTTTTCAAGGACTTCCCGGACCGATTGCGATCGGACATAACCGTTATTCCACCACAGGCGGGAGCCGGATCGAGAATGCCCAGCCGTTCATGGCGACGATCAACACCGGCGAGCTCGCCGCCGCGCATAACGGCAATCTCGTTAATTATAAAGACCTGAAAACCTTCCTGCAGAACCGCGGCGCGATTCTGCATTCCAACAGCGACACAGAGGTCATCCTTCATCTGACGGCGCACGCCGGGGTGATGCCCGTGGAAGACCAGATCCGCAACGCGCTCCGCCAGATCCGCGGCGCCTATTCGCTATTACTCATGACGAAAGACCGGCTCATCGCCGCGCGCGACCCGTTGGGCATCCGCCCGATGTGCATCGGCCGGCTGAACGGAGCGGTGGTCTTTGCCAGCGAGTCCTGCGCGCTCGACATCATTGGCGCGGAATACGAGCGCGACCTCAAACCGGGCGAAATGATCGTCGTAACCAGCGGCGGCATGTACAGCGAGTTCTTTTACTGGGAAAAACCGCGCCCGGCGCATTGCATCTTCGAGTTCGTTTACTTTTCCCGCCCCGACAGCAAGATTTTCGGCGATACGGTGGACAAGGCGCGCCGCAAGCTCGGCAAACAGCTCGCGCTGGAACATCCCGCCGACGCCGACATCGTCATCAGCGTACCGGATTCCAGCAACACCGCCGCGCTCGGTTATACCCGGCGGACGTCCATGAAGTATGAACTCGGGCTCATCCGCAATCATTACGTCGGGCGGACGTTCATCCATCCGCTGCAGTCCATGCGCGACCTCAGCGTCAAGCTGAAATTCAACACGGTAACAGGCGTGCTCAAGGACCGGCGTGTCGTTCTGGTGGATGATTCCATTGTCCGCGGCACAACGCTGAAACTGCTGATCGCCATGATCCGAAAAGCCGGCGCAAAAGAAGTGCATGTCCGTATCAGCAGTCCGCCGGTGATCGCGCCGTGCTATTACGGTATGGATTTCCCAACGCGAACCGAACTTATTGCCAACCGGCTGTCTAAAGAACAAATATGCAAACAGATCGGTGCCGACAGCCTCGAATACCTTTCCCTTGACGGCATGCTCTCCGCCGTGCCCCACGACGAAAAGGACTACTGCACCGCCTGCTTCAGCGGAAAGTATCCCATTGAGGTTACGGACAAAGAAAAAACAGGATGCTCGCCCTGAGCGCGATTCTAAGTCATATCAGGCCCTGAAAGCATCATGATTGCGCGTGAGCGCCCATTCATCATCATAACTTGTTTTACAGGCCTCCTTGCCGTTCATCTGTTCCGAAGTTCCAATATTCTCTGGCCGGCATGGTTTCCGTTTTTTACCTGGCATATTACCGAATTTTCCTGCCGCCTGCGGATTGTCGCTGACAGGAGGGCTTTTTTTTCCGTCGAAAAGAAAAGATCTTACCTGTTTTATTCCCGTATTCGGAGCATTCATGATACTATCGATGTGGGAATGGCTGCCGTGGCGACTGTGGCGATATTCTAGGGACGTTCATGATGGGCTCGCTACGGCATTCGGCGGCCTGGTCGCAGGATTAATATTTTATTTTTACAAACCTACCCGTCAATCGTTCAGCGCCATATCGTGATTTCGATAAACCTGTGCGCTGTCTGAAGACAGTGCGCAGATTGTTTTTATCAGTTGGCGCACAGGTCGGTAAGGTAACAAAATCCGAAGCCATAAAAACGATACCTTACGGATCATTCTTTAAGGCCGACCGTTCAGTTATCCGCTATTTATCGGATTAATGAATGCTGAATATTTTGGATGCATCCGGATTTGTGTTTTACGTCACACGGATTTTTCGTATTTTTCTAAGTGACCGGCTCATCATTCCATGTAAAAAAAATCATAGCGCATTTTTAATCGGTGTGCTCCCGGTCACATCCATTTTGTGACGCAGCGCATAAAACGTAACAATTATCTCATTTTGCGGTTCTATCGGCGTTTACCTGGCGCCCTTTTCGGTGATAAAAAATACGATTGAAACAAAAGCAGGTATTCAAATGAAACGAAACCATAAAAAACCCGAGATTATTATTATGTCGCCCCTTTTAGAAACCCTCGAACACGCGGAACGTTCGGCGTTAATCCTTCTGGAAGATTCCAATAAAAAAATATCGTTTTTTCTGGACAACCCGTTCATTCCGCCTTCGGAAAAAATCCGAATCAAAATTCAGATTGAAGAAAACAATGCGCACATTCGTCATCTGGAAGTGAAAGTTAAGAAACCGCATTAAATAAAAAGCGGTAAAGGTATGGGATTGCCTCGCAGCTTGTGCTGAAATAAAATCAGCCCGATATCGTTTAGGAGGTAGAGCATTTTAATAATCCATTATTCTGAGGTGTTGATGAAAAATAAAATCGGCCGCCAAAATGTATTGTATCCCATGCCGGCCACGATTCTTGGTACAAAGGTAGGGGATAAGGTTAATTTTGCCAATATCGGCCATGTAGGGATTCTAAACGCTATCGAGCCCTATTTGCTGTCAGTCAGTTTAAGCAAGACGCACTTAAGCAACCGGGGGATTGCGGATCACCGCGGATTCAGTATCAATATAATGTCTCAGGTCCAGATTGAGGAACTCGATTTCGCCGGAACCACGACGGGTCATAAAACCGACAAATCGCGATTGTTTGATACCTTTACCGGTGAATTGAAAACCGTACCCATCATTCGCGACTGTCCGCTATCGATGGAGTGCCGGCTCTTCGACACCTATGTCACGGCCACCACCAACATATATATCGGTGAAGTCGTCGCCACGTACGCCGATGAGGCCGTCCTTACGAACGGTAAAATCGATTTGCAGAAAGTCCGTCCGGTTCTGTTTGACATGAACGGTTTACAATACTGGTCCATCGGCGAACCGCTCGGCAAATGTTGGAAATAATCCGGTAACAGCTATTCGATTCCATAAAAAATAAGGGATGTTACCGAGAGCAACATCCCTTTTAATCAGGTAAAAGGTCGCATTTAAAATTCGATGCTTTCTCCCGGTTTGACTAATCGCGCGCCGAATCCCCTGGCTTTCACTTTCTGCATAAAACTGGCGGCGTCGGATTTAATAATCTCGAAGGTATCGTAATGCATCGGAATGGCTGTTCGGGGTTTCAGCAGAGTGACGGCTTTCACGGCGTCATCCACGCCCATCGTGAAATTGTCGCCGATGGGCAGGAGGGCGATATCGATGGGGTTCATCTCGCCGATGAGTTGCATATCGAGGAACAGGCCGGTATCGCCGCTGTGATAAACGGTCTTACCCTCTACGGTTATGAGGCATCCCGCGGGCGTGCCGCCGTAGCTTCCGTCGGGGAAGGATGAACCGTGCCAGGCGGGGGTCAGTTTGACGCGACCGAAGGGGAAGGTATGACTGCCGCCGATGTGCATCGGATGCGCGTTGGCGCCCTGCTTGACGCAATAATTGTAAATCTCAAAATTGGCGATAATCGTTCCGCCGGACGCTTTCGCAATGGGAACGGCGTCGCCGAGATGATCGCCGTGCGCGTGCGTCACGATGATATAACCGGCCTTTACGGATTCTTTCCTGACGCCCGCCTGCGGATTGCCGTCTATGAACGGATCAATGATGATCGTATGCCCGCCGCTTTCAATCATCCAGCAGGAATGCCCGAAATATTTTAAGGTAGCCATAGCGCACCTCCATGGTTTAGGTTACCGGATGGTTCCACAGACAGGAACAATTTTAAAAAAATTATTTAAAAAAAAAACGTTTTTCTTTTACCCGGCGTAATCCTACATTATCAAAACGAATCAGGAATGCTGCGCGTTGAAAATAAATAGCCGTGCAAAGATAGCGGTTGCCGGGTCCGGAGTTACGGTGGGCGGGAAAATATTTATACTTATCCCGCTTGGATCTTTTTTTGTCAGTCTTGTTGGATATCTGATGACGCTGGCGCCGACGGTTACCTTTGAAGACAGCGGCGAGTTGATAACAGCGGCGTATCATCTCGGAATTCCTCACGCGCCCGGATATCCGCTGTATACCGTTCTCGGGCGGATGTTCACGCTGCTTCCACTGGACCCCGTTGCGTATCGGATGAATTTCATGAGCGCGTTTTTTTCGGCGCTGGCCGCTATGACCGTGACGTGGATGATGCTGCATCTCTTACCGATGATTTTCGGGGAACCGGAATCCGGACGCCGGCGCTTCTTCATAGCCTTTTCGGCGCTGTTTACCGGCCTGATGTTCGCCGCTTCCTATGAATTGTGGGAGCAGTCGGTTATTACCGAAGTGTACAGTCTGCATGCATTCTTAATGGCGTTGCTGATGGCGCTAAGCGTACAATGGCTAAAAACGGATTCCTCCAGCCATCGTGATCGGATATTTTATTTTATGGCCTACTTATTCGGTCTGGGCCTGGGCAATCATCACACCTTGCTCCTGATCCTTCCGGCAGTCGGACTCTTGATTATAGCGCGCGACCGTCGGGTTCTGATTAACGGGAAACGTTTAGCGGCCGGGTCGGCGCTCTTTCTGGCCGGTTTGACGATTTACGCGTATCTTCCGGTCGCCTCATTGCGGAATCCGGTTATGGACTGGGGCAATCCCGAAACGTGGAATAATTTCTGGCTGACCATCACGCGTCATCAGTACCAGGTTACCGAGACTCGGAGTATGATGAAATATTTAGGTCAGTTATCGTATTACGGCACGCTGATAGTTCAGCAGTGGTGGCCGGTGTTACTCCTACCCGCGGTCATAGGGTGTGTGACAGCATTCATGAAGCAACGCACCCTTGCGGTGTTTCTGCTGATGATTCTGGCTATAACCGGGCCATTGACCCTATTCCTTACTAACTTGGATATTGCTGAATCCAGTCCCGTCATTGCCGATGAAAACCGGATGTTAGTCTCGGTGTTCTATATTCCTTCGTACATGATTCTCGCGGTTTTATCAGGAATCGGTATATATGACCTATGGCGTAGGCTGGCTGCGCGTACCAATATTCAATATGGTTTTATCATAATCATCGGATCTTTGCTGATAGCTGTCATTCACGGAAATTACAAAAAATTAGATATGAGCCGGTATTATTTCGCGGAGCAGTATAGTCATAATTTATTTTCCGTGGTCAAACCGAATGCCTTGGTACTGACTAATTACGATCCTTTCTATTTTACCACCGTGTATTATCAGTTTGTGGAAAACCGGCGAACGGATATAACCGTTATCGATATCAATCTGATAAAAAACAGCTGGTATATTGATTGGCTGAGGTTGCACCATCCCACGCTGATGGAACGCCATAATGAAACCCTGATATCGTATGAAGCCATCATCCGCAAGGCCGAACGGGACGACGCGATCCATCCACTCCTGTTATCGGAGCGTTACCTGCAATTAATCAATGCTATACTGGATACGTCATGGAATGTTGCGAAGCCGGTTTACCTTACATTTGACCCGCCGGAAGGAATCGCAACAAAATATTACCAGATATCATGCGTTTCGGTTATTGAATTATTAACAAATCCGCGGAACCTGACAACGCTTTATTGCCATCACTTTCAGTTAGATGATTATCTCGATGAGAGTATTCCGCAGGACCGGATGGCGCGGTTTTTTAAAAGTTATTACGGCCGATTGCTGTATGCGAGGGGTTATATCCTCGAAGCGGTGGGGCGTAAAACAGAATCGGTATCTTTTTATCAAAAGGCGCTGGAATTTATGAAACAGGATAAGGAATGGCGGCCGCAAATTGAAAAAGCGCTAAAGAGAGTGGGAATGCAATAACGCCCAAAAAAATAGTTTTTTTCAGTTTATAAATACATTGGAATATTTTTCTTTTTACTTGCTTTTACTAAAAGGTTTGATTACCCTTTGGGCATGGTAATCTGTTGTTTGGAGTTTCTTTCCCTCCCGGTTTTTTCCGAAGCCTCTCAGCGCTTCAAAATTCCAAAAGTGACTCTTACATTTTGATGCCCCTGGAATGACCCGTGATGCGCGTTCCGGTTCGCGGTTGAATACCGCTTGATTTCTGTACGTCATGGGTTCTTTTCATACAATTTATTAAGATGCGGCCGTGACGCCGCGATACCCCGTCGGCCCGGAACACAGGCGATATGCCGGCGAGAAAAAGAAAGAGAAAATGACTATGTCATTCGAAAACCTGAACCTCATCGAGCCCATTCGTCAAGCGCTTAAAACCGAGGGCTATATGCGTCCGACGCCGATACAATCCCAGTCGATACCGGTCATCCTGAAAGGGAAAGACTTATTGGGTTGCGCGCAGACCGGCACCGGCAAAACCGCCGCGTTTGCCATTCCGATTCTGCAGATCCTGCACGGCAGCCAGCAGGCGGTTAAGGAGCGGCGTATAATAAAGGCGCTTATTCTGACGCCGACCCGCGAGTTGGCTATCCAGATCGGCGAAAGCTTCACCGCATACGGCCGTCACACAGGGCTGAAACACGCCGTCATATACGGTGGCGTTTCACAGCATCCGCAGACTCAGGCCCTGCGCGCCGGCGTGGATATTCTTATTGCCACACCGGGACGACTTCTGGACCTGATGCAACAGCGCTTCGTCACGCTCAACCATATTGAATTATTTGTGCTGGATGAAGCCGACCGTATGCTCGATATGGGATTTATTCACGATATACGGAAAGTCGTGGCGAAACTGCCGGCGGAAAAACAAACGCTTTTCTTCGCCGCCACGATGCCGCCGGAGATACGGCAGCTGGCCCAAACCATCCTTGTCGAGCCGGAACATGTAGCTGTGTCGCCGGTCTCCTCCACCGTGGACGCGATTGACCAGTCCGTCTATTACGTGCCGAAAGCTGACAAGCGCGCGCTGCTGAAACATCTATTGCAGAGTCCGGAAATCGAGTCCGCGCTGATCTTTACGCGGACAAAGCATGGCGCAGATAAATTGACGCGCGACCTGAACCATTCCGGCATCCCGGCGGAAGCGATTCACGGCAACAAGACCCAGAACGCCCGCCAGCGCGCGATGAACAATTTTAAGAAAAAGCGCACGCGCATCCTTGTGGCCACCGACATAGCCGCCCGCGGCATCGACGTCGATAACCTGTCGCACGTCATCAACTTCGATCTGCCTGAAGAACCCGAAACCTATGTGCACCGCATCGGGCGTACAGGGCGGGCGGGACTGAGCGGAACGGCCATTTCCTTCTGCGATCACGAAGAACAATCCCTGCTGAGGAATATCCGCAAGCTGATTAATAAAGATATCCCTGCGAAAGAAGATCATCCTTTCGCCTTCAAACCGACGCTCAGCCAGCAGGCGCCGAAAGTCCTGCTTTTCAGCGGATACTCCCGTAGCCGTTCACGGTTCCGACGTAAATAAAAATGTTTAAGAAATAAAAATAACAAAAAATTAAAAACCCGCCCGAATACAGGCGGGTTTTTTTATCAAACGCAAGGGGATTAATGAATTGGGTATTCTTGTAAAATATAATCGGCTATTTCTTTTTCCAACGCTTTGAATTTTCCGTGAAACACTGCGAAACAGACGATGGTCGGAATGACAAACCCCAATAAGATAACGCTCAGTGTAAATACCATTGCAGACCCATGGAAGGGGAGTTTCCTGCGACCATAATCTTGTTCTTTTTCAGCAGAATTTTCGCGCCGATGGTTCCGGTTTTTGCGCCAACAAGGAAGTTTTTAGAACGGACGAAAAACTTCTAAGCAGGGAATCTGGCTTGAGGTTTGAACTGGAGTGCGTCGAATTTGGCGGTCTCGGGTAAGAAGGGCACTTTCATGGTTGTCTTTTTAAAAAGTTGTTAGTTGTTACCGAGCCGGAAAAAAGATAACCAATTAATGTCAATCGCCAAATGGGCTCTTCAGCAATCCGTTATCCCATCGATGGAGATAATCATCCGTCACATCCTTGACCACTTTGCCGAGAAGCACTAATCCGATCAAGTTGGGAATGGCCATCAAGGCGTTGCCGATGTCGGCGAAGTTCCAGACAATTTGCAGGTATTTTCCCTGTAGTACTGCGCCGAAAAAGACGAACACGCAGAATAAGATTCGGTAGGGTTTTACACTAATCTGTCCGAAGAGGAAACGCGCGCCCTGTTCGCCGTAATAGGACCAGCCAATGAGCGTCGTAAAGCCAAAGAGGAAGCTGGCAACGCTGACCATGTAACCGCCCCATTCAAGACCGAGTCCTGAGGCGAATGCGGACTTGGTGAGTTCCGTGCTGGTGATGTCGGTTGCGTGCAGTTCGGATGAGAGAATGACAAACGTGGTCATGCTGCAGACGATAATCGTGTCAATAAACGTGCCCATCATGGCCACCAGTCCCTGAGCGCCGGCTTCGCGGCCTCTGGCGGCGGCGGCGGGTATCGAACATGAACCGATACCGGATTCGTTGGATAGTGTGCCGCGTGAAATGCCGTACCGCATGGCTTCCTTCACCGTGTGGCCGATGACGCCGCCCGCGACGGCTTCCGTGGTGAAAGCGCACTGAATCACAGTGATAAAAACTTCCGGAATCATCCGGATATTGACGATAATCACATACAGCGCCGCGCCCATGTAGAGTATAATCATGGATGGAACGAGTTTATCGGACACTTCGGCAATTCGCGTGACGCCGCCGATGAGAACGATGCCGCAGAGGAACGCCAGCGTAAAGCCCGTAATAAAGAAATTGATGCCGAAGTCGCTGTTCAGGGCCAGCGCGATGGAGTTAGACTGGGCCATATTGCCGCTGCCGAAGGTCGCCATGAGTATGACGGCGATGGAAAACCAGAATGCGAGTACTTTACCGAGTTTTTTATATTTCAATGCGTCGCGGAGAAAGTACATCGTGCCGCCGCTGTAAGTGCCGTCAGGCATGAGTACGCGGAACTTGAGGCCGAGCAGGGCCTCGGAATACTTGGTCGCCATGCCGAACACCGCCGTCATCCACATCCAGAACGGCGCGCCCGGCCCGCCGCTGGCGATGGCCGTGGCGACTCCCGCGATATTACCGTTGCCGACCGTGGCGGCTAATGCCGTCATGAGCGCCTGAAAAGGCGTGATATCGCCCTGCGCGTCGGATTTTGAACGGCCTTTTAGCATGAATCTAATCGCTAATCCCAGGCGGCGAATCTGAATGAATTTCGTAAGGAAGCTCATGTAAATACCGGTGGCGCCCAGCATCATTATCACGGCGGGCCACCAGATGTGTCCGGCAATTGTCTCTGACCAGTAGAGAATTTGATCTAAAAAGGATTCCATTGCAGGCCTCGTTTCAGGGGTTTAGAATATGTGGATGCCGATGAACTTCTGTAAAATCGTGATGACAAATATGCTCCCGATCAGCAGGGGACAGATAACCATGATCATGACGGTCAGGAATATTTCCATGATGCTGCCCTTAAATCCCGGGCATCCGCCGCTGATCTCCTGACTCAGATTATTGATTTTCCATACATAGGCCGTGAAGACAGAAATCAGAAATCCGCCGAGCGGCAGGAACAAATCGCTGAATACGTCGGTGACAAAGGTCATGAAGTCGCGCGTCTGGCCGCCGTAGGTAATGAAGTTGGCGCACCATTCCACTGCGCCGGTAGAAAACATGCTCGGCAGGCCGATGATGAAAATGATAGCGGCCAGTATCCATGCGATGATCTTGCGGTTCCATTTCCACTGATCCACGACAAAAGCTACGGGGACTTCGAGCAGGGATATCGTGGACGTCAGGGCGGCAAAGCACAATAATAGAAAAAAACCTCCGCCGATGATACTGCCCATAACCGGCCCCATCGTCTCAAACACGCCGGGCAGCGTGACGAACACCAGTCCCGGGCCTGCCGACGGTTCGAGTCCCTGATAAAACACCAGCGGAAAAATCATCAGGCCGGCGAGAAAGGCGATGGTGGTATCGGACAGCGTGACAATCGCGGCGGAACTGATCAGATTGTCATCTTTTCTGATGTACGAACCGTACGTTATCAGCGCGCCCATACCGAGTGATAAGGAAAAGAATGCCTGCGACAGGGCCATATAGATGGTCTTGCCGCTGATCTTTGTGAAATCAGGAATCAAGTAAAATTCGATGCCTTTAAACGCATTTGGCAGCGTGAGCGAATAAATGATAAGGAATATTAAAATAATTATTAGCAAGGGCATCAGAATCTTGGACCAGCGCTCGATACCTTTCTGAACGCCGCTGGATATGATGTAAGCCGTTGCGATCATGAATGCCCCGGAATAAAAAAGGTTGTCCAGAAAGTCCGTAGTGTAGCCGGTGAAATCCTTAGCCACCGCGAAGTCGCCTGATAGCATGTGCAGAAAATATCCGAACGCCCATCCCGCGACGACGTTATAGAAAGAAAGTATCATAAATCCGGCCACAATGCCCATGATACCGATAAATCCCCAATGCCGGCCGGCGAGGGTAACGAATGTACCGTACGGATTGAGCCGGGCTCTGCGTCCCAGGGCAATTTCGCTGACCATGATGGGAAAGCAAAGCAGGAAAGCGCATCCGAGATAAATCACAAGAAACGCCGCGCCGCCGTTGGAACCGGTTTCGTAAGGAAACCGCCATATATTTCCCAGGCCAACAGCCGAACCAGCCGCCGCGGCTATAAAACCGATTTTACTGCTGAAATTTCCGCGCTCTGTACTCATAGAAAAATCCGTTTAATCTGACAGGAAATAAAAATTTTGATTGCAAGTATAAGAGTTTTTTTTTAGATAATCTATAACTTTTTATGATACCTCATACCGGAGGCGCTTTACAATGGCTCTACACCGTTTCGTTATCCTTCTAAATAAAGAACCGGAAATCGCTCTTAAAGACGCCGAAAATGAAATCCGGAAAGCGGGCGGCACTATAAACGGTAATTCCAAAGAGGGCGCTTTTTCAGGGCCAACGCCGCTCGGACACGTTCGGGGATCCTATAAACAAATACATGATTACGAATATGAAATAATTATTACCGATAAACCATTTCTGTTGCCTGTTTCCACGATTGAATCGGAAGTGCGCCGTTTTTTTATTCATTGATTTTCATTAAAATAATACCCTATTCATGTCCAAGAGCGTTTCAGATTTCACCCAGATGGTCAAATTAACCGCGGAGGCATTGGGCTTTGATGCCGTGGGAATATCCCCCGCGGAACCTGTCCTTAATGCCCGGTTTTTAAGGGAATGGCTGGACAAACACTATCACGGTGATATGCGCTGGTTAGCGGATTCGTATGACACACGCGTGGATCCGCTTCGCTATTATCCGGAATGTAAATCGGTTATCAGCCTTGGACTCAATTATTATACTGCCGCAGAGGACGCCGTGATAAATCTTGATACGATGCGCGTATCCCGGTATGCGCTTGGAATGGATTATCACAAAGTATTAAAGAAGAAATTGCAGCAGTTTTTGCGTGTGTTACGGGATGCCGATCCGACGGTTGCCGGTAAAGTCTGTGTGGATACCTCGCCTGTGATGGATAAATACTGGGCTGTCCGCGGGGGGATTGGCTGGACCGGTAAACATAGCGTGGTTATCAATCCTGAAATCGGAACCTGGATGTTTCTCGGGGAGTTATTGATTAATAAAACACTCGATTATGATTCACCGATCCCGGAACAATGCGGTGAATGTCGTCTTTGTATCGACACGTGTCCCACCGGAGCGATAGTGGAACCGTATGTGGTGGACGCACGAAAATGTATATCGTATCTGACCATCGAATGCCGCAATGATGAACATTTCTTTCGCTATAAGGAACACATCCGTCCGTGGATTTATGGCTGTGACATGTGTCAGCTTGTGTGTCCGAAGAATTTGCAAAAACAAAGAAAAACGAACATTCCGGAGTTTCAACCGGTGCTGAACGCAGATGGTTTGAACAGACTTATTGCGCCGGATATTACAAGTGATATTTATATGAAAATCGTTAAGTCCTCGGCCATGCGACGAATGCGCTATCATCAATTCTTAAGAAATAGCAACAGAAAAAACAGTTAATCCGAGGCGGTTAATTTTTTTTCAGGATGAACGGTTTATTATCTTAAAAAAGTGTAATTCTTTCTTTAATGATAATCGCAAATTGGGGAATTATATTGTCTCAATTTTGAGCCTGCAGAATCAGATATCTTCCCATTACTATGGATTTCATTTAAAACCGAGTGAGAGAAAAAAACATTGCTGTACTATCAAATAAATCGTATATTATATTAATTTAGGTATAATCCTCCCAACCGTTTTGGGATAGTAGAAATCATGAGAATTTTTCCCGTGGCTGTAAGATGTGGCTTAGGGTGCGTTTTTCTGATTGTTATGGTTATCGGCCTGATTCATTCAGAAATTTGCGCGCAAAAGCTTTTTGTGAAGCGTTATAATACGGACATGGGTCTGGCGCAGAACCAGGTATTTGCGATTCACCAGGACCACTGGGGATTTATATGGTTTGGCACGGCAGGCGGACTGAGCCGTTATGACGGACATCGATTTATAAGTTACCGAAAAGAACAGGGACTGATCAGCAATGTTATTCGTGACATATGTGAAAGCGCTGACCTTAATATATGGTTGGCGACCGATGAGGGTGTTTCTAATTATATCATCGAAAAGGATACTTTCGTTAATTATGACAGCAAGTCCGGACTCGGAAAAGGTTCCGTTAAAGCCATATTGCAGGATAGCGCCGGTCGTTTGTGGTTTGCCACCGCCAATGGCTTGAGCCTTCTGGCAAAAGGCGAGAAAAAGTTTCGGACCTTTACGACGCGACACGGGCTTCCTTCTGATATTGTATATACTTTGGCTGCGGATGACAGGAATCATATCATAGCAGGCACCCAGGAAGGCATTGCCTATGTGGAATTAGTCGGGGAAGATTCTGTCCGCGTCCAAAACCTGACAGCACGGGACGGCCTGATCAACAACCGCGTAGAGACCCTGTTGTGGGATTCGGGCCGTTTGTGGGCGGGCACGACCTTTGGTTTATCCAGAATAGAGAACGGGGTCATTGCCAATTATACAACGCGTAACGGTCTGATCAGCAATTCCATCCGTCATATCGCGAAGGACCATACCGGAGCCGTGTGGGTGGCCACAGAGTCGGGGCTAAACCGTATAACGATCAGCGGCCAAGAACTTACGTTTAAAAAATATACCGCGCAGAATGGCCTGGGCAGTAATCAGTTTAATACTATTCTGGAAGATCAGGAAAATAATTTCTGGTTTGGCACCTATGCCGACGGCGTGACCAAACTGTTGTCGGAAGAATCCCTTTCGTATACCGAAGAAGAAGGCCTTCCCAATAAAGCCGTTCTGGCCATTGTCGCGTATGATCCGACCATGTATTTAATTGCAACCTTCGACGGGCTGGCGGTGTATGATTTTAAACGCTTTGACCGATACCAATCGAACGATGGGCTGGTGAGTTCCAATATCTGGGATATCGCCGTGGATAAGGACAATCTGATCTGGCTGGCTTCCCGAAACGGCCTGCAGATTTTGATACCGAGGGATTACTTTCAACGTTATCCGCGCCTCAGCGACCAGCGAATACGCAAAGTAAAGGGGCTCATCAGTCAGTCCTTCCGGATGCGGCAGTTTTATGTAGTGACGCTCGCGGATGAGGACGTGATAAAAAACAAATGGATTTCGGACATCTTTGCGGACCGGGATAATAATATCTGGTTTGTCAGCGTGGATAACGGCATCGGGAAAATCACGGTGGATGATTTCGGGCGACGACGGGTCCGGTTTTATAATATGAAAGACGGGCTTATCAACAACAACGCCTGGTGCGTTTATGAGGACCGTAAAGGACGGATCTGGGCGGGGCTTATCGGCGGCGGCGTTGCGATGCTGAATCCGCAACAGGACCGCTTCCGCTGTTTTACCAAGGATGACGGTATGGCGGATAACACCGTACTGGCCATTCAGGAAGACCGGGATGGCCAATTGTGGGTCGGCGGCGAATCCGGGCTGACCAAAATCAATATCAATCTGCTTCCGGAACGGGCGCTGGAAGCCGGCTATTCTCTTCATGGGATTGTGGAGACTTTTTCCATGAAAGACGGACTCTCGGACAACACCGTCAACGCGATTATCACAGACAGCTGCGGCTATTTATGGGTCGGTACCAATAACGGGCTGAACCAGATAGATCCACGTGCCCAAAAGGTAATAAATATCTACAATAACCGGCGTGGACTGATTAACAGCGAAATCAGCACGCATAATTCGCTGTGGATTGACGCCATGCAACGATTGTGGGTAGGGACCTCTTCCGGCCTGACCGTCATACCCGCACACAGTAGCCGGCAGAAGAACCAAACGCCTCCGTCGGTGTTTTTAACCCATGTCCTGATTGAAAACCAGTCACAGAAACTCGTTCGTCAGCTGAAGCAATCCCAATTTCAGAAAAATTATTTAAAAACAGAGGATGAATCGGACACCAGATCCCAGGTGATTTTAAACTACGACGAAAGCATCATCACATTCGAATTTGTGGCGCCTTCGTATAAGGATGAAAGCGAAGTTAAATATCAGTACCGCCTGCTGGGTTTTGACAAGGACTGGTCGGATCCTAATACGGAGAATAAAATCCGTTATACCAATCTGAATGAAGGGGATTATATCTTTGAGGTCATTGCCTCCAATGCCGCGGGGGTATGGAGCGAAAAACCTCTGGCCTTCCGTTTCACAATAACCGCGCCATTCTGGAAAACCTGGTGGTTTCTCACGTTTATTGTCGCTTTTATCGTTCTGGCCGCTTACACCATTTACCAGTTCCGTATCAGTATGGTTGAAAACCGTAATTTGGAGCTTGAAAAGCGCGTCGTAGCAAGAACCCGCGAACTTTCGAGAGAAAAAGAAAAAGTTGAAAAAGTTCTGCAAGAATTGAAAGAAGCTCAGGCCCAACTGGTACATACCGAAAAGATGGCTTCGCTGGGTCAGTTAGTCGCCGGGATTGCCCATGAAATCAACAACCCCGTTACCTTCATCAAGGGCAATATTTACGTGCTGGAGCGTCGTACGATTGAAATTAAAAAACTTTTTGAACTGATTCAGGATCTTCTGGAAAACCAGAACTATAAGCAGTTAAACGGAGACAGCGGCGAAGAATCCGTAAAAAAGAAATTAGAAACGCTGTATCACTGGTGTCAGACCTCGAACGTTTCCAAATATATCGCCGATTTGCCACGCATCGTAAATGAAATGCAGGACGGTGTGGAACGTACCCGAAAAATTGTCGAGAACCTTAAAGAATTCTCCCGCTCGAACGAAACGGACTTCAAAGAAGTATCGCTGAACGACAGCATTGAAAGTACGCTGAATATCCTTAAGTCCGAGCATAAAAACCGCATTGAAATTCACCGGGAATACGGCGAGCTGCCGCCGGTATATTGCAATCCCGGCCATATCAACCAGGTACTGATGAACCTGCTGACCAACGCGTTTCAGGCGATACCCAAAAACGGCGACGTGTGGATTCGTACAACAGCCGGTCAGAACAACGTATTGATTACGATAGCCGACAACGGGGTCGGTATACCGCCCGAAATTCGCCACCGTATATTTGATCCGTTCTTTACCACCAAACCGGTCGGTAAAGGCACCGGACTGGGTTTATCAATTTCCTATAAAATAATTGAAAATCACAAGGGTACGATATACTTTGAAAGCACGCCCGGCGTCAGAACGGAATTTAAAATTACATTACCGATACGCCGCAGAGATATGCCTGCTGACACCTCTAAAAATTGATATTAAGAATAAGACCTTCATCTCCTGAAATTTATCACCCCATTGACTTGTTTGCGCTCAGATACATATTAAAATCAATTTAACCCCACCCGACGCTTTAGATCGTTTAACTTCAGATAACAATAACGGATGATACCGAGATTAACATTATATCTTATGCTGATGTTTGTGGCCGAACAGGCGAGGGGCGTTGATCCGGATAAAGGTCTTTCGCAATACATGCTGAAATTCTGGAACAAGAAAGACGGCCTTCCGCAAAATTCTGCCAACGCGGTTCTTCAGACTCGCGACGGCTATATCTGGACCGGGACCCAGGAAGGGCTGGTGCGTTTTGACGGCGTACAATTTACCCTCTTCGATAAAAAAAATACGGAAGCCATAAAAAATAATTTTATAGCTACGCTGGCGGAGGATTCCGGCGGCGTGTTGTGGATGGGAACGTGGGGCGGTTTGGTTAAGATGGAGCGGGGTGCGTTTACTTTTTACGGTGAAGCGCAGGGACTAACCAACGAGCCTGTGCGCGCCTTGCTGATCGACGGCCATGCATTATGGATCGGCACCGATGGCCGGGGGTTGTTTCATTATGAAAACAGCCGTTTCAGGAATTACACAACCGCCGATGGGTTATCCAGCAATCATGTTCTTGCTTTATGCAAGGATGCGAAAGGATATATCTGGATGGGTACGGACGGAGGGGGACTGAGCCGATACGACGGAAAATCTTTTCAAGCTTTCACAACCCGCAACGGATTGTCGCATAACACGGTTCGGTCACTGCTCGCCGATTCATCCGGATGCCTGTGGATCGGTACCTGGGGCGGGGGACTCAACCGTTTAGACAACGGGACTTTTGGACGGGTTTCCTCCGTGCCCTCGGATGCCCTGATTACAACGATTTTTTCCGACCGGCACGGCTCCCTGTGGATAGGAACAGATGCCCACGGATTATATCGGCTTCGCGGCAGTAAAAGTGAAACGCTGACGGTTCGGGACGGTCTTCCGCTGAACGTAATCATGTCCGTGTGCGAGGACCGCGAGGGCAGTGTTTGGATTGGGACAGGCGGCGGCGGGCTTGGCCGCATCAGTGACTGCAGTTTTTATTCTTGTACCACCCGTAACGGTCTGCCGCACGACATGATCTGGTCGGTTTATGAGGAGCCGGACGGTACATTATGGTTCGGTACCGACGGCGGCGGAGTGGCGCGCATGAGCCGGCAGACCATAACCGTATTGACCACGCGCGACGGCCTCGCGCATAACGTGGTAACGGCGATTTATCGCGACCGGAAGGGTGATATGTGGTTCGGTACCCGTGTAGCCGGTTTATGCCGGTATGCGGCCGGAAGATTTACCCTTTATCCGGAAATTGCAGCGGTCAGTTCCAACACGGTGCGGTGTATGACCGAGGATGCTGAGGGGTGTTTCTGGGTCGGTACTCAAAACGGGCTGGTACAGTTGCGCAACGGCCGTGTGGCGATGGTGTACAATACGGGCAACAGCTTACCCAACAATATCGTCAGAACGCTGCTGGCCGGAAGCGACAGTTCGTTATGGATAGGCACCAATGAAGGGTTTCACCGGTATTACCATGGTGCGATCCATACGTGGAACATTAAAAATGGTCTTGGCAGTAATATCGTCATTGACTTCTATGAAGATCAGGAGCGTGTTTTGTGGATTGGCACCTATGGCGGGGGAATAAACCGGTTCAAAGATGGGCGCGTAACGGCGATAACCACAGCTCAGGGTTTGCATGATGACGGCGTATTTTCCATATTGGATGATCGGCGTGGCCATCTGTGGATGAGTTCTAATAACGGCGTATTCCGTGTATCGCTGCAGGAACTGAACGCTGTGGCGGACGGTAAAATATCGAAGGTTACCTGTACCGTTTTCGGCGAAGCGGAAGGTATGGGCAGCGCCGAATGCAATACCGGCCAGCCTTCCGGTTTTCGGGCTTCCGACGGCCGTCTGTGGTTTCCAACCATTACCGGCGCCGCGGTGGTGGATCCCGGCCGAATTATCGAAAATACTTTTCCGCCGCCGGTTATCATCGAACGCGTTATAACGGATGGAAAATTTATTTCAACATCCGATTATCCGTCTCAACCCGATGCCATACGCTTTGAACCGGGCACTGAACGCGTCGAGTTTCATTATACCGGTCTGAGTTATCTGGCGCCGGAAAAAGTCCGTTTCCGCTATAGGCTGGAAGGTTTTGACAGCGAGTGGATCGACGCAGGTTCGCGGCGCGTCGCGTATTACACCAATCTTTCTCACGGCCGGTATATTTTTCGCGTACAGGCCTGCAACAACAGCGGTGTTTGGAACGATGACGGTGCCGTCCTTAGGTTTTATCAAAAACCGTTTATTTATCAGACCGTCTGGTTTTATTTATTTTGCGGGTTGATCATTTCAGGATCAGCGATCGGCCTGTATCGTTTTCGGGTCAAGCAACTCCGGAAACGTCAGACAGAACTGGAAGAGCTAGTCCGGATTAAAACCATGCAGGTGGAAGCCCAGAAAAAGGATTTGGAGTCAGCGCTGGAGAACCTCAAAACCACGCAAATGCAGTTGGTGCAGTCCGCGAAAATGTCTTCCCTGGGTCAGTTGGTGGCCGGCATGGCCCATGAAATCAACAACCCTATTACCGTGATAAACGGATATCTGCCCCTGCTCGCCCAGTATATCGATCTGTTTTATAAAATCAAAGTTGATCCCGCACATGAAGAACAGCTTCATGATTCCTTATCAGAGGCCGACTATATATTAAAAAGCTGTACGGAGGCGGTCGAACGTATCAAAAAAATCATTTTCAATCTCCGGAGTTTTTCACGTCTGGATGAAGCGGAATACAAGCAGGCGGACCTTCATGAAAATCTGGAGAGCACCGTTTCATTATTTATCCCAAATTATGAACGACACGTCATTATACACAGGCAGTATGCTTCCATGCCACCGTTTATGTGTTATCCGGGGCAACTGAATCAGGTGTTTATGAACCTGCTGATTAACGCGGCCGAGGCGATTATGGAACGGAACCGAAATGATCAACGTGAAAAGGGCAATATCTGGATATCAACGGAATTAATCCAAGCCGGGTCCGGTATGCGCAAGGCGCGTGTAACAATCCGTGATGACGGCACCGGAATTCCCGCCAATATCAGAGATAAAATATTCGATCCCTTTTTTACAACCAAGGATGTCGGCAGCGGTATGGGGCTTGGATTGTCGATTAGTTACGGGATCGTGCAGAAGCATAAGGGGATTATTAGTGTGAATCCGGATGTGACCGATGGTACGGAAATAATAGTTGATATACCGATGGATTAATAACAAATGATTTATTGATTAGCGTAGTACGCTTTTTTGTTTAAAAACACTGATATTTTCGACGCGAAGAAACCAGAGGCCGTTCCTTATCCGGACAAATTTAGCTGCGTTAATCCCGTATCCTCAGGAAATCCGGACGCTGATGGGAACAATCAATCCGGTGGAATCGCTGTAACGCCCATTTCAAAAGTAACCCCAATCGTTTTTCTTTTAGACGATACAATCAAAAAAAAAATTGTTTTTGGATCGGCCGGGTATTCGAAAAAAATGTTCGCCGCAGGTTCAAAATATTTTTTGCTTTACATTTCAGAGTCTTTTATATTCGTCGGTACTTTCTAAATTAAAGACACGGCCATATGATTCACCAGGCAACTACCGGATTTTCATATTCTTTCGAGATATATCGTAAAGCTATCCATTTGGCCTGTCTGGCTATACCCATGGCGTATCTGTATCTGGATTATGAATGGATTCTAATACTTACGGGTTCACTCCTGGCCCTTGCGCTGGTTACAGAAATCCTGCGTTTAAGTATGCAGAGAGCCGGCCGGGTATTTCTTACTTTCTTTGGCGCTATGCTGAGACCCGGCGAAAACCGTTCCATAACTGCAGCGACGTATTTATTTTTATCCTGTTTCCTTTGTGTGTTGTTGTTTCATAAATATGTCGCAATATTTGCGCTTGCCGGATTTATTGCCGGCGATGGCATGGCCGGGCTTGTCGGGAAACCATTCGGACGAACACCGCTGTTTAACAAATCGGCCGAGGGATTCCTCTCCTGTCTGATCACCGTTCTTGTGATGGCGTTGTTTTTTCCGGTGCTGCCCCTGCTTGTAAAATTAACCGGCGCCTTACTCATCAGCGTAATGGAAGTGATACCGATGCATACCAACGACAATATCCGCGTACCCCTGATTGCCGGCAGCATGATGGAATTGTTATACATCATTGGACTGAAAGACTTAAGTTCAGCCGAGATGGGCCTATGGATTTAAAAAAGTCATAAACAACGGAACATGAAAATACCTCAACATAAAATTGACCAAATCAAGCAAACAGCGGATATTGTGGAAGTCATCTCGCAGTATGTCAATCTGAAACTGCGCGGAAAGAATTACGTGGGGCTATGCCCGTTTCACAACGAGAAAACACCGTCCTTTACGGTAAGCCCGGACAAGCAGATTTTTCACTGTTTCGGGTGCGGTACGGGAGGAGATGTGATTGCTTTTATCAAAGCCTATGAAAAGATAAGTTATGTGGAATCCATCCAATTTCTGGCCAATCGCTATCAGATTGACCTACCGGTTTATGCCGGCAAGGAAGCCGATGCCGATCGATCCCAGATTGAAGCGCTGTATTTCATCCATGAGACGGCGATGAATTATTTTACCGAACAGTTATTTGCCGCGCCGGGCATGCAGGCACGGGAATATCTGAAGCACCGCGGTTTGGATGAATCCGTGATCCTGCAGTTCAAACTCGGTTATGCGCCGGATCAATGGGACGGATTACTTAATCATCTGAAATCCAAATCCATTGACCTGACGCTGAGCGAAAAGGCCGGCCTGATTATTGCTCATAAAGAGCGTCAGTATTATGACCGTTTCCGTCACCGTCTGGTATTTCCGATACATAATATCTCCGGACGCGTCATCGCTTTCGGAGCGCGTTTGCTAACCAAAGATCCGGACGCGCCGAAGTATCTTAATTCGCCGGAAAGTCTGATATACCATAAGGGCAAAGTCCTCTATGGACTCTATCAGGCGCGTGAAGCGGTGCGGGCGAAAGACGAAATTATCATTGTGGAAGGCTATGCCGACTGCATCAGTATGCATCAGTACGGCATACGGCATGTCACGGCATCCAGCGGCACGGCGTTTACCCGGGAGCAGGCGAACCTAATCCGGCGCTATACGCAGAATGTCGTGCTGATCTTTGATGGCGATGCGGCGGGGATTAAGGCGGCCGAACGGGGCGGCGCGATTCTTCTGGAGGCCGGACTATCCGTAAAAATCGTGGTGCTTCCTCCGGAACACGACCCCGATTCGTTTGTACGGGAATACGGACGGGAAAATTTTGAAGAGCGGATTCAGAAGGCCGCTTCCTATCTTGATTTCCGGGTTCAGAATTTCCAGCGTCAGGGATATTTTGACAACATTAATAAACGCACGATGGCGGCGAGAGAAATGTTAAGCCTCTGCGCGCGCTTTCAGGACCCGATACGAAGAAATCTATTCATGACCGAGATAGCCGATACATTCGCTTTGGATCACAAAATAGTGCAACGGGAACTGAACAAGGCGATGCGCAGCGGTCGTACGGAAGAATCGGCCCTGAATGCCGTTTCTGCCGACTCGCCGAAAGATGCGGTTCCTTCAGAACCCCAAATCAAATTACCCGAGAAAATCCTGCGCTCGGAACGCGGGCTGATACGGCTCATGCTTTTGGAAGGTCCGGAGACGGCCAGGGCGATATTTCGTTATGTCAGGGTTGAGGACTTTCAAAATCCCGCTATCCGCCGGGTTGCGGAGTATATTTTCCGTCAGACCATGATGGAAGAGCCGTATTCGGCCGAGGCCTTGATGGGTTTGTTTCCGGAAACCATACAAAAAGCGCTAACCCGCCTGCTGATTGAGGAATCCGAAGGTTTTTCTATGGAAGATTGTGTGGCGGCGATTCAGAGCGACCAGATTCAGAAGAAAATAGAAACGCTGCGCTTTACGATCAAAACGATGGAGAGCCGGAACGAAGATATATCCCAGCTATTGGCTTCCTGTAATACCCTGCAACAGCAACTTAATCTCATTCGGCAGAAGAAACAGATTATTCCTATAGAGCCTGCCGGGCAAACACCGGAGCGTTTTTCGCATGAATAATTGTCCTAACGACCCGCATCCGCACGAGCCATCGCTGATAAAGGGCCTTGGTTTGCTGGATTCTACCACCTTGATTATGGGTTCGATGATCGGTTCCGCGATTTTTATCGCGCCTTCGCTGATGGCGGGTTATATGGCTTCGCCGGAATGGATTATTCTTTTGTGGCTGGTCGGCGGCCTGATCACGGTGCTGGGCGCGCTCAGTTACGGCGAGCTTGCGGCCGCCATGCCCAGAGCCGGCGGGCAGTATGTGTTTCTGCGGGAGGCCTTCAGCTCCATGACCGGATTTATCTACGGCTGGGCGCTGTTCTTTGTCATCCAGGTGGGATTCATCGCGGGCGTTGCCGTGGCCTTCGTCAAATATCTGGGCGTTTTTGTACCGGCATTATCCGAAACAAATACCCTCCTATCTTTTGGGTTCGTATCGGTTAGTACGGTTCAGTTAGCGGCCATCGGCAGCATTCTGTTGTTAACCGCGCTGAATATGTTCGGTCTGAAGCTCGGCGCGCTGGTGCAGAACGTGTTCACTATTACTAAGGTCGGCGCACTGATTCTGCTGGTCGGCGCGGCCTTTCTTTTCGGCCATGGCAGTAGTACGCATTTTACAAATTCTGCAGCCGCGTTTTCTGCAGAAACACTTTCAATGAGTTTTTTTGCAGCCCTGGCGGTAATGATGTCTAAGGCGTTGTTTGCTTACGACGCATGGAACAGCGTCACGTTTACGGCCGAAGAAGTCCGGGAACCCCAGCGGACCTTGCCGCGCGCTCTGATACTGGGCACCGGACTTACGACGCTGGTTTATACCTTAACCACGCTGGCGTACATCTATATTCTGCCGGCTGATCTCATAGCGCAGGTGCCGGATAACCGTGTAGCCGCGGCAGTTATGGATAGGGTCATGGGGCCTATGGGCGTCACATTAATTACGGTGGCGATTTTGATATCCACATTTGGATGCAACAACGGTCTCATCCTGACCGGCGCGCGCGTGTATTATGCGATGGCCAAAGACGGGTTGTTTTTTCGAACCGTCAGTCGCATTCATCCGAAATACCATACACCCGTTCGTGCGCTGCTGTATCAGGGTTTATGGGCTTCCGCGCTGACCCTGACCGGCACCTATAGCGATTTACTGACCTATACGACCTTTGCTTCTCTGCTGTTTAATGCGCTTACGGTTACCGGCCTGATTATCCTGCGTCATAAAAAACCTGAAATGCCAAGACCCTATAAGACCTGGGGCTATCCGGTTATTCCTCTTCTGTACATCATCATCGCCATGTTCTTCATCGTTTATATCATGGTCGGCGATATTCGCAATACCGGCCTGGGCCTGATTATCATCGCTTCGGGAATACCGATATATTTTTTATGGAAAAAATAAGAAACAATTCAGGCCGATTCTGGCAATTTATATACTAAACCGCTGTAATGCGGACAGACGAAAAAAAAAAAAAATCGAAAAAAAAAAGTCTGCGTTTCCGATAAAGATGGTTTACGCATCAATTTATTATTCCGAATGAAAGTGGCAGGCGTCGCCATTGGCCTTTAACTGAACGGAAGGGATGCGCCGGCGCAATCCGACTGGTGCTATTCCTTTACGTTCTGGCAATCGTTTTTCTTGTCTGTAATCACGGCTGATAAAACACAAATACCGTTCAAGGTACTGCATTTGCTTCTGGAAGTATGACCACAAACAGCTTTGTATTATTTTTATAATCCGAACTCTCCGGATAAAAGGAAACGATAGGATTTTATTGGAGAAAATCAAGTTTCAGGCAGTATCCACAGCCGGGCTGTCGGGGATTTGTACTTGTTTCTCTACAACCGCGTAAAGCCGCTTGCGGAGAAATATCCGGGTCTTTTAAGCATTCAAATCGACACGAATGATGAACCATCGAAGCTAGAACTTTACCGGGTTTCATCAGAGGATACGGTTTTGTGAAATAATCATAAAAGACTTCTTGGTCATTCTGGCAGGATTCTACAGAATTAACACGTTTCGAATATTCAATGAATATAAATACCATCCCTGTACGAATAGTCTATTTCGGCTTTATGTTAGCGGGCACTTAACGCGTTTTTGAAAATGCGCCATCTTTAACTGAAAACTT
>CAZSRX010000023.1:0-70267 GCA_964609675.1 uncultured Bacteroidota bacterium | reverse complement strand
ATCTTTTATCTTTTTCTCCGCTATAAAGGTATCGCAGGTGAGAGCTATCCTGTAGGCTCTCAAGGCGCATGGCGGCTAACGTTTTGCAGTTTGGCGTAGTGGCGGAATTAGAAGCACTTAATTGTCAATTTAGCACAATAGTTGATTTGAAAAACTACTGTTCATTTTACCACGTCACCCGCCATTACGCCAAACTGCTGTTGTGTGCTGCCCTTCTTCTTTGTCGTCAAGTTTAACTCTGTTTTATATTCTTCTGTTGGTTCTTCAAATAAAAATAATTCAAGTTCTTTCTTGTCGTTGAAACCACCTATTTTTTGTCTGAATGTCGCTGCTGTTTTAGGATTCTCAATTTCAAGTTTTCTGTTTTTGCTGATTGTCAAAAATTCTTCTTCTTGGTCAATTCCTAAAAAACGTCTATTTGTCAAATTAGCTGCAATTCCTGTTGTTGAACTACCTGTAAATGGGTCTAAAATCCAAGTGTTCGGCCTTGTCGAAGCCAAAATTAGTCTTGTCAAAACCGAAAGTGGTTTTTGTGTTGGATGTTTGCCGCAAGATTTTTCCCAAGGTGCAATTGCTGGAAGTTTCCAAACATCTTTCATTTGCTTGTCTCCGTTGAGTTTTTTCATTAATTCGTAGTTGAAGTAATGAGGAACTTTTTCGGATTTTCTTGCCCAAATAATTTGCTCGGATGAATGTGTAAAATAACGGCAGGAAAAATTTGGCGGAGGATTGGTTTTTTCCCAAGTAATAATGTTCAAAATTTTAAAGCCTAATTCTGTCAAAATTTGACCAACCGAAAAAATGTTGTGCATTGTTCCGCTTATCCAAATAGTTGCATCATCTTTCATTTTGTCGCGAACCAATGCAAGCCATTTGCGATTGAATTCGTTTATGTATTCAAAGCCGTGGGATTTGTCCCAATTGCCTTTATTTACGCTTACGATTTGTCCGTTCTGAATTGATAGTCCGTTGTTTGATAGGAAATAGGGAGGGTCAGCAAAAACCATATCAAACTTGTGGTCAAATCGAGGCAAAAGTTCCATTGTATCTCCTTTTAGGAGATAGAAGTTTTTGTCGTCAGACTTGAAATAAGGCACAAGCATTTATCTTCTATTATGTGTTGCTACTGCAACTATTTTGTAAATGTCCTTATGTTCTTCAAGTGCTTTCAATAGATTTCTGAACATATATGCAGTAGATAAGTTTGTTTTTTCTTGTATCATCAAGAGTTTAGCAATTAGATATAAAAACTTAATGCTGTATTCCCCTTTGTTTGCAAGTCCTGGATACTTTGCAGCTTCAAGATTTGCTTCGTTCTTTAACAGTTCTACATCCAATAAAGTGCTTCTCTCTGAATCAGACTTCAATGGTTTAATATGATTATCCCATTGTTGAATTAAAAAGTTTAGAAACTTTTTTGTTTCAATACTATTATGATTCATTTTTAAAATTGCATCAACTGCCCAATGTATGTGTTTGGGTGTTCTTATTCTCGACCAACCTGATTTACTTGAACTATCTTTTTGTCTGTATCGAAGCAATAAATCATAATCAGATAAAGTCCCCTGATAAACCCCAAGAATATAGGTGTCATTAATTTCTATCGTAACTAAAGGTTCAGTCCCTTTGACCTTCATATGTGGTATTTTTTTCACCATTCGCTTATTACATTTTCAGATTTTATTTTTTCAATAAAGTTCTTTAAAGTAGTAAGGTTATACATACTCGGAATAATGTTGTATGCTTCTTCCAATTTATTCTTAGCCGAAAGCCAACCTTGTCCGTCTGTTATCCAAACAAACTCGTAGTTTTTGTATTGATTGATTTTAGGTGCAACATCAGAATATGACCTTGCTGTTTCGTTTAACTTTGAGCCACCACCATTGTAAAAATTGGTTTCAATTAGATAAGTTTTCTTTTTTGTTTTAATTACGAAATCGAAACGCTTAACATCTGTACCCAAGCTCATAATTTCCGGGAACGCAGTGCTGCTTACTTCTTTTTTATAAAAGATTTTGGCTTTATCAAAGAATAGCGAAACTGCTTTTGACATGTTTTCACCACTCCTGTTTTTTCTGGCGTTTGTGTCTAACCCGACTTCAATACCAAAAACGTAATCCACTAAATTTTTAACGTCTTTGTTTCGGAAAATTTCGCCTAAGCCGGTTTCTTCAATGTATTCACAAATGCTTTCAGGCGAAGTGAAATAGGAATCAAGCATCACGATTTCACCTTTGTTATTAAAGGTCTTAGCGTTTTTGTTTTTGCGGATTGCAATAAGAATATCTAAAACTTCAAATGCTTTGGGATTTTCTTCGTAGAGCTCTTTTACAGCGGCTTTAATATCTGTCTTTCCAATTAAGTAATTGAGTTGATTTAGCTTGATTGCTATTTTGTTTACGTTAGTTTTAATTTTTTTAAAATCTGTGAAATAGTCAAGAGTAGCGTTTGTTTCTGACAATTGTGATAAGAAGATTTTAAACTGCTCTGACATATTCTTGACTTGTAACACGGTTTGTAATTAATAACTCTTTCAATGCCCCTCTTTTTTCTGGATTGGCATTTATGTTACGCCTTGCTTCAACTCTTTGAATGTTGAAATCAGCATATAAATTATCAAAGAAATTGTCGTTTTGATCTTTGCCTTTAACGTCTGAATTACTCAAAATCCAAGTGTAACCTAAAGCATCAAGCTTACGGCAAAAATCTCTTAGTCTGATTTGTTCAGCATCGTTAAACTCGTCTTTTGCGTAAGAGTTGAAACTCGAAGTTTCGCTTAATGGTTTGTATGGTGGATCGAAATAAAACAGTGTGTTGTTGTCAGCGTAATTCAGAGTTTCTTCATAGTCACCACATAGGATTTCCACTTTCCGCAAAGCTTGACTCACTGCCAAAATATTCTCCTTATCGCAAATTGTCGGTCGTTTGTAACTGCCCATTGGTACATTAAATTCATTTTTGCTATTCACTCGATAAAGCCCGTTGAAGCAAGTTCTATTGAGAAAAATAAACAAAGCAGCTTGTACGCTTTGTTCTTCTTTCCTTTTGTTGTAAAGTTTTCTTTTAGCGTAGTAATATTCTTTTTTTGCTTCGTCTTGTCCTTCAAGCATGTGAAACTCTTTTTGTAATATTTGAAGAATTGAAATCAATTCTTTCGGTTTAGAAGCTATTGTCTTGTATGTATTAATTAGGTCTTCATTAATGTCATTAATAACAGCTTTTTTAAGATTTGGAAAGTTGTTTAACATCCAAAACAATACCGCACCGCTTCCTACAAATGGTTCAATGTAGGTAAATTTGTCACTGTAAATGTCTTTTGGCAAAGCCTTTTCAATGTCCTTAATTAGCTGTGTTTTACCTCCTGCCCACTTTAAGAACGGTTTTGCTATTCTGTTTGTCATTAGTTTGTATATTAATTTTTTGCTTCAAGCAAATTTATAATTTTCATTGGTCTTATTCTCCGATTCGGTCAGTTAATTGTCAACCGATTTTGTCTATTCGGTGGTCTTATAGGGTTGCACATAACGTTCCGCGGGTAGGCGACGTGACCGCCGCCACTAAAATTCGAAAGGCGGCGGGCATGTGCGAAGTGCCTAATTTGTTATTTAATGTAAAACTCATTCTATATATCTCAAAACTTTCTAAATTTACATATGGCACTGAGCGAACGCCTAACCGCCTGTTAGCCGCCGTGATACAAAAATTAATCAATACCCACGATATGAAATATTATTTTCAATAATACCATCAGGGTTTGATCTTATGTGAGCCTTAACGAATTGCATATCACCATTTGCCCCTTGTCTAACATACGCATGAACATCATGATAACCAGGATGATCACTAAAATGAGGGTCAGTATAGTGATTATTAGGAATATGTCCATCATGACCATGGAAATCATTTACAGGTTTGTCAAATAAATGACCATCTAAAATACCACAAACTGATAATAATAATAAAAATATTAAAATGGGAAATTCCAGCATAAGTATAATAGCGTTTTTAACCACATAACCTTTTTTATATAAGGAAAAAAGAAATAAATGGATGATTAAAGTAGTCATTAAAAATACTAAAAAAGATATAAGAATCATATATTGGTTATAATAAAAAGATAAATTTCTTCCCATTTGCGTAAATAACAAATTAATAACCAATGGAATCAAATATAAAAATATTCCATAAAACACAGCCAATTTATGATCCCATAAGTATGTTATTCTTACAATAATTAAAAATATTACAACAAAAGGTGTTATAAACGGAAATATCAAACAACCTATAACGATTAACCAAAACCAAATATTTTTTAATAATTTTATTATATAATATATTAACATGAATAATAATGTAAATACCATTGCGATAATCGAAAAATATTCTATAAATAAACATAAACTACATATAAGACTAAAAGAAAATATTGTTATAAGATGGACTGGGTTTAGCAAAACAGATATATGAATGTCTTTTGTAGATAGGTAACTGATATTATCCATAAAACATACCTATAAAAATAAAAAATGTTAAATATAAATCGCATTATGATAATTACCATTCAATGCTTTAATTTATTATTGATTTGAACAATATTTATAATAAGTATTATAATCATTCCAAAAAAAAATAAAACACCGATACCGGCAGGCGGAAAAGAAGGTGTTAAAATAGAGCAAATAATAAGCAATAACAAATACAGAAATATAAGGAAACAACTCATTCCCTTTTTGAACTTTAGCTTTGATTCATTGTTATGAGATGAATATTTTTTTGTATCATTATTTATTTTTGGATTACTAAAAATTTTTTCTGTAAACTTATTACATTCATTTTGATCTGAATTTTTAGATACACTACAATTATCACAATGACTTGAATCACCAAGATTTTTCCCACAATTACTGCAAAACATATAACTCTTTATATTAAATCTATAGAATAAAAAAATATAACTAATTCATTAATTATTCTCTGTGAACAAGGGGCAAATGGAAGATATGTTGAAGTGAAATCTAAATTATTTGATGAAAACATAGTATAATGAGACCGTTGCATGAAATAGATTGATTTTTAAAAGTTAGAATATTGATAATGTATCATGGCGCCTAACGTCCCGCGGGTAGGCGACGTGACCGCCGCCACTAGAATTCGAAAGGCGGCGGGCATGTGCGAAGTGCCTAATTTGTTATTTAATGTAAAACTCATTCTATATATCTCAAAACTTTCTAAATTTACATATGGCACTGAGCGAACGCCTAACCGCCTGTTAGCCGCTGTGCGCCGCCCTGCGATACCTTCTTTGAAAACGAAATGACGAGTAACTGCGTGCAAATTTGCAGAATCTTTTTGTAGTTTCTTGCACGCTTAACAAAATCGATTGTCTTTTACGAGTCATTTTCGTTCCAACTTATTTCTAAGACGGAGAAAAGATAAAAGATCGAAAGTACACTGTAATATAATCAAAAATCATAAGGCTGTCATACGTAAATTTCAAAATCTTATAAATCTTTTATCTTTTTCTCCGCTATAAAGGTATCGCAGGTGAGAGCTATC
Organism: uncultured Bacteroidota bacterium; assembly: GCA_964609675.1. Taxonomy (GTDB): domain Bacteria; phylum CLD3; class CLD3; order SB21; family JBBIRG01; genus CAZSRX01. Next base: position 64,711 of record CAZSRX010000023.1, on the reverse strand, counting down.
CTGTAGCGCTCTCAAGGCGCATGGCGCCTAACGTCTAGGCAAACCGCCGTTGCGAGTTGCCCGTATCGAACTGATCCTCCATTGCTCGGGCAACGAGCAATGGAGCGAGCACTTTACATCTAGCCAAACTCTGCTTCACTTTCGCCTATCCGATGTGCGAGTGCCGGTTTGCCGTTTGTTATGCGCCGTTGCGGCGAGCTCTTTTGCTGCGAATTCTCCCAAGGAATCGTGGCACACGCTTCTGGTATTCCAGCCACTGCTTCCCGAATCTCTCTGCAAGAAATCGCTCCTCCTGTTTCACAACGGCAACGTGGGTTGACAGCGCAATGGCAAACAACAACACATTCACATAGTGGATAGAGTAGAAACATGAACCGATACACATGATGAATCCACCCAGATACATCGGATTGCGAGTGAATCGGTAAAGACCTTGAGTTTTGAGCTCTGTCTGATTGTCAGGAAGCCCAAATGCACGTGATTGTCCGAGCTGGAGTACTCCGACGATGACTATGACGAGCCCTGCTAGAAATAGGCCAACCCCGATGAACTGTGTCAAAGGGCTGTCGAAATGCATAGTGGCGAGATCTGACCACTTGACGATCACGAACAAAAACGAGAAGAGAAAGGCGAGCTTTCCTAGGATGAACAGTGGAACTGGGATAGGACTCTTTCCGATTATCTCTGGCATAAGATTGCACTCCTGTTTAATATTTTATATTGCGAGCCGCAATGTCAGCTAACGTTCCGCGGGTAGGCGACGTGACCGCCGCCACTAGAATTCGAAAGGCGGCGGGCATGTGCGAAGTGCCTAATTTGTTATTTAATGTAAAACTTATTCTCTTTAAATTAAATCCTTCCCTTATTTTACATATGGCACTGAGCGAACGCCTAACCGCCTGTTAGGCGCCGTTGCCTCATAATTAATAATTCATCATTTTTCTGAAGAAACTGCCTTGCTTTGTTAAACCTCCTTTACCACGACCACTTCCTAGATCAGCTATGACAAAACGATCATCTTCTTCGATTCCACGAGTATTTGCAAGATCAGGATTTTTATCAACTGCTAAGTTAATTAGATAATTTTCTAATTCGCGAATGACCTTATCAGTTAATTTTTGATTCTTTTGTGGTTGATAAACTAAGAAAAATAAAAATGGTTTGTAATTTCTTTCATAACGTATTATCTCACCGTTATAAATATTTATATTACGTTCAGTAAAGCACTCTTTTTCAAAGTTATTAACCGTTTTCCCGACATAACATGGTACAATTCCATTTGAGACAGTCATTCCAAAAATGTAAACGCCCTTTTTAGTTTTAACTTTTTCTTGTAGTTCTGTACTTTTTCCCCAGAAATTTTTAATATTCTCTTTTGTTATACGTTTACCGCCAGGCATATTATCATAATTAACCTGATAAGGACCAAAAGGTTTAAATTTCTTTAAATGATTTGTCATAGCTGATCTCCTTTATGAGGCAATGGCGCCTAACTCAAATTAGTCGTACTTGAAAAATTTGTCGTACTTCGTATAATTATGGAAAAATAAACCTGTTTCGTCTAATTCGCCCGGCCTTCTCTGCTTACCCGGCATTTTTTCCTCAACAAAATAACAGATTGGACAACTTTCGTTTAATATAACATTTTTTGGGCTCACTGTCAAGCGCCTTTGCATGGGCTTCGCCCGTCACAGGGACGGGGTATTTCCCCGTCCCTGCCGGTTGGCCCCTCCCCGCCGCGGGTACCGCCGGCGGTTTCTTCGCCGCTCCGGGTACAGCTTATCCGGACGCCTAGGCTTCGCCCTTCGCCGCACTGGCTTTCCGCTGGCCATGCTCCACAATCCGGCGCGCGTTCAGATACGTCTGCACCGCCTCCGCGTGCGTCTCCCGAAACGTCTTCACCAATTCGTCAATCCGGCCCTTCAGCAGGGCGTCCGTCTCCTTCATCGCCGCCGTCAGCGCCTGCCCGCTCGATTTCCGCTTGCTGATGGCCTCCCGCGGCTTCTGCAACACCTCTTCATAAGCCGCCGTCGCCGCTTGCAACCCGCTCATCTCCGCATCCGTCAGCTGATACTCCGCCATCGCCTTCACATGCGGCGCCGTCTTCTCGTACAGCATCTGGCAAATATTCATCAGCGTCGTATCCCGGGCATCCTCCAGGTCGCTCTTCGAATACCGCACCGTCTCCGCCAGCTCCCGGTTGCCCGTCTCGTGCGCATACGCCTTCACCTTGCTCGTCACCGCCAGCGCCGCCCGTATCAAAGCCGCCTTCCGGTCCCGCTTGCTCATCGCCGCCCCCTTCGTACTCGCCTCCTGCTCCGCCCGTAAGATATTCAGCGTCAGCAATTGCTCGTAAAAACGGTCGATCGCCCGCGACAATGCCGGCATCCCGCGCCATACCTCCCGGTGCGCTTCCAGCACTTCCTTAACCGCTAAATACATCGATAGCTTGTTCTCCATTCGGTCATTCATACGCTTACTCCTTTTTTGTTAAATTATGATGAATATCCCGGCCTGTTCACGCCGGTTCTTCCATGCTCCGCTCTGTAGCCGCGCTGTTCACGGATATCCGCTACCGGGCATTAAAACCCTTCCCGCTCACCCAACGCATCGTAACCGCTCCCATTCATGCGACACCCCGCCGCTACCAACCGCACTCCCGGTCTGATAAACCGAAAATCCGCCGTTGTAATAATCAATTCCGTAAATGAAAAAATCTTTACTCATATCGCCAGCATCATTTCCGCCTCTGTAAAAATGCTATCCGCAAACGAATCAGACCTATCGGTCACATTAATTATTCATTCCATCAGGGTTTAATGGATACCCGGTCTTGCAACATAGTCTCCCGTCTTTGTAACCGCCTGCTCCGCTAATGTCTCATACGTATCCATTCATAAAACCGCTAGTCCCATTCCGCCGCAAATCTATTCCGGCCAATCCCCCGCTTCATAAATACGGTCTAGCGGACTCCGGATGCCTTTAAATCCCGATACGCTTAAATGCGTGTATAATTCCGTTGTATGCACGCTCGTGTGCCCTAAGAGCGTTTGAATATATCTCAGATCAGTGCCGTCTTCCAGCAAATGCGTCGCGAAACTATGCCGCAAGCAGTGAATCCCCGCCTTTTTGACAATACCCGCCCGCTTCAGCGCCGCCTCAAATACCTTTTCCGCGGAACGAATGCTCAGCGGCCGCTTTGGGTCCTGCCCGGGGAACAGCCACGCGCCAGGCCGCTCGGCCTCCATACATGCGCGCACCATCGCCTCCGCCGCCGCCGAAAGCAAAGTCTGCCGGCCCTTCCGCCCTTTTCCCTCTCGCACGTGGATGAGCCGGCGCTCAAAATCCAGATCCGCCGGCCTCAACCGCGTCACCTCGCTCACCCGCAATCCCGCCGAATACGTCAACGCCAGCAACGCCCGATGCTTGCGGTTCGCCGTCATCTCGATGATCCGGCGCGCCTCCCCCCGCGACAACACCACCGGCATCCGGCGCGCCCCCTTCAACCGCCGTATCCCTTCCGCAAAATCCCGCTTCAGTACGGCTGTATAAAAATACCGTAAACTATTCACCGCCAGATTCACCGTCGCCGGCGCCAGCTTTTTATCCTTGCAAATATGCAGCAGATACCGCTCCACGTCCTCCGCGCCCACCGCGCCCGGCGCCTTGCCCGCAAAAGCCAGAAACTGACGCGTGTTCGTCACATACGCCGCTATCGTCCGCTCGCTGTAATGGCGCAACGTTAGCGCCCGCGCCATCTTGTCCAGATACAATTCCGCGCCGTAACGGATTGACCCGCCAAACAACGCGTTCAGCCGTCGTAAATGCTCCACCGTATACGGAATCTCCCAGCGGTTGCACTCCCGGTTCCATCGGCTCCCGTCTATCGCGCGGATGGTCGCGCGTATCGATTCCGAAAACGGAAACGTCACCTCCAGCGTCGCCTCGTCAATTTTCTCAACATGGATCACAACCATGGCTCCGGTTCGATGAGGTTGCAGACTACGCTCTTAAATTACGGCCACGGATCATAATTTGCAAGATAAAACTGTATCCGAAACTCCCCGAAAAAAATCAGGCAAGCGCTTCCCGCTGTGGAAAAAAAGTTTTCGTGCGAAAACCGAACGCGCTTACCGTCGGATACCAGGGTGGCTTTTGCATGGTGTCCCAATCTTTCGGGACGCCTGGCAGGCAAACGCCTGTCCCCGCCATCAAAAAAACAAAATAAAATTTTTTCAGACGTTCAACCTTTTTCCGGATCGTAAAAAAATTTTTAATCTTCCGCAAACAGGGGAACCCTATTTTTCGGGAAGCGCCGTAAAACTTAATCACTCCGGTTCTTCAGCATCAAAAATACGCCCGGCGCCTTCGGCCTGCCCCGCACAACGAAGCGGCTGGAGGCAACCCCTATCGGTTTAGAAAAAAAATTAGATATTTATATTTTCTGAAACATTTCCTATCTTCTATTGTCATTTATTTAAAAACCAAACCCACGGAGTGTTATGCGTCGGATTTTCCCCTGCCTGCTCCTGATCGCCGGTTTAACCGGCCTCCGCGCGCAGGACCAAACGCAGTATCGCGAGCGCGCGTTCAATCTCGGCATCGCCCGCTATGGCGTCAGTTTCGGCCATTCGTTCACGCACACCGGCGTCCGGATAAACTGGAAAGACGAACAGCTCCGGGTGATTAACGGCCTCAATGTCACGCTCTGGTCGCCGGGCCAAAACGTCCGCGGCACGGTTAACGGCGCGGCCGTCGGCCTGGTTGCGCCCGCGGCCGATAACCTGAACGGCATCACCGCCGGCATCGGCGCGGCAATAGCTAACCGCCGGATGAACGGCATCCAGTTGGGCGGCGTCGCGCTCGTCAGCAAAGGCCACATCCGCGGTTTATCCGTCGCCGGCATTGCCCTCGTCGCCACGAACGGCCTCGCCGGATGCCACGTCGCCGGCGGCGCCGTGGTGTCCGAAAAATCCGTCACCGGAATACATATCGGCGGGCTCGCCTGCGTCAGCGGCCACGGCATGGGCGGCTGCTCAATCGGCGGCCTCGCCGTCGTATCCGGCCGGAACCTCACCGGCTTACAGATCGGCGGACTCGCCACCGTCGCCAAAAACCAAATCACCGGCCTCACCATCGGCGGCCTCGCCGTCATCGGCCAGCGGGCCATTATCGGCCTCACCATCGCCGGCCTCACCATCGCCGCCGACTCCCTCGTCCGCGGCATCACGATCAGCGGCGGCGCCATCATCGGCGAACACGATATCACCGGCATCAATATCGCCGGCGGCGCTCTGCTCAGCCGCGGCGCCATCCGCGGCCTCAACATCACCCCCGGCCAAATCCAGGCCGGCAACGCCGTCTCCGGCCTCACCATCGCCGCCTACCGCCTCCAAACCCCCTCGCTCCGAGGCCTGAATATCATCGCCGGCTACAACCGCTCCGCCCGCAGCGCCGGCATCACCCTCGGCGGATGGAACCGCTCCGACACCGCCCACACCGGCCTCAGCGCCGGCCTCGTCAACATCGCCGCCGATCTAAAAGGCCTGCAAATCGGCCTGATCAATTACGTCCGCGCCAATCCCGCCCCGTTCAAAATCCTGCCGCTCCTCAACGCGCGCTTCTGACGCCGATAACCGCGGTCCCAGGCGCCGCATTCCCGCGCCCGGTCGCCCGAAATGGAACAGCGGGACGCATGCGACGTCGTCGCCGGCGAACGGCTCCACCGCCCGCCGCCTTGCCCGGATTGCAATCGTTGTTTGCTCGGAGCCGTCCGGCCCCTCGGTAGGTATAATAGGCCGGATGTCTAAAACGTTTGCTTCAGAATTTTATCCATAAATCGATGATACGCCTTTTCGCTCGCCGGACAGACCTCCGGCAACACCGACAAGGCAATGTCGTAATTAATCATCATGACCCCGCGGGCCGAAAGCTTCAGGTAATCTTCCCGAAACTGCCATTCCTTCTGCGTGTCCGGCCGGAGGGCGTCCGGCAGGCGGTGTATCACACGATCCAGACGGTCATGGCCGTAGCATGGACAATGAATAAAATCCTCATTCACCCTGGCCAGAAACGCCGCCATCGCCGCTTTATCGACCACATACACCTGATCGCGCCGCCGGCCAAATGTGTACCACAACCGCGAACTCTGCTGATAATGCATATACAGTGGATCCCGCCAGCGTAAATGAATGTTGCGCTCGTAACAACCGATAAAATCCGGAAACTTGTTGACGCGGCTGGCCCCGCAAAAATCATCGGCGTTGAGCGTCTTACGGTGGCCCCAGTACCGGCGGTAGCAGTCGTACCAGGTCGCAAAAACTTCCCGGCGGATGTCGCTCCCTTTCAGGTACAGCTTCGTGTTTTTCCACCCCCCTACCAGCGCGTACAGCGGTTCAAACTTCGGAAAATCTTCCTTAAAGTAAATCGTTCGGAACAGACTCACGCCCCGCTCGTCCGCCAGCTCCGTAAAATAAGGATTGGCCTTCGCCGTCTCCACCGCCTGCGCAAACTTCTCGGAACTGCTGTGCTCAAAATCCATCACCAGATACCAGCCGCGGTCCACCCACTGCAAAGGCCGGTCGGCATCCTTCTTTTCCGCCGGCAAACCGGTATCCGACGGCTCCAGCAGACTCTGTATGTCTATCCGTTTCTTCATGCCAATAAATAAGGCTATACCGCCGGTATAGCCTTATCCGTAAATGCTTTCATGCGCGCCCGTTTATTTTTTCTGGTCGCCCCACGGCATATTCATCATCATGCCCATGTACGGGGTGATGTATTTGCGGGCTTTCAGGTTGTCGTTGATCTTGACGAACGTCCATTTGTAATCCACGCCCGCGAGGAACACAAAAGGCCCCGCCTGATACATCTCATACGCGAAACGCAGATTCGCCACCGAATGCTGGTTGAACGTAAACGCCGCGCCGAGATTCTTCAGATACGCTTTGTCGTAACTGCCGGAAATGATGACCTTGGGTATGAGCTTCGGGACGATCAGGCCCAGGTGGATGTAAGCGTTCTCCGATCGCTTCAGCTTGTCGGGCACCGAAATGCCCCCGATAACCTGCACCTTGCCGATGAGATTCGCGAAGATTTCGCCGTAAGAACCCTGCTGGCCTTTGGCCGTCGGCAGCGACAGGGCGCGGTAATCCTTGCCCGCTTCGTACAATCCGTCAAAATAATGCGGCACAAAGTCGTTGCTGAACATCCGCCGTTCCAGCTTGACGCCGAGGTTGAATATATCCGCCACAATATTAAACCGGAAATTCACGCCGTAAGCGAAACCCTGTCCGGACTTATAGCTGACGCCCGTCCCCGCGGAGGCCAGGCTGTCCTTGATATCGTCGTTCTTGAGAATTTTGGCAAATTCCATGTACGGCAGAATCTGCACGAAACGGTTCTGAAACACCGTGATGCCGAGGTCCGCGCCCATTTCTGTGACGCCGCGTATCTGCGTTTCCTTGTCCTGATCGGTGATATACGTCGCGCCGACTTCGAGGGTTTTCAGAATCGGCATCTCGCTCGTCTTCAACGGCCGCACATACGGGCGCACGCCGAAGATGTTAAACCCGTTAAAGTCGCTGTACACGCCTTCGATTCCGTAACGCAGATCATAATTCAGGTCGAAATTCATACCCCATTTCCGGCGTTCAAAACTCACCGCGTTGGAATAATTATACATTATCAGGCCGTAGCCCAGCGTCGTGCCGGTAATGTCGCCTAAGCGCACATACACCGGATCCTCATGCTTGATGCCGTAGCGGACATACCGGATTACGCGCAGCGGCCCCACGCCGCCCTTGTACTCCTCCCACCGGAATTTGCCGTTGCCGGGACTGTACAGTATCGGCACATCCAGCCCGACGCCGAATTTACCAAACGCAAATTCCGGCTGAAACCGTAAGCTGATATAATCCTGATCCCCGATGCGGGTGTATCCGAGCGGCATTGTAAAATAACTGTAACCCATGCCGTCGCCCATACCCTGAAACGAAAAGCCGTCCTTCTTGCCGCCATCGCCTTCCTGGGCGTTTACGGTATAGACCATCATCATCAGCGCAACCATCCACCACATGACCTGTTTCATAAAATGCTCCTGTTGGTTTTATTACTCGTTAAAACTTATTATGAAACGGACTTAAAATCAACATCATTTTTTATAATCTTTCCCGATTGTTCCGGTAACCGAGTCCTTTCAAGCCGACAGCAGTTTCTGATAAATGCCGTAAGTCACCGAATCAAAACAAACAAAGCAAACGCGTTCCGGAAGGGCATGGGTTTTTAAAAAGCGTTCGGTTTCCCGGACGGCAATGGCGGCGGCTTCTGCCTTCGGGTATCCGTAAACTCCCGTACTGACGGACGGAAACGCGATGCTCCGGATGTGGTGCTTTTCCGCGAGCGCCAGGGCCTGGCGGTAGCAACTCGCCAGTTGTTCCGGTTCGCCGCGGTTGCCGCCGTGCCACACCGGCCCTACGGTATGAATGACCCACTTCGCGGCTAAGTTATATCCTTTGGTAATCCGGGCTTCCCCGGTCGGACAGCCGTTCAGCGTGCGGCATTCGGCCAGCAATCCGGGCCCGGCCGCCCGGTGAATCGCCCCGTCCACGCCGCCGCCGCCCAGCAACGTCTGGTTCGCCGCATTCACTATCGCCTCGGTAGTCTGTTTGGTGATGTCCCCAAGTTCGGCGGTCATACGTTTTTTCATGGCTGTATCTCCTTTAAGGTCATTCCATGCTGATGGATGGCTGCAACCGCCCGACGAAGCCGCTCGCCCGCGTCGCCGGAAATCACGCAAAAAGGAACCGACAGTTCCGCCAGCAAATGACGGTACCGGTTAAACAAATATTCGCGCAATTCCGGGTGCTCCCGCTGCGGATCGGGCTCCCAGGGAATGTCGATGTCCGTCAGCAGATGCAGCGCATATCGCCGCTCACGATTGACCCGCCGGATCCAGTGCGGGCAGTACCCATAGGCGTGCTCAAACCAGATCTGGATAACCGTTAAATTGGTGTCACAAATCAGCAGCAGGTTGGCCTTTTCCGCCGCATCGTCTTCCGCCGCCAGTTGCCCGCGGGCTATTTGCTCTACGTCCGCAGGCGTGTAGGAATGACGCAGCCCTTCAATATACCCCCGCGCATATTCAGGCACCCAGACCGTATGGTAATACCCGGCTAACTGCTCGGATAACGTGGATTTGCCGGTGGATTCAGGCCCCACCACCGCTACCCGTATAAGCTCGCTCTGTTTCATAACCGGAATATAATTCTTATTATATTTCCAGCCAAAGGTTTTTTTAAACCGTTGCGCCCGTGGAATTATTCAACGACTCCTACGTTTATCTTTTTTAAGGTATGGCTGGGAGTTCATGGCTTTCAAAAAAACACTTGATAACAAGTTTTTTTTACTTTATGTTATTTATAAAGCAGTTGTAATAATTGTAAACCATAACATTTACTGAGGCTTCTGCATGGAAGGTATTCAAACTACAATCAAGTTTACGGGGCCTAATGACAGCATCGCCGTTATCAAAGTGGGGGGATACATCGATACCACAACGTCTTCAGAACTCGAACGGGCGCTGGGGTCTTTGCTGAAGAAAGACCAGTACCGCATCATAGTCGATCTGGCGGACGTAGATTATATCAGCAGCGCGGGTTGGGGTATTTTTATCAGTGAGATTAAGGGCATCAAACAGAACCGCGGCGATCTGAAACTCGTCCGGATGATTCCCGAAGTCTACGAAGTTTTTGAATTGCTGGAATTCCATTACATTCTTAAAGCGTATGACACTCTCGAAGATGCCGTGGACGCCTTCGTGAAGGAAGCCGGCGACGACCTGAAACCGACCGCTAAAGCCGTTATGGATGAACTGGCCGACAAATCCCAGGCCCAACCCGCAGCCAAAGCTACGCTGCCTCAGAAGAAAACCGATACGACCCGCGTCAGTGTGGAAGAAGACATTCATGACGATATTGTGCAGGTCGAGGACGAAGATAAAAATTCCGTGGAAGCCTATATCCGCGCCATCGTCGCCAAACACCCTCATTTCGGCAGCTGGCAGATTAAGAAAATGCTCAATACCGCTCAGTACAGCTACACCAAAATCGGGTGGTTTGAGATACGCAAAAAGCTCAAGGAAATGAACCTGTTATCGAAGAGCGAACGATACGACTACGCGTCCCAGCAATAATTGTTTTTTAACAACAGATTTCCTGAAAGAGCCACGCTGCTTTCATTCCTGAATTATTGGCCATTACTCCCTATTAACGCTGTCGCCAACAGGCCTTTCTGATGCGGATTTATGGTTTATTAATGTTGCTTGTTATCGCGGGCGCCGTCCGGGCTCAGAGTCAGGCTTGCGAGTGGCAACAGGATGCGCATTACACGATTCACGCGGAATTAGACACCCGGACGCACCGTCTGTCCGGCCGGGAAAAAATTCAATATACCAATCATGCGCCGGATACCCTGCACGCGCTGTATCTGAACCTTTATGTTAACGCGTTCCGCAAGCACAGCCGGATGCGGCAATACCAGGACGAACGGTACCGGGCGTTCGGCGGTAGCCTTTTAGGGTATTATCCTGATTATATACTTGGGAATATGGAAATCCTGGGCGTTTACGACGGCCAGGGGCGCGTGCTGTTTGATGAAGAAGACGACACCATTCTTAAAGTGAGCCTTCGGGAGCCCCTGGCGCCCGGAGGCCGCGTCACCGTGTATATCGAATTTGAGGAAACGGTTCCGTTTCTTATCCGCCGCATGGGCCGCCGCAACCGCGAGGGCATTGATTATTCCATGGCGCAGTGGTATCCGAAGCTCTGCGTGTACGACCGTAACGGCTGGCATCTGGATACGTACCTGGGGCGCGAGTTTTACGGCGAGTTCGCAACGTATGAGGTCAGCCTGACGTTGCCGGAGGCGTATGTGATTGGCGCTACGGGCACGCTGGTAAACGCTTCCTCGCCGGGCGCCATGATGCAGATTCCCGCCGATTCCACGCGCCGCGACCGCCTGGATGAACAGACCCGCGTCCCGTCCTATCCGGCTGTTGATAATCCCGACCAGCCTGACACGCTGCTTAATCAAAATCACGAACTGGATGAGCTTTTGTCGCGGTTCTCCTCGCTTTCAACGGAAATGGCCTCCGGCGGCCAACGCACGTGGCGCTTCCGGGCCGAACGCGTGCACGATTTTGCATGGTGCGCCGACCCGGATTACCGTTACGATTCGGTTCTTTGCGGATCCACACGCGTGCATTTTTTATATCAGCCTTCTGTCGCCCGGCAATGGGAACGCATGAAAGAGTGGACGGGCGCCATTCTGGATTATATGAACGCGCATGTTGGGCCTTATCCCTATCCCGATCTGACCATCGCGCAAGCCGGTGACGGCGGTATGGAATATCCGTCCATCGCGTTCATCACCGGCAACCGCCCGCCCTACAGCCTGGCCGGCGTGACGGCGCATGAAGTCATTCATAACTGGTTTTACGGCGCGCTGGCCAACGACGAAGTCCACGAAGCCTGGATGGACGAGGGCATCACATCCTACTACACCACGCGCGTCATGAATACGCTGTTCGGCCGCTATGCCATGCGCGACTACGGTTCCCCGTTCAAGCAAAAGCATTATCCCAACGAGGACGCGCTCGTGAGCACTTTTGCTTCCTATGAGTGGTGGGCCAAACAGGGATGGGAGGAAAAAACGCTGACGCATTCGGACCGGTTTATCAGCGATGCATCCTACGCATACTCGGTGTACACCAAAGGCCATGTTTTCATGAATGCGCTGGAATATTATTTCGGGCGCGAAGCATTCGACCGCTTGATGCGGCGATACTACGCAACCCATGCTTTCACGCATGTATCCACGGACGGTTTCCGGCGGTTCCTTGAGCAGGAAAGCGGGACGGAATTAAAGGGGCTGTTTGAGCAATGGCTCGGAACGACCCGCACCTGCGATTACGGCATCCGTGATATCAACGGGCGGTGGACGGAAGAAGACGGCCGCCGCTTTTATGCCGCCGAAATTTCACTGCGGCGATACGGCTTAATCGAAATGCCGCTGGACGTGGTCGTCACCCTGAAAAATAAAAGCCAGTACGGATACCGGATTCCTGCGCACACGCTCGACGCCGATAAGCCCGGATTGGAACGGCGGCCGGTCTGGGACTTCAGCACGCGGGAATACACCTTGATACTGGAATTGGACGACGCCATCGAAAGCGTCGCCATCGACACGTCCCGCATGCTGCCGGATGTAAACCGCCGGGACAACGCCACCGGCCTCTGGAACAAGTTTGAGATCCATATTCAAAAACCGGTTTCTTATTATCCAACGCTGGACACGTATGTACTTACGCACCGGCCGTCCGTATGGTACAGCGGCCCCGACGGACTCCGCGCGGGGTACCGCAGTAAAGGCCGATGGGCAACCGATGAATACCGCCTCAGCGCCGGCGCTTATTACGGCGTTAAAAGCCGCCGGCCCGATTACGAACTCATCCTGGCTACGCCGCTGTATAATCTCGGCCGCCAGACCGAATTGGAACTGACGTCGCTCCGCCTGGAAGGCCGCGCCGCACACCGCATCGGATTCAACAAAAAATGGTTCGTAAACGCTTACGACTATCCGCCGTATCATGAAGCGTCGGCGCGGATATTCTACAGTCGGTTATTCGATGCGGATTACCTGCCGCGGGGCATATCCTGGGATAAAGGCGACGTGCAGAGTTTACAAATAGAGTACCGCTACCAAAGCCGCTATTTCAACAGCCCGCAGGCGGCCATCGGATTCGAAACGTCCGTCTGGAAATCCGACTGGCGCTTCTCAAAAATATTTTTTTCCTATTATCATCCGGTCGAACTGGTGCGCTGGTATCTGACGCTGAACCTGCGAACGTATGCCGGGTATGCGGTAGGCGATGTGCCGGCGCAGGCGCAATTCTATCTGGCGGGCGCTTCGCCTCAGGAAATGTTTCATCAGCGGTTTTTCCGGTCGGCGGGAACCGTGCCCGCTTCCTTATGGCAGAACCGGTCGGCGCGTCATTGGTACGCCGACGGCGGCGGCAGTATGTCCGGTTATTACGACGCCAATCTTGCCGCTAATAAAATCTGGACGAATAATCTGGATCTCTACATGGCCAATCCTTTGAGACGGATGTTCCGGCAGGACCTGCTTTGGCTGACACACTCCCGTCCCTTTCTTTTTTTCGACGGCGGCCTGACCTGGAAACGCGACCGGGATCTGACGGCGCCATTCAGAAAACGCTGGCTCGCGGACGCCGGCGCCGGCTTGGTTTATGACTTGAATATGATTCCTGACTGGTGGGGAACCTATCAGTTACGGTTCGAGATTCCGTTCTGGATAAGCAGGCCGTCCATAAACCATGGCGATAACCGCGCGTTTAAAATCAGATGGCTGGCGGGTTTATATAATAATTTTTAAAAAACCCCAAGGCCCGCGGGCCATTAACGATTCCGCCTTTATATTTTTTTATCCGTTACGGCCACAAGACCTTGAAGATTTGGCGCCGTAAAAAAAATTAAACGTCTTCAGGAAGTTTAATTTTTACCGCATCAACAGCCCTGTTTTCTTAATAACTGTTTTACTCACAATATCATTCCTCCTCCAATTTTTCTGTGATGAACAAACACCTCAATATAGTTTAAATATTTTTAATTCGATCCTCCACTTTCATCTATGTCTGTTGAATCTAAAGACGAAGATTCTTTTACTTCTAAATCCCCTATATCCAAAACCTGTATCAGCTTCCTTTCACCAAAGGGTCGTATGATTTTTCCTGAATTCATGTCCCATAATTTTATAGTAGAATCTGCGCTGCCGGACAGTATGTACTTTCCGTCAGGTGATATGGCAACGGAAGTGACCCGATTATCATGCCCTTTAAAAGTTCTTATACATTGCCCGGTCTCAATTTCCCATAATTTCAATGTACAATCTTCACCGCCTGAAATCACATGCTTTCCGTCAGGAGAAACAGCCACGGCATTCACATCTCTTCGATGACCCGAAAATTCCCGTAACGACTTGCCTGTTTCCGTGTCCCAAATAATAATCCGGCTATTATCGCCGGCGCCTCCAGTGATTACATATTTTTCATCGGGCGTGATAGCTAAAGATTTTACCGACAGTTGTATATAAGTCGTTGTTTGAAAATTTCTTTCCAGGGACCCCGTTAAAATGTTCCACATAGCCATTGTATTATCTGAACCAATCCCGACAATAAATGTCCCCTTTGGTGCCACCGCAACGGCTGTCACTTCGTATACATAGCCAGAGAAGGAGCGTAATAACGTACCGGTCGAAATTTCCCACAATTTGATGTTATTAATAATTTCGCGATGTCTGTGAGATGAATACCTCGGAATCGAATCTCTTCCTCCTGAGATTCCATACAATCCATCCGGTGTCATCACAACGGAGTTGACCCTCCCTTGATGACCCTTAAATGTACGGATTTCTTTACCGGTGGATAGTTCCCACAATTTCAAGGTTTTGTCTCTGCTGCCTGACAACACGTATTGATCATCAGGAGAAATAGCCAAAGTAGTTACCCGATCCTGATGTCCCCGGAATATTCGTACCATTTTTCCTGTCTCTATCGTCCAAAGTTTCAGCGACCTATCAGCGCTTGCCGATAAGGCATATTTTCCGTTGTGAGAAAAAGCAACCGCCAGTACCTCATCATCATGGGCTTGTACAATCCAAACTGATTTCATTTTTTCTTGTGCACCTAACGTGCCGGTCAGCGTATGGAACAGGAGTCCGGCCAATAATAATCCGGTTTTCACTGTCGTCATTGTTTTCATAAAAAACACCCGCTGTTAATAATTTACATATTAATAAAATTTGCAATATTTACTCTATATTTACAAACCGACATATAATAATTAAATAACAGCATCATCTGTGAATTATCATTTTTCATATCATGGGCTTTTCAATGAGTTTGAAAGTTAAAAGTTGAAAGTTAAAAGTTGAAAGTTTATAAAGTTAATGCTCATAAAGCTGGAAAGAAAAAAAGCAATCAAAAAAATCATGGAGTTATTTTTCAAAATTAAATTCATAATAATGATTTTCATCAAACCAGGCGCAGATAAAATTTTGGATTGGAATATTCGTCCGGAACGATAACGCGCGGGCATACCGATAAAGCTGTCCGGCCGCTTTTTTTTCTTTATCGATGGTCACCGGCTTGAAGGCCTTACGGTAACGATATTCCTGATTACGCTTTATACCGTAATTCACGGGTTTGGATAAAATGATTCGGCTCATGGAAGTTCCCCGGGATTGAAAATAATTTGATTATTTCCAATATAACGATTATTGCATAAACTTTCAATAAGCCCGGTATGGATTGGAGCCATCTTAAACAATGCCGATAAATAACAGAAGCAGATTTTTTTTATAAAAAACCCGCCATGCCTTACGCACAGCGGGTTTTTCTTCGATCAGACTTTTAATTTCTTTGAGTCTTCGTGCCTTCGTCGCTATTTATTCTTCGAATAAAACTCTTCCATGAATCCGCAGAGCGCTTTGACGCCTTCGACGGTCACGGCGTTATACAGGGAAGCGCGGATACCGCCGACTTTACGGTGGCCCTTGAGTCCGCCGAGTTTGGCTTTCTTAGCTTCCGCGACAAAGGTTTCTTCTAATTTCTCATTCGGCAGGCGCCAGGTTACGTTCATCCAGGAACGGCTTTCTTTTTCGGTTGTGCCTTTGTAGAAATCGGGATACTTGTCAATCGTCGCGTAAAGCAGATTGGCTTTCTCAGCATTCCATTTTTCAATCTGCGGTATGCCGCCGACGCCCTTGGCCCATTCCATAACCAGTTTCACCAGATAAATCGCGATGGTCGGAGGCGTGTTGTACAGCGAATCGTTGTCCACGTAAGTCTTGTAGCTGAACATCGTGGGCAGTCCGGGGGCGCATTTTTCGACCATGTCATCGCGGATGATGACGACGGTGACGCCCGAGGGACCCATGTTTTTCTGCGCGCCGGCATAGATCATGCCGACGTTGTTGAAATCCATTTTCTTGGACATGATGTCCGAGGACATATCGAGAATCATCGGCACGTTGCCGGTATTGGGCAGCGATTTCCATTGGGTTCCGAAAATCGTGTTGTTTGTGGTAAGATGGACGAAGCGGGCGTTGGGATCCAGTTTCAGTTCGCTTTGTTTCGGCACGCGCCGGTAAACGCCGTCTTCCCCTTTGGTAGAAGCGGCGATGTTGAATTTCTTGCCCTGAATTTTCGCTTCCTTGACGGCTTTTTCGGACCATTCGCCGGTCTGGATATAATCGCCGGAACCTTCGTGCAGGAAATTCATCGGGATCAGCGCGAACTGCGTGCTCGCGCCGCCGGTGCAGTAGATGATCTTGTAATTATCCGGAATGCCCATGACTTCCTTCATCAGTCGTTTGGAATCCGCCAGCACCGCCTCAAAATCTTTTCCGCGATGACTGTGTTCCATAATCGACATGCCGGTGCCGTTGAAATCGAGCAGTTCGGCCTGCATTTTTTCCAGCACCGGAAGCGGCAGCGCTGAAGGCCCTGCGTTAAAATTAAATATGCGACCCATGATGGTTCTCCTTTTTTTTATTATTAAACCTTGAAGGTCTGCCGCGTTGAAAATAAAAGAAAATATTTACAAAATTTAACAAATATTAATCACGCGCATGACCTTCAAGGTTTATAGTTTATTTATTTTTTCATTTTCACGTAATCGGTAATCAGCTGGATCACCACTTCGCCGATGCGGAGTAAATTTTCTTTCGTGGAGGCGCCGATGTGCGGAGCCATAATGGTGTTCGGCGCGGAGAGAATCGGCGAGGTCGGCGCCGGCGGATCGCTGTACCAAACGTCGGTGGCGTAGGCCTTGATCTTGCCGCTCTTGAGCGCTTCGGCGACATCTTCCTCGACAATCACTTCGCCTCTCGCGGCGTTGATAATCGCCACGCCGTCGCGCATTTTCCCGATCAGCGCCTTGTTGATCATGCCTTTGGTTGTGTCAGTCAGCGGCACATGCAGGGAAATGTAATGCGCATTTTTGACGGCTTCCTCGAGCGTCGGCATCATGGTAATGATCGGTTCCGCGGGTTTAACGATATCA
Source organism: uncultured Bacteroidota bacterium (assembly GCA_964609675.1). Taxonomy (GTDB): domain Bacteria; phylum CLD3; class CLD3; order SB21; family JBBIRG01; genus CAZSRX01. The sequence goes on along the minus strand of CAZSRX010000023.1, from coordinate 47,570 downwards.
TACCCGAACACTTTCATGCCGAACGCGTGCGCGCGCCGGGCGACCTCGATGCCGATATTGCCGGTGCCGATCACGGTTAGGTTCTTGCCGTATAACTCCGTGCGCTTGAGTTCGTTCTTTAAAAATTTGCCTTCCTTCATGCTGTTGTGCGCCTCAATCAGCCGGTTCGGAATCGCCAGCATCATCGCGAACGCCAGCTCGGCCACAGCAATCGCCGACGCGGACGCGGTGTTCTTCACGATAATTCCTTTGGACTCGGCGTGCTTGACATCGATGTTATCGAGCCCTACGCCTCCGCGAATGATCATTTTGCAGTTCTTCGCCTGATCCAAATAATCTTTTTTGCATTTGGTGGCGGAGCGGACGAGAATGATTTCCGCATCGGTGTACTGATTTTTGTCGTCGGTCACTTCGCCGAATTGTTTGAGTTTTTCAGGCAATCCGGGATCGAACGCGTCGGAGATTAATATTTTCATGATTCTACCTGCTGGTTATGTGAATGGTTATTTAGTGAATACGCTCAATTTCTTGCACAAAGTCATAAACCGCCCATGAGTAATTTTTTAAAGACGGTTAATAATTAAACCAGTGAACGATCAGTCCGCTGCGCAGTTTGGGCTCGAACCAAGTGGATTTCGGCGGCATGATTTTCCCGGCATCGGCCACGCGGATCAGGTCTTCGATGGACGTGGCGAACATGGAGAACGCCACTTTGAATCCGGTTTCATCCACGCGGCGTTCCAGTTCTTTCAGTCCGCGTATACCGCCGACGAAATCGATGCGTTTGTCCGTGCGCGGGTCATTAATCCCGAGCAGCGGCGACAACAAATGGTTTTGCAGGATCTGTACATCCAGGCTGTCGATCGGGTCGTTTTCGTTGTAGAATCCGGTTTTTGCCGTCAGCACATACCAGGTTTTGTCCAGATACATGCCGAATTCATGCTTCTTCTGCGGCTTGTAAGGTTCGGGCTTATCGTGTTTACGGATGTCGAATTTCTCGCTGACTTTCTTCAGGAATTCATCGGATGTCATGCCGTTCAGGTCTTTCACGATGCGGTTGTAATCCATGATGAACAGCTGGTTGTGCGGAAAAATCACGGTGAGAAAATAATTGAACGGCTCGTTGCCGGTGTAGTTCGGGTTTTGTTTCCGCAGTTTTGTGCAGAGATTGCTGGCCGCGGCGCTGCGGTGGTGGCCGTCGGACACGTACAGCGTCGGAATCTGCGCGAATAATTTCGTCAGAGTATCAATCGTCGCCGGATCGTCCACGACCCAGAAGCGATGGCGAATGCCGTCGTCGGCCGTGAAGTCGTATTCCGGAGTCTTTTTTATCCACGCGCTGACGATTGTGTCAATTTCGGGTTTCGCGCGATACGTATAAAACACGGGCTCGTTGTTGCCGTTGGTCGCTTCAACATGGCGCGTACGGTCTTCTTCCTTGTCTTTGCGCGTGAGCTCGTGCTTCTTGATGACTTCCTTTTGGTAATCATCCACCGCGGCAGTCACTACGAGACCGACCTGCACCACCCGACCCATCGTCTGTTCATATAAGTAGTAATACGGTTTGGGGTCTTTTTTCAACGTTCCGTTTTTGATGAACGCATTAAAATTCTCGGTGGCTTTGGCATACACTTCCTCGCTATGTATGTCGATTTTCGGATCCAGATCGATTTCCGGACGGGTAACATGCAAAAAGCTGTACGGATTGCCTTTGGCTAGCTGGCGGGCTTCTTCGGAATTGATAACGTCATACGGAAGCGACGCGACTTTGGACGCGAGTTCTTTGGGCGGACGTAAGCCGGGAAAGGGTCTGATAATGGCCATAGATTCCTCGTATGTTTTTCAAATGGTAAAAGCTCTTATTCCATAAAAATTCAGTAAAAAACTTAAGGAATCTGAATTTGAATTTCAATGAAAATCGTATGCGGTAAGCCCATCGGAACGGTTTAAGTTCTCAGGATTCCCACTTCCTCTCATCGCGCACCAGTTGAATAGCCAGTTCCCGCTCACGTTCCGGAATCTTATATAACGGCATAATTTTCTGCACATTGACGATAGCCATGTCCAGGCCGGCCGCCACGGCTTCATGCAGGAACACGGAATTGATCACATGCCGTGCCTGCGGATTCAAGCCGAATGAAATGTTGCTGACACCGAGTAAGGTTTTTACTTTTGGAAATGCCTGTTTGATGAGCCGTATGGCTTCAATGGACTCGATACCGGCCTTGCGGAATTCCTCGTCGCCGGAACCCAGCGTGAAGGTCAGGGTATCGAAGATAAGATCTTCATCGCGCAATCCGTATTTATGTACTGCCAGATCATGAATGCGTTTGGCGATCGCGAGTTTTTTTTCGCGGGTCTTGGCCATACCTTCTTCGTCAATGGTTAATGCCACCACGGCCGCGCCGTAGCGTTTACACATCGGCAGAACGCGGGCGCAGCGTTCTTCGCCGTCTTCGAGGTTGACGGAGTTAACGATCGCCCTTCCGCCAAGAAGCTGCAGGGCACGCTCGATGACCGGCGCTTCCGTGGAGTCAATCATAACGGGCAGCGGCACCTGCGTGTTGAAGCGCCGGATAACCTCCTGCATATCTTTGATTTCGTTACGGCCGACATACGCCACGCAGACATCGAGAATGTGCGCGCCTTCGCGGGCCTGCTCGCGCCCCATGGAAACCATTGCGTCATAGTCTTCTTTCAGGAGCAGTTCGCGGAAAAGCTTTGATCCGTTCGCGTTGGTGCGCTCACCGATATAAACCGGCGGCTGATCAATGCTCAGCGGCACGGGTGAAAATATCGACGCGACGGATGGCGTGTAATTCCAGTTACGCGGGGCCGGAGCCGTGTGATTGAGCGTATCGGACAATAATTTTATATGTTCCGGTGTCGTCCCGCAGCAGCCGCCGACAATCTGCACGCCGAGGTCTTTGACGAAATGCGACAGCCATTTCGTCAACTCTTCGGGTGTTTGATGATAATGCGCGCGTCCGCCGATATTTTCCGGTATGCCGGCATTGGGCATGCAAAATACCGGTTTCGGCGAGTTGTGGCATAAATACCGGATAGGGTCAGACATTTCTTTCGGCCCCGTCGCGCAATTCATACCGATGGCGGTAATGAAATCAAACGGCTCGAGTATGGCCAGAGCCGCGGCAATCTCGGTGCCCAGCAGCATTGTGCCGGTGGTTTCAATCGTAACGGATACAATCACCGGTATGGTTTTTCTCCGGTCGCGGAAAATGTCCTGCGCGGCGCACAAAGCGGTTTTGGCCTGAAGCATATCCTGACAGGTCTCAATGCAGAACAGATCCACGCCGCCGTCCATCAGGCCGGCCATCTGCTCATAGAAACTCCGGTACATTTCTTCTACGGGGATGTGTCCCAGCGAGGGCAGTTTGGTCGTTGGGCCGATCGAGCCGGCCACAAACCGCGGATGCGCCATGGTGGAGAATTCCAAAGCTTTTTGCTTTGCGATTTCCGCCGCTTTGACGTTTAACGTATACGCGAGATGCTGGAGGTTATATTCCGCAAGAACAATCGAGGTGCCGCCGAAAGTATCCGTTTCAATAATATCCGCGCCGGCCTGAAGAAAATCCGTGTGCACTTTTTCAACGGCAGACGGATCGGATGTTACGAGATATTCATTACACCCGTAATACGCCTCGCCCCCGAAATTATCCGGCGTGAGATTCTGCCGCTGGAGGTTCGTACCGGTCGCCCCGTCGAAAATCAGGACTTTTTCGTTAAGCTGTTCTAAAAAGGTCTTCATAAATAAAAAAAAGCGATTCCATATATCGGAATCGCTTGGTAAAAGTATTGATTAATACCGGTAATGATCCGGCTTATACGGACCGTTAATGGGAACGCCGATATAATCGGCCTGTTCTTTCGTAAGGGTCTCAAGTTTCACGCCCAGTTTCGCCAGATGCAGGCGCGCGACTTTTTCGTCGAGTTCTTTCGGGAGACGGTACACATCGGTTTTGAATTCGCCTTTTTTGGTCCACAGAGCGATTTGCGCGAGCGTCTGATTGGTGAAGGAATTGCTCATCACAAATGACGGATGCCCCGTAGCGCATCCGAGGTTTACCAGGCGGCCTTCTGCGAGGAGTATGATCTGGCGGCCGTCGGGGAAGGTATATTTGTCAACCTGGGGTTTGATGTTCTCGCGTTTGGCGTTTTTCTCCAGCCATTCGACGTTGATTTCGGAATCAAAATGTCCGATGTTACAGACAATCGACTGGTCTTTCATCATTTTGAAATGGCGGTCTTCGATAACATGGTAATTGCCGGTCGCCGTGACGAAGATGTTGCCTTCTTTCGCGGCTTCATCCATCGTGGTAACTTCAAAGCCTTCCATGGACGCCTGCAAGGCGCAGATGGGATCGATTTCGGTTACGATAACGCGCGCGCCGTAAAACCGCATGGAATGCGCGCAACCCTTGCCAACATCCCCGTAGCCGGCGACTACAACGATTTTTCCGGCTATCATGACGTCCGTTGCGCGTTTAATGCCGTCGGCCAGCGATTCACGGCAGCCGTAAAGATTATCGAATTTGGATTTCGTAACGGAATCGTTGACGTTAATGGCCGGCACCAGCAGTTCGCCGCGTTCCTTCATCTGGTATAATCGGTGCACGCCGGTAGTGGTTTCTTCGGACACGCCGACCCATTCCTTCACCGTGCGATGCCATTTGTCGGGGTCTTCTCTCTGAATTTGCTTCAAGGTATCCAATACGACGGCTTCTTCACGGTTGGAAGCCTGGCGCTCGAGAATTTTCGGATTGTTTTCGGCCTGGTAACCGAGATGAATCAATAACGTCGCGTCGCCGCCGTCGTCCACAATCAGTTGCGGACCTTTGTTTCCGGGAAAGGTCAGCGCCTGAGCGGTACACCACCAGTACTCTTCCAGCGTTTCACCTTTCCATGCGAAGACGGGAATGCCCCGCTCCGCAATCGCCGCCGCCGCGTGATCCTGCGTCGAAAAAATATTACAGCTGGCCCAGCGCACGTCCGCCCCGAGTTCCTCGAGCGTTTCAATCAGCACCGCCGTTTGAATCGTCATGTGCAGCGACCCCGATACCCGCACGCCTTTCAGAGGCTTTTGCTTTTTGTATTCGTCACGAACGGCCATCAAACCGGGCATTTCCTGTTCGGCGATGATGATTTCCTTGCGCCCGAATTCAGCCAATGCCATATCCTTGACTTTATATTTCAAGTTATGATCAATAAATGTCGACTTTACTTTCGTTTCAACCACTGACATAAGGACTCCTGTATGTTATATTTTGTTGTTTTATTTTCATCGCTTTTATGAACGCATATATAATTTATTATTCGTTAATTTTCAATTGATTTTTCAAATAAATCATCGTCGTGCTTTTTATTTCATTGACATAATGGGTTTGGATATTTATATTATCGGGCATAAAAAGCGAGAGTAATTCAGCGGTAGAATGCCAGCTTCCCAAGCTGGACGTCGCGGGTTCGATCCCCGTCTCTCGCTCGATTTTTTTACGGAAACAGCCCCGACCCGTCGGGACTGAACATTGTGGGTGCGATCTTCGTCTCTTGCTTCGCAATTATTATAATACCTGCCTCTATTACAGATGCTATTAAAAAAAATATCGCTCCGACATTTTATATTATTACTAAGCGCATTTCTTTTTGTCGGTTGCGCTTCCAAATCGACTTTACGCGATGATGTTAAACGGAAAATAATCGCAGGCCATATCCTTAAAGCTGAAAAATATATTAAGAAACAACGCCCGGATTTAGCCGTCAAAGAATACGAGAATATTTTAGCGGTTGATTCGTTGTATCTTACTGGTTATATTTTTCTAGGGGATTATTATTTGAACGAAGAACGATACGACATGGCAGAACGGATATTACAGCGGGCGGTTCAATGCGGCATTCGTCATCCGGATGTATGGATGCGTATCGGCGAAGCCCAGTTTCATACAAAGAAATACAATGAAGCCATCCGTAACCTCGAACGGGCTTCCGGAGCAGACAGCATCCAAACCCGCAGCCAATGGCTTCTGGCGCAGCTTTATTATACAATTGGCAATCCGGCTAAATCCAAGCTCATCCTGGATTCGCTGTTACGCCGCACCGACCTGCCCAATGCCGATGCGATTCGACAATTTCACAGACAGTTAACCCTGTCTCCCGTTAAATCGGTTGCGCTGAACACTGCGCCGATACGCCGTAAGGAATTTGCTTTGTTATTGGTTACAATTTTACAACCTGATACTCAGACCAATTCCGTCGCCGTTCCGCGCGATCTGAGTCCCGTGGATCCTTATTATTCTTATTGCCTGGGCGCGCTGAAATCGGGTTATCTGGAATTGCTGCCGGACAACCGGTTTTATCCTGAGTATGCCATGACACGAAGGAATTTAATCTATTACCTGTTTACCTGGCTGCCACAATTGAAAAAAACCGCCCGGTATGAACCGGCAGCGCCTTTTCAGGATGTTTCTCCGGATGATCCCCATGCGGAAGCCGTAGCCGCTGTGTACGCGCTCGGACTGGTTACGCCCATGCGTAGCGGTTACTTCGGCCTTAAAGAACCGGTTTCCGGAAACGAAGCGGCGGCAGCCTTGATTAAATTAAAAAACCTTCTTGACCAATCCCAATGACAAGCGAGCACGACGTCTGTGAGCGATGAATCCTCAAAAAAAGTAGTTTACGATCCGCTGACCGAGATCCTGAAGTATTATTCGGATAAAAAACCCGATGAAAAAAAAGGGGATGCGCCTGTTGCGCGCAGTCTGGAAGAAACTTTACGCTATCATATAATTGACGGCGAAAAAAAGGATCTGGAAACCAATCTGGATCAGGCGCTGAAAAAATATTCCGCGCTCGATATTATCAACACGATTCTTCTGGAAGGCATGAAGACCGTTGGCGAACTGTTCGGAAAAGGGGAGATGCAGCTGCCGTTCGTATTGCAGTCGGCGGAGGTCATGAAGAAAGCCGTGGCGTACCTGGAACCGCATATGCCGCGGACTGAATCGGCACAGAAAGGCACGCTCGTTCTGGCAACCGTCAAAGGCGACGTCCATGACATCGGCAAAAATCTCGTGGATATCATACTGACCAACAACGGATATAAAGTAGTCAATCTCGGCATCAAGTGCCCCATCGACGCGATGCTTGCCGCCGTGGAGGAACACCGCGCGAACGCGGTCGGCATGAGCGGTCTGTTGGTAAAGTCTACGCTGATCATGAAGGAAAATCTGGAAGTGATGACCGAGCGCGCCCTGAAAATACCCGTGCTTCTGGGCGGCGCGGCCCTGACGAAACGATACGTGGACGAAGACCTCCGGCAGGTTTTCCGCGAACCGTTATATTACTGCGAAGACGCCTTTGCCGGGCTGCGAGCGATGGAACAGCTTATGCGCGGCGAAGTCGTTCAGGAAAAAGCAGAAAACATCCTTGCCATCCCCGCCGAGGCCTCTAAAGAAATCATCAAGCGCCTAAAGATTGTGCGCCATCAATGGCACAAGGCGCTTGGGACTCTATCCGACGAGGACTTCTCAACCCGCGCGATATCGGGAACCTGGAGCGTTCATAACATCCTCGCCCATATCGTCGGATGGGAAACCATACTAACCGACTGGCTGAATACAATCAGCCGCGGCGAAGCCGACACTATAACGTTATATGACGAAAACCGTTTTGATGAGGTCAACGCATCATCCGTAAAACAATACACCTCTTTAGACCGCGCGTCGCTTACGGATCTATGGGACCAAAAACATGGAGAAATCATACAATTTCTGGATCAGCCCGGCTGCAATCTGACGGTAACGCTTCAGGGCACACCGCTTTGGAAAATCATTTCGGAATATACTTACATGCATGAGCGCCATCATCTGGAAAAACTTCAGGCCTGGATCGCCCGCAGGCCAAAAGCGATGGCCGCCGCGCCGGTTATCACTCGGCGTTCAGCCGTGCCACCGGCCGAGACCATACCGCAGCCGCCTTTTCTGGGAACGCGCATCGTGGAAACCATTCAACTGAATACGGTGTTTCCGTTTATAAACGAGGTGGCGCTGTTCCGCGGGCAATGGCAGTTCGTCAAAGGCACCATGACGGATGAAGCCTACGTGCGTTTTATTGTTGAAAAAGTTCGCCCCGTTTTCGATTATTGGAAACAACGGTCCATAGATGAAAAATTGCTGGTACCCAAAGTGGTTTACGGCTATTTCCCCTGCCAGTCCGACGGCAATGATTTGATTGTTTATCAGGACGACGCCAGGACTGAACGGCTGCGCTTTCATTTTCCGCGTCAGGCCCAGCCGCCGTATTTATGCTTATCCGATTTTTTTGCGTCCGTCGATTCCGGGCGTATGGACATACTGGGCGCGCACGTGGTAACGGTCGGCGCGCAGGCGTCGGATTTTTCATTGCGTTTATTCGGTGGGGATAGCTACAGCGATTACCTGTACTTTCACGGCCTGAGCGTCGAGACCGCCGAAGCGCTCGCCGAGTACTGGCACCGGAAGATCCGCGAGGAACTCCACATCCATCAAGACGACCACGCCGAAATCAAAAAATGGTTTCAGCAGAAATACCAGGGTTCGCGCTACAGCTTCGGCTATCCGGCCTGTCCCGATCTCGGAGACCAGAAACTCCTGTTTGAACTGCTGCGGCCGGAACGTATCGGCGTCACGCTCAGCGAAGAGTGGCAGATGGTCCCCGAACAGTCCACCAGCGCGATCATTGTACACCATCCGAAAGCCAAATATTTTAACGTGTAATCACCGAATAGGACCGCAGGGATATTTTCTAACGATACAAGAAAGGTGCCGATTATGCCGCGAACCGTGCATTGCGTAAAAATGGAACAGGAACTGGAAGGCCTTGAAAAGCCGCCGATTCCAGGCGAGCTGGGTCAGCGTATTTATGAGTCGGTTTCTAAACAGGCCTGGGAGGCCTTTCTTGAACATTTTAAAATGATCATGAACGAATACCGGATTAATCTCATGGATCCGCAATCGGATGAGATTTTTCAGCAGCAGGTCATCGAGTACTTTTTCCGTGAAAACGGATAATCGGCGTCCGATTCCCGTTTTCAGAAATTATCCTGTTTCCACTGGACGCCGCGTATCATGAGCCATAGACCTGCCAGACCGCCCAGCCAGCCCAGCCAGAAGAATACAATGGATGGCCAGCGGTAATCGCCGGTGTAACTGAAGGCCGTTAGGATTCCCAGCATCGTCAGAAACATACCGAATAAAAAGCATTTAGTGAATTTGAGCATGATCGTGTCGATGGGTTAATTATATATTAAGACCGTTGATTGTAGCATCAAGATTTTCACGCATCCGCTGATAATGCGAACCCTGCCAGTAAATTTTTCCGCAACCGGCGCAACGAAAAAAATCGCCGTACAGGCGGAATATCGTGTCAGGAACTTTCGCTTGGACTGCATTTTTCTCCACGCGGTTAATAGGGCTGTTGCACCGCATACAGCGGCTGAATGGCTGTAAATACCTGCGCAGATCAAACCGCATCATGACTTCGTTTGCCTGTTCTATCAATGCCGTGTGGCGCACCCAGTAACCGCATCGGACCGCCTTGTGTTTCAGCAAGGAGATATCGCGGGTCAGGATAATGCGGTTCTCTTCCGCCGCGATGCGGATAATCTGATCATCCGATAAATGGTTATGCCAGAGTCCATCGAGGCCAAGCAGGCGGAGATACCGGCAGAGTTTACCCAGATTTACATCCAGAATAAACCGGATAGGTTTCATCGTCTCAAGAAAATCTGTATCAGCATAACGGCCTGCCCAATGCGGATATACGGCTACGCGGACACCGTCGCTCAGCCGGAAATTCCAGTCAACAGTTTCTTTATCAACGACCAAACGGCCGACTTCGGGGTGCGGTACGCCCTGCGCCTGTACCGCGTCGAGAATAGCCGGTGCCCCTTCAAAGGCATACCGGTTTGAAATGCGGCGTTTATGAGCCGGCAGAAAATCATTTAAAGATCCGTAAAAGCGGAATTGGGCATAATGATAAACAAGCGGTTTCATGGCACCGGCATCCGTTTTCAGTTTTTCGGTTTGCTCCGTTCACCGACGAGAAATTCATACGCCTGCTTGATTTCCTTGAAGCGGGCATCGCCGGCGATGCCGAGGTCCTGACCCTGGCTGACATCCGGATGATAAATCATGCTGAGTTTGTGGTACACCGACTTAATCTGTTCCAGCGTGGCGTCTTCCTTGATGCCGAGAATTTCGTAGGGACTTTTCGGACCCCGCGCGGCGGTGGGTTCCTCCTGACCGCTGATCCGGAGCACTTCGGTGATGAATGCCTTGATTTCGCGTACCTGGCCGATGACTTCTTCCGGCGACAGCTGGCCGTTGATAAAACCGTTTTTCAGTGTTTCCAGTTCAGACTTGAAATCAATCACCGCCACCACAATATCGGCGCTGCTGTTGCCGGCTAAGGCAGCGATAATCATGGATTCCGTCTCGGTAATCATATCGTTAACCTCTTTGCGGGTTTCTTCGAGCCGCTGATCGCGCAGTTTGCGGAGGGCTGTCTGCAAATACTCGGACATTTCCTTGGCCGCGTGAAACTGCTTGTTAATCAGGGCGTCCTGAGCGCGCTGGAGTACCATCGCAAATTCCCGGAACGCATCGGGAAAATATGCGTCCATTTTCAGATCACGTTGGGCCCGGATCATGTCTTCGGCGGCCGTGACTTCAAACAGAGCTTCCTTCTGAATCTTGCGGTACTGGTCGGCGGCGTCCCGAGCCCGGTTGGCAAAGCGAACCGCTTCGTTGGAAAGGGTTTCGCAGAGATCGTATCGTTTATTGTCGTAGGCCGTGCGCGCTTCCCGGACCTTTTCCGACGCCATCTGCATATCTTCGGGTGCGTGGCGGTCGCCGTCACCGCGGCGGGCAAGGATGACATGCTCTTCGGCGTCGTCCAGCCACCATTTGGCCTGCCGCCTGTTCTCCGATACCTGAATCCGCCGCCTCATGATAAAGCCGCCCCCGAATAGGAGAAGTAAAATGCCGCCGAAAATGGCGGCAAAACGCACCTGACTCATCGTCGATTCATAGCTGATGGTTTCGCGCAGTTCTATCGCTTCCCGGTTTTGCGGATCAATGGCTATCGCGTTCTCAACATAATGCGTCGCGGAACGAATGTTATCCGAACGGAAGTCCTGCGCCGCCTTCTCGGTATAGGCCTTGGACAGCAACTGCGACGTTTTCTCCAGCAGGGACTTACCTTCTTTGTCGTTCTTGTCCAAGGAAGCGATTTCCAGCGCCGACTGATAGGCCGAGTACCAGTTTTCCTTGGCCAGTTCCTGCGTGATAAGACTTTTAAGATATTCGATCCGGCGGCGGGTGTTAGAAGCCCGGAAATCATAATCGGCGCCGATAGACAATCCGTTTTCACCCGCGCGAATCAGCGCCGACGTTGAATCCAGGCGGTAATCCATTTCAGCGGGATTTCGAAATTTAGGATCCAAGCGCCGGTCGGTTTCGGAAGGATTCAGATTATAATACGGTATGGCGTTGTTCCAGAAATTATTATATGCACGTACGGTGCGTGTAGCGTTCACGACACCGATGCCTACCTGATGATTTGCAATAATCGTGTTGATAATTGTTATCAAACCCGGCGAGTCAAGGTAGATTCCGAAACCGGATCGCTCCGTAGCCGCCGTCAGTAACGAATCGCCGTTCTGAACAATGGTATTATTTCGTATCATGGGCTCGGCATAGTGCTTAACTTGAATTCCATGACCGCCGTTCTTTATAATGTAATTTCCCTGTATCTTGCACAGGGAACCTGTCGATATCGCGATGCCGTTCTTACCGTTAAAACGAATGGCGTTTTGTTCCAGCAGCGGACTGGAATATTCCGTTACCAGAATCCCGTCCGATCCGTTTCGGGCAACGATACATTCGGATACTTTTCCGAAACTCTGATCATGAATATAGATGCCGCGGTGACGATTACCGGAAACGATGCATTTCTGGAGCGTGATATAGCTGCCTGAACTGATGTCCAGTCCGTCGGATCCGTTTTTAAACGAACATTCCTCAAACATAAATGTGGAAAATTTCGTTACCGCAACCGGCGCTGGCTGAGCGGGATAATACTCAAATGACATTCGGCTCACTTTACCGGCGCCCATATTATAAGCTTCCACAACCGGAAGCGCCGTTTCACTGATAACGACCGTCTTGCCGATGCCGGCGCCTTCCATGGTAATAAAACTTTTGAGTTGCAGGTTCTCCTTGTAAACGCCTTCCCTTACGCGGATCACGGTGTTGAAATCGGCGTCATTGATGGCCTGCTGTATGGAGCGGTAATGACCGCTACCGTCGGTGGCTACGTAGACGGTCTTATCCTTACTCTTGCCCGACGTTTTCTTGGGAATAATGAAACTCTGTGCCCACGCCGATTGAGCCAGGAAAATCAGTCCCACCCATGTCGTCAGGTAGCGCATCACGTTGGCTGCTTTTGGAATGAATGGAATAGGTTCCATGCCGGATCCGCTTAATTTTTTCTGATCAGCTGATGGAGACGGTCGCTGTAATGCCGACTGGATTGAATCTGCTGTCCGTTACTGAGAATGACCAGATATTCTCCGCTGAACCAGTGCTGGAGTTCTTTGATTTTTTCAATATTCACAATCGCCGAACGGTGAATGCGGATGAACTGATCCGGGTTCAGGCGTTTTTCCATCTCGGCCATAGTCTTACGTATGATATAAGTTTCGGGGCCGGCATGAATCTGAACATAATTATCCGCCGCCTCGATCCAGTCCACCATCTCGGTTTTAACAAACAAAATGCGGTCATCCGACTTGACCACGATGCGATCCAGGTACTCACGCTCTTTCTGAATGTGCTCCATCATGGCCATTAGCCGTTCCCGCAGGTCCAGGTCCTTTACGGCGTTCTCCAGATGCGATCGCGCCCGATCCAGCGCCTGGCGGAACCGTTCGGGTGTATAGGGCTTCAAAAGGTAATCCACGGCATGGACATCAAACGCCCGGATCGCATACTTGTCAAAGGCCGTAACGAATATGACGATAGGCATGTTTTCGACGCCGATAGCTTCTATCACCGAAAAACCGTCCATTTCCGGCATCTGAATGTCCAAAAAAACCAGGTCCGGTTTCAGGGTGAGGATCATCTCTACCGCCTGCTGGCCGTTCGAGCATTCCTCCATAATCTCGATGTCTTTTTCCTGCTTCAGTAACGCACGGATGCGGTTCCGGGCCGGCAATTCGTCATCGGCAATGAGCGTGTGTATTACCATACTAATCTTTCTCAAATAACAGCATACCAATACGGGTATTCTCTATCCTGAAGCGATAGATTTTGTTTTGGAATTTTCATCCCGGATCAAAGTCAGATGAAATTTATATGACCGGCGCCTTTCACGTATGCCCGGGCGGCATTCCATACCTAAAATTCTTTCAGCTAAAAATGAATCTAATCAAATTTTGTGAATATGTCAAAAATTGTTCGCAGATAAAAACGGAAAATGTACGATACGACCAAGTAACGAAATCATTTTGACTGATTCATGAAAATGTTCCGTACCAAGCCGGATGATCCTAAATACATGGCATGTAAACCAAGCGATTACGTTGCCCCGATGCGGGGAAGCATCCATTCAGTGAATTACCAGGGTATTGGCAAATGGAGCTTTTTCAGTTTTTCCTCCAATTCCTCGCGCTCCCGGTTGCGTTTGAGTTCACCGCCTTTCTGGAGCAAACCCCTTTCGACAGCATAAGCGATGGCCTTTTCGGGATGTCCGGACGCGATATGCCGGATGATCTCCAAATCAATCATAGAAAAACGCTCGGCGTACAGGCGGTAATCGAGAAACGCTTCCCAGGTCAGCGGGCACCAGCGGCTGACGATTTCATTCCCGATAATCTCGGCATAACAGCGAATTTCGTACTGCGCACTCGGATCCATCCGCAAATACAGAAAATGAAGGAGATTTTGCAGGTCAATCTTCCAGTAGGCTTCTGTGTAGGTGGACAGCGGCAGGTCTTTACGGGCCTGCTCGCGCGCGACGCCCAGATTCAGGCGCTCTTCATACACCGCGCGTACGGCCGATTGGATATAGGATTCCTGCTCGGTCAGCTTCTTCCCGGTTTTGGAGTCGAAGAAATCCTCGCTCCCCTGCTTGTTCTTCATCGATTGTTTGCGCCACTGGTCCGGTTTCGTCCGCTGGGCGGAATCGATAGCGACGGAATAGCGCGTGGAATATTCGTTGACGTTTGCCGTGCGGTGACGTATCCACTGCCGCCAGGCGTCCATCGGCACGCGGATGTGAAATTTTATTTCACACATCTCGAACGGCGTGGTATGCAGATGCCGCATCAGGTAGCGGATCAGCCCACGGTCCTCATGAACTTGCTTGGTGCCCTTGCCGTAGGATACACGCGCGGCCTGCACAATCGCGGCATCAGAACCCATATAGTCGATCACGCGGATGAATCCGTCATCGAGCACTTTAAATGTTTGGCCGAGTATTGCATCCAGCGGCTTTACGGACGCGCGGCTTATTTTTTCTGCTTTCCTGGACATAAGAATTTTTATTCATTAATGGATGTTTGGTTTTTGATGATGCGCCAGAATGATATATAATCCACTGACGCCGATAACAATCATGATGAGCGACTGAATCATCGTCCGGTAAACGACTGCCTCCGCACGGAACACGGAGCTGAAAAGAAACCATAATCCGAGCAGAATCAACGCCCCGTATACGCCCGTAACAATATACCGCGAGCGGCGGTTGTTCGCGTCGGTGTCGGCGGATAAAAAGCGGTGGAACAGCCAGAGCCCCGCCGTGGCAACGATACCCATGCCTGCGAAAATCAGCCAGAACAGGCGCGCGCTATCCTCGGCTCCGGGCTGTCCGATCAGCGGTTTCATCATTATCTCATACAGCGACCCGCCGATATTCGAACCGAGCAGACTGCCAATCACGCCATAGAGAAACGCGTAGCCCATATACACGGCCTTGGTCTCCGCCGGCGCAACCAAGCCGACATAGCTGTAATATTTTGGATGCGCCGTCATTTCACCAAGCGTAAAGACCGCCAGCCCGAGAATGATAACCCAGATACTGCCAGCTAATGCGATAATCGTAAATCCCAGCACACCGGAAAATACCCCGAGCACCATGGTGGGGAGGGGTTTGATGTTCCTGACCAGCCGGCTGATCAGAACCTGAAGCAGAATGATCGTTCCGGCGTTGATCACCGTCACATGCTCCGGCCCGAACCGGAACGGTATGCCGGCGGATGCGAACAGCCGGTCAACCGGTGTCGTATCAATAAAATCCCTTAGGTACCAGAGTATGGAACCGAAGTTCTGGAAATAGAGAATCCAAAAACAGGAATAAATGAAAATCATCAGCATGAAACGGGCATCGCCAAGTACCAGCGACATCCCCTTCATCACGTCCTTTAGATTTTTGGTGTTCACCGGTTTCGGCGGTTCTTTATAAAAAAACACGGCTGGAATCAGCATCAGCGCGCAATACAGGGATGACGCGATAAAGACATACTTCCAGGCGAATCCTTTCAGCACGCTCACCGCGAGCGGGGCCAGAAAGGCGCCCAGGTTGATCATCCAGTAATACACGCCGAAACCGAAACCGGAGTTTTCCTCTGTAGTGATCCTCGCAATGGTGCCCGATATGATCGGCTTGAAAAGTCCCGCGCCCGTGGCCATAATCAGAAGGCTCGCGAAGACCGTCCCGTAGGCGCTCATATGACCGCTGATAAAATAACCGGCCGTCAGCAAAGAAAACGCTATCATCAGCATCCGCCGGTACCCGTAGCGATCCGCCAGCGCCCCGCCGAGAATCGGTACAATATACGTCAGCGCATAAATCAGCCCCTGCAGGAACCCTACCGATTGCTCCGAAAAGCCCAGTCCGCCCGCATGAACCGCATCCGTGAGATAAATCGCCAGTACCGCGTTCAGTCCGTAATACGCCGCCCGCTCAAACAATTCCATAATGTTCGATACCCAGAACACCGCCGGAAATGTAGCCACCATCTTCCTGATCATAATCGCGCTTCCAGTCTTGAAATTTTATAAAAAAAACAATGGCCCGACAAAGTAGAAAAAAGAAACTACTTATGCAATACCCTTTCCTCAAACCCGTGCGACGGCCCCGTCCGGTTTCTTAAAAAGTACCATAGCCATTGGATTTGTATTATTTCAGCATAATCAACGCGCCAAAGCAGCCGCGTAGCCCTTCTCGTTCCATCCCTCCGCATCGCCATGCCTCCCGATTTTAAAATACAGCCGCATGAATCCAGGATGATTGCTTGATTTTTAAGCGCCGGCAGCGGGTGATACGCAAGGCTTCGTTGAACAAGATATTGTTTCTGCCTGCTGATATTTTCAAACCCGCCATTCACAAGAATGAAATAACCAACAATTTTTTTATTTCAAATCCTTACTGCCGGCCCTATCAGATGGTCCCTCAGGCCGCCAGGAAAGAGGCAGGCGCGGGAAGTACACGAGAAAACTACTCCGTATAATCCCACACGTATTAAAACTAAAACGCCGACGGTTCTCTGTATAATCTTTGACAAGGGGTTGAAATATATTTTTTATTCTGTTTGCATATGCCAAATTTAATCGGTACTATGAAATATAGAGTATCCACCTGCACCGGCTTAAACAATTCCCCTGCAAAGATATTTTTTATACTTTAGCAATAAAGGACCACTTATGTTTCCCCGTATTATAATGATTTATCCCAAAATGCCGACCACCTACTGGAGTTTTCGTTACGCGCTGCCGTTTATCGGCAAAAAAGCCTCTCTACCTCCTCTGGGTCTGATCACGGTTGCGGCCATGCTGCCGAAAGAGTACCCTGTCAAACTGATTGATATGAATGTGTCCCCGCTCAATGACCGGGATATTGCGAAGGCCGACCTGGTGTTTATCTCCGCCATGATTGCCCAGAAGCCCTCAATGGATGACGTCATCCGTCGGTGCCAGGCCATGAATAAACCCGTGGTTGCCGGCGGACCCTATCCGACCAGTTCCCACCGGACGATTGCGGGCGTCCGTCATTTTGTTTTGAATGAGGCGGAGGTCACGTTGCCCCGTTTTTTAGATGATTATACCGCCGGGAAGGCCGGGCCTCTCTATGAAGATGAAACAAAACCCGATATCACGCATACGCCGCCGCCCCGTTATGACTTGCTCGATATCCGTAAATACGCCGGCATGGCCCTGCAGTATTCCCGCGGCTGTCCGTTTAACTGCGAGTTCTGCGACATTGTCGAAATGTTCGGCCGAATACCCCGAACGAAAACCGCCGGGCAGTTTCTGAATGAAATGCAAGCGCTTTATACTACCGGATTCCGCGGCTCCCTGTTTATCGTTGATGACAATTTCATCGGCAACAAAAAGAATGTTCGGCACCTGTTGCCCCGCGTCGCTCAATGGCAAAAGGATAGGCGTTACCCCTTTGAACTGTTTACCGAAGCCAGCATCAACCTTGCTGAGGACGACGAACTGATGGATATGATGATCCGTGCTGGCTTCAATATGGTGTTCCTCGGCATCGAGACGCCCGTAAAGGAATCGCTGCTTCTTACCCACAAAACACAAAACACAAAAACGGACATGCTGGACAGCATACGCATTATACAGAAAAAAGGCATGGAAGTGACCGGCGGTTTCATCATCGGCTTTGACAACGATCCGGAGGATATCTTCGACCGGCAGATCGCATTTATACAGAAATCGGGCATCCCCCAGGCCATGGTCGGTCTGCTGACGGCCCTACCCAAAACGCAATTGTTCCGCCGGCTGAAATCCGAGAACCGCCTGCTGGAAGCCGCCTCCTGCACCAACAACGACCTTCAGATTAATTTCCAACCCAAAATGGAAATGCAGAAACTGCTGGACGGGTACAAAAACGTCATTAATCAAATCTACAACCCGGATACGTACTTCCGGCGCTGCCTGACCCTTCTGAAAAACCTCAAACCGCAAAATAACTTCAACAAGAAAATTAATTACAACGGCCTCAAAGCGCTGGTCTTGTCTATGAGCAGGCAGACATTCACCGCGTATGGCTGGGCCTACTGGAAATTCATGATTCGCGGGTTTTTCACCAAACCACGGCTTTTTTCCGAAGTGGTAACCATGGCGGTGAAAGGACATCACTTTTTTAAAATAACCCGCTCCACCCTTGCGGTTGACCGGTTCCGATCGAACCTGGCGGACGAATCAAAAACATTTCGTGAGCGAATCCACCAACTTTCCCTCGGCGACGTGAACAAAAAAATCCAGGAAATCATAAATTACCGGGACATCCTCCTGACGGATATCCGGAGGCAGTACCGGCGACTGAATAAAGATTTCCGCCCGTATGTCGAAGAAAGCTTAAATACGTTTTTACATAATCTGGACGAAATGATTTATGAAATCACACTTGGATCGTATAACCTGGGCCGCTAGCCGGTATCAGGCTGTGATCGGAGAGCAATAAAAATCTTTCTTTCTTTTTTAAACAATATAGATTATTTTTTGGGTGGGAAAGCCGGCGCCGGTGATACCCGGGTATTCACTAAAATTAAATAACGCATTTATTATAAACAGGAGAGCCGTTCATGACACCCCTTGAAACCCTGAAAGCCGAGCATGGTATTATCCATGTGATGATGAAGATTTTCAGCCGGATGGTGTATAAACTCCGGGAAGAACAGACCATCGACTGGAATCATGCCGAACAGGTGCTGGATTTCCTGACCGGGTTTATTGATGAGAACCATCACGTCAAGGAAGAAATGCTGTTATACCCCGCCATGGAAAAAGCCGGCATTTCGCGCGATACCAGCCAGATTAGTATTATGATGGTGGAACATCATTCAACCCGCTTGTTCCTGTTTGCCCTCCAGCAGGCCCTTCAGAAAATCAAAGCCGGTAACAACGAGTTTATACCGCTGTTCATCAAACACGCCAATGAATATATCGATCTCAAAACGCATCACACGGAGAAAGAGAATAAAATCGTGTTCGCGTACGCGGAGGAATCGGTGCCGGCCGATGCGATGGAAGAACTGAAGAAGGAATTCCAGAGTTTCCTTCAGACGGAAGTGCGGCAGGGAAATATGAAACGGTATCAGGAGATGCTTCAAAACCTGAGCGGCCAATATTTAAAGCAAAGCGGATGATTTTTGTTAACCCAAAGCCCGCTATCCGAGCGGGCTTTTTTTATACCCTAAACCGTTACAGAAATTCCAGGGTACGCAATATCCCTGTATATACGAAGCGGCCAGCGTTATTTTCCTTTTTGAAACAAATAAATACGCGAAAAACCAACCATGAGCATTAAAACCATATCGCGGCCGATTCGGATAAGGATTCCGTATCAAATACGGGGCCGCATTTTATAAAACGGGACTCTACCGGCGAAAATATATCTATACAGCTGGACAACCTCAGAGGGAATGTCGGTTATAACCGGCAAGTCATGACCGTCGCCCCGTTGCAGCAGCATTCGCTGAACTGGGAACAATTTTTAATATTTTCAGGAACATCCTTCCGCGAAATAATTTTAAATCCCATATTGGAAAAATATAACGCGGCATCCTTCGTCAGCAAAAAAACCTCGCTGACGCCATCGTGTTTTAACCGGGTTAAAACCGATTCGATAAGCCTGCGAGCGATGCCGTGTTTTCTGAAAGCCGGACGAACGGCTACCGATCGCATGAGGGCATACGGAAGATAGACTTCGGCGCCCGCGACACCAGCTATATGCGCACCGGACAGAGCCACATAAAAATGCTTTAAATGCGGATCGATATCCTCAACCGGTAACGCGGATTCGGCAAGCAGGGCTTTAATAAAAAGGATATCCGGCGGTTCGGCTTTACGGATCCGCAACAGTTCAAAGTCTGTCCCCGGCGTATCGGGTTTGCGCGCGATAATCCTTGCGCTCCATATTTTGCCCTCCAGCAACGGCAGCACAGACCGGACTTCCGGGCTGATTCCGGAACCGCAGCAGCCTTCTTCGCTCATTAAACTGCCGATTTGGGAGCGATTGTATATCAGCCGGTCAACAATAAAAATGTCCCTGAGTCCGGCCGCATACATTTTTTCTACGTATTCCGATTCTTTGATGGCGCCCGCAATACAGCCTACCAGAGCTTGGAAGTCATGCGCCACCGCCTCAGGCAAATCGGCGCCCAGAACGATATCCGAAATGGAAACGCGCCCATCCGGCTTCAGCACACGGAAAATTTCTTTGAAAACCTTATCTTTATCCGGAGCCAGATTGATAACGCAGTTGGAGATAATCCAGTCCGCCGTTGCGGAATCCACGGGCATTTGCTCGGCATCACCGAGTCGAAATTCGACATTTTCCGCTCCGGCGCGTTTGGCATTGGCGGTGGCTTTTTCAACCATTACCGGCGTCATGTCAATACCAATTACCCTGCCGCCTTTACCGGTTTTCTCCGCGGCCAGCAGGCAATCTATGCCGGCGCCGGAGCCTATGTCTACCACCGTCTGGCCCGGCATCACGCCTGCAGCGGCCGTCGGATTTCCGCATCCGAATGCGTTCGCCACCGAATCATCCGGCAGGTTTTTAAGCTCCTGCACCGAATAACCGGCAATTTGCACCAATTGCCCCTTCATACCCGGCCGGGAATGACCTGAACAGCCGCATGTTTGTGAAACCGCTTGGGTATATCCTTCTTTAACGAGGGTTTTAATCAGCTTCGATGAGGGTTTCATGGCTCGGCCTTTATGTTTGTATAAGAATATTTTTGTATAATACAACTATTAATATAATTTTTTAACCTTGGCCATGCCCGGTACAAAACTGCATGGTGTCAATGGCGTCGGATAAGGACTCTAGCAAACGGATAACGTGCTCACGTTCGCTGGCGCTCATGGCGCTCAGCAGATTTATTTCCTGAGCGATAAACCGGTTTTCCATTTCTTTAACGGTAGCTTTGCCTTTTTCGGTTAATGTAACATACCATCGGCGCCGGTCCTGCGCGTCCTGATACCTGACCGCATAACCCTTTCTAATAATTTGGTCCACAGTCCGTGTCATCGTACTAACGGACAACTGCATAGATCTGGCCAATGCTTGCATCGTCAGGACTTGATGCTCCGCAAGGGCTTCCATCACATAGCATTGGCTGACTGTTACCTCCCCGCAGCAGATCGCATTCCGGTTTCTGAGTTGATATTTCTTTAAAAAGTCACTCAGGACTTTATGAAAGGCGCGGGCTTGTTTTTCTAATGAATTTTTCATTCGGAAATATTATTTGTATTATACAAATATATGATAATCTAATTATCTTGTCAATGTATTTTACCGTGCACAAAAAAGCCCGGTTAACGGCCGGGCTGTAATGATAGCAGGCATAATAAAAAATCAGATGGTGCCCATTTCCATATCGGGTTCGATCTCGATAAGCACCTGCCGCATCTCTACGGATTCACCCTCTTTAACCAGAATGCGTTTCACGAAGCCGTCAATCCGGGCCTGCAGTTCATTTTGCATTTTCATGGCTTCGAGAATAATCAGTACGTCGCCGGCTTTTACGCGGTCGCCTTCTTTTTTAAACAATTTAACAATCAGCCCGGGCATGGCCGCCGAGAGTACGCCGGCATCGGCGCCCGTGGACAGGGAGGGCACCCGGCGTTTTTTAAGTATCGGTTCGTCCAGGCCTTCCACTTCAACGGGATACAATTTGTCGTTAATTTTCAGCTGGGAGCCAAGCATCGAAACGGTGTGGGGATTCTCATCAATGTACACAATATTATCCCTGATATCATAACTGAACGGGTGCCCGTTGACTAAAAGCATATCTTCCTGCCGTTCAATTTCATACGACACGCCGTCAAGGATCAACCTGAATTTTTCGTGCATGTTACCTCCTTAGTAATTTAGCCCGGTTGGACAATTTCCATGAACTCAGGGCGGCATGGCGGCTTTCCATGTGCCGGCTCTTTTTCCGTTTGGCATCATGCTGAAAAAGCAGCATAGCGGCAGCCGCGGCGGCCAGTTCGGTTTGTCCGAGCAATCCTTTGGCGCGCCGTTCAAGAAACGGCCGGGCGATTTGCGGAAACAAAGCATAGGAAAGCACGTCTTCTTCGGTTTTGGCTAATGAGCCGATTTCGCGTTTGGCGTCTTCCATGCCGGGGCTCAACAAATCGGCCGGACGGCATGTTATCGGTGTGTCCGTACCAATGGCTTTTTTCATCAATTCCGTATCCACCGGAGCCGGAGGCCGCCCGTGCCAGCCGCGAATGTAATCCTTGATCTCATCGGTAATGATCTTATACCGTTCTTCCAGACGCACATTCCATATAGCCTGAGAGGCGATAATCTGGCTCAGGGGCGTCAGCAGAGGCGGATATCCGAGATCTTTACGAACCTGGAGAACCTCATCCATCACGGCATAGAGTTTATCCATTTGTTTGTGTTCGCTCAGCACATTTTTGATATAATTCATCATGTTGCCGGGCAGATGAAACTGCAGTACATGCCATTCCACCGACGGCCAATGCGCTTCAAAAATGCGGTACTTCTGGCGTATATCGCTGATCAGACGGGCGATGGATGTCAGGGCGTTCAAGTCCAGTCCGGTGTCATAATCCGTGTTCTGAAGGATCGTGACCATCGTCTCCGTGGGCGGCTGGGAAGCGGCCATGGACATGGATGAAATAGCGGTATCGACAGAATCCACACCGGCCTCGATGGCCTTTAACAGTGTAGCCGTTCCCATACCGGTGGTGTAATGAATATGGATGTGCACGGGCAGGCCCGGATCCTTTTTGAGAGCGCTCACGAGTTCGAACGCCTTAAACGGCGTAAGGATGCCGGCAAGGTCCTTAATGCAGATGGAATCCGCGCCGAGTTCTGCCAGACGCCGGGCCGTGGCAACATAGCCCGTGATATCGTGAACCGGACTGATGGTATAGGCAATCGCGGCCTGCACATGGGCTTTCTCGCGTTTGGCGATTTTCATGACAAATTCCACGTTCCGCGTATCATTCAGCGCGTCAAAGATGCGAAAGATATCAATGCCGTTTTTCCGGGCGTTCACGATGAACCGTTCGGCAATATCATCGGGATAGTGCTTGTATCCGACTAAGTGCTGGCCCCGCACCAGCATCTGGAGTTTGGAGTTGGGCATGGCCTTGCGGAGCGTGCGCAGGCGCTCCCAGGGGTCCTCACCCAGATACCGCAGCGCGCTGTCGAACGTGGCGCCGCCCCACACATCCAGTGCGGCAAATCCGATCCGATCGAGTTCCGCGGCTACCTTCAACATGTCGGCGGTGCGCATCCGGGTCGCCAGCAGGGACTGATGCGCGTCACGGAGCAAGGTTTCGCAGATTTTTAGGTGTTTTTTCATGGCGTTTCCTCGCGGTTAATCTTCCTCTTCGGTTGGCGTTCCAAACATTTCTCTAGGTTTGAATATCAGCACTACCGCATCCTTCTCGGCATAGGGACTATGCGTGGTATAAGCGCGAATAACCGTGCATTCGTGAGCGTCCAATTTAATCGTGGGCTGATTTTTAAACCGTAATTCGATGGCGCCTTCCATCACGAGGTACATCTCGTCTTTGGTGTGGCTGTGAAACGGATATTCGCCCTTGAACTGCAGAACATATACGGCATGATCGTTGACCTGCCCCAGTTCCAGATGGGTATAGGGCTGTTTGAGAATATCCGACAATTCTTTAATGCTGGTTTTATTTGACATAAAATGTTTCCTTTCGGCCTAATCCTGCGGGGCTGACGTGTTAAAGCGGAATATTGCCGTGCTTGCGCGGGGGATTCTGATCGTTTTTATTTCGCAACATACGCAGCGCTTCGATGAGCCGCGGCCTGGTTTCATGCGGATGGATAACATCGTCCAGATACCCCCGGGAAGCGGCCACATACGGCGTGGCGAATTTTTCCGTGTAATTCTTAATTAACTCCGCGCGTTTGGCCACCGGATCTTCGGCTTCGGAAATTTCCTTGCGGAAAATGATATTGACCGCGCCTTCGGGTCCCATAACGGCAATTTCGGCGGTCGGCCAGGCAATGTTGTAATCGCCGCGAATGTGCTTGCTGTTCATGACGATGTACGCCCCGCCGTAGGCCTTGCGCGTAATTACGGTAATCTTGGGTACGGTGGCCTCGCAGTACGCATAGAGCAGTTTGGCGCCGTGAACGATGATGCCGCTGTGTTCCTGATCCACCCCGGGCAAGAAGCCGGGCACGTCTTCAAAAGTGATAACCGGAATGTTAAAGCAGTCGCAGAACCGTACGAACCGGGCGCCTTTGATAGAAGACTTGATATCGAGTACGCCGGCCAGCACGGCGGGCTGATTGGCAACGATACCCACCGATTGACCGCCAAGCCGCGCAAATCCAATTACAATATTCTGGGCGTAATGTTCCTGAACTTCAAAGAATACGCCGTTATCTACAATCAGGTTGATGACGTCTTTAATGTTGTAGGGTTTGTTGGGTTCTTCAGGAACAATGGTATCGAGTTTTTCTTCCATACGGTTCGGGTCGTCGCCAGTTTCAATAAACGGCGGGTCCTCCATATTGTTTGAAGGCAGATAGCTCATCAAATGGCGGATCATGGCGATGCATTCGGCTTCGTCGTTCGCTACAAAATGACAGACGCCGCTCTTGGTACTGTGAACGGAAGCGCCGCCGAGTTCCTCGAAACTGACTTCCTCGTGCGTGACGGTTTTAACCACATCGGGACCGGTGATGAACATATAACTGCTCTTGTTCACCATAAACGTAAAATCGGTCAGCGAGGGGCTGTACACGGCGCCGCCTGCGCACGGGCCCATGATGGAACTGATCTGCGGAATCACCCCCGAGCACAGCGTGTTGCGAAGAAATATATTAGCGTATCCCGCCAGACTGACCACGCCTTCCTGGATGCGGGCGCCGCCGGAATCATTCAGACCGATGAGCGGCGCGCCGTTCTTAAGCGCCATGTCCATCACCTT
This sequence comes from uncultured Bacteroidota bacterium, assembly GCA_964609675.1. Classification (GTDB taxonomy): domain Bacteria; phylum CLD3; class CLD3; order SB21; family JBBIRG01; genus CAZSRX01. The sequence goes on along the minus strand of CAZSRX010000023.1, from coordinate 22,536 downwards.
GCAAATCTTTTCCGAATGCACCTCGCCGAGACTGCCGCCGAACACCGTAAAATCCTGAGCGAACACGTACACGGTGCGACCGTCAATCGTGCCCCAGCCGGTTACCACGCTGTCGGATAAAAACTTCTTCTTGGCCATGCCGAGGTCCGTAGTCCGGTGTTCCACGAAGGTATCAATCTCGCGGAACGACCCGCGGTCCAGCAGCACTTCAATACGTTCCCGGGCCGTCATCTTGCCTTTCGCATGCTGCGCATCAATACGGTCCTGTCCGCCGCCCTGGCTGGCCTGGTGCTTCAGTTTCTGAAGCTGTTCATTCTTCGGATTCGCACTCATGGTTTCTCCTGTATCAAATATCGGATTCAGCTATAAGGTTTTTCTTTTTGCACTTTATGCAAATATATAGAAGTTTTTTTTTTAATGCTAAAATTATTTAAAAAAACATTTACTCGCCGAGGACCTGGACAAATACCTCCCGCAGTCGCGCCCGGTTGTCGTGGTCGATGACGACAATCTGTTGCCACGTCCCGAGGACCGGGCTGCCTTCATGCAACGGTACCGTCAGCCCGGGACCCATAAAGGATGCGCGTATATGTGAAAATCCGTTGTCATCGCCCCAGGTCGCTGAATGCCGCGAGGGCATGCGGTGCGAAGCAAACTTTTCCAACTGATCCCTGAAATCTTCCACCAGCGCGGGCTCATATTCAATTGTGGTCACCGACGCCGTAGAACCAACAGCAAATATGCTTACCAGACCATTTCGGATTCCTGATGCACCGGCTATGCGCCTAACCTCGCCGGTAATGTCCCGGACATCGGAAAACCCTTTCATAGAAATCCGGATTGTTTCTCCGTAAACCATCCTGTAGCCCTTCAGATATCCCGTGTTGTATCCATATGAATGGTCACATCGATATTCGTAAACCGTTCCTGGAGTTCCATTTTAATTTTATCGCATATTTCGTTGGCTTCGGCGACGCTTGGATTCTGGATAAATTCGAGATGAAAATCGGCAAACTTCTTACTGCCGGCTTTACGGGTGCGCAGATTGTGGTACTGCAGGTTATGGCCGTGAATGATTTTTTTTATCTGTTCGATTTCATTATCATCAAAACTGACATCCAGCAGCGGTGAATAGGCGCGGCGAATCAGCAAATACGCCTCTTTCAAAATAAATATCGCGACAGCGATTGCGAGGATCGGATCGAGCACATGAAAACCGCTAATCCATATCAGCGCCAGGCCGGCCGCTACGCCGAGTGATGTATAGACGTCCGCTTTAAGATGCAGGGCATCGGCTTCGAGAGCGATGGAATCATGCTTCCGCGCCGCCCGGTACAATTGCCGGGACACCCATGCGTTCACAATCCCTGAAACAACCATCACGCCGATACCCAGACCCAGCATTTCCACTTCGGCGCTTCCGGCGATTTTCTTTACCGCTTCAAAAATGATCCAGAACGCCGCTACAAAAATCAGTAACGCCTCAATAACCGCCGATATGTTCTCATACTTTCCGTGACCGTACGGATGTTCCTTGTCCGGAGGCGTATCCGATATTCTTACAGAATAATATGCGATAACCGCGGCAATAAGATCCATAAGCGAATGAATCGCCTCCGAAATAATGCTTACGGAACCCGAAAAAATCCCTACGACCATTTTAAGCGTTATGAGCGTGGAATTGGATATTATGGATAGTCTGGCTGTTTTTAATTTTTGATTCATACGTTCAATTTTTCCTGTCTAACGGACACCAAAATAGATAAAAAAAATCAATAACTCAACATGAAATGACGACTCGGCCCTTACTGAGATACGGTCGCAATAACGCGCCTGTTGTTTTCAACGCCGACTGATGCGATAAAAAACGACCGGGTATCTGCTATTCTTTGGCTATTATCCTCATACCTAAGCCGCGTTTTGAGTAGTTTACAAAATCCGGCATCGACCTGACACATGGCGCTATCGAGACGCCGGTCATTGAAAGTACTCTAAATATTTTTTTAAATTTTACAGTTTGTTAAACGCACTAACGAATAGGCGGGTATCCATCGCATGGATAATGATCTTTCAGTAAAAGATGAATAAAAAAAAGGGAATCCATTCGGATTCCCTTTTTATAATTGTCTGACCGATTTGGAGGATTACTTGATCAGCATCATCTTCATGGATTTTGTAAATCCGGGTGTGACGATGCGGTAGATGTAAATGCCGCTGCTGACCGCGTCGCCGGCATCATTTCTGCCGTCCCAGACCACTGTCTGCCGCCCGGCGTTCTTAGTGGCGTTTACCAGCGTCCGCACTTCCTGACCGAGCAGATTGTATATTTTCAGTTCCACCCTGGAAGCCCTCGGCAGGTCATAGGCAATCGTCGTACTCGGATTGAAGGGATTTGGATAACAGGCGTAGAGATTGTATTCTTTTGGCATTCCGGTTGTACCTTCAGAAACACCTACTGGTGGATTACCATAAATCATTAAAGCGTTTAAACCGGTTGTGCCGGTACTCGTGCCTATCAACGTCGCTGAGGCGTTGGTGGTATCTAATTTTATTAATTTATTACCGGCCGTTGCTAAAGCATACAAATCCCCTCCTGACGTAAATGCAATGTCTCTACAGTTTGTGTAGGCATTATCCCCAACCAACTCGCTAGCCGCAGTTTCTTTGTTGATACGGTAAAGCGTTCCGCCGGAATTATAGCCCCATAATTGATTGGTTATGGGATTAATAGCGAGCCCGTACAGATTTGCGATTCCGGTGGAGCCAATCCGTATTGTGTCTCCGGTGGATAGATTGATTTTCCACAAAGTCCCATTTAACTGCGCGGCATATAGATTGTCGTCAAGGTCCATCTCTATGGCTTTTACATTGGTTAAAGGCGTCTGGACGTATTCGTAAGCATCTCCGTCTTCCGAGTTAACCTGGCATATATACGTGGTCGATCCTCCCGTGACAAAAGCACCAAATATTTTATGGTCACTTTGCCGGTATGTAAGTCCAACAGCCGACGAATAGGTGGTAGGCCCAATAAGGGTCAACTCAGAAGTATTCGTGTTGAGGGCATAGAGGCTCCCGCTTCCGGCGGTTCCGGCTGTATACATAACACCGTTAACGGCCGGATGAATGGTCTTAACCTTCACGCAAAACGTGTCCGATACCGACAGACCGCCTTCATCGGTTCCTGTAACATAAATCGTGTCCCATCCAACAAAACCCGGTTGTGGGGTTAAATAAAGCGAATCGTTTTGAATCGTTACAATAATGTTTCCGGATGATATGGCGGCATAGGAGGTTACCGCATAAGCGTCTGGATCAAAAAAATATTTCGGCAAATAACAATATAATAATTTAGAAGAATTTTGAGCGATACTGTCATCAGCAATGGGCGGGTCCAGTATAGGAGGTATGTTGGGAATAGTCCAACCCATATCCCTCAACCATCCGATAGTAACCGGCCCGGCTGCATGCTCCGATTCACCTGGAGCGGCCGAATAGGTCATGAGCGAGTTTCTGGTGCCGTTAAACTCCTCCCCTACGTGGGACATGCTCGATCCTCCATTCCATACGGAAGGAGCGTATATTGAACCGCGCACGTTATTATAATTTTGTACGGCATTGGGACCATTAAAAAAAACATTATTGCTGGTGATCTGGGCGCCTAAAGCCGTTGAATTGTTAGGGAATATAGCCGTATTAATCAATGATTGCCAATCGCCGTTTTCCGTATAGGTATCAGTAATATAAGGATACCCACTGTAACCCCACTGGCCAACGCCACTGGTATATTTAAACGATGTATAAAAACCTAAACCATGACACAATTCATGCAAAACAATGCTAACAAAATCGTACAAGCCACCGGATGGCTTGCCGTCTGTACCGAGATACCAATCAAAATCGCTGTTAAAGCGCACATATATATCCCATCCGGTTCCGTTAAGGTTCGTTCCACTAATCGCTTCGGCGGTCGTAACATGATACCATACATTGCTTAATGGAGCGCCTGAAAAATTTCTGTATGCTCCCATAAGTTGAGAACTACCTAACACACCCGCTCCCATCGGCTCCCAGCTCGCGTAAGTATTGATGGGGACCGATGAATTCACGATGCTTTGCCATATATCTACGGCGTACTGAAATGCCGCTTGTGCATCGGGTGTAAAATTATTATACGTCACATTAAAGGTGCTGGTCTTTATCCCGCGCGCTTTCATTCTTTCAAGAAAATCTTTTGGCAGGGGATGATAACCCTTCCCTTTTCTTGGTGGATTTAATTTCAACTTTGAATAATCGACATTGGGATCGTACAGACGCGTCGTTCCGTCGGCAAGTATGATGTACGTTTCTCCCGGATGATACTCCATCTGAGAAAATGCTTGGGTATAAAGCGTAAACGATAAGAAGCAAGCCAATAATAATATTACGCGTTTTGTTTCCATAAATTTTCCTTATTTTAATATTTAAAATTTAACTTTTTTTAATATAAAATATTTAATAGGTAATATCAACAATTTTAGTAATTTTATAGCCTATTACAGACTAAAGGCCAAAACGAATCTCTGTATTTATTTAACCGCTGATAGGACTGCAATATGTTTTTTTACAACAATGTAATATAATTTTTTTGGTTTTCTTTAGGCCTTAACTACCTGCTGATTATAAATAAAATAGTTAAAGAAGTTTTGCAAACCGGCGTTCACCCGTTAAAAGAATTCATGAGTCACTCCGCGCGCGCCTAATCCTTTATAAAAAAAAGGGAACTCTTTCGAGTTCCCTTTTTGTAGACCGTTCTGAATAAATTACTTCAGGAACATCATCTTCTTACTCAGTTTGACGTCGCCGGCTTCCAGACGATAGATGTAGATACCGCTGGAAACGACATTACCCGCATTGTCCGTACCGTTCCAACTTACATTGTAAGTATTGGCGGTATGGGCTTTGTTGGCAACCAGGGTTTTAACTTCCTGGCCTAACGTGTTGTAGATCTTAAGCGTTACATTGGCGTTCTTGCCGACCGTGTAACTGATATTGGTGCTCGGGTTGAACGGGTTCGGATAGTTTTGGCCAAGTTTGAAGTCTTTGACCACCGGATTGTTATCGCTGATGCCGACAGTAAAGTCAATCGGCTCGTTATAGATAAATATTTCCGATTGGTTGAGATCGTCGCTATCATCAGCACCTAATCCGAATTTGGTCCAGATGCAATGAGCCGTGTAAACAGGGCCGTTGCCGGATAAACGATTGGCCATTTTCGTAAACTTCATCATGAAGTCATTAGAGGCGGATACATTAATTGCCGGTCCAATCCAGCCGACGCCCGGTTTAAAACCGCGCATAAAAAGATCGGAAGTCAACATCGTGGAATCGGTTGGGGTTCCGTCAACCCATTTGACAACAATAGCGTCGCCGGAAGCGCTTCTGGCAATGTTAGCCTCATTAATACTGTTAAGTCCACCGCTACCGGGCCAGTAGGTTACATAGGTTTGCACATCGGCAACCACTTCGGCAGCCCAGTTTCCGGGGGTGCCATAAATCATGATGACTTTTCCGGTGTTAGCGCCGTCATCTTTGTAAGTGCCAACAATGTAGATATTGTTGTTAGCGTCCATGGTAACGCCATTCTGATAATACAGCACACTGGAACCAGCGGGGAACCCCGTAACGGTAGATTCATTGATTCTGCCATTAGGTGTCCAGGTAGCGCCGCCGTCTTCGGTTGTATAGACATTGTAAGAATAAACCGTATCACCGGTCAGTTCCGCCTGCAACACAAACACACCGTGCAGTCCATCCGGAGCAAAATCGCCGAAACTGCCATTAAAACCGGTATAATCAGTCGTATTGGCAAAATGGACGGCGTCATCCGCTCCGGTCCATGTCTGGCCGCCGTCTTCGGATTTCATTAACCAATAGCCGCCATTAAGATAATCTTCGACGCCAAAGAATAAATTAGTTCCGTTGGAAAAAGCGCCATCGGGAACGCTGTACTTTGTTGTAGCTACATCAATATCCAGAGTGGTTGTCGCAAGGCCGCCACCGATTTCTAAGTCTGTCCAGTAGCCTAAACCACCGAAACCCCCACTGACCAGTTCGCCCCACATTCCGCCCGGAAATTCCGGATTGCCACCAATTTCGGGAACAATAAAACCACTGGGGTGACGTGCATTTTTTTGCACAGCCGTTTCATTCACAGCCGGCGAACGGTACCATGTGGTGCCGCCATCGGTAGAGAAAGAGTAGTGAATTCTTCCGGAAGAACTGCCATATAATGTAGAACCACGGTGAACAACAACTAAGGTTCCCGTTGCAGGATTCATCCAAACCTGATTTGTATACGAACCCTGGGTGGAATAAGCGTTTTGCATTGTGTCAACCAGAACGTCAGTGCTGGTTGATTTATACAACGCATTGGAACCGCCGGTAATTTCTTTAACGACGGTGGGTTCCACAACCCGTTTCATTTTAGGGGATATGGCATCTTTTTTCGGTCCGGCAGCTGTTACTATTGACATGGCAAATACCATCAATAGAAAAATAGCAGCAATTCGCTTTAACATAGTAACCTCCATTTAGTTATGGGTTTAGTTAATAAGGAACAACAACACTAAACTTTTCGTTTTGCCTCCTTTCATAGGGTTAATCTTTCAAGGGTTAATGAGAGAACTCATAGTCAAAATGTACATATTTAGCGAATCAAAATCAAGTTTTTTTTCTCTGCCGGGCTTTTCTGCCCGGCAGAGAAAATTCGTAATAGTTAGAAATTCAGCCCAATGGTAAACCGGTGTGTCGCGCTGAGAATACCCTGGTTGAAATAGCAGTAATCCAGCAGGACTTTGCTGCGTTCGCCGAAGGTATAAGCGATGCCGGTGCCCAGCGTTAAACCGCCGAGTTTATTATTGTTGGTGGTAAAATCGGATTTGGAATCAAACGCGGAGGTATAGCCGCCGCGCAGGAAGAGCATATCCTTGAATCCGTATTCGAGCCCAAAATTCGTCCGGTTCGCCTGGAAGTTATTCACGTTTTGTTCCAGCGTATAGACCATGCTGTGCTGTTCATCGCGGAACACGTCCATGCTGAGACCGAAAGTAACGGAGGCCGGCATTTCAAACGGTTCGCTTCCGTAACGGAGGTAGGCGCTGTTGGCGGAGCCCCACTGGTCGGCCGGTACTTCGCGGATCAGGCCGTCGCCGTCATACTTGCTCTGGCCGCCGATATTGGACATGACAAAACCGAGCTTCAGATTGCGGAAATTGGTCAGATACGTAAATCCGAAATCGAAGGCAAAGCCGGAGGCGTCCACCTGGTCGATACGGGAATAGATATACTTGACCACAACGCCGCCGCTGACGCGGTCGGTAATTTGTTTCGAAAAGCCGAAATTGACCGACATGTCGGACGGCGAATAAAGCACGCCGGTGCCCTGCGGGCGGTCCTGGGTGGTTACTTCAATGTCGCCGTACGACAAATAATTAATTCCGGCCGCAAACGTACCGATTTCGCTCACCGGGATAGACATCGCGAAATACTCGGAGGTAATGCCGGCGAAATGGTTCAGATGCGTAAAGCTTACTGAAATGCCGTCGTAATTGGAAATCGTGGCGGGGTTCCAGAAAAGGGCGTTGGCGCCGTAGGAACTGGTCAGCCCGGTCATGCCCATGGAAACTTCCCGGGCGCTGACGGGTATTTTGAGGAACATGAACCCTGCTTCGCCGGTCTTTTCCTTTCCGGCAAAGATGCTAGGGACATGGATAATCCCTAACAGAATGAGCCCTATGATGATCTTTTTCATTGTATCTCCTTTATGGTTTATATCCTAAAGTCTCTGTTGAAGAAATCCTTAAGAATGACATTTACCGGGCGTCGGGTCCGTCAATCCGCATTTCTTCCTGTATGATGGCGAACTTAACGGTCTTGGTGCCAACGCCTTTGGCGTCAATGTAAGCCACGTACATGCCGCTGGCCACAAACGTACCTTTCTGGTTGCGAAGATCCCATTCCTCAATCGAGGTATAGTCGGCTTTAGGCGCCGCATTCAGATCCAGCGGATTATAATTAATCCGGTTGTTGGTCGTAGCATCGTTGTGGCGGATAGTCCGGATAAGGTCTCCGGATACGGTAAAGATGTAAATGGTACATTCCTTCGGCAATCCGACAAACTTCACTTTCTTGTCGAATAGAGAGCTTTGGTATTCCAGAACACGGCCGTAGTACGGATTGGGCACTACCTTAACGTCATTGAGGGCTTTTTTAGCCAGCTTCTTGTTGAAGGCCGTGTTGGCTGTAGTCTTGAAAAGATACTGGTCGCCCGATTGTATCGGTTTATACGTAACAATACGAATAATCGTACCGGCCGGGGGCGCCTCTTTAGTGCCGTCCACTTTCTTGATAAGCAGATTAGTTACTTTTACAAGCGACGACGAAATAGCCCCGAATGTTGTTACCGTGTCATTATAGGCGGAATCAACAATAAAGATGCGTTCGCTGTAAGCGGAGTCTGATGTTCCGCAGAGATTGCTGAACTCAAACAAAGCATTTACGTTGTTATTCGGCGGCGTATTGACCACTGCGCGCACCATCAGGCGTCGATCATCGGAAGGATTGTTAGGCGTTAAACCGATGCTCCAAATCTGGAAAGGCACCTTTCTCGGGCTTTTCAGGCAGTTTACCGTATGGAATTGAGACGTTTGATATTGTGTCGGTCGCGCGAAATAAACATTTGAGGAGTCATCGGCCCCGCTGACAAAACGAATTTCATAATCCGATGTAAAAGACGGATTGTTATAGGTGTTAAGCCAGTTCCTGCCGGTAATTCCCTTATCGGCCGCAGCCGCCGGAGCCGTTGTCGTCATGACGTTTATCTGGAAATTAGCGGTAGTGTTATTGCTGTAATATACATCTTTTGGCGCAGTGAGCGTACCGCCACTATTGGCAATTTCATAAATAGCCTTAATGCCAATAACCTCACTAGAGATTTTCAATTCCACGCCGTCAATGATTGGCAATGTCTTCGTATTGGACGATTCTACATTATTTCCCTGTATATCCTGCGCTAATATCGCCAATGAAAATTTGGAATCGTCATATATAGCGTCGACTCCATCGTTATAAACGCCATTGTTGTTATAGTCCACAAACGTTCGCGGGTCATCGCGATAATTATCAAATTTGACGACCTCACTGGTGTTTTTGTCAATTAACCGAAACGCCATTTGCCCTTTGAAGTCAGCAATCAGCGGCTTCGAATCAACGCTGTCGGGCACTTTGAAGAACTCGATATAAAACTCACGGTTTTTAATGGAATCGGGGTTAATGACACGCGTGATAAGGCGCGGATTCCCATAACCGTTGACTAAGGTTAAAGTATCACTGGCCCGCGCATCTTCTTTGCTACCCGCCACCGGCGGCATCGGAACCACCGAACGCAGATTGGTCTTTCCGGTAATGGAATTTTCCAGCGATCTTGGGAAGCCCGTAGGCACACCGGTAACGGAACTGCGGATCAACGGCTGATAATCATAAGCGGTAACGGAATAATAGTACCGGCGTCCATTGATCACATCGGTATCTTCATAATAATGTTTCAAACCGGTGTCGCTACCAAAATGGACGTCATATAGCACTTTGCCGTCAGATAATGTATCATTCTCCGTTGTTACATTGTCAATCAGGTCGTATTCGGCGACTTTCGTAAACGAACCGGATAGACCGGTAAGACTCTTATACACACGGTAACCCTGGAAATCGTATTGGACCCAGTTTTTGTTATAATTGTTTGTAGTTTTGATGTCCAATTTATTAGAATCACCATAAGAGTCGCGTGAGAATTCGGAACGGTTATCCCATGTCAGAACCACTTTGTTATCCTGGGACGAAACAACTACTACCGGCGATTCAGGCGCCACCGGCGCCGAAAGGGCCGCGTTGAAGGCCTGTTGCATGGCCAGATCCGTTGTGTACATCACGTTAATCGCCGAACCGGGTGCGCCGGAATTCCGGTTAAAGAAACCACCGGCGGGTACCGGTAATCCTCCCAGAGCCTGGGTGTTGCCGAGGCCGGAAGCAAAGCCCATCCATACTTCCTGCGTTTCGCCGGATTTCAGAATGAATGGCCCGGAACCGTGGATGATACGCTGGTCTTTGGGCTGGATGCCCGTAGCCGTCGGATCATACGGACCATTGGGTTTGGGGTTACCGGTGCCGTCGAGACCGCGCATGTAGTAATGACGCGTAATATCGCCGTATAAGCGTTCCGGTTCGCCTTCAGGATTCGGGTATGAAATAAAGGCCGTGGCCGATAACGTAAACTTACCGTCCGGCAAGGCAATGGCTTTCAGGGCGCCGGACGATTTGTCATATTTCACTACCTGCCGGTTGGCGGGGCGATTGTAGAACTTATCATACAGGTATTGGGGCACATCGGCCTGATCCACCACGGGGCCCTGGAAAAAGTCGAGTCCCAGCGCGATAGGATGCACGTCGCCGCCCGTGGGACTGCTGTACACAATGCCGAGACCCTCGGTGGTATCTATGCCGGCCTGGTCTTCCGCGGAGGCGGAGCCCACATCAGCGTCACACCAGATACCTATATAGGCGTCGTTGTAATTTTCAGAGGACTTATTGGTTATAGTTAATTTGAGAAATACGCCATTCGCCAGAGCGCCGGCGGTAAAATTGAACGTTTCCATTTCTACTTCCAGGCCGAATCCCGGATAGGGCGAATACGTATCGCTGACCTTAAAGATGGAAAGATCATTAAATACGGCATAAGTCTGACCGGCTACGCCGGGAAGAAGGAACGGCAGGTCATTGGTATCACGGGGCGCGTACTCCGGCCAGTTATCCCAATCGGAACCTGACCTTTCTTCGTCAATCACGTACACCTGATATTCGTCAATACCGGGATCGCCGCTTTTCAGCGCGCTAAAAGGCGCCGTGGCGGTGGCATAACTACCGGTATTGGCCACGGTGTAGCCGCGATAGCGGTGATCATAATCGTTGTTGACATAAATCTTACCGGGCTGAAACTCGGTATCGTCAAATTCGCAATTAGCGGCATTAATAACCGAAGGACCGCCGCCCGGAGGGGATTTGCGTCCGGCCACATAAAGACCGCCGGCGTAAACGGCGCCGTAATTGCTACCGCGGGGAAACTCACCCCCGAATTCCAATCGGGAGACCCGGTAAAAATAGGAGCCTTCGTTTTTGAGGGCATAGGCCCAGTTATTGAAACCCAGCCAGAGTTCTTCCTCCCGGGTCGGTTTTTTCAGCTTCATGGTCAACCGGGTTTTCGGATCCAAATCCGATTTCCCGATATCAACATACACCACCATGGTAATGGCGATTACCAGCAAGGCGGTTAATATGATTTTGATGCGTTTCATTCTTATACTCCCTGTTTATAATTAAAAATTCATTCATTAGAAATTCAACGCGATACCCAGACGCACCTGCCTCGGGGTATCATAGAACAGGCCGTTTTTCAGCCGGGTATCATAATAAGCCGCATAAACCGGGCCGGCGGAGGCCAACTGAGCCTGGCCGACCGGGGAGGCTAAGAAGCCGTCGTCATTGGCGGAACCTGTGGCGTTATACACACTGGTGGCGTTTTTCGTATCCAGCAGGTTGAATACCTGTAAATAAACTTGCGCGTTGAGGTTATTGGTCATATAAACGGTTTTATCCATCTTCATGTCCGTGCGGAAAGTCCAGGGACCATACTGTGAATTCCGGCGTCCGATCGGTTTTCCGGACGGTACGGACTCGCCCATGCTGGTAGGAGCCTGAGGCGTATAGGGGAAGCCGCTGGCCGCCGTAACTATAAAGTTGACGCCGGCGTTCTGGAGCAGATAGCCGCCCCATTCCGGCCCTTCTTTCTTGCCGTTGCGCACGTCGACCATAACATTGATGCGGTGACGCTGGTCAAAGCTCAGAGGGGCGTTGAATTTGGTCGCCGAGAAACCCAGCCAGGCCGCGCGGAATCCGGAAGCGTCATCGCTGCCGGTACCGTTAGCCCATTGCAGGGTGTAGGAGAAGCGGCCGCTGATCTTCTTGGTGCGGCGCAGTTCCATGGAATAGGAAACACCCTTGACAATGCCGCGGTCATGGTTACCGTAGAGAATCAGGGACTTCCATCCGCCGGCGGGGTTCACCGTGAAGTTCTCAACGTTAATCAGATTGTTGATGTCGCGGTAGTAGGCGCTGACGTCCATCTTCAGATTGTCCGTAAGGGCATACTGCATACCGACTTCATACTGGATTGATTCTTCCGCCTGCAGGTTGGGATTCTGGATGGTGGTTGCAAACGGAGCCGCAGTAACCATGCGGTTGTAAAAATACGAGCTGATGTAAAGATTCTGCAGGTTGGGCTGCTGGAAGAACTTACCCCAACTCATACGGAAAATGGTTTTTTCCGAAACAGGGAAGCTGATACTCAGACGGGGACTGATCTTATGATCGCTCTTACCGCTGGTAAAATCTTCCGGGCCGATTATCAAAGGATCACTGGTACCGGGCTCACCCAGCGGATTATAGAAATCGCGGATGCGCTTGGTGCCGGGATTGAATAAGTCGTAACGCACACCGACGTTCATAATCAGACCTTCGTATTCCAGCTTATCCTGAACAAACGCCGAGAAGGAAATGGGATGCTTGGCGCCGTCGAGAGGGAACAATATAGTATCGCCTTTGCTGGTAACCAACGTATTCGTGTAATCGTCCTTGTTAACGTCTTTAATAACCAGGCGGCCGTTATTGTCGCGGGTAATCCTGTAACCAATATAGTTATTAGCGCCCTCGATGGGATTGGTACGCAGTTCATTGACATCGAGCAGGCGGATGGTATGGCGGTAGAAATCCATACCGGCTTTAATCAGATGGTTTTTATTAATCTGGTTGGTATAGCTGGTTTTCAATGCAAAATAGGAGTCAAAGTCACGGCCGAATACGGCGTTGGAGTTTCCCGGAAGGGAATGTAACCCGAAGCCTCCGATGCTGGACTTGGTAGTTCCTAACAGGTCTTCATTCCAGTTCAGGTTCCAGCCCCATTTGTCATCCATGTACCGGCGGTCATTCAGGTTATAGTTACCGCCAAACTCAAAAAAGCTGTTGGGATTCACGGTATAGGTGGCGATACCGCCGATTTGCCAGTAGCGGCTGTCGTTGCGCTGGACATGGTCTAATACGGTCGCCCGGTAATTCGTAAACGCCCGGCGGATGTTGTGTCCGTAGTTACCGTTTAAGTCCAGTTTTAAGGCGTCGCTGATAATGAACGAAAATTTACCCTGCATGGTTCCGTAGATGAAACTGTTGGAACCTTCGCCGCTTTGGTTCTTGGGGCGGGCTTTCCGATCGCCGTACTTAACGGTAACCGAGCCGTCTTCATTAACCACGTAATCCAGGGCGATGGAATCTTTGCCCCAGTCAAAATACTGGTTCTGGTCGAGGAACAACGCGTTGGCGCCGGAACCCATATAGGAAGTGGTCCATGTGGGGAAGCCGAATATGCTGGGCTCGCCGTCATCGAATATCTGGCCTTCGCCGGACACGAAGAATTTGTATTTGTCATTGCCCGGAATAATCGGGCCGCCGAAGCCGAAGCTTCCGTTCTGATAGCCGTATTTGCCGGTCGCAAACGCCGGGGCAATAGCGTCCGTTACGTATTCGAGGCTTCCGGAATAGCGTTTACCGCCGCTCTTGGTGATGATTTGAATGATGCCGGACTGGTTGCGTCCGTATTCGGCGTTGAAACCGCCGGTGATCGCGAGGATTTCCTCAACGGCGCTGTTGGTCACCTGCACGTTGGAGGTACCGGTGAGCAGGTTGTTCTGCAGGAAGCCGTCGAGGTACACGCCCGTTTCGCTGGCGCGGCCGCCGCGCACGTTGACGTTGGCGGTGCCGCCTTCGAGGTTACGGGCCTGGTTATTAATGGTGAATCCCGTGCCGAGGTTCGCTACGGCCTGAAAACCGCGCACCGGCAGATTCTTGATTTCTTCGGAGGAAGTGACCGACATGGTCATCGTCTGGTCTTTCTGGATCAGCGGCCGTTCGGCGACGATCACGACTTCCTCTCCGGACAGTTCTTCTTCTTTCAGGTCAAAATCCACGCGAGTGGTAAAATCCGGTAATACCCGGATGTTTTGCTTGGTCAGGCGGGCATAACCGATCATGCTGGCTTTGAGCGTATAAACGCCCGCCGGCACGTTGATAATGGAAAACTCGCCGCGCGTGTTGGTGGCGGCACCCATGGTGGTACCGTCAATCATCACGTTCACGCCGGGTAACACTTCACCGGTCTTGCTGTCTTTTACCGTTCCGGTAATCTTGCCATTGGGACCCGCCAGCAACAGCCATGGCGCGGCTATCGCGGCCAGAAGAAAAACCGCAATGGCATTTTTGATAAATCTTTTCATAACAACTCCTTTTAAAAAAGTTGGTTTCAGAGTTATTTCAAATTATATAAAACGGAATAAGTTCAGCGTCGTGTTCCATCCGCCAAAGCTAATGGTCAAAACCGCCGTTCCGTCAAAAGTAATGGTTCCGGTCGTATTAAAATCAGGAATGCCTTTAATCTCCCGATTGCCGTACATGCCGGTCGGGTCATCCGGATTAATGCTCATCTTGGCCTTGTTAATTGTAATGGTGCCACCGGTCGGATACGCGGTGCCCAGCTTCATCGTTACGTTGGTGACGGTCATTTCCAGGTTGAGCTTGTAATTCTTTTCCACAATCGTAGTGTCACTGGGTTTCTTGTGATCCCTGTAGGTGCCGTACGATTCGTATTCGCAGGTACCATTCAGCACCGCTACGCTGTCGCTGTCATGTCCTTCCAGCCCGGTAACGGTAAGGGTAACTGTCCCGGTGTTATACCGCTCAATTACATATCGAACAATCTGGGAGAATTGCTTGTAATGCAAAAACTGCATCGACGCGGTTTCCTGGGTGGGGAATTTACATGGAATGGCCACGGTGCCCGGTCCGATGACAGGAGTCGTACCGTAGTAAACCCGGTAGTTATTGTTGTACAGTACCGTGTCGCCATAGTAAACAGTATCCCCTGCGGCAACAGGATAGTACACGCTGTCCGGTAAAGGAAAGACAACGTTCTTGTATTCATTAATCGAACTGGAAACCCAGCGCCAGCGGTTCGACTGGTCATCAAAAGTATAATCGTCCGGCTCGCTGGGCAGCGGCTGCTTGGGCATAAACTCATGCGCCAGGTTCAGCACCGGAAGCATCGCCTCGATAGGGAACTTGGCAAAATAATAAAACAGCGTATCGGTGGCAATCTGCGCATTCTCTTGCGTGTTGATATTGGCCGTTTGATCTTCGTCTTTGTCCTTGTCTTCGCAAGACGCCAACGTCCACAGCGGGAGAATCAACACAGAAAGCATTAGTAACTTTTTCATGAGTAACTCCTTTCTGGTGCAAAATAAATTATTGGTTAAAAATCCTTTCGTCACATGTCACCTCCGTTTTTTAGGTGTTTGGAGCGGTTATTTAAAAGCGTGTTTAATTCGCAAGGATAAATGAAAAGAATTTATATTCCCAGTCGTGTTGTGTACTTGAGCGCAAAAAATATAAACACCTGCGTTTATAATGTCAAGTTTTTTTTGATTTATCGCCGGAACTTTAAGGATTGAAACCGTATCACCAATAAAGTCTGGCCGAACCCCGCATCAAGTAGGCAAGCGCGCCTGATAAAGCCCCATACACTTCCTTTCCGGTTAGTTCTGATGCTTTTGAATCGCTCCGGTATGACTTCAGCCCTGCAGCCGCATGGCGCCGGAACCCCTTGGGCCGGAACACCCGTCCCACCGGTAAATTATTTCTAAATACTGTAATTTACCACGCTTTTGACATATTCAGCTTTTTTAAAGGGGCAAAACAGCGTTTTTCGGGAGGGAAAAATGATAGAGGCTGTTCCCGTAAGGGGAATCAGCCTCTATCGCTTCCGGAAAAAACGTATCGGTCAGGCCGCCGGTTCGGTTTCGGCTTTACGGGCGGACAGGCGCCGGAACACTTTGGCGATGTTGGTTTGGGCTTCTTCGACCCAGGCATATACCGTGGGAATAATCACCAGAGTAAGAAACGTGGACACGGAGAGGCCAAAGATGATGGCTACGCCGAGCGGACGCCAGAAATCACTGCTTTCGGCGCCGACGACGAAATGGAAATTCCTCCAGTCGAAATCAATGCCGGTTGCCAGAGGCGTTACGCCGAGTATGGTGGCGATTGCGGTAAGCACCACCGGCCGGAGGCGCGTACGGCCCGCTTCCACCAGCGATTCTTCGAGCGATAACCCGCTTCCTTTCAGATGCTTCATGAAATCGAGCAGGATAATCGCGTTGCGCACGACAATGCCCGCCAGCGCGATTACGCCGACGCCTGTCATCAATATACTGAATGGCGTCTGCGTGATGAGCAGGCCGATGAACACGCCAATCAGCGAAAGCGGAACGCTCAGCATGATCACCAGCGGCACCTTCACTGAATTGAACTCGGTAACCATGACCATGAATATCAGCAGAATCGTGACTAAAAGCGCTTTGGAAAGAAACGCCGCCGCCTTGTCCTGTTCTTCCGTTTCGCCCGTAAATTTTACCGAATACCCATTCGGCAGGGGATAGGTTTTTAGGGTTGACTGGATATCCTTCAGGACATCATTGGCCAGGCGCTCCTGCACGTCGCCGGTAATCGTAACGACGCGTTTCTGATCCTTGCGCCGGATGCTGGTTAAACCCTGACTGCGGATAACGGTAGACACGGATACCAGCGGAACGGATAGCAACTGTCCGCGCTGGTTCATGAACGTGATGTTCAGATTCTCGATGTCATTCGGTGACTGGCGCTGGTTTTCACGGAGTCGGACCATAATTTTATATTCGTCCTCGCCCACCCGAAATGTGGAGGCTTCGGTTCCGCTGATCGCCGTGCGTACCGTCGAACCGATTTGACCCGTACTCATTTCCAATAATCCCGCTTTTTCACGGTCAACCATCACCTGAATTTCCGGTTTGCCTTCGTCGTAGTCGTCTTTAAGATCGACCAATCCTTCGATGGATTTGATTCTTTTCTGGATTTCATCGGATAATTGCGCGAGCATTTTGAAATCATCGCCTGAGATCTCAATGCTGACGGGCGCGCCGACGGGAGGCCCGTTTTTTTGTACATCCACTTTGATGATGGCGCCGGGAATACCGGTAACCGCCTCGCGGATACTGGCTAACGTCTCAAAAGAATTGAAAACGCGGTCCTTGCGTTCGTACATATTGATGGCAACGGTCGATTTGTTAGCCGTTCCCTGTCCGCCGAAGTCGAAAAGGTCGGTCGATGTGCCCACATTGGCGGTAATGAACTCAATGTCCTTGCGTTGCGGAATGCCGTTGATACGCTTTTCAAGGAGCAGGGTGACCTGGTTGGTCGTTTCCAGCGGCGTTCCCGGAGGCATGGTAATCTGGACGTTCATCGCATTCGGTTCGGTTGTCGGAAAAAATTCAATGCCGTTATTAAACTTTCCGAATACCATCGTGATGATGACCAGTAACAGCACGGAACCCAGGATGGTTGTACGTTTGTGACGCATGGTCCATCGGACGGAATTGACGTATTTCCGCTGCGCGCCGGGGAAAAACCGTTCATCGACCCAGTGATAAAGGAACGTAAATGGATTGTATTTTTCCCAGTGTTTACCGTGTTTTACGGTATGTTTGACCTTGGCGATTTCTTTCTGATAATTAATAAACTGAGCCGCCTGCACCGGGCTGATAACAAAGGCTGTAAAAAGGGATGCCGACATGGTGATAATCAGCGTTACGGGAAGGAACCACATAAAATCGCCGATGATGCCCGGCCAGAACAAAAGCGGAATAAAGCCGGAAATCGTCGTGATCGTGGACGTCGTTACCGGAATCGTCACTTCTTTTACGCCATCCTTCGCGGCGGTAATGGGATCCTTGCCGTATTCATGCTGATGGCGGTAGATGTTTTCAATCACAACAATCGCATCATCCACAAGAATCCCGAGCACCAGAATCAGCGTGAAGAGCACGACAAAATTCAGCGTGATGCCCATCGTAGAAAGGACGATAAACCCGATAAACATGGACAAAGGAATCGCCGTGCTGATGAGCAGGGAATTCTTGAATCCGAAAAACATGAACAGAATCATGATGACGAGAAACATGCCGGTCATGATGCTGTTTTCCATTTCAAAAACGGTCGTTTTGATGTATTTGGAGGTGTCGTTGGTGATATGCACTTCCAGACCGGCGGGAAAATTTTTCTTTTCATTCTCGATGATTGTTTTCACCTGATCGGCGATTCGGACAAGGTTTTCTCCGGCGCGTTTGCGTACGGCCAGCGTGACGACAGGATTTCCATTGAGGCGGCTGTAGGTTTTACGGTCTTCGAACGCGAAATGCACCTCGGCGACGTCGCGCAGGTAAATCGGCCGGCCCGACCGCATTTTAATGAGGATATCTTCAATCGGCGCCGTGGTTTTGTATTCGCCCGGCACCCGTACGGAGAAATCGGTTACACCGTTATCGACGGAACCGCCGGGTATGGTGAGGTTTTCCCGCTGAATGGCGGTGATGATATCGTTAAATCCGATGTTGTATCCCTTGAGCCGGTTCACGTCGCAATGGACCTGCACTTCCGGCTGAAGGTTGCCGGTGATGTCGGCGCTGAGCACACCGGGAATGGCCTCAAATTTATCCTGCAGATCGTCGGCCACTTTTTTCAGCCGCGCCAGTCCGAAATTGCCGCCCAGCGTAACATACATAATCGGAAATTCACTGATGTTGATCTCGCTCACGATCGGATCGAGAATGTCGGACGGCAGGGAAGGACGGGTTTCATTGACTTTGTCGCGCACCCGCCGCACGGCATCGTCAATGTCGATCTCCGATTCAAACTCGACAAATATGGACGATAAGCCCTCCTTGGAATTGGACGTGATGTGTTTGATGTCGCGGAGCGATTTGAGTTCTTTCTCCAGCGGCTGGGTTACAAGCCCTTCGATGTCTGAAGGACTGACGCCGATATACGGCACATTCACGATGACGTACGGTACCGTGATGTCCGGCGCGGCTTCACGGGGAAGCGAGCTGTAGGACGAAAGGCCGATGATCACAATGATCGCAATCAGAATGTAAACCGTCACGCGGTTGTCGATGGCCAAATTGGAAAGTTTCATGGGTATTCCTGTTATAATTCAGTCGTTGACGTTTGAGACTATGGCGGACCGTGTTACTCCGGCTGAATAATCACTTTCTGGTTGTGCATCAGGTTCTGGTAGCCGACGGTGATTAAGTCGTCGCCAATCTGGAGCCCTTTGACAATCCGCACGTTTTTGCCGTCGGTACCGTCCACCTGCACGATCCGTTCTTCCGCGCGCCCGTCCTTCGCGACAAACACGACCAGACGGTTCATATCCACCAACTGGACGATATCCTGGGAGATAACGATGGCTTTTTCGTCGGATTTGAGGCGGAGCTGGATTTTCGCAATCATCAGCGGTTTGAGTTTACCCGACGGATTATTCACGTAGATTTCCACCGGGATGGACCGGTTCTCGGACGATACGGACGGGGCGATGAAACCGATTTTCCCCTTGAACGTTTCGTCCGGATAGGCGTCCACGGTGAATTCCACGGGGGCACCGGGAAGAAGATCGCCGGCATAGCGTTCAGGGACGCCGGCTGCGACTTTCAGCTGATGCACGTCCACGACCTGCGCCGCGGGCATGCCGGCGCCGATCATCTCGCCTTCATCCACAAAACGTTCGTTGACGATTCCGTTTGCGGGCGATACGATACGGGTCTTGAGGTATTGCTGGCGGGCCAGTTCCATCTGCGCCCTGGCGGCGTCGCGCTGGTATTCGAGCGTTTTTAGCTGCAGTTCAGAAACCGCCTGCTCCTCGAAGGCCTTTTTCTGCTTTTCATAATTGATGTCGGCTATCCGGAACGCCGCCGTGGCCGCGTCATAAGCCGCGCGCTGACGGACGGAATCAATCTGCCCGATCACCTGCCCTTTTTGTACATAGGCGCCCTTGGATACATACCAGGTCAGCACGCGCCCGCTTTCTTCGGCCGGCACCACAATGTCATTCATCGAAAGAACGCTGCCGGTCAACTGGATGGTTTTGGTGAATTTCTCCGGTTGAATTTTTTTCGCCTGCACATACACCACGGGTTCGGGTTTTTCGTTTTTCGTTTTTTCATTTTCCGCGTTGGAAGATTTGCAGGCCGTGATGACCGTGCCTCCGATGAGGATCAGCATAGCCGCCGCGGCCGTGATGGAAAGGTGTTTCATAGATAGACTCATAATGGGTTAATGAATGGTTTCGTTTTGGGGAATGCAGAGGATTTCCTCGAGGTCGGCCCGCGCGACGGCGTAGTCGTAAACGGCCTGTACGCGGTTCAGTCGGGCCCGCAGCAGGGCGACGTCCGCGTCATTGACCTCCAGCTGAGTGCCGGAACCGGTACTGTAGCGTGTCTGGGCGATTTGATATCCCTTCTCCGCCAGCTCGACGGTCCGGCCCTGGCTCTGGATACGCCGGGCGGATTCCTGCAGGCGGTAACGGATGTTCTGCAGTTGCGTACGCAAACCTTCGCGCGCCGCGTATATTTGTTCTTCGACTTTGCGCGTGTCTTTTTTTGCCTGCGCAACTTTGGAGGTGGTCCGGAAACCGTTGAACAGATTGACGCTCAGGGTCAGCCCGACATGGGAACTGGCATACAGCTTGTCCCACGTCTGCCCGAGGCGGTTGCTCTGGGACTGCCAGTCGTACGTTCCAAACGCGGCTAAGCTCGGCAGGTATTCGGAACGCTGCAGAGTAATTACCTCCTGATTAAATGCCTTGAGGTGCTGAAGGGCCTGCAGGGAGGCATTGTGGCTTAGCGCCAGCGATTCGTCAATCAACGTCGTGTCCACCGGCTCGAATTCCAGCCGGCCGCTGATGCCGATGCTGTCGGCCGCTTCGAGATTCATCGCCAGCTTCAGCCCGTTGAGAGCGAGCGTCATGTTCCGCTCGGCCTCGATGACCATCGGCCGGACGTTTTCCACCTGCACTTCCGCGCGGATCAGATCGTAATCGGAGACGATGCCGTTGCGGTTCAGCGCGCGCACGCTGTTCAGGTTGTCTTCGGCATTGCGCAGGCTGGCCTGCGTGGTTTCAACAATCTGCCGCGTCAGTAAGGCCGCGTAAAACGCTTTCTTCACGCCGGCCACGGTTTTATGATACGCCGCACGGTATTGTTCCTTCGATACTTTCTGATATACCTTCGCCGTCCCCACGCCCGTAAACACCGCCGCATTAAACAGAACCTGCGTGGCCGTAAACCCCATATTGAAGGAGTTGTTCCGTTCAAACGATATCGGGATCAGGTCGGTGGATTGCTGACCAAAAAATATCGCCGGCAGAAACATCACCTGTTTTTTAAGCGGTTTGGTATAGCGCGCATCAAACGTTACCGAAGGCATGGCATACCCGTAGGCTTCCCAGACCTGCGCCCCGGCCTTTTCCGATTCCAGCCGCGCGATTTGCAGTTCGCTGTTTTTTTCCAGCGCAGTTTGAATCGCTTCATCCAGAGTATAAGTTTTCTTTTCCTGCGCCCTAAGCGGATCAATGAAAATCAGTAGTAAAAGGATCCAGATTCGTATTCGCATAAGCGCTCCCGTATGATTATCTAAATGTCCTGTACCGTATAAGTTATGCATAAGAAGTGTTTATTAGGTTTCTTCGTTCCCCCCGGCGTGCTGCAACCCGATGCCGAACCGCAAATTATCTATCGCATTTTTCCAGCACTTTTCCAGATCTATCTCCGGGTCGAAATGCCATTGTATCAGCAAACCGTCGAATAAGGCGTGGATGGTAATGGCCAGCAGTTCAATATCCACATCTTCTTTCAGGAGTTTTTTAGATAGCGCGGTTCGCAATAAGTCGAGGGATTTTGCGTGATGTTCCTTATGCATGGCCGTCAGACGTCCCCGAAGTTGTTCATTGTCTACCGATCGCGCCCAGAGCTGGAAGAAAAACTTATGATGTTTTTCTAATTGTGTCTGCCGGAAAAGATATTGCGGAAATTCATAAATCATGCGGTCCAGGTCACATTCGACGGCCATTTTAAACATCGCCTGGTCACTGATCTTACACCATGCTTCGCAAAGAGCATAAATGAGCTCATCTTTACTTTTATAATATAAGTATATAGTACCTTTACTTAGCCCGGCTTCCTTTGCAATATCCTCTATTGTTACTTTATCCAACCCCCCATTGGAGAAGCATGTTAATGCTGAATTTAGGATTTGTTTTTTTCTTGAATCTTCTGACTCGTGAGTAGCCATTTTTCTTTATTGTTTTATTATATAATTGTTTATTATCATTTTATCATCTTGTTACTAATATCTCTTACTGACCAGTCAGTCATTGATACGTATTATACTATAAAAAGTTTCATTTGTCAACATTTTTTTTTGATCTGGCACTCCCCGAAAAATATTTCTTGATTTCTTGTAGAAGCCTAAAAATAGGGC
>CAZSRX010000022.1:0-70887 GCA_964609675.1 uncultured Bacteroidota bacterium | reverse complement strand
AAGGTGGCGCATTTTCAACTGCCCCTATGGCGCATTTTGAAGTGCCCATTGACAGTTTTTACCTGCAGTGAAACGTTTTTTAAAAAACTATGAAAAGGATATTTTTATGAATAACGCTATCTATAATTTCAGATCGCCTGTGAACGAACCGGTGCTGTCTTATTTGCCGGGCAGTATGGAACGGGAAGCGCTAATAAAGGAGTTGGATCGGCAAAGCCGTGAAACCATTGAGATTCCGCTGATCATCGGCGGAAAAGAGATCCGTACCGGCCAGATCGGGCAGGTCGTCATGCCTTGCGATCACCGTCACGTATTGGCCACTTACCATCAGGCGACCGAGAAAGAAGCCCGGCTTGCCATCGATGCCGCGCTGAAAGCCAAGGAGGAGTGGATGTCGCTGTCGTGGCTCGAAAGGGCTTCCGTGATGATGCGCGCGGCGGAACTGATTTCCGTTAAATACCGGCACCTGATCAACGCCGCCACCATGCTGGGCCAGGCGAAAAACGTATTCCAGGCCGAGATTGACGCCGCCTGCGAAACCATCGATTACCTCCGGTTCAATGTGTATTTCGCCTCCCTGATTTATTCGATGCAGCCGTTTTCCGGCGACCGCGTGATCAACCGGATGGAATACCGTCCGCTGGAAGGATTTATCTACGCCATTTCGCCGTTCAATTTCACCGCCATCGCCGCGAACCTGAACGTCAGCGTCGCCCTGATGGGCAACACGACGGTCTGGAAACCGGCCACCACCGCGCTTTTGTCGAATTATTATCTGATGAAAATCTTTCAGGAAGCCGGCCTGCCCGACGGCGTCATCAATTTTGTTCCCGGCTCCGGTTCGGTTATTAGCGGCGTCGTCATGCATCACCGCGACCTTTCCGGTATTCATTTTACCGGCTCCAATGCGACGTTCAACCGGTTATGGAAAACCGTGACGGACAATTTACCGAAATATAAATCCTACCCGCGGCTGGTGGGCGAAACCGGGGGAAAAGATTTTATTTTTGCGCATCATTCCGCTAATCCGCAGGAACTGGCGACGGCGATCGTTCGCGGCGCCTTCGAGTATCAAGGGCAAAAATGCTCCGCCGCTTCCCGCGCCTATATACCGCAGTCCATCTGGGCCGACACCAAAAATAATCTGCTTCAAATGATAGCCGCGATTAAAATCGGCGACGTCCGCGATTTCAATAATTTCGTTAATGCGGTGATCGACGAGGCCTCGTTTGACAATATTATGAGCTATATTGAAAAAGCAAAGCACGCTCCGGACGCTGCAATCCTTGCGGGAGGAAAAGGCGATAAATCGAAAGGCTATTTCATTGAACCCACGGTGATAGTCACACGCCAACCGCATTTCGTTACGATGGAAGAGGAGATCTTCGGCCCGGTGATGAGCATTTACGTTTACGACGACAAGGATTTTCACGACACGCTGAAGCTCTGCGATGAAACGTCACCCTACGCCTTGACCGGCGCGATATTCAGCAATGACAAATACGCGATGGTGGAGGCCTGCCGGGCGCTGCGTTACGCCGCGGGCAATTTCTACATCAACGACAAGCCGACCGGCGCCATGGTCGGCCAGCAGCCGTTCGGCGGGGCGCGCGCTTCGGGAACCAACGACAAGGCCGGCAGTCATATCAATCTCTGCCGCTGGGTCAGCCCGCGCACCATCAAGGAAACGCTGATTCCGCCGACGGACTTTCGATATCCTTACATGACGGCGTAAAAAATTAAGCCCGGTTGCTGGGACGTTATTCGGATGATTCGTTCCTTTCCGAAGGTTCAGCCTCCGCCGTAAGCCGCCCGGCTTTTCGGACGGCTTCGGTGAGGATATACTCCATCTGCGCGTTCACGCTGCGCAGGTCGTCGGCGGCCCATTTCTCCAGCGCGGTATAGAGTTTTTCGTCAACACGCAGGAGAAATTTTTTCTTTTCGCTCATGAAAACAGCGTGCCGACGTTGACGATAGGGCTGGTTTCATGATCCGACACCAGCGCGACGAGCAGGTTGTTGGCCATGGCGGCTTTCTTTTCCTGGTCGAGCGTGAAGATGCCTTTTTCGCCGAGCATGGTCAACGCGCTTTCCACCATACCGACGGCGCCGTCCACGATACGCTGGCGTGCGGCGATAATCGCTTCCGCCTGCTGGCGCCGCAGCATTACCTGCGCGATTTCCGGCGCATACGCCAGATGGCTGATTCGCGCTTCGGTCACTTCCACACCCGCGATTTCCAGCCGCGTATGCACCTGCGCACGCAGATTTTCCGATACTTCCTGCTGACTGCCGCGCAGGGACGCCCGGCCTTCCTCGTGCGTATCGTACGGATACTGCGTCGCCATCGAACGGATCGCCGTCTCGCACTGCACATTGACGAACTGCTGGTAATTCTCCACGTCAAACGTCGCCTTCGCCGAATCGACCACCCGCCATACAATCACGGCCGCGATCTCAATCGGGTTACCGAGGAAGTCGTTTACCTTGATCTTTTCACTGTTGAAATTGTGAATCCTCAGCGAGACGGCCTTACGGACCGTGAACGGGTTTATCCACCAAAAACCGGCCGTATTGACCGTACCGGCGTATTTACCGAAAAAAACCAGCACCTTCGCCTCGTTCGGATGAACAATCATGAATCCGGCGGATATCATAAATATCACGAGGATCAGGGGAATAAATATTATCAAAAAAGCCGGTTCATTCGTCAGAATCCCTTCACGTAATATGAATATCCCGGCAACGGTTAGGATCACCAATAACAGCGGCATCCAAAAACCGTTAATTTTCCACGCTTTCATTTCATGAATCGTTTGCATAAAATTACCTCCATCTAAAAAAATGTTTAAAATCGTAGTATCATAGTGATATCATAATAATATTATATTAAAATCATATTGCCAAGTAAAATAATTTATCTATTTTTTGTAAATCTATTAAAATATTGATAATTAATAATATAAATGATATAATTTTTTTGTGCATTATGCATTGGGCCATATAGAAAATTGCAAAGCTTTATGCTTAGGTATGGTATTTGTGGAAGAGGCGATAATAAATTACACTTGTTATTGATATTCAGGATAATATTTAGTATGCTGTAGCTATGTTATTCGGGAAAAGAGAAATAAACCAGGCGCTGGTGCTGGCGCCGATGGACGATGTGACCGACAGCGCGTTTCGTGTGGTGGCCCGTCGGCTTGGCGCAGACGTGGTGGTGACGGAATTCATCAGTTGCGAGGCGCTGATCCGCGACGCGAAAAAAGCGTTTCAGAAAATGACGTTTACCGAAGAAGAGCGTCCGGTGGGCATCCAGATTTTTGGCAATATCGAGGAAAATATGGTCCGCGCGGCGCAGATAGCCGAGGAGCGGCAGCCGGATTTCATTGATATCAATGCCGGTTGCTGGGTGAAAGATGTGGCCATGCGCGGCGCAGGGGCCGGCCTGCTCCGGGATTTACCGAAACTTGAAGCGATTGTTAACGCGGTGGTGAAAGCGGTTAAAATTCCCGTGACGCTCAAGACCCGACTCGGCTGGAAAGCGGACGAGATCGTGATCCCCGAGGTGGCCAAAATGGCGGAACAGGCCGGCGTGCAGTCCCTGTGTCTGCACTGCCGTACCCGCGACCAGGGCCACAGCGGTTTTGCAGACTGGTCCTGGCTGGAAAAAATCAAAGCCATCCTATCCATACCGCTGATCGGGAACGGCGACGCCAAAACACCCGAAGACGTGCGTACCCTATTCGGGACCGGCTGTGATGGCGTCATGATCGGCCGCGCCGCCATCGCCAACCCGTGGATTTTCCGAGAGGCGAAACAATTGATACAGACCGGCTCCTACCGCCCGCCCTCCGTGGATGAGCGGATTCAGGTTTGCCTGGATCATCTGCGTTCGTCCGCGCTGGCCAAAGGCGAACGCCGCGGGGTTATCGAATTCCGTAAATATTACTCCGGGTACCTGCGCGGCCTGCCGATGGTTGCCAAACTCCGCGCGGAACTCATGCAGTTTACGGAAATGGAACCGGTTATTCAGCGCCTGTACGAGTATCAGGAAGCCCTGCGCGCGCTTCCGATTAATGTTACCGAACTGCCGCCGCTTGGCGGATTGATCGGTACACGGTATGAAACCCCTTTAGGGCAAACGCTATGAATAATTCCATGAAACAAGGCACCGTCCACATCGAATGGTTTGCAAGCGAAATTCTTAAACCGAATCCGCTGAACGATCCCAGTCTCCGTAAAATAGCGATATATCTGCCGCCGGGATATGAAGCATCCGCGGAGACGCGCTATCCGGTAATCTATCTGCTGAGCGGCTATATGGGTTTCGGCACGATGTTTCTGTCGCCGCAGGCGTGGGGCTATGCCATCGACGAGCGTTGCGATAAACTCATCGCCGGGCAACGTATGGCGCCGTGCCTCCTTGTCATGCCGGATTGTTTCACGAAATACGGCGGCTCACAATATCTGAATTCCACGGCTTGCGGTGATTATGAAGACTATCTGATCAAAGAAATTATTCCCTATATTGACCGTCGTTACCGCACCATCAGGGATCCTCGGGGGCGGGCTGTAATGGGCAAATCCAGCGGCGGTTACGGCGCGCTGACGCTGTCGATGAAACATCCGGATATTTTCTCCGTTTGCTACTGCAGCGCCGGCGACATGTATTTTGAGTATTGCTATAAACCGGATATCCCGAAATGTTATAATGCGATCCAGCGTGCCGGAGGGCTGGAAGGGTTTCTTAATAAATTTTTTGAATCCCCGAAAAAAAGCGGCGAACAGATTACCGCGATGAGTATCATCGCCATGGCCGCCGCATATAGTCCCAATCCGGATAAGCGTCCGTACGGGTTTGAGCTTCCGTTTGACCGTGATACGGGCGCGCTGGACGAAACCGTATGGAAACGCTGGCTGGAGCATGATCCGGTATATATAATCGATAAGCCGGAATTTCAGGACAGTCTGCGTACGCTCCGGCGCCTTTTCATTGACTGCGGTTTCCGGGACGAGTATCAGCTTCATATCGGCGCGCGGATTTTTTCAAAAAAACTGGTCACGCTGGGCATTGCTCATGAATACGAAGAATTCGACGACGGGCATATGAACACCGCCTACCGTTACGATGTTTCCTTATCCAGGGTCAGTCACGTATTAGGAAGATAAAATCATGAAACATTATTTGTTCCTGTTATGGCTGTTGCTGCCCGCTGCCGGGTTTGCACAGAAAATGGCTGTATCCGCGCCGGACACGGTTTTGATATATCCGGTGGCGGTCAGCGACACGTTTCCCGACAGCCTGCGATGGATTCAAGCGGCCCTCGAGGAGGGCCTGTCCGGCGGCGTAAAAACGATTACCGGTTATTACGTTGCCGATATTCAACCGATCCGCGCTGTCGGCTTGCCCGGCGCGGCTGAGATGGCCCAAACCGCTGCGCCGGTTCGGGCGCGCTGGGTATTAGCCGCCGAAATTTTTTTCCAGAAAAACATGATCTATTTTCACTGGACGGCGTTGGACGTAAAAAAACCGAAGGAAGTATCGATTACCCTGCTGTCCGAACGCGCCGATGATCCCGCCGCTATACTGGCTTATCCGGAAAAGATACTTTCCGATTTGCTGAAAATATCCGGCCGTTTCAATAAAACAAACACCAAAAAAATCAAGGATGCGATTCAGCTTAGCCGTAATCCGAAAGCCGCTCGCTGGTACTTTGCCGCAGTAAGCGCCGAAAGACGGAACAGTTCTCTGGACAGCGCGGAGATATGGCTGAAACGCGCCGTACAGATCGACAGTAACTTTCGCCGGGGATATGAACACCTTGCGCGTCTGTACGTCGGCCAGCGGCGCTATGACGCCGCCATCGGGACCTATCAGTCGCTGATCCGTGCGGATTCGCTGAGCGCGGACTATTACCGCGCCGTGGCCGATATTTATTATTACCATAAAGACCAGGTGACATTAGCGCGCCAGTATTATCTTCAGGCCGTGAAGGTCGATCCGAAGGATATGCGTTCGTGGATTCAGTCGGGATATTGCTATTATGTCAAAAAGGAGTACGAGCTGGCTGCGGTGCAGGCTAAGAAGGCTATCGCCATGCAGCCCGGCCACGCGGAAGCGCTGAATTTACTGGGACTTTGCGCGGTTTCACTGGGCGATACGGCGCAGGCGGTCAACCATTTCCGGCTTGCCGTGGAATCGGATCCGCAGGAAATATCTGCCAAGAAAAATCTGGCGCGCCTCTATGGACAGCGCGGGCAGACCGGCGAAGCGCTGGCATTATACCAATCGGTGGTGCACACGGACTCGACCGACGCCCTGGCATTTCTTTCGCTCGCGCAGTTATATTTTAAGAAAAAAGATACATTGGCCGCCGTCACGGCTTATGTGCAAGCCGCGCTCTTACGCCCCGATCTGGAAAATCCCCGGAATAATGATTTTCAGCCGTTTCAAACGATAATCGGAAAACATAAGCCGGCCGATGCCTTGCGCGCTGTCACCGACTCCCTTACCACACGGTTGCTGGATGCCGAATCGGGTTCACGGGAAGACTACCTGTACCGGTCGGCGCTGGGTTATATTCTGCAGATTTATCTGAATAAGCCATCGGAGGCGATTCATCATCTGCAAATGGCGCAACTGTCACGGCCGGATGTCGCGCGCCTCGCGTATCTGCAGGCGGAGGCGTTTTTTGCGATGGAGAAG
This sequence comes from uncultured Bacteroidota bacterium, assembly GCA_964609675.1. Lineage (GTDB taxonomy): Bacteria > CLD3 > CLD3 > SB21 > JBBIRG01 > CAZSRX01. The sequence goes on along the minus strand of CAZSRX010000022.1, from coordinate 64,179 downwards.
TATCCGCAGGCGCTTAAATTTTACAACACGTACCTCAACGCGGTGCTGGATAAGAATAATTATGCGCGAACAATTCTGATGATCGGTAAAACGCTGATCCGGCAGAAGCGGTATGAGGAAGCGGAACTGGAAATTCTTAAAAGCCTCCGTCTGCACCCGAACGCAGAGTCGTATTATCTGTACGGCGTGATTCTGCGCGCCCTGCAGAAACCGGATGAAGCGGCGGCTCAGTTTGAGAAAGCGGTTGCCCTCTATCCGAACTACCTCGATGCGTTTATTGATCTCGGCCAGGTTTATCAGCGCCAGAATAAACCTTCCATGGCTTTGTCGGCCTATCAGAAAGCCGCAGCGATTGACAGCCAGAACCTGTCGCTGCGGAGCGCTATGGCGGCGCTGTTTATGGCGCAAAATAATTATCAGGAGGCGGAACGGCATATTACGTATGCTTTGCGGCAGGCCAAAGCCACGGGGGTTAAAACTTCCGATTTTAACGGTTTGTACGGCGAGTGGTTTTACCGCCAGAAAAAATATGATGACGCCGCCAAACAATTCACGCTTCAGGTGCAATCCGATTCCAATGCCATTGAAGGTTATTACCGGCTGGCCTGTATGGCTTCGATAAAAAAAGACGAAAAGAACACGCTGAAATGGATGGAGTTGGCGCTCCGAAAAGGATTTATGCGTTTTTCTGAAATTGACCGGGAACCGGCTTTCGATAACATGAAAAAAAGCCGGAAATTCAGCGACCTCGTATATGACTACCGAAAAAAAATAGAAGATATACTGAAAAAGAACCTGAAATAACCTTATATGACCCGACCCCTATGAATCCACAAATTTCATCTTTGGAATACGAAACCGAACACGTTACAGTGCCGTCTGACGAACATCAACGCGAGGCGGAATATCATTTCGGCCGTTTGTACAACATCATGCGCGAACTGCGCGCGAAATGCCCGTGGGACAAAGAACAGACCCACGATTCCCTGCGGCAGTTTCTGCTGGAAGAAACCTACGAGGTCCTGCAGTCGCTGGACGCAAAGAATTATGAAGAACTTGGCAAAGAAATGGGCGATTTGATGCTGCAGATCATGTTTCATTCGCTGATAGCGTCCGAGCGCGGCGATTTCACCGTTACGGACGTGCTGCGTAAAATCAACGACAAATTAATCCGGCGGCATCCGCACGTATTCGGCGAAGTGAAGGTCAGCGGGGCCGGGCAGGTGCTCGAAAACTGGGAACAGATTAAACTGAAAGAGCCCGACCGTAACTCCGTGCTGGATGGCGTACCCAAACTGCTGCCCGCGCTCGTGCGCGCCTACCGTATCCAGGAAAAAGCCTCCCGCGTGGGATTTGACTGGGGGCATATCGATGACGTATGGAAAAAAGTGCACGAGGAAATCGATGAACTCAAGGCCGCGCAGCAGCAGAATCGTCCTGAGAAGATGGAAGAGGAACTCGGCGATTTGTTGTTTTCGATAGTAAACCTTTCGCGTTTTCTTCCCGTCAATCCTGAAGACGCGTTGCGGGGCACCATCGAAAAATTCATACGGCGGTTTCAGCATGTCGAGAAACGATTTCGGGAGCAGCAACGAAACATGAAAGACGCCACGCTTGCGGAGATGGACGTGTACTGGGACGAAGCGAAAGCAAAGGACAAAGAGGGCGCCGTACAATAAATGGGACGATGTTTATGAAACAGGGACTATTCATCACCTTCGAAGGGATTGACCAGAGCGGCAAGACAACGCAGGCGGCGCGGCTGGAACAGCGGTTAAAGGACGCCGGATATACGGTGCAGTCCTGGCGCGATCCGGGCAGCACTTCCATTTCGGAACAGATACGCGACATCCTGTTATCCTCAAAAAATCACGGTATGAACGCGATTACCGAATTGCTGCTGTATGAGGCCGCACGCGCGCAAATCGTGGCGGAAGCCATTCGACCGGCCCTGGAGAAAAACCATATCGTCATCATGGACCGGTTTTACGATTCTACCACCGCCTATCAGGGTTACGGCCGCAGAATATCGTTAGACACCATCCATCAGGCAAACGCTATCGCAACCGGAGGGCTGAAGCCGGACGTTACCTTTTTCATCGACGTCACGTGGGAAGAATCCTGTCGGCGCAAGGGGCAAAACGTTCGCGACCGTATGGAAAGCGAAGGGCGGTCATTCTTCGAACGCATACGTGCGGGGTATTTAACGATGGCGCAAAACGAGCCGGAACGCATTATTGTAATGGATGGTCAACAAACGGCCGTTGCTATCGCATCGGATATCTGGAGAATTATCGAAAATCGTCTCCGATGATGGGATTCCCTCAGCCCTATCGCTGGTTTAAAATTTTCGTGAAAGCGCTTCAAATTACAGGTTACAGTCCGACGTAGCATTTGAATCATTCTCATCCTCAACAAAGGACAGTCCTGGTCGTCCAACTGAATGCCAACACGCTTATGAACCGGCTCAATCCCCTTAATGCATTGAATCGCGTTTGAGGGGCTCGATGGCATATTGTTTTTATCTGAAACCCTGCGAACCGGTTGCGATATTCTTTATCAACCGGGATAAAGGCGTTTAAATAAAAAAGCGGTTGGTACCCGGACAGTATAAATCATTATTTTCATAATTTAAAAAATTTATTTATCTTAAACGACAGCATACGAAAATCATACAACGCGTTTATGGATATCACCCGGTATAAAGTTTTACTGCTGGATGGCGCCACAGGTTCTGAACTGGAACGGCGGGGCGTACGGATTGACCTGCCCTTATGGTCAGCGGCGGCGCTGCTGACCGGCGAAGGACGTAACGTTTTAAAGAATATTCATGCGGATTATATTCGGGCCGGCGCAGACGTAATTACCGCCAATACCTTTCGCACGAATATACGAACGCTTAAAAAAACCGGCCTGGAATCCCAGACAAAAACCATGACGCGTACGGCTATCGACGCAGTGCGCCGCGCCATTGACGAAAGCCGTCCCGGACACGCAGTGTATATCGCCGGTTCCGTTGCGCCGGTGGAGGATTGCTATGTACCGGATAGGGTTCCGCCCAACGCGGAATTAATTTCCGAACATCACCGGCATATCGATTATCTTTACGAAGCCGGCGCGGATATTATTCTGATTGAAACCATGAACACCCTGCGCGAAGCCGTCATCGCGCTCGAATATGCGCGACAGACCGGCCTGCCGGTATTTGCAGGATTTGTCTGCGGCGATGAGGAATCCTTACTGAGCGGCGAACCGCTGACGGAAGCGGTTCGGGAGGCCGAAGCCCGGGGCGCGGATGTTATTATGGTCAATTGCGCTACGGTGGATATTCTGGCCGGCAATCTACGGATGATGCGCACGATTTATGACGGACGGAACGGCGCTTACGCCAACATATTGTCGAATCAGAAAAACAAAAATACCGGTTTTGATTTCAGTCTTCCGCCGGAAGCCTACGCCGAGACTGTCCAGAAATGGATTGAGGATTACCGGCTCTTCGTAGTGGGCGGTTGCTGCGGTACCACACCGGACCATATTGAGGCCATAAGGAGGTGCATGCGTGTTTAATAAAATCATTACAATATTTTTACTGGTTGCCGGATTTGCGGTATCGGTTTATCCGCAGAAATTGCCGATAACCGTTTACGGCGCTGCCGACGGCCTGCCGCCCTACTCCGTAGAAGGCATGCTGCAGGATCACCTCGGAAATATGTGGTTTACCACGCAGGGCGGGCTGGTAAGGTTTAACGGAAAACGGTTTATGCACTTCACCTCCGAGCACGGATTGGCTCACGACTTTTGCCGGCCGATTATTGAAGACCGCAACCATGTCCTGTGGGTTGGGACCCTGGGCGGGGGGCTCACGCGCGTGGTTCGGAATGATTTCGGCGGCTACGAATTCCGTGTTTATGAAGCGGCCGATGGGCTTAACGATAATTCCGTGCTTGCGCTGGCTGCCGACAGCGGCGGACTGTGGATTGGAACCAAGCAAGGCCTCTGCCGCATGCATATCCAAGCCGGTACGGATTCGGCCGTGTGGGAATATTTTTTATCGGGTAAGGTCATCAATAATGTGCTGATAGCCGGTGACGGGACCGTGTGGTGCGGCGATATGTCCGGTTTTTTATATCACATAAGGAGGAACCAATGCGATACGATAGGCATGTTTGACGATTATTCCGCGGGTATTTCCGGAATTATTGAAACCGGCGCCGGTGAATATCGGGTGGCCTCATTCAACAACGGCGCGGGCTTCCTGCGCGTAAGAGGGGAGCGCTATGCAGTGGATACCGCGCGTTCCGGGTTCGTTTATTTATCCCGAAGAATCTTCGGTTTGTATCGTGACCGGCGGAACCGCATTCTGGCGGCAACACGCGGCGACGGCCTGTTGATTGCGGACGGTGAAAAAATTCAGCGTATAACCATCGAGAACGGGCTTCCGGAGAACCAGATCGCCTGTGTTTATCAGGATCGCCAGAACTCTGTTTGGATGGCTCCCATGTCGGGCGGCCTGTGTAAGTGGACTGATTTTCCTGCGGTTCACTTTGATGAAGATACCGGTCTTCCCGATAATAACGTGTTATCCATATTGCAGGATCATTCGGGAAGATACTGGGCGGTATGCCATGAGAAGGGTTTATCCTTCTACGACGGTGCCCGGTGGCAGACCTACCGTACCCAACATGGATTGCCGACAAACAGTCTGTATACGATTTTTGAAGATTCTCATAAAAATTTATGGATCAGTTCGTTCGGCATGGGTTTGGTACGCTTTGACGGGAAGCGCTTCATCCGGTTTATGGCGGATCAAATCAGACTAAATGATGTCCAGTGTATCTTTGAAGATTCCCGCGGACAAATGTGGTTCGGAACCGATGTCGACGGCGTGATTCGGTATGGAAAGAACGGTAAGCTGGACGTGTTTAACTTAAATCACGGATTGGCAGGCCAACGCGTGCTGGCCATTTATGAAGATCGCCGCGGCAATCTTTGGTTCGGATGCGCCCAGCCGTCGCGGATGAAGGAAGCCGGCGGCGTCAGTTTCATTTCAGCGAAGAATAAAACCGAGGATGCGCCGGTTATTGAAAATTTCAACAAGCGGAGCGGGTTGAAAAGCCGCTATGTATCCTCCATACTTGAAACGTCCGACGGCGCCCTATGGCTGGCCACGCGGACACACGGGCTCGTGAAATATTTTCATGACTCGCTGAAATATTTTATGCAACGGGACGGTTTACCGTCTAATACCATATCCGGTTTGGCCGAAGATTCTACCCATAGGCTGTGGATTGCGACCCTTAAAGGGCTGGCAGTTATGGAAGGCGATTCGTTCAGGCTGATAACCCATGATCACGGCTTATTTGACGACGCCGTGAATGAGAACGCGTTTCGGTGCGACCGTGAAGGCGCTTTATGGTTAGGAACGCCTACCGGATTAACCGTGTACCGTCATCGTCCCAACCAAGCAGACGCAAGCGCGCCGACGGTTTATATAGAGCAAATCAGAATGAAGGATCAATGGCTGGCCGTATCCGCTCTGAGCCGTTTGTCGTATGACCAGAATGATCTGGCGTTTGAAGTTACCGGTATCGATTTCAGGTACCGGCGCGGGTTGATGTATCAGTTTTACCTTGACGGTTTTGATTATGAATATCGCAACTGGAGTGAGCGCGATTACATTTCATACACCAATCTGGATCCCGGCGCGTATGTACTGCGAATACGGGCCAGAAACATTTACGGCGCTGTCAGCCGGGAGTATCAGTGGCCGATTCATATCCGGCCGGCGGTATGGCAAACCTGGTGGTTCCGGCTGGCGGCAACGGTTACCCTGATTATTCTATTGCCGGTTTTGTACCGAAGAGGTTCCAGTGTCTGGAACCGTTTTCAGCAATGGCGTCGAAGGCATTGGATTGCGCATTATAAAATTCTGGCACCGCTCGGCGAAGGCGCCATGGGCATCGTTTACCGCGCGCGGGACCGGAGCAATGGCAAAGAAGTGGCGCTGAAGGTCATTCACCCGAAAGCCCTCTCGGAGCCTGATATCCGTGTTCGGTTTGAGCGGGAATCACAGATTCTGGCGACGCTGGATCATCCGAATATTGTTAAGGTATTCGCCGCAGGCTACTGGCAGGGTACGGGATATATTGCCATGGAATGGCTTACCGGAGGGAGTCTGAAAGCGCGCATTCAAAAGCAAACCGGTATGGAACAGTGTTGCCTGCGCGACATAGCGGTATCCGTGGCATCAGGACTGGCGTACATGCACCGGAAGGGGATTATTCACCGCGACCTGAAAAGCGATAATATCATGCTGGACGAAAACGGCGTGCCGAAGATCATGGATTTCGGATTGTCCAAATCGGCGCTGATGACCGGTTTAACCCAAACCGGTACGGCCATCGGCACGCTGGGATACGTAGCCCCGGAGCAGGTTAGCGGTTTAACAACCGACGCGCGCAGCGATATGTTTTCCTTCGGCGTGGTGCTTTATGAAATGGTCACCGGCCGGCTTCCGTTCCGCGGCGATAATGAAATCGCGCTGATACACTCGATATTCACGGATGCCCCGCCGCGTCCTTCGACGGTCGTAACGGACTGTCCGCCCGACCTGGAGACGGTGATTATGCGCTGTCTGGAAAAAGATCCTGAAAGACGGTATCAGGACATGAATGCAGTCGTTGCCGAGCTCCAAAAATAAAAAAAACTGTCATACAATGACAACTTGATATTTAATCAATCAGGAAGGATTACTTCAGTCAATCGTCAGCGTAAACGCGCCGCTCACCGCTTCTTGAGGGCCGGTTACAGCGATGACGTTATTGTAAGGGTTCTTTAGGGAATTCATTTCTACGGAGCGTGTGGGATCCTGAGTTTTGCCTTTTTTTCGGACGGTCCCATTTATGGTCAGCTTCACAGGCCACGCAGGAAGCGAGGTTAGGTACCACGCGGAAGCTGGTCGTGCCATTTGGTACGCATACAGACTCAGATCCTCGATAAAGGCGTCGTTTTTAAGATCCCCTTTTATTGTAACCGTTTTTCCTTTTTCTGTCTTGACTACCGTTACCGGTTCAGGTCATCCGGCGTAAACAGCGAATGGTATTGTAATGCATAACCAACATAAAAGCCGCAGGATTTGTTTTATTTTAATACCTCCCTGATGAAATCTGAAAATATGTAAGTGAATAAGATTTTCTTAAAATATCGCCGCAGAGTTTACAGGAAGAAAACACTTACCGGACGGTAGCGGCGGAAACGCGGTGTACGCGCCGGTTGCAGAAGGTAATTGTTTTTATTGATTAATTTGAATGATTTATTTATTTTAATATTTATTTAAAATATTAACGGTTGAAGGGACGAACATTGAGCGCCATTACGGTAAGAATTATGGACGGAAAACGGATTAACGATTTTATCCGTTTTCCATGGAAGATATATGCCGGTGATTCTAACTGGGTACCGCCGCTGATTATGGAACGGAAAGAATTTCTCAATCCGAAGAAGAATCCTTTTTTTAATCATGCGGATATCGGATTTTTCGGAGCATTCCGCGGTGAAGAAATGGTTGGTCGCATTGCGGCGATTGTCAACCATAATCACAACCGGTTTCATGAAGACCAGACAGGATTTTTCGGATTGTTTGAATGCGCCAACGACCCGGAAGCGGCGGCTGAGCTTTTTAAAAACGCCGAGCAGTTTCTAGCTAACCGCGGGATGACGCGTATGCAGGGGCCGGCAAGTTTTTCCAGCAACGACGAGTATGGACTGCTGGTTGACGGATTCGATTCCCCGCCGGTTATCATGATGAGTTATAACCCGAAATATTATCCCGCACTTATTGAGGCTAACGGCTTTACCAAAGCTAAGGATTTATTGGCGCTTGAAGTGGACGATAAACAAGGCGTTCCGGAACGACTCACCCGCAGCACCGAACTGATCCTGAAACGCAGTAATGTCACCATACGAACTTTCCGGAAAAATAAATTCTGGGAAGAAATTGAAATTGTCAAACATCTTTACAATTCCGCTTGGGAAAAAAACTGGGGTTTTGTTCCCATGACCGACGATGAGTTTTATCATCTGGCGAAAACCATGAAACCGGTCATTGACCCGGATATCATTTTTATCGCCGAGCACAAGGGTCAGGCGATTGGTTTTTCCCTGGCTATTCCTGACATCAATCAGGCGATGATAAAGATACGCAACGGCCGGTTGTTTCCGTTCGGTTTACTGAAACTGCTGTGGCATACGCGACCGGGTAAAATCCGGCGCATCCGCGTAGTCACTTTCGGTATTCTTAAGGAATTCCGCAATCTTGGTATTGATGTCGCGCTGAATTATCATAATTTTGTGGATGGCATGAAAAAGGGTTACAACTGGGCGGAGATGTCGTGGATTCTCGAAGATAATATCGCCATCATTCGTCCGATTGAGCGGCTCGGCGGGCGGATTTACAAGACCTACCGTATTTATGAAAAACCCATCGGATAACCGGAAAGGTTGCTGACATGATTGCGTTAATCACCGGGGCAACCGGATTTGTAGGCAGTCACCTTGCGGAAGCGCTGATACAGAAGGGCTATACCGTTCGTTGCACGGTGCGTCCTACCAGCGACCGTACCTGGCTGGATGGCCTGGCCGTCGAATACGTTAACGCCGATATCAGCGACCGCGAGTCCATGAATCAGGCGGTAAAGGGCGCTGATTATATTTTTCATGTCGGCGGTATTACCAAAGCCAAAAAGGAATCCGTTTATTATCAGGTTAATGCCGATGCCAGCCGGATTCTTTACGAAGTCTGTCGGGAGCAGGTTCCGCATATCAGGAAAATCGTTCATGTCAGCAGTCTGGCGGCAGCCGGCCCGTCCCTTCCGGGTAAACCCCGCGTTGAAAGCGATCCGGTGAATCCGCTGACGTATTACGGCAAGAGCAAGCTGGAAGGCGAACGCTACGCGCAGGAATACATGCGCCATTTACCGGTTACCGTCATACGACCGCCGGCGGTGTACGGCCCGCGCGAAAAAGATATCTTTTTCTACTTTCAGTTGATTACACGGCATCTCAACCCGAAAATCGGCTTGCGGGAACAGTATTTGTCCATAGTTTACGTTAAGGATCTTGTAAACGCCCTGATTCTCGCGGCCGAATCCCCGCAAAGCGCCGGACAGACGTATTTTGTGGACGACGGCCAGGTCTATTCCTGGAAACAGATCAGCGCTATCATTCAGCAGACGGTCGGGACCTGGACCATTCCATTGTTCGTGCCCCGCTGGAAGGTTTCGCTGCTGGCGCTGATGGCCGAAGGGCTGGCGGCGTTTTCCAAAAAACCGGCGTTGCTGAACCGGCAGAAAATCATCGAACTCAAGCAAACCGCCTGGACCTGCTCCTCGGAAAAAATAAGAAACGAACTGGGATTTACCAGCCAGTATCCGTTTGAACGCGGCTGCCGTGAAACCTATGACTGGTACAAAAAACATCAATGGTTGTGAGCATAGCCCATGGATATCCATAACAGCAACCCCCCGACAAAAGCTGGTAATTTTTTCACGCGGTTTATCCGTAAACAAATCCGCATCACCACGCGATATGCCAATCCGATTGACTGGGCCATGGTGGTCTATCTTATTTTAGTCAGCGTGTCGATTCTGATTTTTCACGAACACCAGCCGGAATGGAAAACGATTTTCTGGAAGCAAATCGGCATTATTGCGCTGGTTTTTTTTATACTCCGTTTCCTGTCAGGCCACCGCTGGTTTCCGCTGCGGATGATCCATCACTGGTATCCGGTCTTTCTGTTTACCTTTTTTTATATCACGTCCGGATTGCTCAATCAAATGGTGTTTCAGGGATACTGGGATGATTTTTTTGCAGGCATTGATCGAGCCATGTTCGGCACGAATCCGAATATCTGGCTGTACGACCGGCTGAATACTTATTATTTCAACGAGTTGATGCATCTGTGCTATTTTTCGTATTATTTTATACCGCTGTTCCTTGGCATCGTGCTGTATGTCCAGGGTAATGGCGATTATATGCGTATCCTGTTTGGCATATCGGTGGCGTTTTATGTGTGTTATCTGCTGTATATTTTTATACCGGCGGCGGGTCCGATTCCGTTGCGCGAAGGCCGGTTTCTTGACGGGGGCTGGTTTGTACACACGATGAACTGGATTTACGAAAACGCCGAAACCCCCGGCGCCGCCTTCCCGAGTTCGCATGTCGCCATATCGTTCATGACGCTTATGTACGCCTACCGCCTTAAACGGGTTGTATTCTGGATTATCCTGCCGTTTGTCACCGGGCTGATTTTTTCCACAATGTATTGTTTTTATCATTATGTGATTGACGTGATCGGCGGTCTGGCGCTTTGTATCGCGCTCTATTACTGGGTCAACCGGTGGTTTGACCGGCTATATGCCAAAAATTATTTTCCAAAATATACCCGCCCGGATTAACGGGAATCACCGGATCCCATACTACCGCGAACAGGTTCCTTCATGATAGAAAGCATTATTACTGTTTCAATTGTCGGGCTCATCAGCGGCATCCTTTTAACGATCCCGGTAGCAGGGCCCATCAGCATTTTTATCACATCGCACGGGCTTAAAGGGCGGTTCGGATACTGCCTTTCGGCGGCCATCGGCGCGGCGATTGTGGACTTTGTCTATTGTTTCGTTGCCGTATACGGATTTACGCGGCTCTATGCGGTCTATTATCACTGGATTCCGTATATTTTCCTTGTGGGGTCGCTGTTCATATTTCTGGTCGGCGTAAAAATTTTCCGGTCTCATGTCAGTTACGAAACACTCAGCCGCGATGTGCATATATCCGACAAGATAAAACATCACAACGGATTCTGGATCGGCTTCATGCTGAATGTTCTGAATCCCTCGCTGTTTTTCGGTTGGCTTATCGCGTCGGTGGTGATTCTGTCGTTTGTGTCCTCGCTGGGATTCCATCTCGGCGGGCTGGAAACGATGATTGACAACAACGCGCGGATTATCGGAGAAATGGATTCCAGCGCCGGCCATATGCTGGCATCGGGACTTGCGGAACATCCTGCGGAGGTTTCAGCCGGAAACCCGGCGGCTTCCAGCGGCTACGGCAATTATTTTCCGGTCGTGATCAGCGTGTGTTATGCCTTTTGTTTGGCGCTCGGCACGGTGGTATGGTTTTCGTCGTATTCCATGTTTCTTGTCCGGAACCGCCGCCATGTCCAGGTGCGTTTCATTAATTATCTGATTAAAACGCTCGGATTCGCAATGGGCGGATTCGGGATATATCTTGGATACCAGGCGCTTAGCGCGTTGATTCAATAAGCGAGGATTTTATGGATGATGCCGTTGTCATACGACCCGCCGCCGCCGCCGATATTCCTGTTATCGTCGCTTTCAGCAAGGCCATGGCGCTGGAAACCGAGGGTAAAACGCTGGCTGACGAACGGATTACCCGCGGCGTGACCGATTTAATACACAAACCCGAGCTGGGATTTTATATCGTCGCCGAGGCGGATACACGCGTTGTAGCCCAACTGATGATTACTTATGAATGGAGCGATTGGCGGGACGGCGTCTTCTGGTGGATACAAAGCGTCTATGTCGCACCCGCCCATCGCCGGCGCGGTCTGTACAAACGCATGTATGCATATATACAGGATAAAGCCCGGCGTGATCCATCCGTCTGCGGAATCCGTTTATATGTGGATAAAAACAACTCCACGGCTAAAAAAACCTACGAAACCCTCGGCATGGCCCTCGCGCATTACGACCTGTATGAAGTGGATTTTGTGCTTTCATCCAAACCGGACAACTATTAATCGTTAGGAATGATTCCATGAAAAAAAAGCGGATCCTGCTGATGGTGTTGATTCTCGCGGGCGTTTTTGCCGGTTGCGTTTACTGGCCGGTCACCGTCAAGGAGATGAATTTTAAATCCTACGCCATGGATACCGGGAAGGTGCCGGTTATATACAGCGACGAATACAATATAAGTTTTTACGGCCTTGAGGCCCTGCATCCGTTCGATTCTAAAAAATACGGTAAAGTGCATGATTACCTGATCGAACGCAACCTGCTGACAGCGGACCAGTTCATTGAGCCCGGGGCGCCGTCGCGCGAAGATTTGCTGATCGTGCATCCGGAATCGTATTTGAATGCTCTGGAACAATCTTCCGTCGTCGCAGAATTGGCCGAGATGGGCATCCTGTCGTATTTTCCGTCGAATCTTACCAAACGGAAGATTTTGAAACCGATGCTGTATGCCACCGGCGGCACGATACTCGCGGGGCAGTTGGCGGTACGCAAGGGCTGGGCGATTAATCTCGGCGGGGGTTATCATCACGCGTCGGCGCATCAAGGCGGGGGCTTCTGCATCTACGCGGATATCACGCTTTCCATCCGCTATCTGATGAAACACAACCCGCTGATATCGAAAGTGATGATCATTGATCTCGACGCGCATCAGGGCAACGGCCACGAGCGGGATTTTTTAAACAATGACAGCGTATTTATCGTGGACGTGTATAACAAAGACATTTATCCGGGCGACCTTGAGGCCAAGAAAGCGATTGACCTGAAAGTGGAAGTGCCCTCCGGCATCGACGATATCAAATACATCCAGCTGCTCGAGTTCCACCTGAATGAGGCGTTTGAGCTGTTCGACCCGGACATTATTTATTACAACGCCGGAACGGATATTCTCGAGGGCGACCCGCTCGGCCGCATGAAGCTGTCCAAAATCGGCATCCTGATGCGCGATGAAATGGTGTTCCGCTACGCCTTTGAAAGGCAAATCCCGATCGTGATGCTGCTTTCCGGCGGTTACCAGAAAACGAATTACGAGGTCATCGGAAATTCTATTGCCAATCTGAAAAAAAAGTTTAATTTATTCTGATAACGATTGGAGGGATTCTTTTACGAATCGCTCCAATCGTTTTGCTGAAGGTTATTATAATATTGCATCCGGATCAAACCAAAGGCCCCGCTTAACACTTCTGTAAATTTTTCTGCGATTAGTATTAAAATAAGGCACCCGGGAACGGTTATTTTTTTGTTAACAGACAGATAATTATACCTTTAAAAATCTGTTATAATATCCTCAAATGTTACTATTCCCACATTCTGAAAGGAAAATATGAGACGCGTTTTTTTTGGATTCATGATGCTGATGGTGATGGGGAAATGGGGATGGGGGCAAGTTTTTCAGCAAGATTTTTCAAGCTCTACAGTTGTTTCATCATATGTTGGATCTCCTCCGAATAATGGACAATATGATGCCATAAGTACTTCGGGTGCAGGTACTGTAATTTCAATTAATACTACCGGAAGCAATAAGCTTAGATATGCACGAACAGGAAACGCAGGAAGTTACTCGAGAACTACAGACTTTAGCCCTACTCCAACAACAATGTATTATCGTTTTGATTTAACTGTCTCTGGGAATTCAGTAGCACAAACTACTGCAGCTATTTGGCAGGTTGGTAGTGGCTTTGGGACGGCAAATAGTGCAGAGCCTAATGCAAGTACCCATTCAAGATTTGGGTTAAATTGGACAGCAACGGCTGGACAATTTTCTTTAAGAGATCTTGGTACCAGCACCAATACTGCAAATTATTCAGGCACACAGACTATAACCTGGGTTATTAATAATTCAGGATCGAGCATTTCCTATATTTCTCCAAATGGAACTTGTGAATCCTTGGGGGATGATAAATTTGATGTTTGGATAGGAACTACAAAAGAGTTTGACGAAAGAAACGCTACAACAACCACTCAAATACTTACTGATCTTAAATTTGTCTTTACACAAGGTTCAGGAACGATAGATATTGATAATATATTAATTGACCCAATACCTCCTATTCCTACCGCTAATGCAGCGACATCAATAACATCTAATGGATTTACTGCCAATTGGACTACTGTAACCGGTGTAACCGGATATAGGTTAGATGTTGCTACTGATGCCGCTTTTACTTCAATGGTTTCCGGATATAACAATTTGCAGATAAACGGACAATCCACATCAAGCTATGCTGTTTCTGGTTTATCAGCTGGCACAAATTATTATTACAGAATCAGAGCTGAAAGCGCATATTCAGTGGGTACAATAACGAGCTGTAATTCTAATGTTATAAATCTTACAACAACCGGTGGTTCCTCCAATTCCTCCGATATCATCCGCAACACTGGTTTTACTGAGCCGTCGAATATTGACTATACTTCCTATCAGGAAAATGATCTGACGAGTTCATCACTGGAAGTCGCCCGATTTGATATTCGTGACGGCGGCGGTTCCGCGGATGCCGACGCGTTAAGTACCACACTGACTGCCGTAACGTTTTCACTCTCCAACTGGGCGAATGTCCGGAAAGTTGCAATCTATGATGGTTCAACTGAACTATCAGAAGTCGCCGTCAGTTCAGGAACGGTCACCTTCAGCGGTCTGAGCGGACTGTCCGCCCCGGATGACGGCACTAAAACATTCAATCTGCGGGCAAGCTTTAATTCCACCGTTACGGATAATCAACAATTTCAATTTACCATTACTTCTGCAACCGCCGACGGCGCGGGATCCACATTTGCCACCGCCAATGCAGGCGGCGCACAAAGCAGTGCTTCCGGCGACGCTAACAGAATTGAAGTAACAGCTACCACACTGGTGTGCACCAACGAACCCACTCTGGTTACTCAAAATACCGATTTCTCTCTGACCGTTTCTGCAAGAGATGGATATAACCAGATTGATCTTGATTTTACCGATCAGGTTGAATTACTCAAAGGAAATGGAACTGGTACCCTATCTTCCGCAACGGGGTTAACTCAGAGTTTATCCGCCGGCGCCTTTACCTGGAATGATCTGCGCTGGGACACCAAAGAAAATAATGTCACGATCCGTACAACCAATTTCAGCGAACTGATGAATGACACCACCGCTCCGTTTGATGTCATTTTGCGCACGATCATTTTCACAGAAACCATGGGTACGGTTTCAGGCACCACAACAATTGCCGCGCATGAAACCGCTGACGGTTTTGACAACGACCAATATACCATGACCCAGGGCGGGGCAACGAATCCGGCTGACATTAGAACTACCAATCCTTCTTCAGGATATGCAGGCGCATCGGGTTCAGCCAATGTTTGGTTTACTTCGACCTCCGGTGTATACGGCTTTGCCATTGAAGGTATTGATGCTTCAACCTACAATTATCTCACGATTCAATTTGGATACCGAAAGGAAGACGCTTCAAATCTCCCGTCACTGGCGTTAGATTATTGGAATGGTTCGTCCTATATCAATGTTCCTTTTACTTTCAATGAAGCCCCCAACGCCCCGACCGGGTGGTACTTAAGCCCGGTCATTGATCTGCCCGGCGGCGCCCAAATTAATAATTTAAGATTGCGTTGGGTAAAATCCGGTACCATCGCGGTAAGAATTGATGATATTGTATTGAAGGGTAATTCAACCAAAACCGGCACATCGGACATTCTATCCAATGGCAATGAACCCTCCAACATCCCCTATGCTTCCTATCAAAATTCCGCCATCAATGCAACATCCGATGGAATCAAGGTTTGGTCTTTCACCATTCGTGATGGCGGAGGAAGCGCCGATCCGGACCTGACCGGTACAACCCTGTCGGCTATTTCGATCGGCAAAGGCAATTTCAATACGGTCTCATCCTGGGCCGGTACTTTAAGGCGGGCGGCGTTGTTTGATGGTACGACCCGGATTGCCGATATCATGGTTAGCTCCGAAATGATTACCTTTTCCGGATTAAGCGGCTCATCGGTTACCGCACCGGATAACGGATCCAAAACACTGGATTTGTATGTGACATTCGAAAGTACGGTAACGGACAATCAGCAGTTCCAATTCAAGGTAACATCGGCTTCCGCAGACGGATCAGGTTCGGTTTTTGCGGTCGCTGACGCCGGGGGAGCCACGAGCAGTGTATTCGGCGATCGCAATCAAATTGAGGTTACAGCGGACCGTTTAACTTTTTTCAATGAACCCACAGTCGCTTATCAAAACGATGAATTTGATTTAACCGTTTCGGCCACCGACGGTTTTGGCAATATTGATGCCGACGCGACCTCTTCTGTTACTTTATCCAAAAACGCCGGAACCGGAACCTTATCCTCCTCAACGGGGCTGACCCAATCACTGGTTTCCGGTACTTATACCTGGTATGATTTACTATGGGATACCATCGAAGATAATGTTCGCATCGCCTCCTCGAATACAGGAGGATTGGTGAATGACACAACAGCCAGTTTTAATGTCATCGCCCTTAATCTTTATACCTGGAATCAGACCGGAAGTGCCAGTTACACTGTTGCCGCCAATTGGACTCCCACTCGCAGCGCTCCCGATACCACTGATGTTTTATTATTCAATTCCGGCGCAACGGTTACCGTAACGAATGTACCGACCCAAACCATCGGAAAGTTGATTGTAACCAACAATACCACCGTCAATCTGCAAGCCGGCACCAACGGTAACACGCTCACCCTGAACGGTTTAGGCAGTTATGATTTAAAGGTTAACAGCGGTTCCCAATTAAATATCAACGGTTCTAATATTTTAAATATCGTTCTGAACACCGGCGCAACCGCCTCCATTTACGGTGATATGACTTTCAGCAATGCGGCGCACCGATTGAATGCGGTGACAACAGGCGCTATGCGTTTTCGCAACGGATCTTCTCTGACACAATCCTCCGGTTTTACCGGAAATATTTTCACAAATTCCGGAACCGCTAATATTGCCGTGTTTGAAACAGGCTCTAAAATTATTAATCAGGCTGGCGCCAATCCGTTCGGTTTATCGGCACCGAACTCCAAAGTAACATTTCAAACCGGAAGTTACTATATTCATCAGCAAAGCGGCGCTCTTTCTTTTTCCGGAAGAACCTATGCCAATGTGGTAATTGATTATCCTTCATTTTATCAATATGCCACCGGTGGTTCCATGCTTACCCTTGATAGCTTAATTATCTCTCAGGGTTCTCTTGCGTTAAATTTGACCGGCGGTGTCAATTACAATGGCAGTGTTAATATTCAATCGGGATGTATTTTAAGAATGGATACGACGATGAATGTTTCTTTCGTCGGTAATGTTGAACAAAAAATCTATGGCGCCGGAACCCTGGCGTTTGGGACAAATGCCAATGTGATCGTTAATAAAAACGACACTCTGCGATTTCTAAAAAATATCACCATTAATCAAACATTGACCCTGACCAAAGGGATCATTCATATCAGCGGGGGTAATGTTTTAACCCTCTCCGCTCCAGCTACGCTATCAGGCGGCAGCAATACCAGCTATGTGGAAGGGGCTCTGGCCAAAATATTTCCGGTTTCCGCTTCCCCGCAAAGTTTTCAATTTAAGACCGGCTCACGCGGCGACATTCAGCCTGTAACCGTCAATCTGGCCACGGTTAGCGGTAGCCCCGTAACAATTACGAGTCAGCAAATCAACGGTAACCCTCTGATTGATCTTCCCACGACTGCCATCAATACCGCCACAATTGATAATATCTCCGGGGTGCATTATTGGAATATCACCCAAAGCGGTGGCTCCTTCACCAACGCGCAAATCACGTTAACCTATATCAGCACTCCCGGAAATTCCGACAGCGTTCAACTCGGATCGGAATTACGGCTAGCCCAATTGGATAATTCCAATATTTGGCAGTTAATCGGGGGTGCAGGCTCCGCGAATTGGTCCGGAACGATTACCAGTAATGTGTTTAATGATTTTCAAGGCGGCTATTTTACCTTTGCCGATCCTGTCGGTGGCGCGGATATTACCCTACCTGTTGAACTGGCGTATTTCCGGGTTGAGCGATCTGAAAAAACCGGATGGGTGCATCTTTCCTGGCGTACGGAATCGGAAATCAACAACGCGTTCTTTCTGGTTCAGCGACGGTACGCCACCGGGGACTTTGGAACCCTTGCGGAAATTCCCGGCCAGGGTAATAAATCCAGCCGAACGGATTATACGTTTACTGACAGCGCTGCGGCCATTTCAGATACTCTGTATTACCGGTTGGCGGATATTTCGTATGACGGTATAAAAGTCTATCATCCGGAAAAAATGATAGCGCCGTCGCAGCCCCAATCATTTCTTTTACAACCCAATTATCCCAACCCGTTTAATCCGCAGACGACCCTCATCTACGGATTATCTGCCGCCGATCACGTGAGTATCGAGGTGTATAATGTATTGGGTCAAAAAGTACGCACCCTGCTTCGGCTCAAGGAACAATCCGCCGGATGGTATCGGGTGATCTGGGACGGGACCAACGATCAGGGCTCCCGTGTTGCCGCCGGCCTGTACTTCAGCGTCTTCCGAACGAGTAAAGGCCGCCAGGTGCAGAAAATGCTATTAATCAAGTAGCCCTGCACGGCTGGCGTAATCGGATAAATAACTATTAGGTTTAATTAAATTTATTGACAAAATAGGTTTTATTGACTATATTCTGCTTGCCTTAAGTCAGGACAAGTATAAACCTAATCGGCTATTCCGAATAAGGGACAGCGCGGTGAAAATAAATCAGAATTTTAAGAACGATTTTATATACAGATATTAAGAGGGTCTTATGTCGGAACAATTCAAACGCATTCTCATCGTGGATGATGAAGAAACTCTGACATTCAGCTTGTATCAGAGTTTCATCATTTCCAAGGAGAATTACGAAGTCGTGACGGCCTCTTCCGGTAACGAAGCCTGGGAGAAGTTCAGCGAACAACCGTTTGACATAGTCATCACGGACATTACCATGCCGGGAATCACAGGCATCGAACTGTTGAAACGCATCAAAGCCGATCGCCCGCAGACCCATGTGATCATTATGACGGCTTACGGTTCCGACGAAAAAAAGGAAGAAGCGCTCAGTTCCGGCGCTTACCGCTATGTGGAAAAGCCTTTTGAGATCAAGCTTATGAAACAAATTATCAGTGAGGCATTAAAATAAAGCATGCCCAACCCCTATCAGTGAGGTAAGTGACACATGGCTCTCGTTGGAAATTTAAAAGATCTGAAACTGGCCAATATTGTTCAGCTGAACTGCATGGAAAAGAACAATTCCATGTTCACCGTGGATCATCATAAGGTGAACGGCCGGATATATTTTTCGGATGGCAATATTGTGCACGCGACCTACGGCAATATCGAAGGCGAAGAAGCGATCTATAAGATCCTGCAGATTAAAGAAGGGCCGTTTCGGGTTGAGAATGATGTGCCGCCGCCCAAACGTACGATCAACACGCCGTGGAGCAATCTTCTTCTTGAAGGTCTGCGCCTGATTGACGAAGCTCTGGAAGCCAAGGGTGACGCGCTGAGTAAAATTTCAAAGGGCATTAAGAATATTAACGGCGTGAACGGCGTACTTATCTGCAGTCTGTTCGGCGAAATTCTCATGGAAGAAGGCATCGCCAACGGCAAACGCGCCGCCGCCGCCATGGCGTTCATTCTTCGCAAGATCGATAAAGTCGGACGGGCATCCAAATCCGGGGCCGTCAAGGCCGGCCATATCAGCGGCAAAGCCGATAGAAAGATATTGACGAAATGGAAAGACGACGTGGTAGAGCTCAACATTGACCTGAAAGCCAATCCCGACGGCGTCGAACAAGCACTGGAAAAAATATACGCTTCTTTTCAATAAAACCATAAGCGGCCGACAGGCGCGGTAAAAGAGAATCCGGATTAACCTATGAAAGACAAGCTAGAAGAAATCGATTCAGTGGACGGCGTCAAAGCCTCGTTTATGTTTTTTAACGACGGCGAGCTGGTTTATAATAAACTGGCTCCCGGTCTGGACGCTGAAATTTATCAGGAAATCGCGAAGGACGTGGTCCAGATGGCCGCTATATTTGACCGCCTGGGCAGCCATATTCATGAATACGACCTAAAATATGAAAACGGGCGCGTGTTCGCTTATACCCAGAACAACTATAATATCATCATTCTGTGCAATCCGGAGGTCAGCGTGGCCATGCTCCGCCTAACTGTCAATGTGGCTATTGCCGACCTGGAAGCCGACAAGAAGTTCCAGAAGCGCACTTCCAAAATCGAGACATCCCGGCGGAGTTATCTGGTCCGCAGCAATATGGACCCGGAAAGCTGGACGCTGGTAGAAACCGTTAATTAAGGATTTTTTTATATTTCAATAACCCGTTCCTGAGGAGTTATTCATATGTCTAATGTACTATCCGGAAGTTTGGCTTACATTGAGGTCATTAACATTCTCAAACTGTTAGTGTCCGGCGACCGGGACGGACGGCTGCTGCTTCAGAAGGAAGAGCACCAGGAAACCGGAGAGATCTATCTGAGCGGCGGGCGCATTATCCATGCGCTGTGCGGTAATTACCTGGGCGAGCCGGCGTTCTTTGAACTGATTTTGTGGAATCACGGCAAGTTTGCATTTGATCCTGAAGAAACCACAGCGCAGAAAACCATCGAAAAAGATACCGGCACGCTTCTGAGCGAAGGCACTCAGCACTATCAGGCCTGGCAGAAAATTTGTCATATTATACCCTCTTTCCGGATTCGGTTCAAGAAAACCGGGCAGGAACCCCCGCCGAACGTGAAACTCAAAGGCAAAGATTGGGAAGTTCTGAATACCCTGGAAGCCGGCGAACTTTCGGTAACCGAAATCGCGGATAAACTTAATACCCGTGAAATCGAGGTGGCTACCATCATGGCGGCTCTTATGGAAGCCGGTCTGGCGGATATCGGCGCCAGCGGCAAACCCGTCATGAAAGAAGTTGTCAGTTCCAACTTCTTCTCCAATCTGGAGAACGAACTGGTACAGATTATCGGGCCGGTGGCTTCCATTATTATTGACGACGTGATTGAAGGCTTCGGTGAAACCCGCATAAGTTTCCCCAAAGATAAAATACCGAGCCTCGTGGAAGGTATCAGTAATGAAATTTACGATCCGGCCAAACAAGTCGCATTCCAACAACTGATGCTGAAAAAGATTAAGTCCTTGCATTAACGGATATCCCGAACGCCTTCGGAAGAAGGCCGTTCATTACCATACTAAGCGTTAGCGGAAATAAATTGGAGTAACCTATGGCAAAAGCGTTAAGTCTCAAATGGAAAGTGCCTATCATCATTTTATCTGGCGCATTGATATTTGGCATCGGCATCACCTACCTGGTGGTGTACCTGGTGTCCGATTCCCTACAGACCGAGTTGACCGAACGCGGCAAGGCAATTGCAACCACGCTGGGCAAACAGAGTGAACGGCCACTGGTCGGCGACGACGAAGTCGACATCCAGAATCTGGTGGACATCTCGTCACGGTTTACCGCCGTGTCGTACGTATATATTTCCGATAAAGATCAGAAAGTCGCCGCCCAGAAGTTCAAGATCGGTTCCTATAACCAGCGGCAGGTGCTGCAGGAAAACGTTATCCGTACCCCCAAAGGCGATTACAAGATTGACCTGACGCGGGTGCAGAATGTTAATGAAAAGGGCGAGACGGTGGAAATCGAAAATTATGAGATCTCTACCCCGATCGGCGAGTCCGTGCTGGGTTACGCGCATGTGGGCATGTCCCGCAAATACATGGACGACATTATCCGTAACACCGCCCTGCTGGTCGGCGGCGTGCTGGCTTTTGCCGTGCTGGTCGCCATGATCATTGCCCTGATTGCTTCCAACCGGCTGACCAAGCAGATTCTCTACTTGACCGAATCGGCCGACAAGATCAGTATGGGCGACCTGGAAAGCATCGTCCGCGTGGAAGCCAAGGACGAGATTGGCGATCTGGCCAATGCCATTGAACGGCTCCGCGAAAGTCTCAAGGCGGCCATCGAACGGCTGAAACGAAAACGGATTTCATAAAAAAATCATTGATTGTTAGGATAAAAATATTTACACTAAACTTGCGGTAAAAAAATTCCGAACCGGGTTTATCTATGTGGGTTATACTGATTAATAATAATAATAGCAGAGGGTGACCGTTATGTTGCAAACCAGAAAATTGAAGGATGGCAGCAAGCAGATTATTTTGAACGGCAAGCAGTTTGAGGGTGTGACGAAAGTGCTGTCCGAACTGGCCGCCAAGACCAAAGCGTCGGCCATTCTGTTCGCGGACATGAGTGGACAGCTGATCAGTCAGCGTGGCAACACGGACAAGATGAACACTACCGTGCTGTCGGCCCTTGCGGCAAGCGATTTTGCCGCCACCGCCGAAATGGCCAAGCTGGTCGGCGAGGACGCTAAATTTAAGCTGCTGTTCCACGAGGGGGAAAAACGCAACGTATACCTTTCCAACGTTGGGGATAACTTCTTCCTGGTCGTGGTGTTTGATACCAGCGTCACGCTCGGATTGATACGTATCTATACTAAAAAGGCTATCCAGAATCTGCTCGAAATTTTCGAGGACCAGTCGAATATGACCGAGGACAGCGCCAAGGATCTTATTGATTCGGAATTCGGTTCTCTGCTCGGCGACGCGCTGGATGAATCTTTCAAATAACGGATACCCCAAACAGAAATTTATCTACAAACTTAAATACGAGGACGACTAATGTTTATCAACTGGGCATTACAAGAGATAAACTTGAAGATTGTATACTACGGGCCGGGTATGAGCGGTAAAACCACTAATCTGGAATACATTCACTCCAAAATGGATCCTTCCCTCGCCGGCGAACTGGTCTCGCTGAAAACCAAGGAAGACCGCACGATCTTCTTCGACTTCCTGCAACTGGAAGTCGGCCGCATTAAAGGTAAGAAACCGAAATTCAACCTGTACACGGTGCCCGGGCAGGTTTATTACGCCTCCAGCCGTAAAGTCATCCTGAACGGCGTTGACGGCATCGTGTTTGTGGCTGATTCCCAGAAACACCGCATGGACGGCAATATCGAGACGCTGCTCGACCTCGAAAACAACCTGCGCGAGGACGGCCATAGCCTTGATAAATTTCCGTGGGTCATCCAATACAACAAGCGCGACCTGCCGGATATTGATTCCATCGAAAACCTGCAAAAGCGCTTGAATTATTTCAACGTGCCGTATTTTGAAGCCGTTGCCATTAAGGGAACGGGCGTGTTTGACACCCTTAAGGCCATCATCAATAAAGTAGTGGCCAACGTGCAAAATCAGTTATAAATCGCCGACGGCGATTCATTCAGGCCCCGCCGCAGTACGGTTCGGGGCTTTTTTTTTAATATAAAACAAACGTATGTCCAATCCTGATTATGAACATCTGCGTTTCGTCCGTAGGCTGAAAGCGGAGGGCTATATTCAAAGCGCAGCGGTGGAGAAGGCATTCACGCATATCCGGCGTCGTGATTTCCTGCCGGCTTCCATCAAAGACCGGGCCTTCGAAGACCGCGCGCTGGCCATACAGACCAAGTCCGTACAGGGTGTTGTGGAGTGCACGGCCTCTTGCAGCCAGCCATCCCTGACCGCCATGATGCTCGAATTGCTGGACGTGAAACCCGGTATGAGCGTACTGGACATCGGTACGGGTTCGGGATATACGGCCGCCTTGCTGAGCGAACTGGGCGGGCCGGACGCTCCTATCCTTTCCGTTGATCACGACCCCGAACTCATCGAAAAAGCGCGGAAGAATCTCGACGGGTATGGTTTTCATCCCGAAATTCATCTTTGCAACGCGCTGGACACATTCGGGACTGACAGGTTGTTTGAACGGATGCTGGTTACTGCCGGCGCTCCGTATATTCCCGAATTCTGGTGCCGTCAGCTGGCGTTGAATGGAATCCTGATCGTGCCCTATTACTGGGGCGGCGTCGATTACCTGTTAAAATTGGTGAAGACGGCTGAACACGAACTCAAAGGCCGCGGTATTTGTTTTACGGTGTTTACCGGCCTTGACGAAAGTTCCCGCCGGGGTTTAAACAGTCTGATAATCCGCAAACAGCAGGATTTTATTACATTGTATGATGCCTGTGCCTGTCTGCGTCCCGAAGGCCCTTATCCGGAACTGCAGAATAAGACGTTTCGCAGGAAGCATCAGTACCAAGATATCGTCTTTGAGGGATACACCGCGCTGGAAGGCTTTCATATTTACACGCTGACGAGCGGACCGTTTTCGGGCTACGGCCTGCAGCTGGCGGAGTTGGAATCCGCTCGGAGCGGTTTTGGCGGCTACGGTTATTATGCGTTGACACCCGACGGAAACGGTATGATACTGATTCCGCAGTACAGCATGGGCCGGGAGATCGAAGTCTGGGGTGACGGCGATAGGCTGTTGGAACAGCTGGCAACAGCTTACCGGCATTGGCAGGAACTTGGGAAACCGGGTATCGGCGATTTCCTGCTTACGTTTGATTTCAGCGAACCCGACGCCATCGAAACAAAGGCGCCGAGCGCTCGCCATGAACCTGCCGTGCCACGCCGGATCAGGCGCAACAGAAATAATATTTATATTGAACTGGATCCGCAATCTACCAAGGAGCCGCATGGATAGTTTACAGGCGTTGATAATAGGCATTGTTCAGGGACTGACGGAATTTCTGCCGGTGAGCAGTACGGCGCATGTCCGTATAGTACCTTCATTGCTGGGCTGGGAAGACCCCGGGGCCGCGGTAACCGCCGTAACGCAGTTGGGAACGTTAGCCGCCGTTTTTATTTATTTCTGGAACGATTGGACCGGTCTGCTGAAAGCGGGAGTCTTATCCGTGACCGGTTTTTCCCGAAGGCATTCCTGGACGCCCGATTTTACGCATCAGGCCCGGTTAGCGTGGTTTATTGTGCTCGGCACGGTGCCGATCGGGGTGTGTGGACTGCTATTCAAGGACTATATTGAGAATGAATGGCGCAGTCTGTACCTTATCGGCGGGGCGCTGATGGCATTGGCTGTTTTGCTGGCTGTCGCTGAAACGGCGGCCCGGCACCTGCGGACCATCCGCGATATGACGTTCCGGGATACGCAGTGGGTAGGGTTGGCGCAGGCGCTGGCGCTGATTCCCGGTGTATCACGTTCGGGCGTTACGCTGACGGCAGGATTGTTCATTGGTCTTACCAGGGAATCGGCGGCGCGTTTTTCATTCCTGCTGAGCATTCCGGCGATTACCGCCAGCGGACTTCTGGAACTGAAAGACCTTATGGAAAACGGTTTCGGCGGCATCGGACTGTTTAATCTTGTATTGGCGACCCTGGCGGCAGGCGTGGTGGGATACGCCAGTATCGCGTTTCTGATCCGATGGTTGCAAACCCGCTCTACGCTGATATTTATCATCTACCGCATCGTTATCGGCGCGGTGATCATCGGGCTGGCGTATGCCGGAATAATCCGCTAACCGTAAGGACCATGGCGAACGGCACGATACCCATCAGCGATTATTACCGTCGCATCGGCCTTTATCATCGTATCGGGCGGGGAATAACCCTGTATGGCGCTTCGCACGAATCGGCTTCCGTACTGGCCGGTCATATAAAGGAAGCGGATGGTATCGCCGAAACCGTAACGCTGTCTAAAATCAGACCGGAGAACCTGAAACAACCGCGGGACGCGCGGGGGCATTTAATTATTATCCAGGATTTACAGCCGGAGCGCTATGAAGGGATAGTTGGACCGTTGTTGCGTTATTGCGTCCTGCCGCAGGTGTATCATAATTTACCCGTATCCTTTTTTACATCTTTCGTCCGTGACGCCTATCGCTGGCCGCTCCTCGATTCGGGAATTGTGCATCACGATAAAACCAGACTGGAAAACTATCTGGCCGCCGATCACCTGGCGCTGTTGCTGTATTACAGAAATTTTACGGCCGGAGTATCCACCGACATCCAGACGTTGTGCTATGAACCGCTGAGCCGGATAGCATCGGAGGGTAATCTAATCGATTTCGGAGGCGAAGCCGTTGCCGGATCGGCGGTGGTGATCAATGATCAGAATCATTGTCTGTTGGATAACGGGCAAACGACTCCGATAAGTCCGGGATACGGTGCGTCCTGCCGAATCAGCGCCTACCAGATAAGCGCCAACCGCCGTAATATTGCGAATTGGTGTTTTCAAAACCAGAGCGGCTCGCGGGAAACCGTGTCGGTCGATAAAGAGATTCTGAACGATCCTCATCAGAAGAACGCCGTCCATCATGCGACGGGGCCTATCCGGGTGTTGGCGCCGGCCGGTTCCGGAAAAACCAAAGTACTGACTAACCGGATTATTTATCTGATCGGGCGGGGCGTGATGCCGTCTTCCATTCTGGCGCTGGCCTTCAACAAAAAAGCCGCACAGGAAATGCGCGACCGACTGACGGCGAAAAATATTCCGGTTTCCGAGCAGTTTGACGACGCCGGCGCCGTCGTCCGTACCTTTCATTCACTGGGGTATGAAATCATTCAGCAGGCGCTGGGATGGCAGTATGATGGGGCGCTGAATGCGCGGGAATGGTGGCCCCTTATAGAGGCGGTTATTAAAGAACACCGGACCGCAGACAAAAATTTTCCATGGATCGAACCCGCCACGGCCGCCGGCTGGCTCACGATGATTAAAAATGAAATTCCGGAATGGAAAGATTTAGATGCCGTCATCGCCACGGGCACCGATGTCGTGCGGGCCGTATTTGAAACGGTGCAGCGCAGGCAGGAACAACGGCGCTTACTGACGTTTGACGATATGCTTTATCTCGCGCTGCGGATTCTGATTGACCGTCCGGATTTCCGTCGCCGGCTTCAGGCGCGGTTTGAATTTGTTCTGGTGGATGAGTATCAGGACCTCAACCAGGCGCAATTGTGGCTGATGCGTATTCTCGCGGCGCCGCAGAACAATCTTTTTGTTGTCGGTGATGATGATCAGATGATCTACGGATGGCGCGGCGCGGAGGTTGATCATATATTGAATTTCAACCAATATTACCCCGGTGCGCCGCTATGTGTGCTTCAGACGAACTACCGGTCGGCGCGATCGGTTATCCGTCATTCCAAGCGGCTGATTCGCCATAACACCCGGCGCGTAGACAAGGACATCCAGGCACGGCCGGACGCGCCCGAGGGCAGTTTCGATGTAGCGACGGCCGACGACCTGCTGGATCAAGCCGAACGGGCGGTGCAGTGGATACGGCAAACCAAAAATGCGCAACGCCTGAACTGGAGGCACTTTGCCGTTCTTTACCGCTATCACGTCTATCAGTTTCCGATGGCGCTGATCCTTGACCGCTACCAGATACCGCATACGCCGGTACGCATGGAACGGCTGTTCCAGACGCCGCCGGGCAGAGATGTGGCCAGCTATCTGAGCGTGATTCTGCATCCGGAACAGGCGCGGCGCGAGGACTATCAACGGATTTTAAAACGTCCGCTCCGGTATTTCACCAATGAAGTGATTTATCCGGTCAGCGGCTGGAACGAACTGACGCGTCTTCCGGATGCGTTTAACCGTAGAGGAAAGCCGGATAAAGCCCGCGAAGCTCAGCGCCTTATTGCCGATATCGTCGCTCTGCAAAACAAAACCCGGACAGGCTCGTTTCGCCCCGTGCAAATACTTAACGCTATGGAATCCCGGTTTCAGCTGGCGGAATTTTATCGTCGCACCGAGATGGATGGATATGAAAGGGACCTGGCTTCGGACGATATTATTTATGAAGTCATCCAATCGACGGCTGAATTGTACGATGACGTGGCGACTTTTTACGCGATGATACGATCGGCTGACGGGCTTTCACCTTCAGGTTCTGATACTGTCAAAGATCCGCCGGATGGAATTATAATGACCACCATTCACCGCACCAAAGGTAATGAATATCCGTATGTGGTATATTACAATTTATCGGACCGCAGGCGCCAATCCGACGTATCGCCGGAAGAAGAGCGCCGTGTGTGTTATGTCGGCGTAACACGCGCTATTCAGGGAATCTTTATTACCGGGCCGGAGGAAAAACCTTCGGCTTTTCTGCCCGAACTGCTCTGCAATCCGGAATTCAGGAAATACTCAGATTCCATGCTTCGCCGTCAGCTTAAAACCTGCCGGCAAGCCATCGTCAAGGAAGAAAGCAAGATTGAAAAAGCTCAATGGCGATGCATGGTGGCTGAAACCCAAACGGATATCGGTAAAAAAGAAGCGGTTTCGATAGGTCGGTTAAAAGCGTCAATAACAGAAGCAGAGCAGACGCTTATCCGGCTTCGTGAAATCCATGATGCTACCGTCGAGGAATTAAAAAACCGAAACGTATTGCCCCAGCGCCTTCGAAGACGATAAATTTTTTTCCAAGAATTCTTTGTTATTGTTTTTTTTAAATTATTGATATACTTTTAAATATTACAAGACTTAATCAAAAATTTTATTTTAAAGTCTACAAACTTTATATCCGTCAACGCAATTTTTTAAATGCGATTACTAAAATATTTATTTACGTAATACTTTCATAAACAGGAAGAAAAGTTATGAAAAAGCTTTATTGGGCGCTGGTTATTGCAATGGCGGTTGGAATCGCCGTGGCCTGCGGCCAGTTGTCGGACCGGCAGGATAAAAGTAAGGAAGTGAGCGAGGAATCTATAAAAACCGAAAGTGATGATGAACGCTCGGATCTCTCGGTCGCTGGGGGGGGGAGCGAAGAAAAATCATCGAAAGCAAAAGCGATTGCCGCAACGTTATCCGAAAGAGGCGTGTTATCGGTTTTAAGCCGGGCCGGAGCGGCCGGAGGAAGCGGTATGACGGAAAAAAAGTCTGAAGTCATCAAAACCCGCCTAATCATCAAAACCGCGCAGGTTTCATGCGAAGTTGAAAATTATGACGAAACGATTAAGTCGGTGACCGCCATTACCGACTCGCTCGGCGGGTTTATTTCGGATTCGAAGATTGAGTATCCCTATCCGGATGTGCACCGGGGTACCGTGGAACTGCGGGTACCGGCGGAACATTTTGAAACGGCGCTGATCCGCCTGAAAACGCTGTCAAAAAAAATCGAGTCCGAGCGCATCAAGGGTAGTGACGTAACCGAAGAATTTTATGATCTGGAAGCCCGTCTGGTGAACAAGAAAAAGGCCGAGGCGCGGTTTCAGGAAATCCTCAAAACCGCCAAAACCGTTCGGGAGATATTAGATGTGGAGCGCGAGCTGACGGAGGTACGCGAGGAGATTGAACGTATGGAAGGCCGCAAGCGTTTCCTCGCCGATCAGACGAGTTTTTCGACCATTACGCTGACGGTACATGAACCTTATCCCGTGGCGGTCAGCGCCAGCGGCGGTTTCTGGGCCACCATCGGCGAGGGTTTTAAAGAAGGTTTTGTCGGATTCGCGCACGTGCTGCGGGTCATTATCGTTATTTTAATTGCCGGTATTCCGTTCTGGGCGCTTCTATTCTTTATCGGTTGGCTTATTGTAAAGCTGATTAAACGGTCAAAGCGCAAAAAGGTCGTTGCGGTCGCTTCCGGTACGGTGAATTTACAACCGTAAAGCCAGGATAATCCCACGCAGCCGACCAAAAATAGTCTATAAAAAACCCGGGATTGAGATTCCGGGTTTTTTATATTTTTATTGCGTGAAAAGTTTTATTTTTGTATAATAGCGTCCCTTAAAAAACCGAACCGCGCCGGCACGGGCGCCAAACCAACCCCCGCAAAACCGGGGCCATTATAAGGAGTGTTGCAATAACCGCGTGCAGGAAATCATCCGACGGTTAAAGCAAGTAAAAAAATTAAATGACTGAAACCGCAACCCAAAAAATCAAACGGACTTACGGCAAACCCGTAATCCCCCTGAGCCAGTTCAAAGAAACCAACGAAGACTACGACCAGAGCGAATTTGACTCGCTACGGTCCATGTATGAAAACACCCTGAATACGATTACCCAGGGTGAAATCATGAGAGGAAAGATACTCGCCATCAACGAGACCGAAGTTAAGGTTGACATCGGCTTCAAGAGCGAGGGAGTTATCCCGATCGCCGAATTCGGAGATACCATCGGCAATTTCAAAGTCGGCGACGAGATCGAGGTCTATCTTGACAATCTGGAAGACAAAGACGGGCAGGTGATTCTGTCCCATAAGAAAGCGGATTTCATGCGGGTGTGGGAATACATCTGCCGCCTGGCCGAGACGGGCGAGACCGTGACGGGCACCATCACCAAACGCATCAAAGGCGGCATGGTGGTGAACGTGCGCGGCGTGGACTGTTTCCTGCCCGGCTCGCAAATCGACGTCAAGCCGATCCGCGATTTTGACGCGTACGTGAATAAGGAAATGCAGTTTAAGGTCGTGAAGATCAACAACCTGCGCAAGAACGTGGTCGTCAGCAGCCGCGCACTTATCGAGGAAGCCACCCGCGGCCAGCGCGAGAAAATTCTTGCCGAACTGCATAAAGGCCAGATTCTCGAAGGCACGGTCAAGAACATCACCGATTTCGGCGCGTTCATCGATCTTGGCGGCGTGGACGGCCTGCTGCACATCACCGATATGTCCTGGGGCCGCGTGAAGCATCCTTCCGAAATGTTCAAGCTCGACGAAAAAGTCAAAGTGATGGTCATCGATTTCAACGAACAAAAAGACCGCATTTCGCTCGGCATCAAGCAGATGTTCCCGGAACCCTGGGTTACCGCCGCAGAAAAATATCCCGTCGGCAGCCTTGTCAAGGGCCGCATCGTTTCCATTACCGACTACGGCGCCTTTATCGAAATTGAAAAGGGCATCGAAGGTCTCATCCACATTTCTGAAATGTCCTGGAACCAGACGGTCAAGCATCCGTCCCAGATTTTCGCGATCAACGATGAAGTGGAAGCCGAAGTGGTCAGCATCGTTGCCAGCGAGCGTAAGATATCCCTGTCCATCAAAAAACTGCAGAACGATCCGTGGGATCAGGTGGATAACAAATATCCCATCGGCAGCAAACATATGGGTAAGGTGCGCAACCTGACGAATTTCGGCGTGTTCGTGGAACTCGAGCCCGGCATTGACGGCCTGGTGCATATCTCCGACCTGTCCTGGACAAAGAAAGTCCGCAATCCGAACGAAATCGTCAAGAAGGGCGATGAGATGGAAGTGGTGATCATGGGTATCGACAAAGAAAACCGCCGCATTTCCATGAGCCACAAGCATATCACCGAGAATCCGTGGGACGGCTTTATGGAAGCGTACGCGCCCGGCACCGAGACCACCGGCCGGTTTATGCGCACCATCGAAAAAGGCGTCATTGTCGAACTGCCGCTCGGCGTCGAAGGATTTGTGCCCACGTCGCATATGCCCAAGACCGACAAAAAAACCGAAATAGCCGAAGGCACCGAACTGCATCTCGTGGTGATTGAATTTGACAAGGAAAACAAGAAGATCGTCCTGTCCGCCACGCAGTATGAAAAAGCGAAGGAAGCCAAGGCTGTCGCGGAATACCAGGCTTCGCAGCAAAAAGGCGACGCATCGTATTATAAGGAAATCGACGGCAAGAAATACGACCGGGGTCTGCTGGAAGCTGCCGAAAAAGCCGTGGCCGGCCAGGGCGACGGACGCATTTCCAAGGCCGACGCCGAAAACCTGCTGAAACTCGTGATGGACGGCAACCGCTATACGGACATTGAAAAAGAAACGATGGAATATATCCGTCAGCATTTCAAATGGACGGAAGAGGCCGACGAGTGGTTCCGCTCAGAAATCCATAAGTGGGCCGCCACAAAAAGCTAAAACGGTTTTTTAAAAACTTCTTGGGTTTTTAATTAAATCCGCTAAATTAAGGGTTGGAATTTCCAACCCTTTTTTTATGGCGATGACGGATATTCGTTTACATCCGCTGCTGCAGATTGAGCAGGAACTCTGGGAACAGGGTTATACCTGTCTGGCCGGCGTGGACGAGGCGGGGCGCGGGCCGCTGGCGGGTCCGGTCGTGGTGGCCGGCGTGATATTCCGCCCGGGAACGTTCATCAAAGGCGTTACGGACTCGAAAATGCTCACCGAGAAGGAGCGGGAGAATTTTTTCGAGCAGATTCAGGAACAGGCGCTGGCGTTTCATGTGGAAATTATTCCGCATGACGTAATTGATAAAATTAACATTCTGCAGGCGTCGCTAAAAGGGATGCGCGCCTGCGCCGAGAAGATGTCCGTGAAGCCGGATTTCGTGCTGGCGGACGGCAACAAGGCGCCGTTTCCCTCCGGGCATCATTACTACAGCCGCCAGCGCGCCGTGGTCAAGGGGGACGCCCGCAGCTTCACCATCGCCGCCGCTTCCATTCTCGCCAAGGTTACCCGCGACCGGCTGATGACTGAATACGACCGCATTTTCCCGCAATACCAATTCGCTAAAAACAAAGGGTATCCCACGCCGGAACATATCCAGCTGGTACGGCAATACGGCCTCTCCGCCATCCACCGCAAAACCTTCTGTACGCATATACTCCAGGAACAGCTCGGATTCCAGTTTGAATAACCCCACAACCGAAACGGAAGCCTGTATCGTTGCGGCGAAACAGAATTGTTAAAAACGGCGCGATGAAAAGCGCTTATTATTTCAAAATAAAACCGACTCAAAAAACCATAAAAATTCCAATGCAACGGCGGTTATCGTTCCGCGGGTAGCCGCCGTGACGCACGCGCGATATCTAAAAAACTGTAACAATAGCCCGCCATAGGCGGATCAGCGCGCGCCATATGCGAATCCCGATATGCGTTAACTATGTTAAACCTACATTTCTTTATCGTAATCTTTTTTAAACCTCGCAAATCGGGATGGACGAACGGCTAACCGCCTGATATACGATGCTATTCGCCGTACTCCGAAAACGCTTGGGTCCACGACTCTGGCTCCGCTCAACGGACAGGCCAACAAAACCGCACCATCTACCAACCGAATAAAATGTTTTTTCTGCGGGATATTTTTTTTTGACGGTTTACTTTTTAAAGGTGGTATGCTGTTTTGGTGACTGAAACCTAGCATAGTATAATGTCTATAGGCGGCGGTCTACGTATCTTTCTTCTACTGCTTCAGCCCGTTCTTTTATTCCAATAAGGAAGGGGTCGTCCGATTCCAGCTCCGCTATTCTTTCGATACTTTTTACAAGTTTTATTACCCTTGTATTATCGTTGTCCTGGGTGTCTTTTATCTTGTAGATGGTCTTTTCGTTTATTTCAAAGAATTCATTGTTAAAATCCGGCTTTGTACCGGTAATTTTGATTTATACCAGTTCGTTTTTTTTCCGTTGAAATTCCCGGTCAACAAGAACCCTTTTGGCATAAGCGTTTTGAACAACCTGATATATAAAGAAGAATGTTGCGTATTTTTCAAGCTAGAGGCGCAGTAATTTGTCCGGCGAGAGTATCTCATAGAGCATTTCGATTAAAGGTCCGGAGGTATGTTTTATTGCCGAGTTCGGAGTGCTGACCTGTCAAGTTACACGAAAGTTTATAAGATGCTGAAACGCTGAAAACCTCACTGAATCAACAATAAAATATACCGCCTGTTGCCCCATGCATTCTGTCGCCAGTCCCTGTAAACCATTATCATTATTAATTTTTTGCGTCCTTTTCAGGTTTTTTTTACCACAGAGGGCACGGAGGGGCACAGAGGTTTTTCTCCGTGTACCTCTGTGTTCTCCGTGGTGAATTGTTTTTTACCACAGAGGGCACTGAGGAGCACAGAGTTTTTTTTCTCTGTGTATCTCTGTGTGCTCCGTGGTGAATTGTTTTTTACTCCGTGGTGAATTGACTTTAGATTATCCATCTCACAATGCCGTCTTTTAATTTTGTGACATTGAAATTCATCAGCAAGCCAACTTTTATATTTGCCAGTTTCATGTAGGTCATCAGTTGTGCTTTGTGTATTTCGGCAAGGGCATCAACCGATTTAATTTCAACTATCACTTTGTTTTCCACAAGCAAATCGATGCGGTAGCCGGCATCGAGTTTTATTTCTTTATAAACCAAAGGCAATGCAAGTTGTTTCTTCACTTCCAGCCCCGAGTTGATGAGTTCGTAATACAAACACTCTTCGTATGCACTTTCGAGCAAGCCGGGACCTAATTGCTTGTGCACTTCAATGGCACAGCCAATAATTTTTTCGGTAATAAGGTTTTCAATCATAATTATTTCTTTTTCTCTGTGTCTCTCTGTGTTCTCCGTGGTAAATTGTTTTTTTACCACAGAGGGCACGGAGGGGCACAGAGTTTTTATTTTTTCTCCGTGGTTCTCTGTGTTCTCCGTGGTGAATTGTTTCTTTAACCACAGAGGGCACGGAGGGGCACAGAGGGTTTATTCCAGTCGAATGGCTTCATATTCCTGCCGGCTAAGCGGAAAATCGGGGTCTATTACTTTTACTTCGTCATAGGTTAAGTAGTTTCACTATACACTTTTTTAAACTCATTAATTATTTCTTTATGATAATAATCTTTCTTTGAGCTTTTACTATTATTAGGGTCTAAATGTCTAGTATATTTTAGTTTTGGATTTTTTTCTAATATTCGCTTTTTTATCTGGTGGAAATTTTTATTTCTCTTAAACTCGCTAATATTATTCTTTAATTCGTTTAAAAGGCATTCATATGTATAAATATAATCCGATGGAACACCGTCTAAAAAGCTCTGTTTCTCTTTAATCAGCACAATTCCCATATTTCCCAATTGTTCTTTTTGTTCATCAGTTAAATCTTTTTCATGTATGAACTTCAAAGCCAAAGCATCTTTTGATTCATGATTTTTTACTTGAAATAACACTGCTTTAAAAGAATATTCTGATGATTCTAAAATTTGCGTTGATAAGGAACTTCGAAAACTTTTAATAAAATCTACTACCTCAGTTGCATTTTTGTTTTTGAGTTCTTTATTTGAAGCTTCAAGAAAATTTTTCGCATTATTAAATATCTGTATTGAAAAAGATAATAAATTACTTAAATCTTGTTTATCGCTAAAATATTTTTTTAGGTAATTATTAAAATTCAGTATACAAGCCTGACATTCTGCAAAAATGCTTGCATCTAATTCTGGTAAGTTTCTATGTACTATTAAATTTCTGAGACCAGATAAGAATTCAATATTTTTTTGAACGGCTGTATCTGGTTTTTCTTTAAAGAATTCATTTATACATCTATTCAATTCCCACCATTTTTTATCTTTAATCAGTGTTCCATCAGGCAATTTCTCTGTTATATATTCAAAACGAGGCTTTTTGCCTAATTCCTTTTTTCTATACCAAGGTTTTATTTTATTCTTTAAACAATAGGCATGGAAAAAAGCAGTCCATGCAATACACATCATTACTATGAAGCCTTCTGATTTAAAAGATACTGCCGGTTTGTTATAGTATTCTATTGCTAATAAAGCACTATCTTTTGCCTTTTGAAGTAGTTGTTTGACTATGTATGGTTCTCCTCTCATAAATTTTATCTATTCCATATACATTTCTTCCACCATTTCATCCAATTCTTTCTGTATTACTTCAAGCTGATTCTCTGCTTCGACTTCACTTATTTTACCTTCAAACTTTGATTTCTGAACTCCGTATGCCCTATTGAAAATTTCTTCAAATTGTTTCAATTGGTCCGAAGTAGGGATAATTATTGGAAATTCTTTAGCATCGCCAGTGGTTAAGTGATGTGACACATTAATAAAATCCATTCTATAATTGCCCAAAAAAGTGGAATTTAAAAGACATACTAAATATTTGTCATTTGCCAGATTAGGTATTAATGAAATAAATGTCATTGCCTCTGTAGAATGAACAGACTTTTCTTTTAATCTACATTTTATTTTTTCATCTGATAAAACATTATTCCAGCAAAACCCTTCACGGAAATAGAATTGGTAACCTTGCCATCTTGCTTTTGGGTCTGTTTGTAAAACTTTTACATTCTCTCTACTCCAATCGATATAATACGGTGTTGGGGCGTACCAGCGGTTGCCGTCTTTGTCGCCTTTGTCGTAAGGCACAAAGGTTATTGTACCTTCAATCCCGTTCAATTTTTCATCGTCGGTAAGCAAATCTACATTGGCTATTTCATTCTCGTTAACAATACGATATAGCCAGCCCTGACCAAATATATCACGTCCGTACTTTTCTTTCAAATTATCAAAAAGTTGTCGTATTTCTTGTTCACTAAGTGCGTTTAAAAATTGCTGAGCATCGGCTTTGTTTTTTATATTTTCTTTTTTGCAAAATTCAGTGGCTGACAACAGCTTTTCAGGTCTTTGTATTCTTACATTTTCTGCCCACTTAGTACCATCTAATACACCTATGTATTTTCCATTGTTAGCTGTGGCTAAACCTTGACCACCTTCAGTAATGAGCCCCAATAAAGTAATATCACCAGGTTGTAAAGAGTTACGGTATGTTTCAAGTTCTATTTTATTTTTTTCAATATTCTTGCTTGTTGAAATTTTATCCCACCATTTGGTAAGAAGTTCATTTACTTTTCTTCCGAACTTGTCGTATATTTTTTTGTTATGATCAGTTGGTATGAAAAAGACTTTGTTTGGTGCATTAGCATAGTTGTTTTGGGGGAAGGTATACTTTTGGGGTTCGGTAAAACTTGTTTTACCATCGAAGAATAACACAATGTGTTCTGAGTGGGGAGGGGCTTTTTTTACAATTGCAACACAGGTATCAACCATCGCATTTTCAAAAGGATTTGCAGTATCAAATAATTGAAGTATTGTATTTCCCAAGAGTAGTTCACGCAGATTCTTTTTTGTTTGTATAGTCCAAAAAGTTTTAGAAGAAATGTAGGTCAACAGTGCATTGTTTTTTAATAATTGAATTCCTTTGAAGAAAAAATGATTGTAGGCATCATCAGCAAAGCCAAATTTTTTTTCCAAAATTATTTTATATTGACTATCAATACCTTTTGTTGAAATATACGGCGGATTCCCAATCACAATATCAAACCCCCGTTGGTTTTCATCGGGCACCAGATAGGGGTTGAGCACTTCGGGGAAATCGAGTTTCCAGTCGAAATGGTTAAAGGGTTCATCGGGGTGTTGCAGCAGTTTTTTCAGTTTACCAATCAGGTTATTAAAACCGGCAATTTGCAATTCACGTTCGGTATTATGCTTAATATCGGCTGCCGTGGGCATAAAGCCACCTTTTTGCACAGTTTTGTTTATGTAAAGCTCTTTATTAAAAGAAAGTTGGTTAATGAGCAATTCAATTTTCAGGTTACGGATGTCTGCCTGCAGTTTCTTTTTGTTTTTGTTGTTGGGGCTAAAGTACTGCTTTTGTTTTTCGGCAACTTCTTTCAGCAGTCGCTGTACATTTTGTACATACGCATCGGCTTTGCCTACACTGCTTTTTCGTTCCCAGTCAATCTCCACAATTTCGCCATCGAACTTGCTTATGAGGCTGTCGCCCACCACAATTTTATAATCGAGGTTAGGCAGGGCTTTGGGCTTTTCTTCGTCCACTACCAGGCTTAGCCAAAAGCGCAGGCGGGCAATATCCACCGCACCTTTTTCAATATCTACCCCGTAAATGGAGTTTTGGATAATGTTCAGCTTGGTTTGGGCAGGGTTCCACGGCTTGCCGGTTTCGTAGGCAATGAGTTCTTTAATGCTGAAGATTTCCTGTAATAAGCCCATGGGGAATGCACCGGAACCGATGGCAGGGTCGCAGATTTTTACTTTATCGAGCAAACTGTCAATAGAGCATAATTGTTTTTGGGTTAACTTACTGATGTCTTTGTTTTTTACCATATGGGCAACTTCTTCTCTATCGAGACCTTTTTCGCCCAACTCTTCAATTAATTTCAGTTGACCAGTTCGAACTTCATTCCCAAATAATTCAATCTGATTATCACCAAGTTGCCTATAAACAGTATAGTGGTTCTGTAGTCCTGTTGCTAAATATTCAATCAGGCTTTCCTGGCACATGTAATGCACAATTTCCTTGGGCGTATAAAAAGCGCCTTTATCTTTGTTGTCCTCCAGAAGGTTCTCAAAAATATGGCCTAACATTTCCGGGTCAACGGCTACGGTGTGGTCGTCGGGGCTGTCTTCGTAAATAGTAAAGTTGAAGGCATCCAGAAAGTCGAGAAAACCGCGAGCAAAACCATTGTTTTTAGGGGTTAATATGGTATCCTCAAAATCGGGGTTGTGGAAAAGCTTTGCAGGAAAAGTCAGCAAATGTTCGTCAAATTCCTCTTTGTCGAACAAACCACCGTTGAGGAAAGGAACTTTCACCATTTTCCCCTGCCCGTTCGGCAGGCGGGCATCGGGCATTGTAAAATCATCGTTGGGGCGTTCCCTGTTGAGTGTATCAAAGAAAAGAACGGTGAGCCAATTGCTGTAAAAAGCATCGTTTCCGCCCGATTGGTGAAAAAGTTGTTTGATGAAATCGCCCAGACCATCGGAGTAATGGGTATCGCTTGCACCCAGCCAACCCTTTTTCTGAACGAAGTATAGAAACACAATACGCCCAAGCAGTTTCTTTACAAAATCACGGATGGGTTTACCGGCTTTATCCTTTTCCTGTTTTGAAGCACCCGCAGGGAAGGTAATATTGAAAACCGATTTACGGTAGTTGGATTCCTGCAGGTAATCGCAAAAGTTTTGGTAATGCAGGGTATATTCATCAAAAAAGGCTTTACTCAGCTTTTCAACGGAGAAGGCATTGACAAGTGTTTGAAACGTAATTTCCTTTTCGGTACTCAGCGTTTCAAAGCGTTCGGCTGCTGTTTTACAGCTTTCCGAAGGGCCTAATAAAAAAGTGTATCGTTTGGCATTGGTGGTTTTTTCTTTTACCCCCTTTTCGGTAAGCACGCTGTCTTTGGCAACCAGCGTAAGCCTCCATACATTCTTATTTGCCGGTGCCACAAAGTTGATTAAAGCCGCTTGCCCGGCTGTAAGTAGCTTGCGCACATATTGCTGAATAGCCACCCTGCTTTGTTCGATGCGGACTTTGGGTTGCAACTTCACTTCGTAGCATGTAATTTCGGTGCTGTCGTCCAATTGAATTTTTCCGTAAATCCAAACTTTATCAATAACAGCCGATTCCGATTTGTTGGGTGATACCGATGCCGGCATTAAAGAGGAATTAAGCGTAAATCCTGAACCAAAAACCGGACTTAAAACTTCACGGGAAAACAAAACCCTGTCGTAAGGTTTGTGTAATGCTTGTTGTAATTGAATTTTGTTGGCTGGCATATCATTTCATCTTTTTAATCATGTTCGGACTTTTAATTAATGATTTCATTTGTGTAATAGCTATTTGGTTGAGTTGTGTAAGCCTCTCGGGTTGTGATAAACCCTGATGGATTAACACCGCGTTTATACTTTCGAGGTTGCTTAAAACCACCAATTGCTCAATGGTTGCCATATCCCTGATATTTCCCTCGGCATCGGGGTTTTCATTTCGCCATTCCTGGGCAGTTTTACCGAAAAGAGCCATATTCAACATGTCTGCTTCATTGGCATAAATAAAGTTTATTTCATTTTTGGAAAGTTCTTTTGGAATCAGATTTTCTTTGATGGCATCGGTATGAATACGGTAATTGACTTTTGCGAGCGTTCGTTGGAGGTTCCATTCAAGTTGAAGACGGTTATTTTCATCTTCCTTCAGACGCTGGAACTCTTTGATAAGAAAAAGTTTAAATGGGGCGCTAATAGCTGAGCCAAATTCGAAAGCAATGTCTTTATGGGCATAAGTGCCACCATATCGGCCTTTCTTAACGATAAAACCGATAGCATTTGTTTTAGCTATCCATTCTGAAACACTGAGCACGAAAGAGTTCAAGCCGGCCTGCATTCTAAAGTGGTCGAATTCGACCACTTTAAAATTTGGGTTATACATTTGTTCCCAGGTTCCTAAAAATTCGAGGGTATATCGGTTTCTAATCCAGTTTTTGATAATATCCGCGGCACGGCTTTCATTTTCTTTGGCATTTGCCATGTCAGTTATACAGATATAATCCAGTTTATTTTCAATAATTACCTGAACAGGAATATTTTGAACAATAATTGATTTTTGTTTGGTCATATATTCTTCTTCATTTTAATTC
Source organism: uncultured Bacteroidota bacterium (assembly GCA_964609675.1). Classification (GTDB taxonomy): domain Bacteria; phylum CLD3; class CLD3; order SB21; family JBBIRG01; genus CAZSRX01. The sequence continues at coordinate 24,293 of CAZSRX010000022.1, read as the reverse complement.
TCTCGAATTCGAGGGGTTTAACTGAAACTTTGAGTGATTACAATTTGAGGATTTACAATTCCCTTGTGTGCTTTATCTGATTGAGGCATTTCCTCGGAACCGGGAGAAAGGTCGTACCTATCGAGAACGGTAATAAATAATTGCTCAATAAACTTTTCCGGCTCTTTGAGCAATCCCGCATTTGAAGTAAAAAAATCATTGATGGATTTTGGTAATCCCTTCGAAGCAAAAGTTCCTTTTTTGATAATATCTAAAGCCCTTAGTAGTGCCATTCGTTTTTGTTCGGTGGGTGCAATTTTCACTAATGCGTTAATGTTTGAAATGGCTTTATTTTCTGCCGGACTTAAGTTTCTACGAGATACCGTCTGAACATTTTCCTGATTTTTTTCCGACTTAAAATATTCGAGACCTGCCAATGTTTGTTTATGGTGTAATTTATGCAAGGCAATTGCCTTTTCTGAATCAGGAGCTTTAAACAATTTGACTGCCTGTAAAAAATTCATTTCAATAATATTCATTTCGGGAGTGATGAGGCAAAAGATACCGGGATGATTTTCACTTTTCAGATAGGTCAGTGATGTGTTTTGCAACGGGTAATTTATTTCACCGCTTTCAGTGTCCAATAAGGTTAGTTGCCTTTCTTCGGGAACTTTTCTTCCGCACCTTGCTTTGTTAGGGATTTTAGCAATATCATTAAAAATCTTAGGATGTTTCTTTCTGAAATCTCTCAATTCATTCAAATACTTTAGAATTTCGCTTTCCTCTTTTTGAATTTTATTTCCGAATAAAGCACCTTCTCCTTTTTCTTCGAGAACAGAGAATACCTTGTTATCTTCACCAAAAGCTGTATGAAATGCCTGTAATTTACGCAGGGCGTTGTTTACCAAATGAATTTGAGCATCGCCATGGGCGGAAGGATAATAGTTATAAACGTAGATTTTGTCGGCTCTTGAACCGATACGGTTAACACGACCGATGCGTTGCATCAATCGAGTGGAGTTCCAGGGGACATCATAGTTTACTACTACATTACTTCGGTGCAGGTTGATGCCTTCTGCAAGTACTTCCGTGGTAATAATAATATCGTAATCCGATTTCCATTTTTCTTCTTCAAGGTTGGCATCAAAATTTTCCCGGATAGTACTCTCGACATACTTTCTGTTTTCGGCAGTTACGGTCAGCACTTTTTTCTTTGTAATCTTTGCAAGTTTTTCCGTTAATTCTTCTGCTGTTTCTTTTGATTCGGTAAAAATTATCAGTTTGCCGCTAATGTTTTGGTCGGTTTTAAAAAATTCCTCCTTCATTTGTTTTGCAAACTCAATCAGCTTCGGGTCTTTCTTTACTTTACTCCAGCGTTCAATTAAATCATCCACCTTTTCTTTATCCTGCCTGAGCAAGTCAACAAATTTTTCATCGAAAGCATCTTTTTTATATTCTTTATTGTTTCCTCCTTTTTCGTTGATTTTAGCTTCAATCTCATCATAACTTAAACCTTCTGCGAGCAATTTGTTGATGTCTAAATCAGGTGCAATAAAAATCCTGTTATCATCAAACATTGTCAGCATATTGTCAATGGCTTTCTGAAATCTTGACAATGATTGAGTGAAAGCATAAAAACTACTTTCAAGGCGTTTCACCAAAAGTGTTTTCATAATGGCGGATAACCTGACCGATATGGATTCCACATTGCCGTACATTTTCTTGTCTTCCTCTTTAGCAAGAAACTCAATAGCCCGGTAACGGTAATATCCTAAACCATCAATTTTATTCCCATCTTCATCAAGATTAGTAATAAGCGAAACGGTATCGAAAAACAATTCACTCAAGTTCCCATCCAATTCATAGTATAGTGCAATGGGGTCGCCAACTTTGGGGAATTTTATTCCTTGTTTTTCCAAATCTTCAAGATATTCTTTATTGTTCTCAATGTCTGTTCTTGTTCTTCGGATTACAAGTGGCTCCACTACATCATCTCGCAACTTTTGGAATAGCGCTTTCAGTTTTTTGATATTCAGTTTTTTCTCATAAGCCAATTTTTTATACTGTTCATTAATTGGTTTGAAATATTCCTGTAAGTTGCGGATATTTTCAAGAGTGCTGTTTCTTCTGTCCTGAAAAAGATAAAGTTGGTTTTCAATATCCTGTGGTCTGTTATTTAAAGGGGTTGCAGAAATTAAAATTACTTTCTTTCTTGAATCTCCATTTTCAGCAGGCCTTTTTCTTGGCATTTTGCATATTTCCTGTAGAGCTAAGTACATTTCGGTGTAATCATTTCTGAATTTATGGGATTCGTCAACAACAATTAAATCAATGTCTTCAGGGTTAGGATAAGAATTATTATCTCTATCTAAAACTTTATGCAGACTTCCAATAGTGATAAAACGAAATTGATTATCCAGTTCAAACTCTTTTACTGTCCGTCTCCAGTTATCCTCAATTGCAGGTGGCACAACAACCAAAACCTTTGTATGAGTACCATTTTCATAAATGAACTTTTTAATAATCATACAGGCAATAATCGTTTTTCCTAAACCCACCACATCAGCCAGAATAAAACCATTGTGCTTCATCATAATGGCGTAGCCCTGATTGGCAGCATCTGACTGATATTTTAGCCTAATGTATTTCGGAGGTAAAAGCAGGTCAATATTGTACGGGTCGTAATCTACACGTTTACCAAAATATTCAATCAGCATTTTGATGTATAACTCAAACGGAGTAAAGTCATCGCGCAAATACGTCTGGTTCTTGATTCTTTCTGCTTCTGCTTGTAAAATGGGAACAGATTCAGCCCATAGCCTTTCAAACTCTTCGGTAGCAAATTTTACATCTTCGTATTCCCTCAAACTAACATTAAACTCATAGTTGGATTCAGGATTTGCACCCAGTCCGGCATCAGTTAAATTTGAAGAGCCAGTAATAACTTCGCAAGGTGCATATTCGTTGAATGTTGCTGGTCTGAATATATAAACCTTTGCATGGATTTTCTTTTTTGGGTGAGCTCTCAGTTCAATTTTACCACTTACCAGGTCATCAATGAATTGCAGGATTCCCTTTTCTGTAACTTCATCGTAGTTGGCTTCCTGAATATTCTTTATGATTTCTTCAAGGAAGTCTGCTTTTGTTTCATCGGGATTTTCAAGATAGAGTTGGCCTTTGTCATGATATTTTTTGATTAGCTGGTCAACGTTTATTCCTACAAGGATTCTGATTTTAGGGATTTTGTCAAGGAATGCACGTATTTTAAAATAACCGGAAGCCCTGAAATAGCCAACCAATGCATCAAAATGTCTTATGCTTTCGATGTTGGTAAATACGCCCTCAAACTTCTTAAGGAGACTGTTATCGTCTTGATTAGTAAAAAATTTTGTTGGCATTACTTCTTGTTCTTTTTTAATTGTTTAATGATTGCGTCCAATCCATCTTCTAAATACACTAACTTCTCGTAATTCGCTTTTATACTGTCAGCCAAAAACCGAACTTGAATTTTTTTGTAATCAATTTTCAGGATTTGGCTTAGTGGTTTCATATAGTCAATTGCCATTAGTCTTTCTCCACGTTCAACCTTGCTAAGAGTAGAAGTATCAACATCAAGTTGGCAGCAACTTTTCAAAGTGGAAGATTTATTTCTTCTTTTAATCGTCTGATATATTCAAGTTTTTTTAACATTTGACCAATCTGTTTGGACAATTTGGTCAAATATACATATAATTTTGTTTCCGGTCTTATGCGCTAAGAAGAATTTGACAACGTGCCAAATGTGGATTGACAGAAAAATTAAAAATGTGCTGTTGGGAAAATACAAAATACAGAAGGGTCGGTTCCGAAAGCTTGCGGGATGTTGACTGATTCTATGTCTTGTCAATATTTCATTTTTTTTCTGTCTTTTCACAATGGGTTGCTCTCAATTTTCGTTGTCAGTTCTGTCTTTTCGCGCTTGCCTATAACATTCCGCAGCAATGCGACGCGCTGTGCAAGGGGTATAAGATAAGATATTACAAAAAAGCTTCCTCGCACGTGGCGTGTGCAAATCACGCAGACCATTAGTTAACTGAAAATCTATTTTAAATAACTCTATCATAATTTCTTTGTCTATCCGCGTGGCGAACGAACGACTAACCGCCTGATATTTTCAAAAATACCTCACGATTATGATTCAATCATGGTAGAACAGTTTTCTTTAACCAAAACCAGGAGGTTTTTATGTTATTCTCAGGTATCGACTTACACAAAGACAATCTCATGATTGTCGCCATGGATGACCAGGGCGTCGTCCAACGGCTTGTAAAATTACCAACGACCGAGGAACAAATCAAGCAATATTTTCAACCCATGGGTTACCCCCACCGCGCCGTTGTGATATACGATGCTATTCGCCGTACTCCGAAAACGCTTGGGTCCACGACTCTGGCTCCGCGCTACGGACAGGCCAACAAAACCGCACCATCTACCAACCGAAAAAAATGTTTTTTTCTGCGGGATATTTTTTTTTGACGGTTTACTTTTTAAAGGTGGTATGCGGCTGGGCTACTCTTCGAGGCAACCGACGAGCGGAATGATTCCACATAATTTGGAGTATATCCGGTCCTGTGTTTATAGCTAACGGCCGGTTTTTTTAAACAGGTTTTTTCAAAATTGAAAATTGTATCCCATAATCAAGTAATTTTCGCTTAAAAGGTATCGCCTAAAACCGGGAAAAATTTTTATCAATTTACTATATTACATCAAATTTTTCTTCTGTGTAAGATTTTGCGAATATAAATTATTGGTTTCTATAACTCTTTAAAATTTACGAAAAAAATACCTTATTATACCTTGTATTATTTTAATGTTAATAACTTAAATTGTATTTCTTATGTTTTTGTTAATACTATATATATAGTGTTGATAAGTTGTTAATTAGTGTGCATATCAAAAAAAGTCTTGCGTTTTTTTTTGTCAAAACCTAATATGTTTTGCTTTGATTTGAGTTTTATCAAATCAATTTCCAAAGGCGTAAAACGAACCGTTTTTCTGAAAATTTTTTTTTAACGATGGGAGGACTGATAGATGTCTATTCAGCATCCGAATGTTACTATTACCGAAAATGTAAAAAACGCGCCCGGAAAAAACCTGGACATGTTTATTAATGGAGTGGATTATACCGGGGCGCGGGGTTTGCGTTTAAGCCGTTATTTTACGCATGAAGGCGTGCATCCATTTGACGAGCTGGAGTACGAGATGCGTTCCAGTAAAATCACGGAGCCGGACGGCACGGTGGTTTTTGAGATGAACGACATTGAGGTGCCCAAAAGCTGGTCCCAGTTGGCCACGGATATTGTTGCGTCCAAGTATTTCCGTAAGGCGGGAGTGCCGGGAGCGGGCTATGAAAACAGCGTAAAACAGCTGGTGTATCGCGTGGCGCATACTATCCGGCAGGAAGGCGAACGGCTCGGATACTTTGACGCCGTCAAAGACGCCGAAGTGTTTGAAATGGAACTCACGCATCTGCTCGTGAACCAGAAAGGGGCGTTCAATTCGCCGGTGTGGTTCAATTGCGGCCTGTATCATCAGTACAAGATACAGGGCTCGGGCGGCAATTATTACTGGAATCCGAAGAGCAACGCCATCGAGATGACCGACGATGCGTATTCCCATCCGCAGTGTTCGGCGTGCTTTATCCAGTCCGTTCAGGACGATTTGATGGGCATTTTTGAGTTGGCGAAGAACGAGGCGCGGCTTTTCAAATTCGGTTCCGGCACGGGCACGAATTTTTCGCCGCTGCGCGGCAAGCAGGAAAAGCTTTCCGGCGGAGGCACCTCGTCGGGGTTGATGTCGTTCCTGTCGGTGCTTGACCGCGGAGCCGGCGCCACCAAGTCCGGCGGCACCACGCGCCGCGCCGCCAAAATGGTCTGCCTCGACATGGACCATCCGGAAATCGTGGACTTCATCAACTGGAAAGTCAAAGAAGAAAAGAAAGTCCACGCTCTCATCAAGGACGGGTACGACGCGGATTTCAACGGCGAAGCGTATCAGACCGTGTCCGGACAAAATTCCAACAACTCCGTCCGTGTGTCGGATAAGTTCATGAACGCCGTGCTGGAAGGCGGCGATTGGCAGACCATCGCGCGCACGACCGGCGAAGTGGTGAATACATACAAAGCCCGCGAGCTGTTCGACCAGATCGCTTACGCCGCCTGGGCCTGCGCGGATCCCGGCATCCAGTTTGACGATACCATCAACAGCTGGCATACCTGCCCCAACAGCGACCGCATCCACGCCTCCAATCCCTGCTCGGAATACATGTTCCTCGACGACAGCGCCTGCAACCTCGCCTCGATCAATCTGATGAAATTTGCCGATGAGCACGGGCGTTTTGATTACGCCGGTTTCCGCCAGGCCTGCCGCATTTTTATCATCGCGCAGGAAATTATCGTGGATATGTCGTCGTATCCCACATTTAAAATCGCGCAGAACAGCCACGATTACCGGCCGCTGGGACTGGGATACGCCAATCTCGGCACGCTGCTCATGGTGAACGGGCTGCCGTACGATTCCGACGAAGGCCGCGGGCTGGCCGCCTCCATCACCGCGATTATGAATGCCTGGGGATACCGCACTTCCGCCGAAATTGCGGCCGTCAAAGGCGCGTTTGCCGGCTATGCGAAGAACCGCGCGCCGATGCTTAAAGTGATGCAGAAACACCGCGACGCCGCGTATAAGATTCATCCCACGCACGCGCCGGATTACATGATTAAGGCCGCCCGCGAGGACTGGGACGTCTGTCTGGCCCTCGGCGAAACGTTCGGCTACCGCAACGCCCAGACTACGGTGCTCGCGCCGACCGGAACTATCGGCCTGCTGATGGACTGCGATACCACCGGCGTCGAACCGGAATTCTCGCTGGTGAAATGGAAAAAACTCGCCGGCGGCGGATATTTCAAGATTGTGAACAGCTCACTGCCGCAAGCCTTGACGCACCTCGGTTACAGCCAGGACGATATCGTAAACATCGAAAAATACATCCTTGGGCACGGTACGTTCCAGGGAGCGCCTTACGTTAATCCCGAACAACTGCGCAGCTTGGGCTTCAGCGACGCCGAAATCGCCGAAGCGGAAGCGTACGTGAATAAAAATAAATCGCTGGATGAATACACGCCGCATATTAATATTAAGTCGCTCAAGCAGAAAGGCCTGTCCGGCGAACAGATTTCCCGTTCCGTGATTTATATCGGGGGCGCGCAGACCGTGGAAGGCACGCATCTGATTCGCGAAGAGCATCTGGCCGTGTTCGACTGCGCCAACAAATGCGGGATCGGCAAACGCTACATTGAGCCGATGGGGCACATCAAGATGATGGCCGCGGTGCAGCCGTTCCTCTCCGGCGCGATCTCGAAAACGGTGAACATCCCGAACGAAGCGACCGTGCAGGATATCGAGCGGATTTACCTGGAGGCCTGGAAACTCGGCGTCAAGGCAATTGCCCTTTACCGCGACGGGTCCAAGTTCTCGCAACCGCTCAGCAGCAAGAAACTGGAGAGCGACGAATCGTCCGCGTCCAACCTGCAGTATACCAGGGAACAGCTTGAAAAAGCCGTGCAGGAGGCGATTGATAAAAGCAATCTCGAACTGCGCCGCGGGCAGAAGAAGCCGCTGCCGCTCAAACGCCATGGATTCACGCAGGAAGCGCTCGTCGGCGGGCACAAAATCTATTTCCGCACCGGCGAGTACGACGACGGCCAGCTCGGCGAAGTGTTTATCGATATGTTCAAAGAAGGCGCCGCCTACCGGAGCCTGCTCAATTGTTTTGCCGTGGCGGTTTCCATGGGCCTGCAGTACGGCGTGCCGCTCGAAAAATTCGTCGAGAAATTTACCTTCACGCGGTTCGAGCCGAGCGGCTTCACCAACCACCCGAACATCAAGAACGCGACTTCCATCCTGGATTTTATTTTCCGTGTGCTCGGTATGGAATATCTCGGCCGCACCGATTTTGTGCATGTGCCGCCCGCGATGGATTCCGATAAGCACGTCGCGGAAGAACCCAAGACCGAAGAAGAGGGGATTGATAAAACGCCCCCTACCGCCGTCGCGCCTGCTTCCAACCTGATGGAACAACAGCTCGGCTCCATGATGGGCGACGCGCCCGCCTGCGACGTCTGCGGACACATCACCGTCCGCAACGGCGCCTGCTACAAATGCCTGAACTGCGGCAACAGCATGGGCTGCTCGTAAAGGATTCTTGATAAGCGGCACAACCTTTTATTCAGCCGCTTATATTACATAAATGATTAACGCCCGGTTTGCTTTAAGCGAATCGGGCGTCGCATTATTACTGACTTTTATGATGGCAATTATAAAAGGAAGCCATTTAAAATAGCGCGTTTGGATCAAGCATCATCGATTCATTAAATTTTTTCAATCAGGACTGAATGTGTATTATGCAAAAAAAGTTATTGGCTTAAGAAAATCCATGATGAAATATTTTCAATATCCCGTTATTATTGAACAGGAAGGCGAGGGATATCTTGCGTAGAAATTCTGTGGATTTATCGAACCACAGAATACCGAATAAAGAATTTCGTTTCACGAGTTGGCCGCACCGGCATGTGCGTGGAGTTCACGGCCATGACAGCCAACCAATACGCCTTTTCAGCGCGCATGGTCAGTATCTGAACTCAACACGTTGAACCATTTCGTAGTCATCCGCTCGGCGGTATGACGACACTTTTTTTATGGTTCAGATGGTGTCAATATATTTGGTAACCTTTACAATTGTTCCAAAGAATCATCCATAAAATTCTCAGAATCGTTACTGGGGAGAGGAATGCGGATGATGAACTCACTACCTTCGCCGGGAGTGGAATGGCACAGGATATCGCCGTGATGGTTCTGGATGATACCGTAACTGATTGCCAGGCCCAGACCGGTGCCTTCACCGACGCCCTTGGTAGTGAAAAACGGCTCGAAAATCTTGTGACGGTGCTGCTCCGGAATACCGGGTCCGTCATCGCGAACGGATATTTCGATGTAACCGTCTTTGACGTAGGTTTTAATCCATACATGGCCGTTTTGGTCCGGCGGGTATTTCTTTTGCGTGAATTCAATGGCGTTTTTGATGATATTGAGGATGGCGTGGTTAAATTGTCCGGGCAGTCCCATGATGGTCGGCACTGCGTTGAGTTCCGTATGAATTTCCACGTTCTGGCGGTCCTGGGAGCGGATGAGCGACAGCAGGTAGCTGACTGTGATGTGAAGTTCCACTTCCACCGGCTCGGACTCATGCATGACCGAAAAGTTGCGCATGCCCACAGCGATATCTTTGATGCGGCCGACGCCTATTTGGAGGGTTTGGGCAAGTTCTTTCATGGCGGTGATGTGCACGGTCAGCTTCCGGATATCTTCCGTGACCGGTTCGTTGGCGTCGTATTTTTCCTTGAGCAGGGCTTCCGCGTCGGCGATTTCCTGTTCCAGCAGGTTGAGGCTGCCGCAGGTAAAGTTCAGGGGATTGTTGATTTCGTGCGACATGCTGGAGACGAGGCGTCCCAACGAGGAGAGTTTTTCCGCCTGAATCAGTTGTTCCTGATGCCGGCGAATCTGCTCGTTTTTCATTTCCAGTTCCGCGTTTTTAGCTTCGATCATCCGGGTGCGCTCGTGGACGCGTTGTTCCAGGATGACGTTGCGGTGTTGAATGGCGCGCACCCGCGTACGATAAAGGAAATAACCGGACGACATGATTATCAGCGTCAGCAGGACGCGGAACCATGCGGTTTTCCAGAACGGCGGATGGATGGTAATTTTTATTTCGAGAGAATTTTCATTCCAGACGCCGTGGCTGTTGGTGGCTTTGACTTTAAAAATATAATTGCCGCCGTCGAGATTGGTATAGCTGACGTACCGACGCGTGCCGGAGTATATCCAGTTTCTGTCAAACCCAACCAGTTGATAGGCGTATTGATTTTTTTCTGGGATAGTATAGTCTAAGGCGACAAACTCGAAGGAAAAGAAATTATCGTAGTAAGCGATGTCGATAGCGCCGACTTCAGATATATCGCGGCCAAAGGAAACCGGTTTGTCGTAAATTTTAAACGCGGTGATATACACCGGCGGCCGGTACGTACTGGCGACCAGTTCATCAGGCCGGAAACGGATCATACCGCTGATACCGCCGAAAAACATCTCTCCTTTTTTATTGCGGTAATAACTGCTCTGGTTGAATTCATTGCTCGGCAAACCGTCGTGCACGTCGAAAGAGCGGATATCAGCGTCGCCGTTTTTTCCGGGCGTCAACCGGCACAACCCGCCGTTCGTGGACATCCACAAATGACCGCTGGCGTCTTCCAGAATACCGTAAATCACGTTATTAGGCAGGCCGTCTTTCTTGGTGTATGCCCGAAACCGGCCGTCGCGGTACGCATTGACCCCGCCGCCATCCGTACCGACCCAAATGGTGCCATCCCGGCTCTGATGCATACACAGAATCGTGTTATGGCTGATGGATGTCCGGTCGGCGGTATCCCGGCGGAATATTGTAAAATTCTTTCCATCGAATTCGTTCAACCCGTCGAAAGTGCCGATCCAGAGATGTCCCTGACGGTCTTCCATAAGCGCAAAGACGTCATTGTTGGACAAACTGTTGGGATTTTTCGGATTATGCTGAAAGGTTATGAAGCGGCCCTGACGGGCTGATTTCGGATCGGGAATCCACCGGAAAAAACCACCGCCAAAAGAGGCAAACCATAATTGGCCCGCGGAATCCTCCAGCGACGCCATGATGGTAGGCGCCGGGATTCCGTTCGAATCCGCAGGATTATAATTAAATCGAATCATTTTCATACCGTCGTACCGGTTCAGACCCTGATAGGTGCCGATCCATATTGCGCCGCTTCGGTCCTGATGGAGCGTCAATACGTTGCTGTGCGTAAGCCGGTAGGGTTCCGGAGCGCGGCTGCTGAATGTCAGCGTCTTTTGTTTTTCATATTTAAACAAGCCCATGTGACGGATGCTTAACCAGAAATTGTCGCTCCGGTCTTCCATAATTGACCATACCTCGTTTCCGGGGATTCGGTAGGGTTCTCGGGAACGCGCGCTGTATATGGCGAATGGATTGCGACGAAATTTATTGAGTCCTCCGCCCATGGTGCCCACCCAGATATTGCCCGATCGATCCGCAAAAATTCGTGTGATGTCATTGTTGGAAAGGCTTTTGGGGTCTGAGGGATCATTACGAAAGTATATAATGCGGTTCTTATATAGAACATGCAATCCGCCTCCGGCCGTTCCGATCCATACGGTGCTGTCTTCAAGTTCCAGTACGGAGGTGACATCCGGGAGGGTAAGATCCCTGTCCTGGGAAAGGTAACGGATGGCTTTACCCGTTCGACGGTTGAAACGGTTTAATCCATGATCGTGGGTACTGACCCAAAGGTCGCCGGAAGGGCTTTCGGACAGCCGATATATACTATTACCGGATATACTGGACGGGTCGTCCGGATGGTTCTGGAATATTTTAAATGAACCCTGTGAATACAGACATAATCCGCGGGAAGTGCCTGCCCACAGTTCGCCGTTCCGCGTATAACACAATTCCCGGACGCTGTTTGAAGGCAGGCTGTTTGGGTCATCCGGATGGTTCTTGAAAACGGTTATTTTACCCGTGACCGGATCCAGACGATTCAGACCGCCGCCGTAAGTGCCAATCCAAATGTATCCGGAGTCATCTCCCGTGATTGTGTATATTTCCCCCGAAGAGAGACTCATACTATCGGCGGCGCCATAAGGGTACCGGATAAATTGTCCGTTATAGAAGCAGTTCAACCCCTTTTGGGTGCCGAGCCACAGTCGGCCTTCGCGGTCTTCATAGATTGTGGTAATGGTATTATGGGAAATACTGAACGGATCGGATGGTTCGTGTTTGTACACCGTGAATGAGTATCCGTCATAGCGGTTCAGGCCGTCCTGTGTGCCGATCCACAGGAATCCGCGCCGGTCCTGCATAATGAATTCGATACCACTTTGCGAAAGACCCTGTTCCAGGGAAACATGGCTGATCATATAGTCCGGAAACTGAGGAAAGACCCGAGCGGGCAAACCGCATCCGGCCAGAAGAATCAGACAAAAAAGATATTTTGTATACTTCATGTATTGATATCCGGAGAACCGTTTCGGGTATAATGATTACTGCATTTAAAATATTTGAATTTTTAATAAATAGAAAGAATAAAATTTTTTTGAAACCATAGCACCTGCAGGATATAATTTCCAAAAATGAATCCGGTAATAGATAACGGATGAAGTATCTAATTGAATTTTTTTATTGATTATACAAAATAATATAATAAATTTCTGCCCCGAAACACGGAGATATTAATAACAACAAAGACAACGGAGTTAAATCATGAAAAAAGTCATTATGGTGATGGCGATCGCCGCGATAGTGGGCTGCGGCTCAAAGGAAGTCAGCAGTATCGAGGAATTTAACAAGCTGGTTAAACAGGTGCAGAAGAAGAATGAGGAAATCAGCGCGATAAACTCAGATATCGTCAATGCGGTTCGCCAATACAACGCCAACAAGAAGGCTGACGAGCAGATTGAGCTTCCGGACAGTATCATGGGCATGGATAAGAAACAGCTCGCGCTGATTCAGAGCATGGTGGAAAAAGAACAGGATCTGACCTATCGCGGTCTGCTGAACCAGATACTTGATAAAAACCTTCAGATCGAAAAGATGAACGCCGACATCGAAGACCTGAAAGCCAAACTGCCCAAGCCGGTTGTGGTTAAAAAAGGCGACACCCATGAAAAAATCTGCATGGATTTTCTGGTCAACGAGAAACAGTTGCCCAAGGAAGAAGCCCGCAAGCTGATTGAGGAAGTTCGGCTGGTGGATGAGATGATTGACGGATTTTATGTATGGAATTACTACAACGACGGCACCTTTGGGACGTTTGTCACCAAAGGCACGGCGCGTATCTCGCCGAACCGTTTTAACGCAATCCTTCGCAAGCGCCAGCTGGAAGCCGCGCGTGAAGCCGGACGAGAAGAAGTGTACAACAAGTTGCGCCAGGATTCCCTCGCCGCCGCCGGAGCCAAAGATTCTACAATGAAATAATCCACAGGAAAATGCGCCATGTAAAAAAGCATCCCCCGATGGGGATGCTTTTTTAGTTCACGAAAGTTCTATTCCTTTATTCCCAGTTGATTCAGTATCTTGAAGAAATGCGAACGGTTCACGCCGAGTAGTTCGGCGGTTTTGGCTTTGTTGTTTCCGGTTTTCCGGAGCGTACGAATAATAAACCATTTGCGAAACTCGGCTTCAGCCTCATCGAGCGTCTGACCCGACGGGGCTTTAAAATCCTGCCCCGTCTCGCTGACGATTTCCGCCGGTAAATCCGCAATGCCGATCATGGAACTTCCGGCCAGCACAATGGCGCGCTGGATGACATTCTCCAATTCCCGTATATTACCGTCCCAGCGGTAATTTTCCAGCACCTCGAGCGCTTCATCGGAGATGGCGGTAACGCGGCGTTCGCCGTACTTGCGGATGAAATAATCGACGAGCAATTGGATATCGTCTTTCCGTTCGCGGAGGGGCGGCACTTCGATTTCGACGACTTTCAGGCGGTAATACAGGTCTTCGCGGAATTTACCTTCCCGTACCCGGCGGGCGAGGTCTTTATTGGTAGCGGCAATCAGGCGGATATCGATTTTTTTGGAACCGGTGCCGCCGAGCCGTTCGATCTCACGGGTCTGGATGACGCGCAGAATCTTGGCCTGAAGGTTCACAGAGAGTTCGGCGATTTCGTCGAGGAACAGCGTGCCGCGGTGCGCGAGTTCAAAACGGCCCGGCTTGGCTTTGACCGCGCCGGTAAACGCGCCAGGCTCATAACCAAAGAGTTCCGATTCGAGCAGGTCGGCGGGAATCGCCCCGCAGTTGACGGCGATCATCGGCCCCTCAAAACGGTCGCTGTTAAAATGCAGCGCCCGCGCAATCAGTTCCTTGCCCACACCGCTTTCGCCCAGAATCAAAACGGTCGCATCGGTGGCGGCTACTTTGGCGCAGATTTCAAGCACGCGGGTCAGCGCATCACTTTTGCCGATAATCTCCTCGAAGCGGTGCTGCGCCCGCAGTCCCTGCAGGCGGCTTCGGTCGCGGCGTTCCATGTCGGATTTGGCGGTCTGCAGTTCCTTTAACTCATTAATCCGGAATGCGATTTGCCGGGCAAACGCCGCGAGAAACGCCAGATCGCGGTCGGTGAAGCAAACGGCGCCTTCCTTACGGTCCAGATAAACCACGCCGAGCAGTTGTTTACGGTAAATCACCGGTACCGACAGCACGGAGCACAAACCCAGCCGTACAAAACTGCCCTGCCGGATCAATTGCTCGGAAGCGTCGGAATGGTCCACTTTGACCGGTTCGAGTATATCCAGCGTCTGACGAATCACGGTTTTGCTGACTTCGCGGGCCGGTTCGTCAATCGTCTCCCCTTCGAAGTTCCGGCTGACAAGATATTCGGTGTCGCCGCGCTCATTTATCAGAATCAGAAATCCGCGGTCGGCTTGGAGATGATACGTTAACTGGTCCATGGCAAACGCGATAAGTCCTTCGAGCTCCGATTCCGAAGCAAACAGCACGCAGGTATCGTACAGCGCTTTGAATTGTTCTTTTTCAAGATGCAATTCGCCAAACTTTTTTTCCTGCCGGTCGGCTTCGGCCATCAGTAGTTTCAGATGCCCGTTGATCTTTCGGTGCGTCTCAAGGTACATCCGGAAAAGCTCGTTAACCGATTGATCCGCCGCGGCGATATCCGCAGATTTTAAGAGCGTATGAATCGTCGCAAACTTCGCCGATAGTGCCTTTAACGATTCATCCAGCGCTGTCTGCAGTTCCTGGACGATTTCAGTAAGCGTAGGCATAGCTGATTTTATTATTTGTTTGTCCGCAATAAAGCCAATCAATCGTTTGTTGCTGTACGTCCGGTTAGGTGTGGCGGGTCGAATATTCCGTTCAGCCCGAATCATTAATTTTATTTCTACCTCAATGAATACCACCCGCTGTTAAGACTTCGCTGGCTGTGTCTCATAAAGAAAAAAAATTTTTATAGAATATCAAGTATCTGGTTGCGTGATGTTAAATGGAGTGACCTTTGATTTATCGCCTGATGGTCTGAATAATGTTTCCGGTAATATCCTTAATATTCACGCGCAGCGGCATTTGGCCCAGCGCGTGGGTGGCGCAGGCGTTGCAGGGATCGTAGGCGCGGAAGGCCATTTCGATTTTATTCAGCAGTCCGTCGGAGATTTGTCCCTTGCGGATCAGTCCTTTCGCGGCTTTATCGACGCTCATCGCGATGCGGGCGGAATTGTTCTGCGTGGCGACGATGAGATTGACTTTCGTAAGAATGCCGCGTTCGTCGGTTTCGTAATGATGGAACAGCGTGCCGCGCGGGGCTTCCACGACGCCCACGCCGACCGTCGGTTTCTCGAACGGGATCACACGGATGTGATCGCTGGTGATTTCCGGATCGTTGATCAGTTCAACCATTTTCTCCGCGGCCTGTATCATTTCCACGACGCGCGCGTAATGATTCGCCAGCGTGTGATGCACCGGTTTCGCGCCGAGGATTTTGTAAAATTCCTCATACGCTTCATGCGCTTTCGGCGTGGCCATGCCGTCGGAGACGTTCAATCGCGCTAACGGCGCCACGGCGTACAAACTGGTGTCCGTGCCGTCTGTAAACCCTCGCCAACCGAGCGGTTTCAGGTAAGGAAATTTGACATAACTCCACGGTTCCACGCGCTCGGCGACGTAATCCAGATATTTATCGGCGGAAAATTTCGCGTATTCCTTTCCCTCGGTATCCACCACGCGGATCTTGCCGTCGTAAAAATTGACTTTATTATTTTCGTCCACCAGTCCCATGTAATACGTTTGATGCGTGTACGCGTCGGAGGTAATCATTTTAACATAATCGTCATTTTTAAGCACGATGTCTCTGAACACCTGTATCGTAAACAGCGCGAAATCGAGACTGTCTTTGGCGAGTTCCTGGAATTTCGGCAGATCCTGTTTGGTGAGCCCTTTCGCGACGCCGCCGGGCAGGCCGAACACCGGATGAATGATCTTGCCGCTGAGATACGTGATCAGTTCCCGCAATCGCCGGCGTGTCGTGATCACCCGTTTGCCGGCATCCACGCCGACTTTCCCGATGACGCCGAGTATGTTACGCTGTTCCTTGGGCGCTTCAGGTCCGACAATAAAATCCGGTCCGCCGAGCACGTACACGTGCAGCGCGTGATCCTCGAGCATGAACGTATTGTAAATCAGTTCGCGCAGTTTTTTCGCCGGCGAGGTCGGTTCGATTTTGTACAACGCGTCCAGCGCTTTCGTGCCGGCCATGTGATGCGCCGTGGGACACACTCCGCAGATACGGCTCGTGATCTGCGGCATATCTTCCGCGGGACGGCCGAGACTGAAGATCTCGAATCCCCGCAGCTCGGGAATCTGGTAATACGCGTGATCAACGTCGCCTTCGTCGTTTAAAAAGATGTCAATTTTACCGTGACCCTCTAATCGGGTAATCGGATCGATCGTGACTTTTCTGGTTTGCATAACAGACCTTGTATAATTTTCTAACCAATAGCTTCATACTTCGACTTCGCTCAGCATGAAGCTGCTTTTAATGTTTATTCTTTATTTACTTTTACCCGTAAAATCGACGCCGCCAGACCGTACCGGTAAAATGTTCCGACGGGATCGGGCACGCCTTCGAGCACCGCGTCGATTCCTTCTTCGTCGGTCGGTTTGATCGAGGAGCATAACGACGATAACATCTTCGCGCCCTGATCCTGCACGCGCGAGGTCGGGCCGAAACACCCGGTGCAAGGCATATTCCCGTTGACGCACAGCGCTTCGCATCCGCCGCGCGTGGCCGGGCCCATACAGACGACGCCCTGAGCGAGAAAACATTTCGTCGCGTCCATTAAAGTCCAGTGCGGGCGTTTGAATTCGGTGTAAGCGACATCCGTGGGTTTGCTGTCCTTGCGCGGGCATTCATCGCAGAGCGCGATATCCGGCGCGAGTACGGAGTCTTTCGGCGGGAGTTTGCCCTGGAGAAGCGCCATCACCGCTTCTTTGAGCAGTTTCGGCGTCGGCGCGCAGCCGGGTAAATAATAATCCACGTCAATCACCTGATCCAGCGCGCGGACTAATTTATGAAATCCGGGTAAGGTGAGGGTGTGGCTTTTAATGTCGATCGAAGTCGCGGGCCGCGTTTTCTCATCGTTTACCGTGCTGGGCGATTCCTCGTAAACATATTTTAATATTTGTTCTCTTGGAAACTGATTCGCGAGCGCGGGAATGCCGCCCAGATGCGCGCAGGAACCGTACGCGATGACGAACTGGCTTTTTCTCCGGAGGAGATTCACCATTTCATCCTGTTCCGTCGTACGGATCGCGCCGTTAATAAAAGTCGCGACGATGGATTGATCCGGCATGGCTTCGACGTCTGATTTTTTGAAATCCATCGCGACCGGCCAGAACACGATATCCACCGCGCCGGCGACCGTCAGGATGTCTTCCGCGAGATCGACGATCGATTCTTCGCAGCCGCCGCATGACGCGCACCAGTAAAATCCGATTTTGGGTTTATCCGACATGGCTGTGCGCCTCCTTTCCGGACGATTGTTGTTCGATATGTTCAAGTTCCTTATCGAGTTCTTCATACTGCTTCGGCAATCCGAGCGGGCCGAGCGCTTTCACCTGCGCGACCATTTCGTTAATTACAGATTTGACTTTGTCGCCTTCGGACGCGGAGATCCATTCCAGCCGGAACCGTTTCTCTTCGATGCCCATGTCTCTGAGCATGCGGTTCAACAGGCGTACGCGGCGGAGCAGTTTATAATTGCCTTCGGAATAATGGCAGTCGCCGGGATGGCATCCGCCAATCAGCACGCCGTCGGCGCCTTTGGCAAACGCGGTCAGGATGAACTGCGGATCGACCCGTCCCGAGCACATGATGCGGACGATGCGCACGTTCGGCGCGTGACGCAGGCGCGAGACGCCGGCGAGATCCGCCGCCGTGTACGTACACCAGTTGCAGAAAAACGCGACGATCACGGGTTCCCAGTTAGTCGGGTTCTGGTCAGGCATGGTTCACCTCCATCGGTTTACAGCAGGAAAAATCAAATTTGAGCAGACCGTCGATTTCGCTGAAAATCTCTTCGTCCTCGAACAGGTTCTGGACGATCGATCCTGACGGGCACGCGGCAACGCAGGTTCCGCAGCCCTTGCACAACGCTTCATTGATGACGGCTTTCTTTTTCGATTCATCAAACGTAATCGCGGTGTACGGACACAGCGGCAGGCAGGACTTGCATCCGGAGCAGTCTTCCTCGCGGATGTACGCGGTGTTGGGTTCGAGTTCCACATGTCCCGCGTTGATGAGCGCCAACGCTTCGGCGGCGGCCGCACCCGCCTGGGCAACCGTATCGGGGATGTCGCGCGGCCCCTGGCATCCGCCGGCGATGAAGATGCCGTCGGTAAACGTATTAACCGGCGCGAGTTTCGGATGGCGTTCGAGGAAGAATCCTTCCGAGGAACAGGAAATATTGAATAACCGCCGGACGTCCTGCGCGTCATGATGCGGCTCAAGTCCGACGGCGAGAACGACCATATCCACGGGAATTCTTCGCACGGCGCCGATAAGCGTATCTTCCACGCGGATAATCAGCTTGCCGGCTTCCGCCTGCGACAGCGTCCAATCGGTCACTTCGGCCACACGCCCGCGGATGAAGTGAACGCCTTCGTTGAGCAGTTTATCATAAAATTCTTCATACCCTTTGCCGGGCGTGCGCATGTCGATGTAGAAATTATACACTTCCGCGTGCGTGTGTTCCTTGATCAGATGCGCGAGTTTCAGCGAGTACATACAGCAGACGCGCGAACACCAGCGGTTGGTCTTTTCGTCGCGGGAACCGACGCAGTGGATAATGCCGACGGTTTTCGGATGGTTGCCGTCGCGGGTAACAACTTCGCCGCCGGTCGGACCCGACGCGTTGACCAGACGCTCGACTTCGAGGGAGGTGTACACATTTGGATATTTTCCGTAACCATATTCCGGAAGCCGTTTCGCGTCGAAGGGCTGAAAACCGGTAGAAAGAATAATCGTGCCGACTTCGATTTCCTGGAATTTCTCTTTCTGCTGGAAATCAAACGCCTTGCGGTCGCACGCTTCCACGCAGGTCTGTTTGCATTTTCCGGTTTTCAGGTATAGGCAGGTATCCGGATCGACGAGCACCACCTGCGGCGTGGCCTGCGGGAAGGGGATGTACACGGGTTTGCGTTTTCCAAGTCCCTGATTAAATTCGTCGGAAAATTTGGCTTCCTTAAAAACACATTTGTCAATGCAATCCATGCACCCGACGCAAAGATCTTCGACGATATAGCGCGGCTTGTGTTTGACGGTAACTTTGTAGTTGCCCACGTAACCTTCCACTTTTTCGACTTCGGAATACGTCCACAGCGTGATGTTCGGATGCGATTTCACCGCCGACATTTTCGGCGTCAGGATACACGCCGCGCAGTCGAGCGTGGGGAAGGTTTTATCGAACATGGCCATGTGTCCGCCGATAGTGGCTTCGCGTTCCACGAGGAAAACTTTTTTCCCCGCGTTGGCGATGGTCAGCGCCGCGTGAATGCCCGCGATGCCTCCGCCGACGATGAGGACGTCCGGATTGACCGGAACCGATTTCTTTTCCAGCGGCTTGTGGAACCATACGCGCTGGATGGCCGCGCGCGCGAGGTCTTTGGCTTTATCCGTCGCGGCGTCTTTATCGGTATGCACCCACGAAACGTTCTCGCGGATATTCACCATGTGGAAATAGAACGGGTTCAGCCCGCCTTTCTCTAAAGCGTTGCGGAACGTATGCTCATGCAGAAGCGGCGAACAGGACGCGACCACGATACGATTCAGGTTATGTTCTTTGATATCGGATTGAATCAGTTCCTGACCCGGATCAGAGCACATGTATTTGTATTCTCTGGAAATCACCACGCCGGGCATCGTTTTCACGTATTCCGCGACCGCCGCGACATCCACCACGCTGGCGATGTTATGCCCGCAATGGCAGACGTAGAAACCGATTCGGGGCGTTTTATTATTGTTAGACATAAACGCGCTTACCTCCTTGTCCTGAATGAATTTTAGAGGGTTTCACAAACAGCCGTTTCACGCCGAGATCGCTTTCGGGTATACCGAGCGCCTTCCCGAGCAGCTGCGAGAAGAACATCACCGGAATGTCGATCTTGTGGCCGAACGCGCTCGTCATTTTCTTTTGATAACATTCCAGATTGAACTGGCAGAGCGGACATGCCGTAACCACCACATCGGCGTGATGCTGCTGGGCTTCGTGCAGGATAATGTAACTGAGACGTAATCCGACTTCGGGAATGGTGCCGGTCAGGCTCGCGCCGCAGCATCGGGTTTTCAGCGACCAGTCCACGGGCTGTCCGCCGAGCGCCTGCACGATTTTATCCATGGTCATCGGATTGCGGTTGCTGTCAAACGACTCGAACGGCCGCACGGTCTGGCAGCCGTAATACGACGCGGCGCGCAGTCCTTTCAGCGGATTTTTGATTGCCCGCATAAGGTTATCCATTCCGTAATCGTTCACGAGCACGTCGAGCGGATGGCGAATCTTCACGCGGTTCTCGAATTTCAGGCCGGCTTCGCTTAACACCTTACGGATGTTTTGCCCGATTTCCTTGTGCGTGTTCATATAATGGATGGTTTTCAGAAGCACCATAAAACACGCGCTGCACGGCGCGACGATATGAACTTCCGGTTCGTCTTTAAACTGTTTCTCCGCCAGGGCGAGGTTACGCGCGGCAATCGCGAACGCCTTGCATTCGTCCACGGCCATGTAAGCCGTCGCGCCGCAGCAGTTCCAGTCGTCGATTTCTTCCAGCGATATCGCCAGCGTTTTAAACACGGCCAGAATGGATTCTTCGTAAGCGCGGCCGGTGCTTTTCAGCGAACAGCCCGGGTAATACAGGTACTTCATGTTATTTTGCCTCCTTCAGGCGGTCGAGCGCCGCCAGTAAAGCTTTCAGAGATTTCCTGTCCTTGATGCGTTCGGATTTCATCGAGATCCGGCCGGTGAAAAATAATTTCATACCGAGCAGCATATTGCCGAACGCCTTGAACGGATTCGTTCCGAGAAACACTTTCATCATCAGTTTGCCTTCGCTGCTCCGGCCGTCTTTCATCACCTGATTGAAGAACGCGTTGGCCAGCACCGGCGTCGGGAACCGTTTGGGGTAGACGCCCTGTTCGATGGCTTCGCGCTTGATCGCGTACATGACGTCGGTGATCTTGATGCCGCGCGGGCAGTCGCAGGTGCAGGCGTAGCACGAAGCGCAGAGCCACACCGTCTGGCTGTTCAGCACTTCGGCGCGAAAACCTTCCCGCACCATCGCGATAATCCGCCGGGGCGTGTAGTCCATGTAATGGCTCACCGGGCAGGTGCCGCTGCACGTGCCGCACTGGATGCAGGAATAAAATTTCTCGCCGTGCGCCAGTTCCGCAATCCGGTTCGGGAACGCGTGATCGAGCTCCTCCTCGTACTTGATCCGCCGCCGGACGTCCAGTTCGCCCGGAGCGGAACTCACCGCCGCGTTGGGAACAATCCTTGGTTGGTCCATATTGGGTTCCTTTGATTAAATACTGCAGAAAATATCTAAACCGCCAGAAAAAACTTAGAACAGACTCAGAGATATGCCGTGAAAATATGGCATGAGAATATAACTTAATTTAAAAGTAAAATCAAATGATAGATTCATAAATGATTCTTGTCAGCATTTAATTTTTTACTGGATCGGATCATACCCTTAAACGCTTTCAGTAGGAAAAATTTTTACTTGCTTTAAAAATAACGGCTTGTTAAATTATTATTGCTAGGACATATCTCTGAGTTTAATACAAATATCTGACGCGGGTACGTAACGGCATTCTAAATGAATGGTGATGAGCGTTTGTAGTATGGAGAGCAGACGATGTTTAAACTCATTCATATAATAACCAATAGTTTTTAAAGGAGAATTTCCATGAAGAAGTTCTTACCGCTATTTCTTTTTGTTATGGTATATTTCGCCTACGCGCAAGAGTCCAAAAAATCGGTAGCCGTGCTGGAATTCCAGTCGAGCGGCGGGCTGGATAAAAGCGAGCTTTCCGTATTGACCAACCGCTTTCGCGGCATCCTCGTGCAGACCGACGCGTATGAGGTCATTGAACGGGAGAAGATGCGAGACATTCTCAAAGAACAAGACTTTGCGCTATCCGACCAGTGTAATTCGCAGGAATGCGCCGTGCAAGTGGGGCAATTGCTGGGCGTGCAGTACATGATTGCCGGTGACATCGCCAAGTTCGGGCAGACCTATACCATTGACCTGCGAATGATTGACGTCGGCACAGGAAAGATCGTGAAAACCAAATCCGAAGATTACGAAGGTAAAATGGAAGGCCTGCTGAATGTGATGAAAAGTATCGCGAATGCGTTTGCCGGCAAGGACGAAGGCACAGCGGTTGCCGGAGCCGCCGGTGATATTTTTGTGTCTTCCAATCCAGCCGGTGGAAATATTTTCCTGGACGGCAAGGAAACCGGATTTGTTACGCCCCGCCTGCTTGAAGGCATTACGACCGGAAAACATACGGTCGAAGTCCGCTTGGGAGATTTGATTGCACGAAAAGAAGTTGACCTGAAAAAAGGCGCAATTGAAAATCTCGACTTAAAATTAGGCCGCCTCACCATTCCGGTCAAAGTAACATCCGAACCTTCCGAGGCGGTCATTTATCTGGATAATGAAATGGTTGGAAAAACGCCAACCGTTATCAATGTTCCCGCCGGCGCGTATCTTATTACTTATAAGAAAAACGGTTACCTGACAACCAAAGATTCACTGGTGATAAAAGAAAATGAGTCTTCGGTTAACATAAAAGGTATATTAAAAAAATTGTATAACCTGTCGATAAAACCCGTTTTCCCTGAGGGTATAACGGCAAAAAATATCGAAATTTTTATTGATGATAAATTACAGCCTCTTGATAAATCGATTTTTCTGCTGCCGGAGGGTAAATATATAGTAAAAATCAGGACGGATAATAAAAATCTTGCCGAATTTTATCAGGCGGTGAATTTGACGTCGGATTATACCCTGGACGCCCGCATGGATTATAGTTATGAATACAAAGAAAAACAAAAATCCAAAGACCAGAAGCTCCTTGCGGATAAACAGCGCCTGGAAAAAGAAAAGCAGGAAAAAGCGCTTCAGGAACAAAAAAAGAAAGAACAGGAGCAACTGGCCCTGAAGCAGGAAATGGAACGTAAAGCCAAAGAGGCAAAAGAACAGACTGAAAAAATGCAGAAAGAAAAATCGGATAAAGAAGCCAAAGAAAAAAGCGGTACGCAGGTTGCCCAAAAATCCATGACCAAATGGTACCTTATTGGCGGCGCGGTGGTAGCCGGCGGAGCCGCCGCGGTACTGATGAGTGGCAAGAAAAGTTCTTCCGATAAACCGGGCATCAACTGGCCGGTGTGGCCGTAAATTAACCATTTAACAAAAAGTAAAACTTCTTTAAGAAGTTTTACTTTTATATGAACTATGTCGAACCCAAAAACCAAATATCTCGGGTATAATTATGACCGCATCTGCTATCGTGGTCATGATAAAGCGGCCATCTTTTTTGAAGAAAAAAATTACTTCTTTTTTCTTAAACGATTACAGGAAAAATTGTGCGCCAATCATATCGATGTAGTGTGTTATGGCCTGATGCCCAATCGTTATCACCGGCTGGTCTATCTTAATAAAGGCGCCGATTTACCAAAAAACATGCAGGCCTTCAGTATATCGTATTCAAAAGCTATCAATACATATTACCACCGGGCGGGAAGTAACTTTCAAGGCACCTATAACGGAAAATTGATTGATACGGATGAATATTTAATCTATATATCAAAATACATTCACCTGAATCCGGTCACGGCGGGAATCGTAAATAAGCCGGAGGAGGATTACGTGTTTTTGAATTATAAGGGCTTTATTGGCAAACGGAACAGCGTTTTGGTAAAAACGGATGCGGTATTATCGCAATTTATAAGCACGGATGATAATATAAAATTTATTAACGATAATAACATAGAATATTTAAGAAGCTCAAAGAAGTTTGACTTCTTTGCTTAAAGGCTAAAAGGGGACGCCATGAAAGAGTCTGTAAATAATTTTGTGTAAATGAGCGGTTTGTCATTTTAAAAAAGGCGTA
>CAZSRX010000021.1:0-72367 GCA_964609675.1 uncultured Bacteroidota bacterium | reverse complement strand
AACTACTTTCCATCATAAATAAACATTTTTAGGGTGTTGCAAAGCGGAAAACAGGGGGATTCTGGACTACCGCGATGGTGCGCTCGCCGATCTCTGGTTTTGTTTTATCTTCATCCATAATGATTACTAATTATTATGTTGTAATTGTTTGTTTTTATCATTTTGTATCAATCAATTATAATAAACTATAATATATTATTCAAACATTATCGTTAAAACCTTAAAAAAGTTTATAAATCACTGAGATTATCCTTTATGTAAATTAAATACAGGGCAGAATAAAATCCGATAACAGTCGTTGCATGAGTAGGGTCAGTAACGATAATTTACTTGACTAAAGATTGGTATTTAACTATATTTCTATGCTATAATTAAGGGCGCGCGGGGTGCGCGTCCGGACCGGAGCGTTTATGAAGAATAATTTTTCCAGCCGCGTTCAATTAGTTGTCAAGCTTTCGCAGGAAGAAGCGATGCGGCTGGGGCATGACTACATTGGAACGGAGCACTTGCTGCTGGGTCTCATCCGTGAGGGCGAGGGCGTGGCGGTTAAGATTCTGCGCAATCTGGGCGTGGACATGGAAAAACTGAAGCACACGATTGAAGATATGGTCAAGCCCGTTTCGGACAACACGATTATCGGTAATCCGCCGCTGACCAAGCGCGCCGAAAAAATACTTAAAACAACGTATCTGGAAGCAAAGAATTTCAAATCCGATGTCATCGGCACCGAGCACCTTCTCTTGTCGCTTCTTAAAGAAAAAGACTGCCTGGCCTCGCAGGTGCTGCTGATGTTCAATATTGATTATGACGTCATCCGCAAGGAACTAACGAATATTATGAGCGGCATGTACACGGCCGGTAGTCAGACCGCCACCCGGAAAGCGGACGCCAAGAAGAGCAAGACGCCGGCGCTGGACCATTTCGGACGCGACCTGACTCAGCTGGCTGAGGAAGGCAAGCTGGATCCGATTATCGGAAGGGAAGAAGAGATCGAACGGGTAGCGCAGATTCTTTCGCGACGGAAGAAAAACAATCCCGTGCTTATCGGAGAGCCGGGCGTGGGCAAGACCGCCATCGCCGAGGGCCTCGCGCTGCGCATCGTACAGAAAACCGTTCCGCGGATTTTGTTTGGGAAGCGCGTGGTCACGCTGGATGTCGGCGCATTGGTCGCCGGCACGAAGTATCGCGGCCAGTTCGAGGAGCGCGTCAAGGCGATTATGAACGAACTGGAAAAAACCCACGACGTCATATTATTCATCGACGAACTGCACACCATTGTCGGGGCCGGCGGCGCCAGCGGCTCCCTGGACGCCTCGAATATGTTCAAACCTGCCCTGTCCCGCGGTGAACTGCAGTGCATCGGCGCGACCACGCTGGACGAATACCGCCAGCACATCGAAAAAGACGGCGCGCTCGAACGCCGTTTCCAGAAGGTCATGATCGATCCCCCGACCGTGGAACAGACGATTGATATCCTGATACAGATCAAGCATAAATATGAAGAACATCACCATGTCCGCTATACCGACGAGGCGATGATTCAGGCGGTCAGACTTTCCGACCGTTATATTACCGACCGCTACCTGCCGGATAAAGCCATTGACGTGATGGACGAAGCGGGTTCCCGCACGCATATTATGAGTATCGTGGTGCCGCAGGAAATCCTGGATATTGAAAACGAAATCGAGCGCGTGCGGATCGAAAAGGAAAACGTTATTCGCAATCAAAAATTCGAGCAGGCGGCCGAACTTCGCGATATCGAGAAGCGGCTTACCGAACGGTTGCGGTTGGCCAAAGAGGCCTGGGAGAAGAACGAAGAGCATCGCCGTGTTACGGTGGATGTCGAAGAGGTGGCGCACGTGGTTTCGATGATGACCGGCATTCCGGTCAACCGCGTTACCCAAACCGAATCGGATAAAATTTTACAGATGGAAAAACATCTGCGTAAGCGTATCATCGGCCAGGACGATGCGATTCACGCTGTGACACGGGCCATTCAGCGCACCCGCGCCGGGCTTAAGGACCCGAACCGTCCCATCGGTTCATTTATATTTCTCGGCCCCACCGGCGTCGGCAAAACTTTGTTTGCGAAAGAACTGGCCGCTTATCTGTTTGAAAGCCCCGAAGCGCTCATCCGTATTGACATGTCGGAATATATGGAAAAATTTTCCGTCAGCCGTCTGGTTGGTTCGCCGCCCGGATATGTGGGGTACGAGGAAGGCGGTCAATTGACCGAGAAAGTCCGCCGCAAACCCTATAGCGTGGTTCTGCTCGACGAGATTGAAAAAGCGCATCCCGATATTTTCAATATTCTGCTGCAGGTTCTCGACGACGGCATCCTTACCGACAGTCTTGGGCGAAAGGTCAGTTTCAAAAATGTGGTGCTGATCATTACTTCTAATATCGGCACGCGCGACATCAGCAAAGGGACGTCGTTCGGATTCGCCTCCCGCAGTACCGGGGATGATGAATACGAGCGGATGAAAAGCAAAATCGAGGACGCCACCAAGAAACTCTTTAATCCGGAGTTTCTAAACCGGATTGATGAAACCGTAATTTTCCGCTCTCTCAACAAACCCGATGTTCTCAAGATCATTGATATTAATCTGGTCGAAGTGGAGCAAAAGCTGAAGGAAAGACAGATCCGGTTACAGCTGTCCGTGCGCGCCAAAGAATATATCGCCGAAAAAGGATTTGACCCGGTAAACGGCGCTCGGCCGCTCAGGAGGGCCATACAGAAATATCTGGAAGACCCCGTGGCTGAACAGATACTAAAAGGCGGCATTTCGGAAGGAAGCCGTGTCCGCGTGGATGTGGAGGGCGAAACGCTCCGTTTCATCGAAATGTCCAATGAACCCACACCCGATGAAATAGAATAGCCAAAGACGAATATACCAGTATACCGGAGGATACGATTATGTTTTTTAGTAAGAAAAAGAAAAAACGCGAAGGCGCCATTTCGGAAGAAGAAATCATCGCCGTCCTGCAGACTGTATCGGTGAACGACGGTCTGACAGTGGAGCGCATTAACTGGGACGGCAGCACGACCATAGTTTCAGGGCGCGTCAGCCATGTCGGCAGTAATTTTGAAGAGTTTGTCGTCGTAGAAGAAGGCTCGGGCGAGGGTGTCCTGTTCAAACTGTCCGATGGCGACATCGCGCGGATTCAGCGCATGGCTATCAGCATTGATATCGACGAAACCCACACGGAATCCTATCTGGATGACGAACATATCCTGGAAATGCTTGAAGCGCTGGACCACGGCGACGTCATCTCGGTGGCATACTACGATCCGTATAAAGGCAAGGGCGATAATAAAATAGGCGCCATCACGCTGAAAGACGAATACAACAAGATTTTTTCTATTGAATATGAAGAGAACGGCGAGATGGTTGAAAAAACCTTTGACCTGACCAAAGATAAGATCATAGATATTATTATCATGTAAGCATTATACAGAAATAAAAAAAACCCTTTATGCGTGCGGCATAAAGGGTTTTTTATTTTAAAGTCTATCCGGGTATTTACTTGGCATCGGCGGCGCAACGGAAGCCGGTAACAATATAGTCCTGAATGTTTTCCTGGACGTAATTTCGGTAAGAGACGCGCACCACGTAATAGTTGACGTAATATACACCGCCGCGAACAACATGATATTCGCCGGTGGCCGGTCCCTTGGGATTGGAATCAATGCCCAATTTGTCCTTATAATAGCGGGGATCATAATAATCGCTTACCCATTCCCATACGTTGCCGAGAATGTCGTAAAGGCCGAAGGGATTTGGCGGGAATTTGCCGACACTGTGCAGTGAATGGATGTTGCAGTTGACGTACTTTTCATCCACCGTTTCACCCCAGTAGTAAGGGGTTTCGGTGCCGCCGCGGGCCGCTTTTTCCCATTCGGCTTCGGTGGGCAGGCGTTTGCCGGCCCATTTGGCATAAGCCGCGGCGTCGTTCCAGCTGATATTGACCACCGGGTAATCGGCTTTATCGGAAGTGCTGAAATATTCTTCCCAGTTGCGTTCCGGGGTATAACCGGAGGCTGCGATGAATTCCCGGTACTGGGCATTGGTTACCAGATATTTATCGATGTAAAACGCATCGAGATATACGGCATGCTGGGGTTTTTCATCTTCTTCGCCGTCGTTGTATCCCATCGTAAAGTTTCCCGCAGGAATCAGCACCATATCGCTGACCGTGCTGGGGTCGATTTTTTTAGTGACCGGAGCCGCCGGGATTTCTTTGGAAGGCTGGGCAGCCGGTTTTTGTTCGACAACCGCCGCCGAGGTTATTTCGGTTACCTGTCGTTTTTTGCTCAGGAAGAAATCCACTTTGATGGTTTTACCGGCATTCACTTCGATTTCATCCCGGACATCCATGTACCCTTCCTTGGAAAGGACCAGCAGATACGGACCGGGATCGAGCTTGACCGTTAATGTGGTTTCACCGACTTTTTCATCGTTAACAAAAACGCTGGCGTTCGGCGGCGTGGAAACTATGATGACCGTGCCGTGCTGGTTGTCGGCGTAAATGCCTTTGATATCATCGTAACCGGCTTTTTCGTGTTTCCACAACCCTTTCAGTTTTTCCCATAAGCTTTTCTTTTCTGCCATGGCAAGAACCCTCTATGGTTAACTCAAATAATTATCTATCACCTGATCAAAAACAGACCATGTATGTTGTTATAAACAAGAATGTGACCAAAATATAATACATTTTTTTAATAATCAAAATAATAAATAATATTATTTCACAAAAACGTCCACGCTGTATTTATGCCCAATTGATTAAGCGCATTCGTTTTTAAATTCCGAAACCCTCAGGCGCGGTTTGGTTTTTCCAGCCCGTAACCTTTCTTACGGTCAATCATCTTGAGGAAGAATCCGAGTAGCACGGCGGACAGTCCCAGAGCCGCAAAAACCAGCATGGGAATCGTGTAATTATAAGTGGCTTGTTCGCCCTTTGCAATTTTTTCCGCCACGCCGGGATTCACCGCATTTAAGATCACGCCGATCAGCCACGGGAACAGCATCAGGCCGATGTTTTGTATCCAGAAAATGACGGCATAGGCGGATCCGAGGTACCGGTCTTCAACAATCTTTGGAATGGACGGCCACAGCGAAGCGGGAACCAGGGAGAAGGAAATGCCCAGCACGATGATGGACGCGATGGCCAGGAACATGGTCAGCGGCGCCAGCGCGAAGGATAAATGCGCGATCATCAGAAGTACAGCGCCTATGATCAGCATGGTGGCGCCTTTGCCTTTACGGTCGTAATAATTGCCGATAAGGGGCGTCAGGAGAATCGTTCCAACCGGCAGCAGGCCGCTGATGATGCCGCCGACTTCAGCCGACACGTTCAGTTTGTTCTGCATCATGTTAACCGCGTATTTGAGGAAAGGAAAAACACCGGAATAAAATAATACGCATAAAGCCGAAATAGCTAAGAAACCCGGATTGGTAAATATTTTTCCGAGATCTTTGATGTGAAATTCATCCGAGCCGCCTTCAATGGCTTCCTGGCCCAGTTGCTTATCCAGTCTGGAATCCATAAAGGTGTAAACCAGCATGGTTAAAAAGCCGATGCTCAGGAAAGCCACGCCGACCCAGACCGAGTTCAGCACGTTGCCGCCGATCAGCGTTTTGCCATCGACGACCGTTTCGGAATAGCCGGCCATGGTAGCGGAAAAGAAGAAGGCAATTGAAGCGCCCATACGCGCCGTGGCCATTTCCATGCCCATGGCCAACGCCAGTTCTTTGCCTTTAAACCATTTCACGATGGCTTTGGATACGGTGATGCCGCACATTTCCACGCCGATGCCAAAAATCGCATAACCGAGCGCGGCCAGTTTGGCGGAAGCCGGCATGCCGGTCCAGAATGAGTTAAAGAAATCAAATCCGAAACCGCCGGCGTTGAAATATGCGGTCAAACCGTACAGTTTAATCAAACCGCCGGACAGCATGGTGATGGTGGCGGTCATCGCCGTGAAACGAATGCCCATTTTATCGAGAATGATACCGGATAAAATCAGGAAGCCTAACACGTTTAGCATGTATTCGGAACCTGAGAAGAATCCGTAGGTTTCGGGATCCCATTTGTAGTTAATTTCAAGCAGTTTTTGAAGGGGGGCAATCATGTCTACAAAGAAATAGGCGGCCAGCATCGTCAGGGAGACCAGCATCAAAGCCGTCCAACGGACCGCTTTGGAATCACGCAACAGGTGTCTTACTTGTTCAGTCATAATGGTAGTACTTCTTTTTTTGATGATTAAAATAAATATGTTTATTAAGAAATATTTTTCAGCAGGGCGACCGTGAAGTTCCAGAATTTTTCGACGGAATCAATATACAGTTTTTCGTCAGGTGAGTGGACGCCTTCCATCGTTGGTCCAAACGAGATCATATCCATACCCGGATATTTCTCGCCGATGACGCCGCATTCGAGACCGGCATGGATGGCCGTGATGTGCGGTTCTTTTCCGTAAAGACTCCGGTAGGTATCCACGGACGTTTTAAGGATCGGCGACTGCATGTTGGGTTTCCAGCCGGGATAGCCGTCGGTCGTCCGGTATTTAGCGCCGGCCAGTTCGCACACGGCGGCGACGGTATTCACGATGTCGTCAATTTCGGACGCCACGGAACTGCGCTGGCTGGTAGTGATTTTTACGCCGGATTTATCCGTGGCAATGATGGCCACGTTGGTGGAGGTTTCGACCAGACCGGGCAGGTCGGCGCTCATCTTCACCACGCCGTGGGGCAGGGCCGTGAGCAGGCGGCACAGATTCCGCTGAGCGCTTTTTTTCATGATGCGGGTGGTCTTGGTCGCTTTCGCATCTTTGATAGTAATAATCAGGTCAGGATCGATGGACGCGTATTCGGCTTTGATGACCGCCTCGATTTTCTGCACGGTCTCTGTCACCAGGTTTTTGATTTTAGCGGGCACGAAGACCAGCGCATCGGCTTCGCGCGGAATCGCATTATGCTTGTTGCCGCCCTCGATTTTGGAGAGCCGCACGCCGATTTCGCCGAGTTCAGCCAGGACGCGATTGATAATTTTAATGGAGTTGCCGCGGTATTTGTTGATTTCAAGACCCGAGTGTCCGCCGCGAAGGCCTTTAACGGAAAGCCACATCGGCACATATTTGTCGCCCGGTTTGTCGAATTCCGTTTTCAGGTCAATCAGCGTGTTGCGACCTCCGGCGCATCCTACAAAAAATGTTCCTTCCTCTTCGGAATCCAGGTTCAGCAGTGTTTTGCTTTTTAAAAGGTCCGAAGCCAGGCCGTTGGCGCCGGTCAGGCCGGTTTCTTCATCGACCGTAAAGAGAAATTCCAGCGGGCCGTGTTCGAGCGAGGTATCTTCCATAATAGCCAGAAACGCGGCGATGGCGATGCCGTTATCCGCGCCGAGGGTGGTGCCGTTGGCCATGATGACATTGTCCTTACGCACCAGTTCAATGGGATCTTTCAGAAAGTCATGCGTTTTGTCGTTGTTTTTTTCCGGCACCATATCCAGATGGCCCTGCAGCGCCACGGAAGGAACATTCTCGCGTCCGGACGAGGCGGGTTTGCGCACCACGACATTTCCAACGGCGTCGGTCTGCGTTTCCAGCCCGAGCTGTTTGGCGGTATCCAGAACATATTGGGCCAGCGCCGTTTCGTATTTGGACGGGTGCGGGATAGATGCGATTTTGGCAAAGTATTTCCAGATTAATTCGGGTTTTAAACCTTCAATGGCTTGTGACATAATCGTTTTCCTTGATGGTTAGGTATCTAAGTGATTATAATAAATTTGTCTTTTTTCAGCAGTTGCATAAACCGGCCGGTGCGTTCGGCGCAGGGTTCCGCTTCCGGGCCGTATTTTTTCCGAAGTTCATCGGCGATTTCGCCAACCGTGCGGATGCCGTCGCAGCAGCGCCACACAAAGCTGCCGTAGGCGTCGAGATGAAGCCGGAGGTTAGGTTTTGCCATACGGCGAAGGAGGTAACGGGCGAGCAAACGGTTTCTGAATTTCGGCACAAGCAGAATAACCAGATTGTTCTCGGCGCTTTCCCATTCGAGATTACGCACCGGAACGGACTGGAATAGGTCGTTAGGGGTCGGACTTTTCATCGTTACGCTCCCGGCAGATTACATCACCGCGGAAGGCGGCGCGGGCTCATCAGCCTTGCCGGCATTTTTAAGAGGAATCGCGATCAGCCCGAAGGCGATTAGCGCCAGGATCATGATGCCGAGCGCGAACGGCGGCGTGTCATAGAAATGCTGGGCGACGTCGATGCCGGCGATGCGGAACGGCGCGTACGCCAGACCGGTGAGCGCTTCCCCGGCAATCAGGCCGGCGGCGATGAGCACGCCGATGTTTTCCACGCGCGCTTTCTGCGCGTCGTTATGCTGGCGCCGGGTATGGTACATGTCCACAATGCCTTTGGTAAGGCCCCCGAGGCATATCGCAAAAGTGGTTTCCAGCGGTAAATACATACCGACGCTGATGAGCATCGGGCTTTTCACCTGCATCAGGATCAGCGCGAAACCCATCACCATGCCGAAGACAATCAGCGGCCAGGTCATTCCGCCTCCGACGATGCCCTTGGACAGCATCGCCATCAAACCGGCCTGGGGTGCGGCGAGGTTCTTACTTCCGAAACCGCCGATATAGCCGCTCTGGTTGCCCTGGGCGATATCGGCTTCATTGAGAAAATTCAGCACAAAGAACATAATGGCTCCGGCCAGCGCCACGCCCAGGATGTCACCGATCTGCATTTTCCACGGCGTACCGCCGAGGATATGGCCGGCCTTGAGGTCCTGGAGCATCTCGCCGGCCACGGCAGCGGCCACGCAGACAATCGCGGCGACGCCAAGCACTGCCGCCACGCCGCCGGTATCCGAACTGACGCCAATGGCCACCAGAATCAACGCCGTGATGACCAGAGCCGTAACGGTCAGACCGCTAATCGGATTATTGCTGGAACCGATTGTCCCAACGAGATACCCGGAAATCGCGGCGAGGAAAAAGGCCACGATCAGCAAAATCGTCGCCGATACGGCGGCTACCAGCACGGAAGTATGGAAAATAAAATAGGTAATTACAAACGTGATCGCGGCGACGCCAATCAGGCCAAGCATGATCCAGGTAAACCGGATATCTTTTTCCGTTCGTTCGGTAACCGCGGCGCCGCTGGCCGCTTTTTTAACATCGCTGATGGAGCGGGCAATGCCGGTCAACAGGCTATTGCGCATACGGTAGAGGGTGTATCCGGCACCCATCAGCATACCGCCGATGGCGATGGGGCGGACAATCAGCCGCCAGATCTGATCTAAATGGAACGACGGCGAGGAAACCCGGCGCACGGCTTCGTCCATCGTGAAGTTCGGATAGGTGCGGACGAATTCGGCAGCCCAGGCGCTGATAAAATCGGCGTCAATATACGGCGCAAGGAAGTAATAAATCGCCGGCGTCAGCAATCCCCAGGCCAGCAGGCCGCCGCTGAAATTCAGCGACGCCAGTTTCGGGCCGATGATATAGCCCACACCCATATAAGCGGGACTGATGGCCGGCGCGCTGATGATGGCCCCACCTTTGACTTTGATGGCCGTGCTGGAAATAAACTGCGTTTTCAACTCAATGAAGCGGTCGTAACTGATATTGAAAAATTTCGATTGTCCCAATGCCTGAACCAGCGCGCCGACACCCATCGCGCCGAAAAGAAATTTCGACCCGCCGCCGCTCTTTTGTCCGGCTTTGTGAATTTCGGCCGCTGCCGTGGATTCCGGAAACGGCAGTTCCACGTCTTCTACCATGACGCGGCGCAGTAAAGCGACAAACATAATGCCCAATACGCCCCCGGCGATCAGAATCAGCGTGGAGGTCAGATAATTGCCGGGTGTGAAAAACGGGTCCCATAATCCGGCGACAAAAAAAGCCGGAAGCGTAAAGATAGCTCCCGCCGCCACCGATTCGCCGATAGAGCCGACCGTACGGGCAAAATTTTCTTCAAGGATATTGCCTTTCATGATTCGCAGTAATGCCATGCCAATGACGGCGGCCGGATAGGTTGCAGCAATCGTCATGCCGGCTTTAAGTCCTAAATAGGCATTAGCCGCGCCTAAAACGATGCTCATGAACAAACCGATAATCAGGGCGCGGATGGTGAATTCTTTCATGGTTACATCCGCACCGACATAGGGCTGATAGCGTTTGGAACTACCGCCTGATGTTATTTCTGCCATGGAATTTTCTCCGGAACGTTTTTGATAAGTGTAAATTACAAAATTACAATAAAATCAACTTAAAAAATTAAGAGCCCGAAAATATACATATATATAATTAAAGTCAAATTTTTTTCTGAAAGATTTCAGTAACAATGAACAATAAAAAAACGGATAACAACTGTCGTTGTTATCCGTTGAATTCTGAATTTTCTGGTATTTATTTTTTATTGTCTTTTTTAACCGTATCGTTTTTCTCTTTTTTATCGAGAATCTTTTCCATCTCGTCAATAACGCGGCTCATTTTTTTCATGGTCAGTTCCATGGGCTGGGAGGTCATCATGTCCACGCCGGCGGTTTTGAGGAGATTAATGGGGTAATCGGATCCGCCTGCGGAAAGGAATTCGATATAACTTTTGACGGCTTTTTTATCGCCGGACAGGACTTTTTCAGACAGAGCCGCCGACGCGGTAAAGGACGTGGCGTACTGATAAACATAAAAGTTATAATAGAAATGCGGAATATAGGCCCATTCAGCCTTGATTGCATCATCAACAATACAGACGCCCTGATCATGACCGTAATATTTTTTAGTGATTTCGTAATAAATCTCATTAAACCGGTCGCCGGTGAGCGCTTCGCCCTTTTCCGCCAGTTCGTGGATTTTGAGCTCAAATTCGGCAAACTGCGTCTGGCGGAAGACCGTGCCTTTCAGGTTTTCAAGGAAATTGCCGAGCAGGGAAAGCCGTATCTCGTCGTCTTTGATAGTCTTGAGCATATAGTCAATCAGCAGGGCTTCATTGAACGTGGACGCGACCTCAGCCACAAATATCGGATAATTGGCCAGCGGATACGGCTGATGCTTGTTGGAGAGGTAGCTCTGCATGGAATGACCGAGTTCGTGGGTGAGAGTGGTCATGTCGTTGTACTGGTTCTGATAATTCATCAGCATGTAGGGATGCACATCGTATGCCGATCCGTTGGAATAGGCGCCGGTACGTTTGCCCTCGGTAGGATACATATCAATCCAGCGCTCTTTAAACGCCCGGTCGATTACATCGACATATTCCTTGCCCAGAGGTGCCAGGGAAGCGAGGATGTGCTTTTTAGCTTCGTCCACGGAATATTCCAGAGTCACGCCGCGGACTAAAGGCGCGTAAAGGTCATAGTAATGGAGCTGATCCACGCCCATCATCCGTTGGCGTAATTTTAAATACCGATGAAATACCGGCAAGTTTGCGTTGACATTGGCGATGTGTTTATGATAGACTTCCACGGGAATGTTGTTGGCGTCCAGAGAACTTTCGAGGCAGGAGGTGTAATTTCTCGCGTTGCGGTAGAACATGTGCGTTTTAAGTTCGCCGTAAAGCTGCATGCCGAAAGTCCGGCGGAAATCGTTGATCTTTCCGAAAAATGTCGCGAAAACTTTTTCCCGGTCCTCGCGGTTCGGCAGGATACGGGCGGCGCTGAAACCGGCCTGGTTGAGTTTGACCGTTTTACCGTCGGCGAGCGTCACTTCGGGATAAGGGAAATCGGCATTAGAGAAAATACTGAATATGGACTGCGCGGCATCGGCCATCAACCCGGCGTCGGCGATAATCTTTTCTTCACCCTCGGTGCCGGTGTGCGCTTTGCGCCGCTGAATATCGTTGAGATAAAACCGGTAAACTTCGAGCCCTTTTTCCGACCGGATAAAGGCCTCGATCCGGGATTGGTCGATTTTCAGGATTTCGGGTTCGATAAACGCGCTCGCCGCGCCCAGAGCCGATCCCATCTGAAAGATTTCCTGTTTCATGCTCATGTATTTGGAATCGCGCGTATCCTGGTCTGAAGCCATCGAGGCGTAGCTGACCAGACGGGCGTACGTTTTTCCGAAGTTGGAGTTTGTTTCCAGGCATTCCAGCAGTTGTTTTGCCGATTCACCGAGTTTGCCCTGATAGGCCTGCAGTTTGGGAATGTCGGCGCTGAGCTTGTCTTTGGCCTGTTTCCAGGCGTTGTCGGAGGGATACAAATCCGCCAGATTCCATTTGTCCGTATCGGCTATTTCCGAACGCGGCTTCTGCGCGAAAACGGAATTATCGAGCGTCAGTAATGCGGTAATCATAATCATCCATAACAGGTGTTGCTTCATGTTTATTCCTTTAAATTAGTGATAGGGGTCAGTCAATTTTTTCGACCCAGCCGTGCGGGTCGGTTTTCTCGCCGTATTGCATGGACAGGATTTCGTCATACAATTTTTGGGAAATCTCGCCGGTTTTTTTATGATTCACGGTATAGATTTCGTTTTTAAACAGCAGTTCGCCGACCGGGGAAATAATTGCCGCCGTGCCCGTGCCGAACGCTTCTTTCAGGCGTCCGCTTTTAGCGCCGTCGATGACCTCGTCAATCGGGATGGGCCGTTCGGAACATTTCAGGCCCCAGTCTTTCAGCAGTTTCAGCACCGAATCGCGCGTGATACCGGGCAATATGGTTCCGGTCAGCGGGCTGGTGGCGATTTCGTCGTCGAAACGGAAGAACATGTTCATCGTGCCGACTTCCTCGACGTAACGGAGTTCCAGCGCGTCCAGCCAGAGCACCTGCGCGCAGCCTTTTTCCTTGGCTTCCCGCGCCGGTAGAAGGCTGGCGGCGTAATTGGCGCCGGTCTTGGCTTCGCCGAGACCGCCCCGCACCGCGCGGATGTACTTGTCGGATACAAAAATCCGGATCGGATTAAACCCTTCCGGATAATACGGGCCGGCCGGACCCACGATAATAAAAAATAAATATTCGGAGGACACTTTGACGCCCACCGACGCTTCGGTGCCGATCATGGCCGGACGGATATATAATGACGAACCGCGTGATTTCGGGATCCAGTCCTTGTCAATGAGGACCAGTTCTTTCATGGCGCGGTGAATGAAATCGATGTCCACTTCCGGCATGCACAGCCGCTGCGCCGAACGGTTCAGCCGTTTCAGGTTGTCTTTGGCCCTGAAAAGATAGACATGATT
Organism: uncultured Bacteroidota bacterium; assembly: GCA_964609675.1. Taxonomy (GTDB): domain Bacteria; phylum CLD3; class CLD3; order SB21; family JBBIRG01; genus CAZSRX01. The sequence goes on along the minus strand of CAZSRX010000021.1, from coordinate 59,175 downwards.
ATCCCGGCCGCGGTAAGCTTTGAGGCCTTCAAATATTTCCTGCGCATAATGAAGCACATTGGCGGCCGGATCCAGTTGGAGGGCACGGTACGGTTCAATAACCGGTTCATGCCAGCCTTTGCCGTCAGTGTATTTTATATGAAAAAAGTGATCGGTGAAATACTTGCCGAAACCGAGTTTGGATTCATCGGCGGGTTTTGGTTTTTTCTGATGGTCCTGGATTCGGGTGATTCGTATGTCCATGATGACCTCCTTTCAGGCCGGCATTAATATGAAGAATGGTTGTTATACGTAAAAAATGTGATTCGGTTGCAAAAATCACACAAAAATATGGTGATAATTTTTACTTTATACAAGTAAAAAACATCGGGCTAATGAATCCACTTAGAAAAATTATCATACCAATCGGTCATTTCAGCTAGAATTTAGACGACAATGACGCCGACAAAATTCGAACGCGGACCCGAACCCGAAGTTTATTCGGAGGAATGATTCGCTTCGACAGAGCGAAGCGCGATATTTTTATTGACATACCAATTCTTTATTATTACCATTGCTTAACAAAAGGATACGTTCGCATGGCCGATAAAAGTAAAATTATCATTGTTATGTTATTCGGAGCGCTGATATCCTGCGCTTCGTCTGTGAGGGTTTACCACGGCGATGTCATAGAATCCGACCGGTTGCGCACGCACGTCCGGATACTGGCATCCGATTCGCTGGGGGGAAGGGAAGCCGGCACGATGTATGAACGGATGGCTCAGGATTACATTGTGCGTCAACTGGAATCTTACGGTGTGCAGCCATATGCCTATCGGAACGGCGGGAGTATTCTGGATTCCCTGACGTACATTCAGAGCGTCGAAGCGGCCAAAATTCGCGTTATGTCCGGTTCGGGCATCATCCTGCGCGACGCCGACGGGCAACGGATGCCGTTTTATTACGGCAACGATTTCGGCAATTTTCACGGTTATCTGTTTAACTGTTCCGTGACAGCGCCCGTCGTGTTTGCGGGGTACGGCATCACCGCGCCGGAATTTGATTACGACGATTACGCCGGTTTGGACGTGAAAGGTAAAATCGTTCTTGTTCTGGACGACGAGCCGCCATCCGACGACGAGAATTATTTTTACGGCGAAATACCGAGTTCCTACGCCAGCGCGTTATTTTACAAACGGCACCGCGCGAAGGAACTGGGCGCCGCGGGCATTATCGTGATGGCGCCGGAAGCTCTGCGCCGGAAGTGGTCCGATTATGTGGATTACTTCAAGTCCGCCCATCTGACCTTTGATAAGGAAATCGGCGTCAGCCGGTCCGTAGAAGACCGGATACCCTACCTGATGGCCAACGAATTTTTCTTCCGCAAAATACTGAGCCGCGCCGGCCTGAATCTGGATTCGATCGAATCCGGCGCCAAAACCCGCCGGCCTTTTCCTCGTACGATGCTGCCATCTATGACTATGGAACTGACCATCAGCCTGCAGCGCACCCTCATTGAAACGGCAAACCTTATCGGCGTGCTGGAAGGCGCGGACGAAACGCTGCGGCATGAATACGTGGGCGTTTGCGCACATTACGACCATCTGGGCATTTCGGAATCCGGCGAGGTTTACAACGGCGCCGATGATAACGCCTCCGGGGTGGCTGCCGTGCTGGAAATCGCGCGGGCGGTGAGCGTCGGGAAACGGCCGAAACGTTCGGTGCTCTTTGTGTTTCACGGCGCGGAGGAAAAAGGACTGATCGGGTCGGATTACCTGACGCAGCCGGAAACAATGCGGCCGTTCCACCTGACGCAGTTGGTTACCATGATTAATATCGATATGGTCGGGCGCGGACATACCGACAGTCTGTACGTTATCGGCGCCGGACGGATCAGCTCGGAACTTAAGTCCATTCAGGAGTCCGTGAACCGTAAAGCCCAACTCTTCCATCTGGATTATTACTTTGACCGGGCGGACGATCCGAATTATTACTACTACCGGAGCGATCATTATCATTACGCCAAGGAAGGCGTGCCGGTCGTTTTCTATTTTGACGGTATGGTGGAAGATTATCATAAAACGACGGACGACGCCGACCGTATAAACTGGGATAAACTGCGAAACGTAGCGCAGTTTAATTACAATCTGGTTATGGAACTGGCCAACCGCGGCAAGCGGCCAAAAATTGACCGTTTTTCGGAATAGAAAATAATCGATGTCCCATTGAGAAAACGTCTTTACATATACACGGTGCTGTCGTTTATTCTTTTACCGTACGCCCAAGCTCAGGATATCGGTTCCCTGGCCATGCCGTATTTCAAAACTTATACCGACAACGATGGCCTGCCTCAGAACACCATCCGGGCGGTAGGTTTAGATTCCATGGGATTTCTATGGGTCGGCACGCAGGACGGCGTCGCGGTGTATAACGGCCGCACCTGGACCGTCCGGGATATGCCGAATAAAAAAGTTTCCAATTTCATCAACCAGAACGCATTATGCGCGGCTTCGGACGGCAGTCTGTGGTTCGGTACGCGCGGCGGCGGCTTGTCGCGTCTCCGCAACGGCGAGTGGACGACGTTTACCGCCGGCAACGGCTTGAGGGATGACCGGGTGAACTACATTCTGGAAACTTCCGGCGATTCCGGCCGACCGGTTATATGGGTTGCCACATTTGGCGGCGGCGTTTCACGGCTGGAAGAAGGACAGTGGACGCACTATACAAGCGCCAACGGTCTGAGCGATAATCATGTATTCTGCCTCCTTGAGACATCTTATCAGGGCAGACAAACATTATGGGCAGGAACCATGCGCGGGCTGTCCTATATGCAGGACGGCGCGTGGCATACGCCGGATTCCAGAGTTTCGCTGACCAGGGAAAATGTTTATTTTCTTTTAGAAACAAAAACGGATTCAGGCGGTAGCGGATTATACGCCGCAACCTCGGACGGGCTGTGGACTCTGATACATAATACATGGAAACCGGTAAACGGCAGCCCGAGGAATGTTATTATAACCTCCCTCGCCGTTACGCGTGAAAAAAACAAAAATATTCTGTGGATGGGAACCATTGGTCTGGGACTGCTGCGATACGATGGCGCGCAATGGAAATATTTTAATACTGCCAGCGGTTTTGCGGATAACTACATATTCAGTTTGTTGGCTGTGCAGGAAAGCGCATCGGTCTATACGCTTTGGGTTGGTACGGCCAATGCCGGACTTTGCCGCCTGAAGTCGGGCGGCTGGCAGACGTTAGATATGCGCGCCCGTATGCCGCATGCCAGTGTGGTGAGTTTGCTTATTACCGCCGGGAACGAGGGTTCGCAGGTATTCTATGTCGGGACGAACAACGGGATTTGGAAATACGATAACGGACGGCAGACGGTTTTCGAGCGGCGGCACGGACTGGCCAATAACCGCGTTCTGTCGCTGTATGAATCTTCAGGCGGCGGAAAAAGCGTCCTCTGGGCAGGTACCGACAACGGGCTGAACCGGCTGGAAGGAACGCGTTGGGCGCGCGTCCCGATGCCCGATTCTTTATATTATGCATGGATTTATGATATCGCCGAAACCGACAGTCCGGAAGGCCCGGTCATGTGGTTTGCTTCGTCATCGGGGCTTCTGCGTCTGTCTAACAATACCTGGACGTTATTTACCCGTAACGACGGTCTGGGGGACAATTCCGTGTACTGTATTCTTCCGCTGAAGCTTCCCGACAAGCGTACGGAATTATGGCTGGGCACGGACGGCGGTTTGACCCGTTATACGCAGAACCGTTTTACCGTGTATACCGTAAATGACGGGTTGGCCGACAACCGCGTCCGCTGTCTGTTGGCGGATTCATCCGTAAGCGGCCATCCTTCCATATGGGCGGGTACGCTGGGCGGCGTTACGCGATTGCCGCTGGGAGATACCGCCGGATGGATAACGTTCACCGAAAGCACCCAACCCGCCCTGCCGAATAATGTGATCCATCAGATGGCGCAGGATCGCTACGGGCGGCTCTATGTGTTTACCAATAAAGGCGCGGCGCGGATTGAACGCTCGCCGTCAGGAAACGGCGCCTACCGTCTTCTCACGTACGGCGCCGAAGACGGCCTGCCCACCCGGGAATGTAACGGCCGCCAAGCATGGCGGGATGGCTTTGGAAGAATATGGGCGGGCACGGTCAAAGGTCTGGTGATGCTGAATCCGGAGGACGCGTCTCGGGATGAAACGGTTCCCGCGTTGCAAATCATTAAATCCGTTTCCGAGAATAACAGTCAGACAGTTACGAACGGCGCCCGGCTGCGATATGACCAAAACCGGCTGACATTTGAATTCGTATTATTGTCTTATTTCCGGGAAAACGAAACCGCTTATCAGACCCGTCTGATAGGGCTGGAGCATAAGGCCAGCCTCTGGACTTCGGATAACAAAGTCAGTTATACCAATCTGGCACCGGGCGTTTATCAGTTTGCGGTTACGGGAAAAAATTATGCCGGTCAAATCAGCCGTACAGAAGTCCTAGCGTTTGAAATTTTACCTGCGCCCTGGACGGCATGGTATGCGTGGGTTTTCTATCTGACCGCCGGCACGTTAACCGTTATCATGATCATACGAATCCGGGTTCGCTGGCTGAAGAAAAGAAACGAGGAACTGGAAAAAAAGGTCGAGGCGCGCACCCGCCAGCTGCGCGCCACGCAGGCGCAGTTGATTCACTCCGAGAAAATGGCCTCGCTGGGACAATTAGTCGCCGGTATCGCGCACGAACTGAATAATCCGTTATCGGTAATTTATGCGAACCTGGATTATCTGAAAAATAACGTGATAACCGATAAAACCGTTTTTAACGAAGCGCACTTCCTGGATGCGGTGGAAGCCCTGCAGGCTTGCGCGATCAGTACGCACCGGGTCCGTGATGTGGTGACGAATCTGATTAAATTTTCAAATCTCAATGAGTCCGACTTCAAACCGGTCAATCTCTACGAGATCATCCATACCGTGGTTGATTTGTTTATCCGCCAGTATCACGATGTGTTGGTTATCAACAGTCTCCCGCCGGATGTAGTCGTGCAGGGCAATGCGTCCGAACTGGGTCAGTGCTTCCGCAACATACTGATTAACGCCGTTCAGGCGATCCAGGACGCCGCATCCGCCGGTCAAATAACCACCGGAGAAGGTAAAATTCTGATTGAGAGCGAGTTCGTTGCGGAACCCGAACCGGCTATAGGGCTGAGCGTAACCGACAACGGCATTGGCATTCCCGCCGAACAGTTGAAGCACGTCTTCGATCCGTTCTTCACTACGAGGGATATCGGAACGGGCCGCGGGCTGGGGCTTACGGAAGCGTACGGTATTGTCCGAAAACACCAGGGACACATTGATTTGCGTAGCGAACCGGGCCGGGGCACCACGATTACGGTAATATTACCGCTCAACGCCGATCGCTCCGGGACTTTCTCAGAAGCTGATTAATAACCCGTTGGTGAGTTCCATGTCATATTTTTTAACAGCAATCGGCGGTTCGTTGTCGTAGCGGAAATTCAGTCCCGTAGTGATCATAACCTGTTTGGTTATGGTGATGCCAAGACTGCCGTCCGATAATATCCGGTAATCGTTCCGGCGCTTTGTGTTGACCTGATAATAACTGATCGCCTGAAATGTCAGACGTTCTTCCCACACGTATTTAAGTGAAAGATAGTTCGTGGAGCGTATAATGCGCGTGTCCTGGATATCTTTTTTATTGAATAATTCTCTTTCCCACATGACGCCTGTGCCCAGGTTGACGGTCAGCTTGGAAGCGGGCCGGCTCACCGTATCCCAGTTTTTATATTCAAATCTAAGACCGGAACCCAGTAAATCGCGGTTTTTTATTAGGAGAAAATCATTGAATTCTTTCTGAGTAAATACCTCGACCTTAATGAAACGGTTCAGCGACCGCAGACCGCGGACGTGGACAAATCCCTTATTCAAAGATAATTTGTTTTTGCTGGTCGCCCGTTGGTAATTGCCGATAATGAAGAAGTTATAATTTTCAAGAAAAAGATCTGACCGCAGATTCGTTTTCATATTGAATATTTCTGAATTGCCGCTGATGTAGCCCAGATTAAATGCCAGGTTGCTCTGGAAGCCGCGGCCTTCTGATTTTCTCATGCTTTCGATGTTAACCTGCGCCCGGCAGAGGAACGGTGTCAGCCACATCCATCCCAGAAGCAAAAGAAGAAGTGATGATCTCATGAAACGCTTTCGTGTATTATCATTTTTTTGATAAAAATAATAAAATGATTAAAAAAAAATCAACGGAAATCGCATGGATTGCAAAAGGAATTGAATATTATTAAAAAAAGCCATAGAATAACAATTACAGAAAATTAAAATTAAATACGCATTAAACCTTATATGAACCGGTCCATATTAATTTCACTGTTGTTTATAGGGATGCTGATTTCGGTTTTTTGTATAGCCGTGAGTTTAGGTTTTCTTGCATATTATTTTTTCACGTTTGGGTCCATTCCTTCCGGAGGGCCGCTTTCGGATAATCAGTCCCGATTTGATGTGCAGTTCTATGATATCCGTCTTACGATAAACCCTGAAAATAAGACCATCAGTGGCAGTACGGCTGTTTATTATAAAAGTCTGTATGACGGGTTGTCGGAACTGGAACTGGATTTAGTGGACGATATTGAAGTCACGGAAGTCCAAAACAGCGGCGGCCAGTCCCTGGAGTTCAGGCGAGAGCCTTATAAACTCTATATCCATTTATTGAGTCCATTACGAAAGCAGGCAACGTCATGGGTTACCGTGTATTATCATGGAGAACCGACCAAAGCGGTTCTACCGCCGTGGCGCGGGGGTTTCAATTGGTCCAAAGACGACCGCGGGGATTATTGGATCGGCGTGTCGTGTCAGGGCGAGGGAGCCAAAGTATGGTTTCCGTGCAAGGATCATCCGTCGGACGAGCCGGACAGCGCCGCGCTGCACATCACCGTGCCCAAGGGTTATTATTGCGCGTCGAACGGGCTTCTGCAGGGTATAGATACAACCGGGGCACTCAGCACATTTCACTGGCTGACACGCTACCCGATTAACAATTACAACATCAACATCAGTATTGCCCGGTATGCCATTCTGCAGCGTCCCTACATAACGCTAAGCCGCGACACCATGCCGGTCGTTTTTTATTATATTCCGCGGGAAGGCGCGCGGCCGGACTGCCTGATTGACATGGCCGTCGATATGCTTTACACTTATAGGAAATATTACGGGGAATATCCCTTTGCCAAGGAAAAATTCGGGCTGGCCGAAAACGACTATCTCGGCATGGAACACCAGACGTTGAATGCTTACGGCAACGGCTATCGTTTTGAGACGCTGAACGGTCATACTTTCGACCAGCTCATGCTTCACGAAATGGGCCATGAATGGTGGGGCAATAAAGTCACGGCCGGCGACTGGGCGGACTTTTGGATTCATGAGGGCATCTGTACATACGGCGAAGGTCTGTATCACCGCGAAAAGACCGGCGAAGCCGGTTATCACCGTTATATGGCCACCGTAAGGAAACGCATTGGCAACCGGAATCCTTTGGTGCCGAAACGCAACGCCACGACGTCGGAAAGCTACAATAACGATATTTATTTTAAAGGCGCCTATCTCATGCATAGTCTGCGTTTTCTGACAGGCGACTCAATATTTTTCCCGTTTCTGAAATCCCTGGCCGAAAACCCCCGTTATACCTATACGCATTTCATAAATACCGATGATTTCATTGCGGAAATAAACCGGGCATCGGGGAAAAACCTGAAACCGTTTATGGATGTGTTTTTGTATACAACCGATTATCCCGTTATCGAGGTAGTACGGCGCGGGGATAATCAATATGCGCTGCGTCTGACCCGTCCGGATTTCGAACTGCCGGTCGAGATCCGCACTTCCGCAGGTGTCGAAAGGGTGCTGCTATCCGAAAAACCGGTTATTCTGATTTCTTCCGATGAACCGGTTGTGGACCCGAACGGCTGGTATCTTTTAACGGTAATTAACAAAAACACTTCTTCATGAAACGGATTGCAGTACTTAATTAGGTGCGCGAAATTGGCGTTGCTCATCATAAACAAATTACCTATATTGCATTCAAAAAAAAAAAAGAAACAACCATGTCAGATTATTCCGGTACAATTCAGGCGGTGATTAAGAAATCTATTGCCGTAAAAGAAGCCCTACTGGCGGACACGGCCTTGCAGGAAACGCTCGGGCAGGTGGTGTCGGCTATGGTTACCGCTTACCGCAGCGGGCATAAAGTGCTGTTATGCGGTAACGGAGGGAGTGCGGCGGACGCCCAGCATCTCGCGGCCGAGCTGACCGGACGGTTCTATTTCGACCGCAAACCGCTGGATGCCGAAGCCTTGCATGCCAATACGTCGCATCTTACGGCCGTCGCGAATGATTATGCCTTCGATGATATCTTTTCACGGTTAGTGGACGCCAAAGGCCGGCCGGGCGACCTGCTGATTGCGATTTCCACATCGGGCAACTCGCCGAATATTGTGAAGGCGGTGGAACGCGGCAATGCCCTTGGTATGATTACGGTTGGCATGACGGGCGCCACCGGCGGCAAAATGAAACCGTTGTGCCGGTACCTTCTTAATGCGCCGTCCGCCGATACGCCGCGCATTCAGGAAATACATATCCTGATGGGACATCTGATCTGCGAACTGACCGAGGCCGAACTGTTCGGAAAGCCCCAAACCATTACTATATAGTACCGCAAAACAATGGGAGAATTCCATGCGATCACGAATACATTTTCCTGAGACCCGGCCGGCGCCATTTCAGCTGAATACCCGGCGCGGCGTATATTATGACATTTCGGAAATCGTGCGGCAGCCGGCTGCGGCCGTAAGCGATGATGAAATCCGTTTCTTTGAGTCCGTGGATGTGATTTATCGTACGCTTTGCGGCGTGCTGTTCAATTTTGTGCCGAATTCCGGTCATCCCGGCGGTAGTTTGTCCTCCGGCCGCATCGTGGAAGGCTTATTGTACAACCACATGGATTATGATTTTTCCAGGCCGGATTTATCGGAAAACGACATGATTGTTTACGCCGCCGGCCACAAGGCCATGGGATTGTACGCGATGTGGGCGCTGCGTAACGAACTGATTCGTGTCGGCGAGCCCTCCCTGCTTGCTCCGGAAAAGCGGCAACTGCGGCTGGAAGATCTGCTCGGGTTCCGCCGCAACCCGACCCAGGATACGCCGCTGTTTAAGCAATTTCATTCCAAAGCGTTAGACGGGCATCCATCCTGCGTGGTGCCGTTTGTGCGCACGGCGACCGGTCCCAGCGGCATCGGCGTACCGGCGGCCTGCGGTATGGCTCTGGGCGCGCTGGATATGTTCCCGGACGACCCGCCGATGGTACATATTATCGAGGGCGAAGGCGGCATGACGCCGGGCCGCGTCCATGAAGCGCTCGCGGCCGCATCCACCGCGCAGTTGTACAACATCATCCTGCACGTCGACTGGAATCAGTCGTCCATCGATTCAGACCGCGTCACCGCCGAAAACGGCAAGCCCGGCGATTATGTGCAGTGGACGCCGCCGGAGCTTTTACACGTGCACGACTGGAATGTTATCTATGTGCCGGACGGCCATAATTACAAACAGGTGTTTGCCGCGCAGAAACTCGCGCTGTCGTTAGACGCCAAACTGCCTACAGCCGTGGTGTATCGTACCGTCAAAGGGTGGACGTATGGAATTACCGGCAAAGGTTCGCACGGCGCCGGGCATAAATTTTGTTCCGAAGAATACTACAAATTTATCAATATTTTTGAATCGTATTATAAGGTTCAGTTCCCGAAATTTTCCGGAGATAAAACTCCGGCGAATATCGAAAAGAATTTCTGGGAAACGCTCACTGTAATCCGCGAGGTGATTGAAAGCCGCAAGGAAATCGCGGCGGAAGCGGCGTCAAAAATTGCCCGGGCCAAACAGCGGTTTGAAAAAAGGAATTTAAAAAAACGGGCCGACGCGCCGGATTATAAAAAAATCTACACGGATAATATTTCAGCCGCAACCACGCCGGAGGCCCTCGTGCTTAAACCCGGAACATCCATCACAATCCGCGCGCAGTTAGCCGGCGTGCTTAATTATCTTAACAAAGAAACCGGCGGCGCTTTGATTGGTTCCGCGGCTGACCTGTTCGGCTCCACCAGTTTGAGCGGACTGAACAAGGATTTTCCGCAAGGGTGGTATAATGCCGTGAATAATCCCGGCGCGCGTCTTCTGCCGGTAGGCGGCATCTGTGAAGACGCGATGGGGGCGTTTATGTACGGTCTCTCCAGTTACCGGAACCACATCGGCATCTCGTCTTCCTATTCGGCGTTCATCGCCGCCATGGAACACACCGCCGCCCGCTGTCACGGGATTGCCCAGCAGACGTTCTGGGAAATGACCGGCGATCCGTTCATGACGTGGATCATGATCAACGGGCATGCCGGACCTAAGACCGGCGAGGACGGGCCGACTCACGCCGATCCGCAGGCGCTCCAATTGCTGCAGGAAAATTTCCCGAAAGGAAAAATCATTACGCTGACGCCCTGGTGCGCTCAGGAAGTGTGGCCGCTCATCGTCGCCGCATTGAAGCGCCGTCCGGCAATCCTGGCGCCGTTTGTCTCCAGACCGGAAGATATCGTTGTGGACCGCGCCGCACTCCACCTGCCCGATCCCTCAGCCGCCGTAAAAGGCGTGTATGCATTCCGTCGGGCGGATCCGAAAGCCAAACCGTATCACGGCACGCTGGTGCTGCAGGGCAACGCCGTCGCCACAATATTTGTCAATGAAGTTCTTCAAAAACTCGACGCGCAGGGATTGCGCATGAACGTATTTTACGTGACCAGCGCGGAAATGTACGAGCTCCTGCCGGAAGAGGAACAACAGACCATTTTCGGCGAGGATCTGAAGCGGCATGCGATGGGCATCACGGATTTCACCCTGCCGACTTTATACAAGTGGATTCATTCCGGCGAAGGCGTCCGGCGCACCCTCCATCCGTTCCGGAAAGGTCACTATCTCGGAAGCGGTTCCGGCGCTAAGGTGCTTGAGGAAGCCGGCATTCATGCCAAAGGCCAACTCGACGCCATCCTCGAATACGCGAAGTGGATTGAGGCACGCCAGAAAGCCGGTAACCTTTAATTTCATCTCCATCCACGGGCGCCGAACTGTCAATAGTTTGGTGCCCGGTTTTTTTTAAGCGCAGTATTTCTCATGACGCTCTTTGATGATAATAGTCCGGAAACGCCGGCTTCTAAACTTCATGACGGCAAAGCGCCTCTGGCCGAGCGGGTGCGCCCGAAACGGCTTGCCGAATTTGTCGGGCAGGAGCATCTTCTCGGTCAGGGTAAATCCCTGCGGGTGCAGATCGAATCAGGGCCGCTGGTATCCATGATATTCTGGGGTCCGCCGGGTACGGGTAAAACCACTCTTGCCCGGATTATTGCACGAGAAACCCGTTCGAAATTTGTGGCGCTCAGCGCCGTAGATTCGGGCGTGGTGGAAGTCCGCAAAGTTATTCAGGATGCCCAGGCGCTTAAAAAACAAACCGGCGAACAGTTGCTCCTGTTTATCGACGAGATTCACCGTTTCAACAAAGCCCAGCAGGACGCTTTGCTGCATTCCGTTGAGGAAGGCACGATGATATTAATCGGCGCGACTACCGAAAATCCGTCCTTCGAAGTCATCAACGCGCTGCTGTCGCGGTGCAAGGTGTATAAATTGGAGGCCCTCACCGAACATGACCTGAGCCGGATTCTGGATCACGCGCTGGAAGAAGATGAAACGCTGAACCATTTGAAGATTGACATTGCCGACCGCGAGAGCCTGATTTTTTATGCCGGCGGCGATGCGCGCAATTTGCTGAATTCATTGGAACTCGCCGTACATCTGGCTCAACCGGATGCCGACGGCGTCTATCATATTACAAAGAGCGTGATTGAAGAGGCCTATCAGCAAAAAAATATTATGTATGACTGGGCCGGAGAATATCATTATGATACCATCAGCGCGTTCATCAAAAGTCTCCGCGGCAGCGACCCTGACGCGGCCTTATACTGGATGGCCCGCATGCTCGAGGGCGGCGAGGATCCCAAGTTCATCGCGCGCCGTATGGTGATTCTCGCTTCGGAAGACGTCGGCAACGCGGATGTGTATGCCCTTACGCTCGCCGTTTCGACTTTCCAGGCCGTGGATGTTATCGGCATGCCCGAGGCCCGCATCATCCTGGCGCAGTGCGCGACGTACCTTGCCAGTTGTCCTAAAAGCAATGCGTCGTACATGGCGCTCGAACAAGCCGCCGCTGACGTGCGCGAAGAAGCGTTGTATCCCGTTCCCCTGCATCTGCGCAACGCCGTGACCAAACTGATGAAAACCATGGATTACGGTAAAAATTATAAATACGCGCATGATTACAGCGATCAGGGCGAGGAGCATTTTGCCGAGCAGGATTACCTGCCGCCGCCACTTCGGCATAAAATCTACTACCGTCCGACCGAACTGGGTACGGAGAAAAAATTTAAAGAGCGGCTGGAGCGCCTCTGGAAGAAGCGAAGAAAAGGATAAAAAATCCGTAAGAAGTTTTTACACTTTACGCCGGTACGTTACTGGCCCCGCAACAATCGTTTGATTTCCATGGCCGTTTCAATCGTACGGAACAAATCGGAATCCACACAGGTAAAATGGCCCATTTTCCTTCCGGGTCGCGGTTCTTTTTTACCGTAAAGGTGCAAATGAACATTTGGATATTTCAGTATGGCCTCCCAACGCGGCACCGGATTCCAGATATCCCCAAGCAAATTGACCATAACGGCGGGGGACAACAATGTCACATCGCCTAAAGGAAGGCCGCACAACGCGCGCACTTGTTGCTGAAACTGATTGGTGACGCAGGCGTCCATCGTATAGTGGCCGCTGTTGTGAGGGCGCGGGGCCATTTCATTTACCAGAATCCGTCCGTCGGGCATGACGAACATTTCCACCGCCAGAACGCCGATGTAATCCAGGTGCGCGGCTACCGCTTCACCGATTGTGCAGGCCTTTTCTGCCAGGTCGGCACCGATGCGGGCCGGTACAATGGACATATCGAGAATCCCTTTTTCGTGGATATTTTCGGCCGGTGGGTAATGCGCTACCGTGCCGTCATGTCCCCGAACGATGAGCGCGGAAATTTCAAGACGGAAATCCAGCTTTTCCTCGAGAAGGCACGGCACGCCGTTCATCTCAAGAAAGGCTTCGCGCGCTTCCTTTTCGTTTGTGACGATATACTGGCCCTTGCCGTCGTAACCCAGCTGGGCGCGTTTGAGTACGGCCGGCGTTCCGGTGTGGTCCAGGCCGGGCATGATATCCTCCGAAGCGTTGACAATATAAAACTTGTTGGTAGGGATGCCGAACCGGTCAAGAAACGTTTTTTCCTTACGGCGGTCTTGCGCGACGGCCACGGCGTCAGCCGACGGCCGGACAAGCGTATGCGAAGCGAGAAAGGCCATCGTATCGGCGGGTACGTTTTCAAACTCGGTCGTTACGCCTTGGCAGAGCCGGCTCAGTTCCAGCAGGGCCTCTTCATCGCGGTAAGGCTTCTGCAGATGATAACGCGCGATCCGGCCGGCCGGGCTGTACGGGTCGGGATCCAGCACCGCCACGTCGTAGCCCATTGTCATGGCCGCGACCGCAAACATGCGTCCCAGCTGGCCGCCGCCCAAAACGCCTATGCATGTGCCCGGCAGAATCATTCGGATTTGAGTTGCGTTTTAAGAACGGCCTGTTCCTGCTCCTTGCGGAATTTCTGCAGTTTGGCATATAAAGCGGCATCATGGGTCGCCAAAAGCGCTACGGCAAACAGCGCGGCGTTAATCGCTCCGGACTCGCCGATCGCAAAGGTCGCTACCGGCACGCCCTTCGGCATCTGTACGATGGACAGCAGCGAGTCCATACCTTTGAGGTATTTGGAAGGCACCGGCACGCCGAGTACGGGTACCACTGACTTGGAAGCCAGCATGCCCGGCAGATGCGCCGCGCCGCCCGCTCCCGCAATGATACACATCAGCCCGCGTTCCTTGGCGGTTTCCGCATACTTAAAAAGCAGATCCGGCGTACGATGCGCGGATACCACCTTGGTTTCAAACGACACACCGAACTGGCGCAATACCGTCGCCGCATGCCGCATGATCTCCCAGTCGCTTTCGCTTCCCATGACGATGCCTGCCTGGATTGTATCCATAATACTTCTCCGTTTGGTTATAGGGCATGGTAAATATCTGAAACCTTTAATCAGAATCAAGAGCAAAATGCTATGGCCAATAAGTGAATTATTTGCCGTTTTTCTCGCACGCCAGGCCCTACGCGCTGGTGCCACGAATCCGAATAATCATTCCGGCACGTTTTGAAACGCCATTCCGGCACCCTCAGCGTTTTTTGGTTAAATTAACCGCACATATAAAGGCGAACGCGGGATTCTTGTTGATATAGGTGCAAAAAATTTTCGATGTGCCCGGCTTCGTCAGGCGGATAGGCGGTTAGGCCTGAATTTAGGCTCCGCCGGTTAAGTATAATGTCCGGTCAAGTCTTATGGTTTTTTGACGAATAATGAAAAGCCTATTTAAGAAGCGATGCTGAAAAGAAGGTTGCTGTTGATTTCAAGGGAAATATTTAATATACTGACCGCGTTTTTTATAGCGCAGGCATTGAATTAATTATCACGGATAACCGTTACCACCGAGGCAGCATTTATTGATCGAAGAAAATATGAAGAAGTCCGGCCCAGGCGTCTGGCTAAAAATTGCCGCCTCATTCTTGCTGTTTTTAGCTATAACCGGCGGATTAGCCGTCGTACTTTTTTACAATGTCGTTTTGTACAATCTGCCCATGGTCGACGTGGATGCGCTGACGGTGGACAGAAAAATACTCATTACCGTGCCGAAGGGTTCCACGCTGAGCGACATCGCGTTGATACTTGAGGAAAGTAACGTGATCGAGAATAAACGGACCTTCATCTGGGCCGCCCGATATATGGGAGCGGAAAAACAGCTAAAAGCGGGAAAATACCTCCTTCCGACACAGGCGCCGAATCATCAGGTTCTGAAAATCCTATACAGCGCCGTACCGCAGAGCATCCGCATTACCATTCCGGAAGGCAAACGTACCGCGGCCGTGTATGAAATTATCCATAAGCAGTTGCCAATCAGCCGCGACAGTTTTTATGCGGTTTTAAAAGATACGGCGCTCGCCCGTTCGTTCGGTATTGATGACCGGAACCTGAGCGGATACCTGATGCCGAACACCTATGATTTTGACCCGGGAACGACCGAACGCGAAATCATTACCACAATGCTCAAACAATTAGACGCCGTCTTTGACGAAAACCTGACGGCGCGGATGCGCCAGCTGCGGATGAGCAAACGGGAGGTGGTGACGCTGGCTTCCATCATCGAGGGCGAAACGGCCGATGACGACGAGCGCTACCTCGTTTCCGCGGTGTATCATAACCGGCTTAAAAAGAAAATGCCGCTCCAGGCCGATCCGACTATCCAGTTCATTCTTCAGGAATCACCACGCCGGTTATATCATAAAGACCTTGAAATCGACAGTCCATACAATACTTACAAGTATAAGGGGCTTCCGCCGGGGCCGATAAACAATCCCGGCAAGGCCTCCATCCTCGCGGCGTTGTATCCGGCAAATGTCCGTTATTTATATATGGTCGCCGACGGCACAGGCCGGCATATATTCACGGAAACCCATTACGCCCATCTCAAAGCCCGCGAGAAGCTGGATAAACTTCGAAAAGCGGCCGTAAACAAAAAATAATACCGCCGGTACTGCCATTACAGAAGCTTGTTAACACGGAACGGCTGAAAAGCGACTCGGGATTACGGGTGTGCGAGATTGGAATAACCGCGTCGTAAACTTTTTTGGAAAAATCATTTGCAATAAACAGGTATTTTTCATTAACTTGTATTCAATATCCGTTAACTGCATACAGCGAAAGGCACCTGATGAAAATTTCCATCGAATACTGCGTTATATGAAACTATTACCCCCGGGCCGCCGGTCTGGCGGACGAGCTGAAGAGCGCTTTGGGAGCCGAGGTTCAGATGAAAGAATCTTCCGGTGGCGTGTTTGAAATAACCGTGGACGGCTCGCTGGTTTTTTCAAAGCGGAAACTGGACCGCTTTCCCGAAGAAGGCGAAGTGCAGGCATTAATACGAAAAAAATACAACCTGACATAAAACAGCCGTTGAAGTTAAAAATTGTTTTTTCCTTTAGGGTCAGGTAAAGTCCGGTTTACTTCTGAAAGCAGAGTAAGATTAATTGGATAAGCAAGGTTTGATATAAAATGTAAAAAAGGAGGTTATTATGAATTGGTTTAGCGGTACCATATTTCCAAAGAGAGCGCTATGGGCGGGTCTCATCGGCCTGCTGTGGCTGACGGCGGGTAATCCGGAGCCGGCGGCGGCAATAAACCCCGCCACGGGCTATATCATGCACACGCCGGTAACGCAGTGGCCGGAACGACAGCCGCTGAATATTGAAATCGGCTTCACGGCCCGCATCCTCCGCGCCTCGGTGTTTTACCGCTATCCGGGCGATCCGGCGTTTATTGAGGTGGAAATGACCGAGCGCGTTAACGGCAAATTCGGCGCCCTCATTGACCGGGTCCGTCTGGAACGCGGCCAGACCGTGGAATATTATATTGCCGCGGAGACTGACGCCGGCGATGTGATTACCTATCCGGAATTCAACGCCGAGATGAACCCGATCATCGTAACCGGCGCCAAACCGGTTATGATGCAGAGCGAAGTGGAGGCGGTGATTCTCTCGCCCGAGCCCGACCAAACCGTATCCCGAACGGATTTCATGCTCGCGGTTTCGTTGTTTTCTGAAACGGAAGTAAACGTCAAGAACATCATCGTTCGTCTGGACGGTAACGACGTTACCCGTAAATCCGACGTGACGGCGGAACTGGTGACGTACACCACCAAAGACCTCAACGAAGGTCCCCATACCGCGCGCGTGGAATACATCCTCGCGAGCAATGAAATCTACAAGCTGGCCGAATGGTCGTTCACCATTGTGCAGACCGGCGGCGAGGAAATATTTTCCGGCAAAGGCTTCAGCGGCGTGACGGCCGGAGGCGCTCAGATGGCCTACAAACCGCAGTTCGACGATAGCCGGTTCCGGGCCAATTTCCGTACGGAATATAAAGCGCAGAAAAACCTCGGCGAAGAAATCGATTATGGGCGCGTCGGAGCGGATCTTTCTTACGAGAAAAAATGGTTCAAGGTGGCCGGCACGTTCGACTTCGACTCGCAGGATGATCCCCGCAAAAACCAGGCGCTGAGCCGGTATTTAATCAGCGGCAATTTAGATAATATTCTTCTCCTGGATTACGGCGACACGTATCCCGTGTTCAGCCCTGTCACGCTTTACGGCACGCGCGTACGCGGCGTCAGCACCGGCGTGTTTCTGGGGATATTCAATTTTCAGCTGGTTCGCGGCGAAGTGAACCGGAAAGTATTGTCCAAGAGCGATGAACGAATCCAGAGTAAGGTGGACAGTCTCTATCGGGCGTATATTAACTCGAACCCGGACTCGGTGATTCTAAGCGCGCTGAACGATCCCGGCAACGCGCTTTATAAAAAATCCTTTACCGGTACGTTCCGCCGCGACCTGTTCGGCATGCGCGCGAGCGTGGGGCCCAGAGAATTTCAGTTTGGCCTCAGTTACGTAAAAGCCAAAGACGCACAGGGTTCCCTGAGCTACAACCAGGCCAAGTCCATCGCCTTCAGCGGCATCAAACCGAAGGAAAACGTGGTGTTCGGCGCGGATTTCAATATGGATCTTTTCGACCGGCGCGTGCACTTTGACGCCAGCGGGGCCGCCGGCATCACCAACGAAGATATCACGGGCGGCAATCTTGACGCTTCCGTTTTCTCGGATTACGGTTTTGGCGATATGAACGAGGATAAAATTAACATGCTCAAGGATTTTATTACCGTCAATACGAATCTTAATCCAATTCCTATCAACGGGTGGAAAGATAATAACCTGTTTGCCTATACCTTCGGCGGCGCCGTCAATATGTTCAATAATAATTTTAATACCCGTTATCGTCACCACGGCGGATATTTCCAGTCCTTCGGCAGTTCGATTGTCCGCGACATTCAAAGTTTTGAGATTTCCGACCGGTACCGCTTCTGGGATAACCGCGCGTATGTTTCCGTATCGTATATGACAACCAAAAATAATCTGGCCAAACGCAACGTGAATACCCTAAAGACGGACAACCTTGGCTTCCAGTTTGCCGTGTTTCTGCCGCATGACCTGCCGACGCTGACGTTTGGCTTTACCACGCTGAACCGCGACAACGGATTTACCACCGATACCACCGCGTCCAAATTTTTCCGTCAGGTGGACGGCAACGCGCGTCCGGAAAAGAACACAACCAACATCTATTCGGTCTCGTCCTCTTACTCGTTCTTCCTGTTTGATTTGCGCCACAACGCCTCGTTGAGTTTCAACACCAGTTCCAAGAAAGATAAAACCGATGATCTCCTTTACGTGGATTCCATCCGGAATTACCGTTACAACGCGTTAGGCAATTCTTCCAGCAACACCTTCGCTCTGGGTTTAACTACGGAGTGGAAAATTCCGCTTCGCACCAGCGTGGCGTTCAGCATGACCAGCGGCAAGGTTTATTCCCTGTCACAGGACACCGCCAGCGCGGTCTCTCTGATTAAGTCTTCCCCGTCGGCCGCCTCCTACAATGCTTCGGCGGAATATATGCCAATCCGTGAGAAGGATTTTAAGCTCAGCATTTACGGTGGCGCCGGCCTTACATCGTATAAGCTCACCGGCGTGGATCCCGTCACCCTGACCAACTTCAATCTCGGACAGCGGTTTAATTTCTACACCCGGCATACGGTTTTTCTGGACCTGAGTCTGACCGCGGGCCTGGAAATTCCCAAACGGGATGCGAGCGGAACGGTTACCGGCAAGAAAGACGTGGTGAACCGCGTATTTACCGCGCGCTATGAGTTTGTCTTCTAAATGATGAAACACCTACGGATAAAAACCTAACTTAGAGAAATTTAAGTTAGGTTTTTATTTTTATATTTCATTATATTGCGGCATCAAACTTAATATTCTGCGAGGAATAAAATATGGCTAAAGGAGAATTCTGGAAATCGCTCAGACAAAACACCATGGCTTTGATATGTCTGATTATCGCGCTGTTGATGTTCATTCCGAATCTGGTCACCAAACTTTTGCCGGATATCGGCGAGTCTGTATTTATGTTTTATGTAATCCATATAGGTCTGACTGCGCTGTCCTTGCTGGCGGCCATTCTTGGAATCTATTTCGCCGGATTTAAAAATAAGACACTGTCAGGAATTTTCATCACGTTGCTGGCGGTCTGGCTGGGCAGTTTTCTGATTGGCGTCAAGGCGATTGAGACGCTGGAGCTGAAGATGCTGGACCAGCGCTTCGCGTTCCGGTATGAATATTTTGACCATGAAAAGAAAATCAAGCCCGAGGAATCGCCGATTATTATTGTGGATATCGGCGATCAGGCCGCGGAAGTCGTGAAAGACCGGTGGCCGTGGCCGCGAAACTATTACGCGCATTTCATCCGCAACATGAAAAAAGCCGGTGCTAAGGTGGTCGGTATCGACGTGGTGTTCGATGCGCCGGATTACAACGGTACCGAAAAAGACGACGACATGGCCGAGGCGATCCGTGAAGCCGGCAATGTGGTGCTGGCGGGGAAAGTCGTCAAGGCCGAAGTCGGCGGCGGTCAGGGCCAATACGACCTGCGGGTACAGCCGCTGAACAAGTTTCTCGAGGCCGGCGGCACCTGGGGTTTCGTCGGCGTGACCAACGACATCGACGGATTCTGGCGCCAGTATCTTCTGGAAGAGGTCATGGGCTCGGAAGAAAATCCCGAAATGTTCTACTCCTTCGGTATCGAAGTGCTGCGCAAATATTACAATATCCCGGACAGCGTCCAATTTCAGAATGACGAAAATTTCTTCGTCTTCGGCGATAAGGTAATTCGCAAGTATAAACCCTATTCGTACCTGATTAATTTTGTCGGGCCCTTTAAAACGTTTCCATACAAATCCTTCGCGGACGTGGTGGACGACAGTGAATTCGAATTGAAGCCGCAGTTCGATTTGGATTCATTCGATCAGGAACCGGATACCGTGCTGGGCATACCCGGCGGTTTGCTGCAATCGGGGTTTTTCAAGGACAAAATTGTTCTGCTCGGCGCGACGATGGAGGAACTGCACGACGTGTTCTCCGTACCGCTCAGTCAGGTGCGCGACATAGAAGGTAAAAAACGGGAAACGCTGATGCCCGGGGTGGAGATCCACGCCAACGCCATATACACCATCATGCAAGACAATTATATCACCATGCAGAGCGACGTATGGCGCGTCATTATCGTGACCTTAATGTCTTTTCTGGTGTTCTTTGTCGTGAGCCGCCTGCAGAAACCTCTGCTGGCCTTGCCGATATTCATTATTGTAGTGCTTGGCATCATGGCCATGTCGTTCTATCTTTTCGTCAGCAGCAACGTGCACATGCAGATTGTAACGCCGATTATGGCGGTGGGATTCACTTACGTGGGCAACGTGCTGTTCCAGTATCTCGGCGAACGGCGCGAAAAAGCCACTATCCGCAACGCCTTCGGGCGCTACCTGCCGGAAAAAGTGGTGGATCAGTTGATTGCCAATCCCGGCCTGCTCAAGCTCGGCGGGGAAGTGCGCTTCCTGAGCGTGATGTTTACCGACGTAGCGGGTTTTACCACGCTCAGCGAGAAACTGACACCTGTGGAACTTGTCGCCCTTTTGAACGAATACCTGACCGCGATGACGGACATCATTTCCAAATACGACGGCATCATCGACAAATACGAAGGCGACGCGATTATGGCGGAGTTCGGCGCGCCCCTGCCCGATGAAGACCACGCGCTGAAGGCCTGCTGCGCCGCGCTGGAGATGCAGGAAAAACTCGTGGAAATGCGCGTCAAATGGCGCAAAGAAGGCCGGCCGGAATTGTTTATGCGCGCCGGTATTAACAGCGGCGAAGTCGTACTCGGCAACATGGGTTCGGATTCCGTGTTCGACTACACCGTCATGGGCGATAACGTCAACCTCGCCTCGCGTCTCGAAGGCGCCAATAAAGAATACGGTACGGACATCATGTGCACCGAGTGGACGTTCGATTTGGTTAAAGACCAGATTATCGGGCGGGAATTAGACCTCATCCGGGTGAAAGGAAAAGAGAAACCGGTTAAGGTGTTCAACGTGATGGCTCGAAAATCCACCGGCCTCTCAAGCACCATGAAAAAAGTGATGGAATCCTATGAGCAGGGCCTTCTGGCTTACCGGCAGCAGCGATGGGATGAGGCGATAGTCTATTTCAAAACGGCCCTACGCCACAAAGCCGACGACGGGCCTTCTCTCGAATACCTTAAGCGGTGTGAAGCGTTCAAAGCCAATCCTCCGGGAGCCGACTGGGATGGCGTGTTTACCATGACGCATAAATAATCGGTGAAACTTTATAAGACTACGGTTGCAGCGGGTTTAAGCAATTTTAATTGACTTTTTTTTAAATGTTATTATATTATAAGCTCATTTTATTTTAATAAGTTATTGCAAAACTTTAACTTATCATACGGAGGCTGTCATGGCGGTTAAAATTGGAATCAACGGTTTCGGGCGCATCGGGCGTCTGGTGTTCAGCGCATTGGTCGATAAAGGCATGCTCGGCAAAGACGTTGACGTGGTAGCCGTGGTGGATATCAGCACGGATGCCAAATACTTTGGTTATCAGTTAAAATATGATTCCATTCACGGAAAATTCAAAGGAACCATTGCCACCGAAAAAAGCAAACCCGAACTGGACGACGATGATATTCTGGTCGTAAACGGTCACAAAATAAAGTGCCTTCTGGCCACCAAAGAACCTTCCCAGCTTCCGTGGAAAGATCTCGGCGTGGAATACGTCATTGAGTCCACCGGATTGTTTACCGATTCCGCCAAGGCTCAGGGTCACCTGACTGCCGGCGCTAAAAAAGTGCTGATTACGGCTCCCGGGAAAGGCGAGGTCAAGACATTCGTGATGGGCGTCAATGAGCAGGAATACGACGCATCGAAACATCATATCCTTTCCAACGCGTCCTGCACGACCAACTGCCTGGCGCCGGTGGTGCATGTGCTGCTGAAGGAGGGCATCGGCGTGGAGTCCGGTCTGATGACCACGATTCACTCCTATACGGCCACGCAGAAAACGGTGGACGGGCCGTCCAAGAAAGACTGGCGGGGCGGACGCGCCGCGGCGATTAATATCATTCCCTCCACGACCGGCGCGGCCAAAGCGGTCGGCGAAGTGCTGCCGGCTGTTAAAGGCAAAATGACGGGCATGTCGTTCCGCGTCCCGACGCCGAACGTCTCGGTGGTGGACCTGACATTCCGCGCCGCGAAGGATACTTCAATCGAGGAAATAGACGCGCTGATGAAAAAAGCTTCCGAAACATACCTCAAAGGCATACTGGGATACTGCAACGAAGAAGTCGTGTCCACCGATTTTATCCATGACGAACGCTCCTCAATTTATGATTCGCTGGCCACGATGCAGAATAACCTGAAGGGCGAGAAACGTTTCTTTAAGATTGTTTCCTGGTATGATAACGAGTGGGGGTATTCCTGCCGCGTAACGGATTTATTAAAGTATATTATCAACAAAAAGTAAACCCGGCGTTAAATCAGGTTGGAGATACAGCCATGCATAAATTAACCGTTGATAAAGTCAATTTTAAGGATAAGCGCGTGCTGTTGCGCGTGGATTTCAATGTGCCTCTGGACGATAAGCTGAATATTACCGATGACACGCGCATCCGCGAGTCGGTGCCGACCATCAAGAAAATCCTTCACGACGGCGGCCGGTGCGTGATTATGAGCCATTTGGGCAGGCCCAAAGGCAAGAAAAACCCCTCGATGTCTCTGAAGCCTTGCGCCGTGCGGCTTTCCGAACTGTTAGATAAGCCCGTGAAGATGGCGCCGGATTGCATCGGGCCGGAAACGGAAGCGATGGTCAAAAGCCTTGCCGCCGGCGAAGTCCTGTTGCTTGAGAACCTGCGTTATTACAACGAGGAAGAAAATAACGACGAGAATTTTGCTAAAACGCTGGCGTCGTACGGCGATATTTACGTCAACGACGCGTTTGCCACGGCGCATCGCGCGCACGCCTCCACCGAGGGCGTTACGCGCTATTTCAAACAAAATATCGCCGGCTATCTGATGCAGCAGGAGTTGAAGTACCTCGGCGCGCATCTGAACAATCCCCAGCGGCCGTTTACGGCGATTATCGGCGGCGCGAAAGTTTCCGGAAAGATTGACGTCATCGAAAACCTGCTGGGCAAAGTGGACTCCATCCTTATCGGCGGCGGCATGATGTTTACCTTCGCCAAAGTTATGGGCAAAGAAATCGGGCAGTCGCTGTTCGAAGCCGAAAAAGCGGACCTTGCGAAAGCCATCATTGAAAAAGCCCGCTCCATGAATAAGACCATCCTGTTCCCCGTGGATGTGGTGATTGCCAAAGAGTTTAAGAACGATACCGAGTTCAAGACCGTGCCGATGGACGCTATGCCGCCCGGCTGGATTGGTATGGATATCGGGCCGGCCACCGTAGAGCTTTTCAAAAAAGAAATCACGAAAGCCAAAACCGCGGTCTGGAACGGGCCGATGGGCGTATTTGAAATGGAAAACTTTTCAGGCGGGACGCGCGCCATCGCGGAAGCGCTCGTGGAATGCACAAACAACGGCGGTGTGACGATTGTCGGCGGCGGCGACTCCACGGCGGCCATCACGGACATGGGAATGTCTAAATTGGTTTCTCACGTATCCACCGGCGGCGGCGCCTCCCTTGAATTTATGGAAGGCAAACTTCTGCCCGGCGTGGAAGCTTTAACCAACGCATAAGAGGCTGTTATGAGAAAAAAATTTATTGTCGGCAACTGGAAGATGAATAAAACGCCGTCGGAGGCGATGGCGCTGGCCCGGGCGCTGAAGATCAAGCTGACCGATATCAAGAAAACGGAAATGGGCGTGTGCCCGCCGTTTATCGCGATTCCCGCCGTTACGGAAATTTTAAGAGGCACTAAAATCCTGATGGGCGCCCAGAATCTGTATTTCCAGAAATCCGGCGCGTTTACCGGAGAAATTTCCGCTGCCATGATCAAGGATGCCGGCTGTGAGCTCGTGATTATCGGTCATTCGGAGCGGCGGCAGTTTTTCGGCGAGACGGACACATCGGTGAACCAAAAAATACAAATCGCGCTGGCCGAAAACCTGCGCCCGATCGTGTGCATCGGCGAGACGCTCGAAGAGCGCGAAAACGGCCGGACCGAAGCGGTGATTGAAAAACAGTTCACCGGCGCCATGAAAGACCTGACCGATTCGCAGGTGCGTCGGCTGGTCATTGCCTATGAACCGGTGTGGGCTATCGGCACGGGCCGCAACGCCACCGTTCAGCAGGCCGACGACGTCCACAGACAAATCCGGGCGCTCACTGAAAAAATGTATGGCGCCGGCCTGGCGGCGGAACTGATCATTCAATACGGCGGCAGCGTCAAACCCGACAACGCTCAGGCCCTGCTGGGATCGGAAAATATCGACGGGGCTCTGGTCGGCGGCGCCAGCCTCGACGCCGATTCCTTTGCCGCCATCGTGCGCGCGGCCGAAACGGTAAGTTAACTGAATATTCATATACTAACGGAGTGACGAATGTTATTTACGATTCTTGTTGTGGTTCACATCATCGTGAGTGTCCTGCTGATGATTGCTATCCTTCTGCAGGCCAGCAAAGGCGGCGGTTTGGCCGGTATCGGCGGCGGCGCCTCCACGCCGTTCCTCAGCGGACGGCAGGCGGTGGATACTCTGGTTAAAGCCACGGTATTTCTTTCCATTTTATTTGCCTTGCTCAGCATTGCCCTGAATATCCGCGGAATTCATGATACCGGAACCGAAAAAGGCATTATCGAAACGGAACTCGAACAGAGCGGCGGCGCCCCGGCTTTGCCGGCTCAGGAATAGCCGAAAAAAAATATTGGAATAATCGGAAATTTTCCTTAAATTAAAACTAAGAAAAATTTCCTTGTTTTGCCGAAGTGGTGAAATTGGCAGACACACCATCTTGAGGGGGTGGCGCGTAACAGCGTGCGGGTTCAAATCCCGCCTTCGGCACAAAGTCTCATTTCTTATTTACCGGTATACACGTTGAGGTATGTATTATAAAAAGATTTTTTTTAAACCCAATTCCGCGGAGGTGTTTACCATGAACAAACGTTTCTTGTGTTTTGGCTTGTCACTGGCCATCGGTATTTGCATGGCTATGGCCGTCGTGGCTCAGGAGAACCAGGACGAAGAATACCAGAAAAAACTGGAAGAATGGAAAAAGCAGAAAGAAGCCATCGAACGACAAAACCAGGAAAAACTGGCCTCGATGGGAGCCCAGCAGCAGGCCAAAGCGAAGTTCAAAGCCGGCACGGATTATTACAAACAGGGCAACTACATGCAGGCCATCAAGGAATTTCAGGAAGCCGTGAAACTGGATCCTAATTACCAGAAAGCCTATATCAATCTGGGATTATCTTACCGCCGCATTGGCGATAACGCCAGCGCTCTGGCCAATTATGACAAAGCGATTACCATGAAGGACGGCGACAAGGAAGCCGCTTCCTTGGCTATCAGCTACAAAGCCAACCTGTATGTGGATACCAAGGAGTATAAAAAAGCCATCGAAACCATGGATGCCTATCTGAAAGATAATCCGACCGATGACGATATTTTATATCTCAAAGGGAAAGTCCTTAAAGACGGGCTTGGCCAGCTGAAGGAAGCGATTGTCGTATTGAAGGATGCGGTGGAGAAAAATGTGAATAATGCCAAGGCCCTTCTGGAATTAACCAGTGCGATGAATATTACGGGCGATTATCAGGAAGCGATAAAGCACGGATTGAACGGGCTGAAAGCATCCAGAGACGCTGAGACCACGGCGGCGCTGAATTTTGAACTGGGCGACGCTTACCGCAAATTATACAACAAGCAAGAAGCCTTGAAATATTACGAAGCCTCTAAGACCAGCCGCCGTTGGAGAGAATCCGCGGAATACTGGATAAAGAGCTTGTCAGGGAAATAAACGGAAACGCCGTTCCAACGGCTGATACCACCTATAAAAGGCGTTATCCGTAAGATGGATGCACCGTCCTGCGGATAACGTTTTTTTTAACCACCAAAGGGAGTGTCATCATGACGGAAAAAATCGAAGGATGGGTTGTCCTGGAAACCGTTAACTACGAACATCAGGCCGAAATCATCCGCGACCAGCTGGAGTCCTGCGGTATTGATTGCACGGTGTTTTCGCAAAAAGACCATGTGAACGTCGTTTTTGTCGGCGACCTCTCTGAAATCAAGATTCTGGTTCCTGAGGATCAATTAGCCAAAGCGAAAGAAGCCATCAAAGACCTGGAAATGCCGGATAACGAACTATCCGAAGATGACGATGAGGTCGGCGAATGGGAATCCGGTGCGGAGGAAGACGAAGACGAGGATCTGGATGAGGATGAAGAGGATTCATAGTGTCCGCGCTACCGCAGGATGAAAAGGTTATCCGGGCCGGCATACCCGGAAATACGGACGCTCTGCCGCTTACGGTTTCCTTATCCCAACCGCCATACCATAAGCGCGTACAGTGCATTCCACGTTCTTATTCCGAAATTGTAAGGGGATTGGCCGTGCGTGAGCTCGACGCGGGCCTGGTTCCCGTTATACAATATTCTCTGATACGGGCGCATCGCGGCGTCGAAATCATTCCTGACATCGGCGTGGTCGTTAAGGATTCTCACAGCGGCGTGTTGCTGATGTTCAACCGTGGGCTGGAACGCATTCGTCGCGTGGCGGTAACCGCGCAAAGCGCCGAACACATTCCTCTGATGCAGATTCTTCTGAAAGAAAAATATGACCTGACTCCGGAAATCCTGACGGTGGGCCAAACATCGGCCGGGGAACTTCTTATCCATCAGGATGCGGTCCTGATCAGCGGGGTAGAGGCGCTTCGGGAATATGACCGGTGCGATAATTATCTGGATCTTGGCGAGGAATGGTACGACCTGACGGATGGCCTGCCCATGGTGTCTGCTTTCTGGGTCGCCGGAGTTGGCATACTCAAGCCGCAGGATGTCGCATTGTTTCAGCAGGCGCGCGATGAAGGGATTCATCATGTGCCCGCGCTGGTTCAGGAGTATCTTCAGCTAAATCCGATTCAGGAATTATCGGCTGGCGTGCTCGAAAATCATCTCTCCCAATCCCTGACGTATGAACTTAATCCCCCAGCATTGGACAGCATCCGGGAATACCTGACTTACTGTTATTATTACGGGCTGATTCAGGAAATACCGGACCTGCATTTTCCATCCTAATGTATCTGCCGGCTAACCGCCGAACGGCTGAAGCCGTAAATTTGATTTGATTTTAAGCTTCAGGTTTCCTAAACTAATACAGAGAGAAGTCCTGTATCAAGAAAGCAAGGGTCATGGAAATACAGGTTGAAATCAAGTGGATTATTGAAGACGAACAGACCAACGGCTATGTGCTCCAGCTGATGGAAGTCAACGCGGAGCGGAGTCGTATTCTTCCCGTTGTTATCGGAGCGCCCGAGGCCCACGCCATTGCGCTGGAACTTCAGGGCATCAAGCCGTTCCGTCCTTTTACCCATGACCTGACCGTGCAGATTCTCGAAGCGCTTGATACGGAAGTCAAACGAGTGGTTATTACGGAACTGAACAAAAACACTTTTTATGCTTCCATTTACTTGGATAATATCAGCACCGGCGAACAGATCATCGATTCCCGTCCTTCGGACGCCATCGCCATTGCCATCCGGGTCGGCGCGCCTATTTTTGTCAACGAAGAAGTTATGGATACGGCCGGTCTCGAGATAGACGCGCAAACCGGTCATTTCGTCAAAGCCCAGCCATTGACGGCCGCTCATACCGATAGCGGCGATGAAACCACCCTGCTTCTCAATAAACTGGAGCAAGAGCTTCAGCAGGCCGTGGAATCGGAAGATTATGAAGCCGCGGCTCGCCTGCGCGATCAGATTTCTATGCTCAAAGCGGCCCGAAAAACCTGAACCAGCCTATTCGCCTTTTTGACCGATACGATTCCATGTTTATTGTTGCCCGATATATTCTGCGTGAACATGTCGGTCCCTTTCTGTTTTCGATAACCATTATCACATCCATGCTGGTGCTGAATTTTGTGCTGCAAGCCATGCGCTACATCATCGGTAAAGGTATCGGGCTGGACGTCATCGCCGAGTTCATTGTTTACAATCTGGCATGGATCATGGTGCTGGTCGTGCCGATGTCGGTACTGGTGGCG
Organism: uncultured Bacteroidota bacterium; assembly: GCA_964609675.1. GTDB lineage: Bacteria > CLD3 > CLD3 > SB21 > JBBIRG01 > CAZSRX01. Next base: position 30,719 of record CAZSRX010000021.1, on the reverse strand, counting down.
GCGATCATGGCGTTCGGGCGGCTGGCCTCCGACAACGAAATCACGGCGCTCAAGGCCGGCGGTATCAGTTTTTACCGGCTGATAACCCCGGTACTGCTGGTCGCCGCGGTGCTCACCTACGGGTTGATTGAGTTTAATGACAAGGTGCTTCCGGTGGCCAACCACAAAGCCCGCGTCCTGAAGAAAAACATCCAGACAAAACGCCCCACGCTGACGCTCCAGCCCGGAGTCTTTCTGGATGGTATCGAGAATTTCAGCATGATTGTCGAAAACAAAGACGAATGGAGCGGCGCGATATACGGTGTAACGATCTTTGACCGCTCTAACCGCGATGCGGTACGAACCATCACTGCCGCCCGCGGCGCCATTACAGTGGATGAATTCCAGGAAGCCATGATTGTGCATCTGGAAGAGGGCGAGATTCATGAAGTCAATCTCCGGAAAATCAATGACTACCAGCTTGTTCGGTTTCATTCCTACCGGGTTACGATACCGGTGGAGAACATGACGCTGAAAAAAACCGATGAAAGTTATTACAACGATAGGGAAAAAAACATCGCCCAGCTGATGGACGAGGTGCGCCACCGTCTGGAAGAAAAACGCCAGCGGATGGAAAGCATACAGAAAATCATCGAAAAAAATCCGGATGTACTGGAAGCGCTTGAACCGAAACACCGGGAGATGCTGGAACGGCAGGTAATACGGCTGTCGTGGTGGGACCGCCTCAGCGATTTTATTATGTGGCACCATCTGAAAAATCGCGAAGACAGCACGGCGGCTTCCGCTTCGGAAACAGGGATAACAACCCCGTTCAGTATGCAGGGTTGGATGGGGCGGTTGCGCCCGACTGCACCCAGTGGCATTGATACCCAAATGAACATCATTCCGCTACCGAAAGAATTCGTCGGTCGGGAAAACGCGCGCGTCCGCCAGGATTCAGCACGGCAGGCGCTCCTGACGCTGACCCAGCCGCTGATAGCCAATATAACCGCCGCCACGAACTACCAGAAAATGATAGATCAGTTGATGATTGAAGTGAATAAAAAATATTCTATCCCGGCGGCCTGTATTATTTTTGTACTGCTCGGCGCGCCTATCGGCGTCAAGGCCCGCCGCGGCAATCTCGGTATCGCCGGCGGTATCAGTTTGTTTTTCTTCATCGCCTATTACTTCTGCCTGGTGCTGGGCGAGGACTACGGCGATCGCCAGCTGCTCAATCCGTTTTTTGCCATGTGGTTTCCCAACATTGTCCTCGGTATTGTCGGTATCATTCTGACTTACCAGACCGCTTCAGAAAGAACCTTGGGCCTGGATCACCTGTTTATTCCGCTCGCCGAACGTACCATTTATCCCCTGAAACGCCTTGTATCCCGTAAACCAAAGGATTCTTATGAGTGATACCCTGATATACGGCCGGAAACCGGTACTGGAAGCCCTGAAAGCGCAGGAGTCCATCGAAGAGATTCATATCCAGGAACACACGCATGGATGGGTGGTGGAAGAAATCATCTCCCTGGCGCGCAGTAATCACGTTAAAGTCAAACGGATTACCGCCGCTCAGATGGAAAAAATCGCCGGCAAACTCAATCATCAGGGCGTGATGGCCACCGTGCGCGGGAGTGAATTCCATTATGCCGACCTGGACGAGATCCTGAATCTGGCGCAGGAAAGAAACGAACCTCATGTAATCGCTTTACTCGATCAGATTACCGATCCGCACAATCTTGGCGCCATTATCCGAAGCGCCGAATGCGCGGGTGTGCATGGCCTAATCATACCGCGTCATAATGCCGCCGGGGTCAATGCGACGGTCGTTAAAACTTCGGCGGGGGCCACGGCCTACTGCAAAATTGTCATGGTTACCAATATCGTGCAGACCATTGATCACCTGAAAGAACGCGGTTTGTGGTTTTTCGGAACGTCTCTCCGGGGCGAGAAGAATTATTATGATATTGACTGGAGCGGCCCGACCGGGATTGTTATCGGCAGTGAGGGTAAAGGCCTGCGCCCGCTGGTGGCGGATCACTGTGATTTTCTCATCAAAATTCCCATGCACGGCCACATCCAGTCGCTCAACGCTTCGGTGGCGGCCGGAGTCCTTTTTTTTGAAATCCGACGGCAACGGCTTTTGAAAAAATAATATAACTGTTTTATTTAAAAAAATTTTAACGTATACTCAAAATGATTCATTCAATCAAGAAAGGAGTTGCGCCATGCCTGTAAGTTATAAAGAGCTGGGATTAGTCAATTCAAAAGAATTATTTCGTAAAGCGGTTAACGGCGGCTACGCCATACCGGCGTTTAACTTCAATAATATGGAGCAGCTGCAGGCGATACTGCAGGCCTGCGTGGAAACAAATTCTCCGGTGATTCTTCAAGTTTCGTCCGGGGCCCGAAAGTACGCCAATCAAACCCTGCTGCGCTACATGGCCCAGGGCGCCGTGGAGTTTGCCAAGGAACTCAGTAATGGTAAAGGCATACCCATCGTCCTGCATCTGGATCACGGCGACACGTTTGAGCTGTGCAAAAGCTGTATCGAAATGGGCTTTTCGTCAGTGATGATCGACGGCTCGCACCATCCGTACGAGAAAAATGTGGAACTAACCAAACAGGTGGTGGAATTTGCCCGTAAGTACGACGTATCCGTGGAAGGCGAACTGGGCGTGCTCGCCGGCATCGAAGACGATGTGGTTGCCGCGAAATCGGTATATACCCAGCCCGACGACGTTGTGGATTTTGTGACCAAGACCGGCGTGGATTCGCTGGCCATATCCATCGGCACCTCCCACGGCGCCGCCAAGTTTAAGCCCAGCCAGTGTACCCGCACGCCGGACGGCATCCTGATTCCACCGCCGCTGCGTTTCGACATCCTCGAAGAAATTGAGAAACGCATCCCGGGATTCCCGATTGTACTCCACGGCGCGTCGTCCGTACCCGCCGATCTTGTCAAAATCATCAATGAGAACGGCGGTGCGATGAAAGACACCGTCGGCATTCCCGAAGAGCAACTGCGCCGCGCGGCTAAATCCGCCGTTTGCAAGATTAACATCGATTCCGACGGCCGCCTGGCTTTTACGGCTATCATCCGGAAAGTTTTCAAGGAAAAACCTGAAGAATTTGATCCCCGCAAGTATCTGGGTCCGGCGCGTGATGCCCTGAAGGAACTTTACAAACACAAGATTATTAACGTACTCGGTTCCAATGATAAGGGCTATTAACCGGATACCTTCCTTACGACGATAAAACGACACAAGAGGTTGTCCCGAAACGACAGCCTCTTGATTTTTTTTATGAATGCATTATCCCGCAGAAAAAAAATCATTCGCTACCGTGCGTGTGTGCGCGTATGAATCAGAGCTTTCAATCAAAAAAACATTATGAACGACAGCTTCTACTCGAGGCGATTGCCTTATCGGATGCCTTTCCGTCCGGCGTTATGAATGCCGAGGTTCGCGAAAGCCCCGATTTTATTCTTTACACACATGAGGCAATCATCGGCATCGAACTGACTACCTTTCCGCTCCGGGATAATTCCTCAGGAAACAACTTTACGGAACCGAAAGAGCGGGATCGGGTACTGGCGCAGGCGCTGAAATTATATAGGCAGATGACCCGGCAATGCGGCCGCGTCCTGGTTTACTGGAAGGAAAGCGCCACGATGGTCAATTCGGACGTATTTTCAGACAACCTTGCGGTCGCCGTGGCCCGTCATAATGGCGCGGAAGGATTTCTTGATCCGGACATTCTGGAACGCTACGATCTGAGCGATTGCCTTTCGCGGATCCATTTCTGCCCATTGCCCCATCAAATGCTATGGTGTTCGGCCCGGGAAGCTTTGTATCATGTGAACGCCGCCGAAATTCAGATGACGATTGACCGTAAAAACGCGTTTCTTGAAAGATACCTGTTGCATTGCCACGCCTGTTACCTGCTTATCGTTGCGCATAGCGGGGATGTACAGCCGCTGACAGCCTCCGTACGAACGCACCGGTACCGGTCCGGATTCAGAAAACTGCTCTTTTATTATAAAAGCCCCTGGAATGACGGCGACAGTATCGTATACCCGCTTTCAGAATAGCATGGCGCCAGAATAAAAAAAGGTCACGAAATGACTGTAACCATACACGGATCGCTTAAGAAATCATGGGAAGAATAAAACATTTCTGCGCTGTATCAGCCATCATCTATAACCGAACAGGCAGGATTTTGCTGTTGTCAAAGCCGGGTGCGATGCGTTATCAATGCGTATCCGGCTGGCTGGAACGCGAGACGCCCGTTGAAGGGATTCGGCGGGAAATTCATGAGGAACTGGGCCCCATCCGCTTTGAGGTCATCGATGTTATCGATGCCCACACGTTCTGGTGCCCAAAAAACCGCCCGTTGATCAGCATCTGGTATCTTGTAAAATATATCTCCGGCCGCATACAACCGCAGGATGATTTAGCCGGATACCGGCATCAATGGTTTAGTCCAGGCGAATGGAAGCAGGTTACCGTTGTATGTCCGGCGCAAAAGGAACTGATGGAAAAAGCGGCCTATTATATCCGGCAATATAACGGTCGTGAGAATCGATTGAGTTTTTTGAAAAAGGACCGGGAATTTTCAATACAAAATAATTTCTAAATACCGGAAGAAATATTAATAAGCGCCTGCTTGTCTGTTAGAATAAAAATGTTTCTGGCATTTGCCGCCGTCTATATTCTCTGGGGATCCACGTATCTGGCGATATTATTCGGCGTGCAAACCATACCGCCGTTTCTTATGGCGGGCACGAGGCATTTTTCCGCAGGACTGATGATGCTCATGGTTCTGCGACTGCGGGGGCCGTTGCCAAAGCCTTCGGTTAAACACTGGCGTTCGGCGGCAATCATGGGGTTATTAATGCTGCTTGGAGGCAACGGCGGGGTGACATGGGCGGAACAGCATGTGGCTTCCGGACTGGCCGCGCTGCTGGTTGCCACGGTGCCCTTGTGGATGAGCGTCATGAGCTGGTTTCAAACGAGCCGTTCAAGGCCCGGAATCAAGGAATTTGCCGGTGTCGCACTGGGATTTGTCGGACTGGGGATCCTGACGGGACCGGAAGAAATGACCGGCGGGGAACCGGTTCACTGGATTGGAATGGCTGTGCTCATAGGCGCGGCCTTATGCTGGTCAGCCGGTTCGGTCTATAACCGGAAAGCCCCTCATCCGGGTTCGCCGTTCCTTGCGGCGGCCATGCAAATGCTGTGCGGCGGTTTGATGCTAATCATTCTTGGAACGGTAACCGGCGAATGGTCCAACCTGTATCCGGATCGGATCACCCTGAGATCGGGATTATCTCTGCTATATCTGATACTCTTTGGCTCGCTGATCGGGTTTTCAGCGTATATCTGGCTGTTAAAACATACGACGCCGGCCAAAGCGGCCACCTATGCGTATGTAAATCCGCTGGTGGCGGTGTTGATCGGTTGGCTCTGGGCAGGTGAAGCGCTGACGCTCCGAGTAATGGGCGCCGCGGTAATCATTATCGGTTCCGTGGTCATCATCACCTGGCCTCAGCGCCCGGATACACGGTCGGTAAAACGGCAGGAAAGCTGATGAAATGACAGCATGGTCAGGACATATCGTTTCGTTGTTAAAAAAGCCGTATCCTTTTCAAAGCGAACGGAAAAGCAATTATGTTTTTCACATCGGACCGGCGGCCGCGGCTTGTCTGATTCTCTGGATTTTTCAGCCGTTTGATCTTCATAAGATACCCCGAAATCATATCTATAAGGGTCTCGGATTCGATGGAACCGGCTTCTGGGGTGCCGCGGAAGTGTCCGGCCAGATACGCGTTTATAAATTCACGATGTCCGGAACCGCGATCGATTCCGTTGTCTGTCCGGGTACGTTGGTCTGCGGATTGGCCTGCAACGGAGGACGCATCTGGGTGGCGTCCTGGTCTTTCGGCAGCAGCGCTATTTATAAATTTAACCATTCGGGCACCATGCTTTTATCCTTTGCGGTGGAAACCAGTTCAAGCGGGGGTTTAACTTTTGACGGAGCGTATTTGTGGTACGCACGAAGCAGCTCGAATCAGATTTATAAGATGGATACAACGGGATCGGTCATGACGTCCTTTGCCGGAACATCCAATTCCATGCACGATCTGGCTTTTGACGGCGCCAATCTCTGGGTGGCCGACGCGACCAACGAGAATGCCCGTATCTGTAAACTGTCCGCATCCGGCTCCGTGCTTTCATCCTTCACAAGTCCCGGCGATCATCCGTACGGGTTAACGTTTAACGGCCCGTATTGGTATGTGTTTGATCAGGTCATGCAGAAAATTTACCGGATCAACCCGGCCGCGGTGAATTATTTTTCCAAACCCGCATTGAATGCCGATTACCTGACAACGCAGGGCTCGTACTACTGGGTTGTTGATAAATCGGCTTATCTGGTGTATAAGCTGGACCAGAGCGGAACCAAACTCACGGATTTCCAGTCGCCGAGCACACAGCCCGCCGGTATCGTTTATGACGGAACCAATCTGTGGGTACTCAGCGGTTATGGTTATACATTTGATAAATTATACAAACTGAATCTCAGCGGAACCGTCATCAGTTCGTATCAGTCCTGGGAGGGTTTACCGGAGCCTTACGGACTCGCTTATGACGGCTCGCATTTCTGGTATATCGGCAAACCCGCATTTCAGCAAGTCTTTAAAATGTATAAATTAAAAATTCAGTGATATATTATGCGGACGCTGAAAATCCATGGAATATTAAAGAAGGAAAACATGTTACACTATCTAAAATCTAATGTACCGCATCAGGCTGTATCATGAAAACTGTGTTCATCACCGGAGCCTCATCCGGAATAGGAAAAGCCGCCGCCGAATATTTCGCCCGGAAAGGATGGAATGTCGCCGCGACCATGCGCCGGCCGGAAAACGCGGAAGAATTTCTTAAAGCGTCCAATATCCGTTTGTATCCGCTGGATGTAACGCAGCCCGAAAGCATACGAACGGCGCTGGCGTCTTGTATCCGTGATTTCGGCGGACTCGACGTTGTCGTGAATAATGCAGGTTACGGCGCGATCGGCGTCTTCGAGAAAGCCACGCCGGAGCAGATCCGGAGACAATTCGATACGAATGTATTCGGCGTCATGAACGTGATCCGTGAAGTTCTGCCGCATTTCCGTAAACAGCGAAACGGGACTATTATCAATATCACATCCACCGCCGGGTTGGTCACGTTTCCGATTTACAGCGTTTATCACGGTACGAAATGGGCGGTGGAAGGTTTCTCGGAATCGCTTGCGTATGAACTGCGGCCGTTCGGTATCAAAGTGAAATGCGTGGAACCCGGCGCGATTAAAACGGATTTTTACAGCCGTTCTCAGGATTTATTCGCTAAAGACGGTTTAAACGATTATGACCGGTATGAAAAAATTACCTATGCGAATACGCAGAAAGAAGGCGAAAAGGCGCCGGGGCCTGAGGTTGTTGCCCGGGTCATTTACAAAGCCGCCGTTTCAAAGAATTTCCGAATCCGTTATCCCGCGGGCTTCCAGAGCCGTATGATGCTTGGCGTCCGGAGGCTTATCCCGGTTAAATGGTTCCACGCAATCATTCGTGTGATAGTGGAAAAGGGGTTCTAAGATTAGACCGGTTCCATCCGCTCACCCGTTGCGATTTCTTCAACCTGATATTGCTGGACGTCGGCCTTGAAAATCAATTTGACTTCGATTTAAAATTTAAGTACCTTATAATAGCTTCTCAGAAAAAACACACAAAATCATCAGTATGAATCCCGGAGGTGCCTTATGAAATGTGTATGGGTTTCCATAATGTTTTTAATGGCCGTGGTGATTACGCCGGCCAACGCGCAGCAGCAAAAAGGCGACAAGGAACTGGGCGCGACGGCGCTGATTATCATCATTCCCGACGCCGATTATTCCATGGGTATCATTCAGGGAAAATACGGTTACTATTTCACCGACCGTATCCAGGGCGGCGTATCGCCGCTGTTGTCCATCACGCCTGATGTAACAACTTTTGGCGCCGGTGTTTTTGGGACCTATTCCTTCCTCATGAGCGACGCCAAGAAAGTGCCTTACGTCGGCGCTCAGTTTCTGGCGCCGGATTTCGGTAACTTCGATATGTCGGCGTTAGGTCTCCAAGCTGGCCTTAAAATCTTTCTAACAGAGCGCGTCACGTTTGACTCCAACATTAACTATCTGATCAGCATGAGTGAAGGCAGCGGCGTGATTCTCATCAGCTCCGGCCTGGGCTTCATCTGGCGGTAAGACGCCCTCTTCTACAAACGGGTTGCGTTTACGCGTAATGAATAGGGGATATTCATTATCGTGAAGCATGTTTATTTTTAGAAGGAGCCATATGAAAGCAATATTAACTTGCTTGCTGACCGTATACGTTTCGGTATATGCCGCCGTGCTCTCTCCGCAGACGCTCAACGTAAAGCCGCATTATAATTTTACATCCGAATTCAAAAAAAGCGTTCAATCCATCGCCTTTTCCGGCGACGGCAGTAGGTTGGTAACCGGGGATGCCGGTGGGAATATCCTTGGCTGGGATCTGAATTCGAAATCGATTTTGTTTAATGCCAAAGTTGCCAAGGACGCGTATTTCGTATCATTTGTCCACAAAGACCAATCGGTGGTCATTGTGGATAAAAGCGGAGCGGTCAGCGTCTATGATATTCCGGCCGGTGTATTGCAGCAGCCCATGAAACTTAAAGCCCAGCCGGTGACAGTGTGCATCGACGCGGGGAAGCAGTATCTGGCCGTACAGACCAAAGGCGAACGCATTGAAATCTATGATCTGAATGCCATGATGAGTGCCGGCTCACTGGATATGCGTAATAAAATCGAGGACGTACTCTTCTTAGGGTTCGACCGTTTGGGACAGCAGTTGATTGCGATTTCCAAAAAGGGTAAGGTCATGGCGTGGAGTCCCGTGAAGCAGACCGTTCTGCGCGAAGTTACACTGGGCGGAAACGAGTTGTATGGTTCCCGGTCCGTGGTGATGGCGGCTGCCACCAACCGTGCATCGAATGTATTTGTGGTCGGCCTGCAGGAAGTGGCGTTGGCTACCGGCGGACAAAGCCTTCTGAGAGACAATAAAATCATTGTGTACGACTGGCAGAGCGGCGCGGAGATCAAACGCTTAAAAACCGGATGGCGGGTGGACCGGATTGCGCTTGGCCCGGGCGCCGATCATGTGGCGGCCTTCTGCGAAGATAATAAAGCGTTTGCAATTATTGACCTGCGGAAAGGGGAGATGGTCCAGTCGCTCAATGTCGAGCAGAAGATCCGGCAGCTTGCGGTATCCGAAAACAACGAATGGCTGGCCGCCGGTTTGGACAACGGGCAGACGCAGGTGTGGAGCATGGAGTTCAACGAATCGGGAGAAATGGCCGGCGGCACGCTGCCGTCGCTTTCGGGCCGCATCCGCAGTACGTCCGGAACCGACCCCGCGCTCAAAAAGGACACGCCGGCTCGCGTGGCCATCGTCAGTTTCGAGGCCAAAGGCGTATCTGCGGAATGGGCCGACCTTTGCCTGAATTCGCTGTCCGGCTCTCTGGCCAACGTCAAATACCTGACGCTCATCGAACGCGCGCAGATCGACAAAATCATCAAAGAGCAGGATTTTTCCATGACAGACTTTACCGAGCAAAGCGGCTTGAAAATCGGCCAGTTGCTCAGCGCCGATTATCTGATTCTCGGTAGCATCGGCAAACTCGGTTCGATTTACGTCATTTCCGCCCGGATACTCGATGTGCAGTCCGGTAAAGTGACGCAAGGCCGAGAAGTCGTCTGCGAAGAATGCCGGGACCAGGATCTGTACGACGCCCTTAAAATGCTTGCCGGACTGATCGCCCGCTAACCCTTGTCCATCGGTTTGTCATGATGACCATACCGCGAGAAATAACCGAACGTATTCCGATGATGCAGGAGGCATGGCTGCCCAATTATTACCGTCTCCGCGAGCATCCGGACGCCCCGCGCTGGAACACCCGGTGCGGCGATCGGCTGATGGCCGAAGATATGCCGTTCATCCGCGCCTTCTGCGACAGTCTGTATCATCGCCGCGAAAAAGGCTCCGCCGTCCCTTCGGAAGATTTTATTCATTATGCGCTGGAGGTTCAAAAACATTCTGCGATTATACGGCGGCGCACCCAGGGTCTGAGCATGGATAAGGACTTTCATGCGATACCGCCGATGAGCCGCGAAGACCTGGCTGTGCGCCTTCATGAAGTGGTGCCGGAGGATATAGCCCTGGATCGTCTTGTGCTGTACGACACCTCCGGAACCACCGGCCATGCGATCCGCGTTCCCAACCATCCGCGCGCCATCGGCTGTTACGACCCCATGGTTACGTTCTGTCTGGAGCGGCATGGCGTCAAACCGGTCTATGACCATACGATGACCGCGTGTTTCCTGATCTGCGCGCAGGAAAACACCATCACTTACTGTACCGTGCACTCCCAGCTGAACGGCGCCGGATATGCGAAAATAAATATGAAACCGTCCGAATGGCCGCGGGAAAACAGCCCGGCAAAATTTATCAGCGATTTGAACCCGCTTTTCTTAACCGGCGACCCGATAGCGTTCTCGGAATTGATGAAAAGCGATCTCCAGAATTACAAACCCCGGGCGCTGCTGTCCACCGCGATGGCGCTGACAAACGGCTTCAGAAGAGTGTTAGCGGATCATTTTAATTGTCCGGTCATTGATTTCTATTCGCTGAACGATACCGGTCCGATAGCCTATTCCTGTCCGCTGAATCCGGATGCGTATCATATTCTTCCTCCCGATTTGTTTGTTGAAATAACCGGCGATGAAGGACAGCCGCTGCAGGAAGGCGAATGGGGCGAAATTACGGTTACCGGCGGACGCAATCCGTTTGTGCCGTTGCTGCGATACCGCACCGGCGATTATGCGCGGATCCGCTTTGAACCCTGCGATTGCGGCGATCCCATGCCGCGCTTGTATGATTTGGAAGGACGCCGGCCGGTTCTTTTTAAAAAAACCAACGGCCAGACGGTTAATCCGATTGATATTTCCAAAATTATCCGGCGATTTCCTGTCGTACAGCATCAATTTATTCAGGCAAATGATTTATCCTGCATACTGAAAATCCGCCCGGATCACGAAGGCCTGCGGCTCTATGAAAGCGAAATCAGGAACCATCTTACCCGATTATTCGGCGGGGAACTGTCGCTGACCATAGAGTTTTCAGGATTGGCGGAAGAAGGCTCCGCCCGTAAAGCGATTCCTTATATGAGCCCTTTTAAATTATAATTTTCAGCGTTCGGCATTGCCGCTACTTTTTAACAGGCCGGCCTTTTTTGTCCAGCACTATCTCGGTCCTGTTTTTGAAAACGGATACTTGCCCGTCTTCAAAATCCCCCGCTTCATCGTATGCCGCCGGGATCACGATTTCGCCTTTCTTATTGATAAATCCCCATTGTCCGCCCTTCATCAGCGTGTATTCGCCTTTTTTCTCCGTGGTAAAGTTTTCGTAAAAAGCCGCCATCCCATCTTTAAACGGCCGTACGAAGCTAAACTGCGCGGGTATGACGATTGCACCCTTCGAATTCGCGAATCCGATTTTATCCTTTTCAACGAAACGGAACAATCCTTCCTCCAGAGGGTCGGGGCCGTTGTCGTAATTATAACAGGTCAATAGAACCCTACCGTTGCGGTCGATGGCAAGAATGTCCTTACCTTTCGTTACAAACGCAATGTCTCCGGCCATTTCCTCCGTAATCGCATAATCAAACTGCGCCGGGATAACCGTCGCGCCCTTCTTGTCCTTATAGCCATATTGACCATTCTCTTCAAAGGCATAGTAAATGCTCTTAGAAACGCAGGCGCCAGTCATGACCGCGAGAAAAAAAACGAACACAGGTTTCATATAAACGCCTTTTAAATAGTTGTTTTGTTGCCGGGTTTTATATAAAATGGTAAGGAAAAAAAATCAGAAATCCAAACCGTACGGAGTTTACAGAATTATGACGGGGACTACAGGTTTGATCATCGGCAAGTTTCTTCCGTTTCATAAAGGCCACCAGTACCTGATTGATTATGCGCTGAGCCGCGTAGATTTTCTGACCATCATAGTCGGCACGCTGAAGCGCGAGCCGATTTCCGGTCCGTTACGGGTGGATTGGGTCCGAAAGACTTATCCGCAGGCGAACGTGGTGCATTGCGACGACGAGAACCCGCAGTATCCGGAAGAGCATCCGGCGTTCTGGGATATTTGGATACGCAGTATACGAAAACGCTGTCCCACGGGGCCCGATTACGTGTTTTCATCCGAAGATTACGGCGATGAGCTGGCGCGACGCCTCGGCGCGAAACATATTCTCTGCGATAAGGAACGCGGGGCGGTACCGGTTTCCGGAACAGCCATCCGAAGCAATCCGTATGCATACTGGAATTTTCTGCCGCCGCCGGTCAAGGCCTATTACGTAAAACGCGTGGTGATTACCGGACCGGAGTCTACCGGAAAAACCGTCCTTGCGCAGAAACTCGCCGAGCATTTCCGGACGCTATGGGTCCCGGAATACGGACGGCAATATGTCGAAGCGCTGGATCGCTCCCTACGGCGTGAGGATTTTCTGAGGATTGCGGAAGGGCAACAGCTTCTGGAAGACACGCTCGCCCAGCAAGCCGAAAAGCTGCTCTTGTGCGACACCGACCTGATGGTGACGCGGTTTTTCAGCGAAGTGTTTACCGGATATTGCGACCCGGCTATTATACGGATGGAAGCTGAGCGGCGCTATGATCTGCATATCGTTCTGGATACGGATGTGCCGTATTTTAAAGAACCGCAAAGAAATCACGCGCATTTGCGGGAAACATTTAAACAAAAATTTATAGAAGAACTCCGCCAGCGTCACTGGCCGCATATACTGATCGGCGGCCCTTGGGAAGAACGTATGACCCGCAGTATTAAAGCGATTGAAGAGCTGTTTTAAATAAAATAAACGGCGGTTGGGCCCAATCAGTTCTTTAAGTTGGATACCATCAAAGGCGTCCTGCTCGCGAAGGGAATTTTTCTAAAGCCGGACATGCAGAGCCGTATGGAGATACGGCAGACAATAATGGGCCGTTTCCAAATATTTATCAAACGATAACAAATATTTATAACGATAGCCGGATATCCATGTGCATAGGTTAATCGGAAAGGCATTATTAATGCGGATAGCGCCTTGTTCATCAGAAAAGTTCTCCATACCTAATTCAGAAGCAAAACCGGAAAGGCGTTACGAAAGCGCGGCCAGCAGTTGTTCGATGGTTTTCTTTTCATAACACACCAGGAAATCCGCTTCATCGCTGGAGCAGACGTAACCGTTGTAAGTGCATGCCAGCCCTCCGTAATGAATCGCATTTGATTTTACGCAAGCAGGGCCGTCAATATTTCAAAGGCGTTAATTTTTTTACTGCGCGAAGAGATTATATTTTAAAGAAACCGTACAACGTTCAGGCATCTATCGATGGTGTTTTCTTTGAGGCCCCACGGACTTGCGTAGGATGGTGTCAGTCTTAATAAAAAAGTAACTATTTGATGAAACGGCGCATGCTTTACAGTATGCTTTTCGTTGTAACCTGCGAATGTGGCTCGGCGAACAGACAGCGTTTTTTATATCAAAAATAATTTCATTTGATTATTTCAATTTTTTTTGTATAATTTACTTCCTTGACTGCCGAGGTGGTGAAATGGCAGACACGCTAGTTTCAGGTACTAGTGCTCGCAAGGGCGTAGGGGTTCAACTCCCCTCCTCGGCACGCTTCAAATACCCTGACCCAAACCGGTCGGGGTTATTTTTTAACAGGAAAATAAATACTGAACGTAGAGCCTTCGCCCGGTTGGCTGGTCACTTCGATTCGGCCCTTATGGCGTTTCATGATTTCGCTGGCAATCGCCAGGCCTAATCCGGTGCCTTCGTTGGCGCCTTTGGTCGTAAAACCGTAATCAAAGATTTTATGGACGATGTCCTGAGGGATTCCGGAGCCGTGGTCGGTAATGTCCACCACCACGTAACTGTCGGCCTGCCGGCTGCGGATTTCCACGACGCCCTTGCCGTTCATGGCATGAGCCGCGTTGTCCATGATGTTGATTAATACTTGGGCGATAGGGCCCGGAAAACCGGGGATCAGCGGCAGGTCCTGAAGCTCTTTCCGGAACTCGATCTGATGTTTGTATTTGGACTGCAGAAGTTTCAGCGCCCGGTTGATCTGAAAATTAATGTCGGTATCCACGAAATGCGCGTCGTCAAGGCGCGAGAACCCGCGCAGGTCTTCGATAATCTCGCCGGCCAACTCGCAACTATGGGTTATGATCGAGAGTGCCGCGTCAAAATCCGTAACCGTTTGCGGCACGTCGATGCGGTCGTCTTCGTTGGATAAGATGGCCTCAATCTGTTCAACGCTTTCGGCCTGGTCCATTTTAACGAGAAAACGCTTGACGCCGAGCCATTCCATCGCCAGCAGTTTGGATGAGTTATTGATATTGCTGATCGGATTGCGGATTTCATGGGCGATGTTAGCCATCAGCTGGCCGAGCATCGACATCTTTTCGGAACGGATGAGCTGGTTCTGGGTTTCGCGCAGATGAATATAGGCCTTCTGCAATTCCTCATAAGCCACCTGCACTTCCCGGTTTTTGCGATAATAATCCAGGCCGCGCTTGATAACGATCCGCAGTTCGTCAGGCTCAAAAGGTTTGGTGACATACTGAAAAACCTTGCCGGTATTGATGGAATCCACAAGATCTTTGATGTCGGTATAACCGGTGAGTATGATGCGGATGCAGTTGGGATTAATTTCTCGAGAGCGGTTAAGGAATTCCGTTCCCGACATGACCGGCATTCGTTGATCGGAAATGATTAGCTCAATATCCGGTTTCTGTTTGAGAATCTCCAGGCCCTCGGCACCGCTGGCCGCTTTGTAAACCGTGAAATCATCCGAGAATATCCGTTCCAGCACGTTCAGCATGGACGGTTCGTCGTCCACGCAGAGAATTTCTGCTTGCCGGTTTCTCAGGTTTTCCAGAATCTGGTCGATGTTGCTCAGCAACGGATCCTTGGGTTTTTCGGGGTCCATACCTTTATATATTCGGTGAGAATTACTCTATAAAATATTAAATTATCTCAAAAAAAACATATTTTCAAGTATTTATTTCGCTAATTTCCACCGCTTGTGCTGCCACAGCCACTGATCCGGATGTTTCCGAATGAGGGTTTCAAGCATGGCTGTATACCGGGAGGTTATTTCGCCGATATCCGCCTCGTCAGAAAAAGGAACCGGTTTAATGGAGAAAGTAAAATCAACTCCATTTTTTCTGTAGGAGGTACATAAATAGACCGGAATTTTCAGACGGACAGCCAGACGGCCGGGACCGGCAGGCGCGCGGCACGGCCGGCCGAAAAAAACAACCGGCTCGCCCGGTTTTCCGTAGTCCTGGTCTGCGAGAAGGGCTATCGCATGCCCGTCGGCGAGATGTCGCCGCAGTTTAAACAGTTCCTCGTCATAGACGACGTCCATGCCGCAACGTTGGCGGATGCGGTTGATGTAACGATCCGTGAGCGGATTGGCCTGCCGTCGCACGACAACCGCGAGTTTAACGCCATATTGCACCAGCGCTTGGCCCATCAATTCCCAACTGCCGATGTGACCGGAAATCAAAATAGCGCCGCGCCTTATTACCGTCAGGAAATCGGAAGGTATGTCCCACCTGAAATTACGTCCTTCCTTTATAGGTAGGCGGTCATTCATCAGTAACTCCGTAAATGTCCGGCCGAGATTTTTATAGTTGCTTTTCAGCAGTTGTTTAAGATGCCTGGAATCTTTGCAGATTCCGGCTAGAATAATATTATCACGGGCGACGGCTTTACGAATTCCCAGCGTATAAAAGATAAGTCCGGCAAACGCGCCTGTTGCCGAGATAACGCGCAACGGGAAAAACCACAAAAAGGCACGTACTAAACGGAGCAGAAAATATTCGAAATAATGTATTACGGAAACCGCTTTCATGGTATCGCCTGATTGGCCAGGCGATCGGCCCGCTCATTATAAGGATCTCCGGTGTGTCCGGCCACTTTGATAAACTGTACGGTGTGAACGGCGCATAAATCCAGAAGCTTTTCCCATAAAGCGCGGTTTTTGACCGGTTTGCGGCCGCTCGTTTTCCAACCGTTACGGATCCACTGATCGAACCATCGCTCCCGAAACGCGTTGACAATATAAGCGCTGTCGCTGTATACCACCACGCGCGCCGGCTGCGGAAGGCTCTCCAGCGCGCGGATAACGGCCGTCATTTCCATGATATTGTTGGTCGTGGATGCGCAATGACCGGATATCTGCAATTCCTCGCGTATGGGGGACGAATCGGAGAGAATGATTGCCGCCCAGCCTCCGGGTCCGGGATTGCTTTTACAGGCGCCATCCGTATAGATGGTATAGCGCGGTCTTTCCGGAGCGTCCATAAGGTTACGGCGCCTCCGCTTCGTGAAATTCAATAGAGAATACTTCCGCAAACGCTTGCCGTATGGCGGTTTTCAGAGTTTCCAGATTCACGGAAGTTATTTGCCCGATTTCGATGGTTTTTTCGTCCATCATCTGGCGCATGATGATTTTGGCCGGTTCGGGTACGTTGAGGAATTCCGGCAGACGGCGGTGAAACGATCCCAGCAGGATCGACCCGTGCTGGAGCACGGCGCCGGAAAGCCGTCGCTGGGCGCTGCCGACCAGTTTGCGGCCGTCAACCTGAATTTCATGACGCGCGGAGCTTGAAAAACAGAGCTTGGACACGGGCTGCGTATACCATTGGCGGAAGTTCGGCTGAGCGGGATTCATAGCCGCATCCACGCCGACGGCCCGCAGACCCTGTACCAGCGCTTCACTAATAAGCCGGTAGGTCTCTTCCACCGTACCGGTAATTTCATTTTTAAACACGACACTGTACGTCAGTTCCTCCGCGTGCAGGATGGCCCGGCCGCCGGTGGGCCGGTATACCACGTCAATACCTTCCGCTTGCGCCCGCGCGGTGTCGATATCATCCATCCGCTGATGCTTGCCAAGGGAGATGCAGTACGGTTGCCACTGAAAAAACCGCAGTACGGACGGGCGCGTGCCCGCTCCCACTTCGCGCGCCAGTTGTTCGTCCAGCGCCATGTTATACGCTCCGGTATGCAAACCGGTGTCTAAAAACTGCCAGATCATAGGGCCCCTGTTTAGGCGTAAGTAAATTGCGTTTGCAAAAAAATACTTGTCTTAAATCCTTTTTTAACTTACCTTAATAAGGTCGCTAATATAGGTGTTTTGAGCGGACATAAACAAGTAAATTCTGCTATGCTGAAGCATATACCAAATATCCTGACGGTGTTCCGGATTGTACTGACACCGTTTTTTGTTTACTGCGTGCTGAAAAGCGATCTGCAGTTTTACGCGGTTTTGCTTTTTCTGGTGGCTTCCGTTACCGACTGGCTGGACGGTTATCTGGCGCGCCGGTACGGGTTCAGTTCCGACTGGGGGCGTTTCCTGGACCCGCTGGCCGATAAGGTGCTGGTACTGTCCGCACTGTTTTCGTTCGTCTACATCGGCTTGATCAAGCTATGGATGGTGATGGTGATTGTATTGCGGGACCTGATTGTTACCAGCCTGCGCTCCTACGCGATGCATCAGGGCAAGCCGATTATCACCAATTTCTTTGCCAAGCTTAAGACGGCGTTTCAGATGCTGATGATCGGGCTGATATTGCTCTTTATCGCCCTGCAGTCCCTGCTGACGGATTTCGGCGTGGATTTCATGAACTTTATTTCCAACACGGTTAATTGGTTTACAACGTACAACGTGATTTACAGCGGCATGCTGTTGGTTACGTTTTTTACTGCATTATCCGGCGTGTTCTATCTCTATCAGAACTGGGACGCGGTGCGTAAGATGGCGACATTTTCTTTTTTCAAGAATGTCTGAGATTGATTGGCGTCGTTATTTTTTAATACAGCGATTACCGTTCATGGATTATCGTATTCGTGTTATGCAAAAGCCATTGACCGCGCTTTGTCGTTGGCGTCAATTAGGCCTGCTCATTTTAATGGTGTCATCAGGTTCCTGCGATAACCATTCCGATGGCTTCGACAATTACCCGTCGGATTTACTGACCGATAAGGAACTTCAGATTCCTCCCGATTCCGGCGCGCCGCCGGAAAACGCTGTCTGGAGCGCGTGGATTAAAACCAACGCGGCGCCGGTCCGCTCCCTGACCTCTTCGCATTTTAACGATTTGGATTGTCTGAAAACGTATTTTCAAGGCAAGCGTATCGTCCTGCTGGGCGAAAGCGGTCACGGTGTCGCACAATTCAGCATGGCCAAGGTGCGCCTCATAAAATTTCTTCACGAACAATGCGATTTCGGTGTCATCGCTTTTGAGAGCGGCCTTTATGATTGTTTCAGCGCGAATACCAACGTGTTGAAGGAAACGCCCCTGATGAACATGAAGCGGTCGGTGTTTCCGGTGTGGCATACGGAAGAACTCCTCCCGCTGTTTGAATACCTTAAGGAAACGCGTACGTCGTCGCGGCCGCTCGATGTTGCCGGTTTTGACATCCAGATGAGCTCCACCTACAGCTACTTCGGGCGGGCCTATGATTACAAGCGGATCATTCAGCCGCTCGATGCCGTTTATGCCGACGCCGTGTACCGGCAGGATTCCATGTTCACGCAGGGCGCCGATATCGGTTATCTGATAAGCAACCAGAATACAATAAAGCAATTTTATGACACTCTGTATCAGTTTCTGGAAACAGGAAAAACGGCGCTACAATCACTGCATCCGCAGGAGAGCGGTCTGATCCGCGTTTTAACGCAGGAAGCGCACATGACGCCGGCGGCAGTGGATCTGTTTGTCCTTCAAGCCCAGCAGAACTATCAGGCCGCGTCGGTTATCAGGGACCGTAGCATGGCCGAAAACATTGATTTCCTCATCGATACGCTTTTTCCCGGCAAGAAAATCATCGTCTGGGCTCACAATGCGCATGTATGTAACCGGTATGACGAAGTCATCGGCAGCGATTACGCATTCAAGAATATGGGCCATTGGCTGAGCGACAATCATCGCGCGGAAATGTACACGGTCGGCTTCTATATCTATCGCGGCCGGGCAGCGACGAACCATCGCGTTGTTTATGATATTTCGCCGGCAACCTCAGGTAGTCTGGAATCCATCTTTTACCGGTCGGACCGGCGGTTTTGCTTTCTGGACATATCCAGAAAAAAACTGTCGGAAGGAAACGCATGGTTATTTAATCCAATCACGGCCAAAAGCTGGGGCCTCAACGCGGAGCAGATGATTTTAATCCATCAATATGACGGTCTGTTTTTTATTTATGAGGTTACGCCGCCGTCGTATTTGTGAGATAAAAAAATTTTTTGTCCCGCTGTAAAAGTCGTTGTAAAAATATAAAAAAGTCCTATCTTCTTCCTGAATTAGTCAACAGGACCACCGACGGATACGACTGAAGCCATGAATTTTTTTGTTAAAGGCCTTGCCACCGGATTGGGCGCCGGATATTTTCCGGTTATGCCGGGTACGGCAGGGAGCGCGGTGGCCGCCGCGGCTTATTTTTTTTTATGGCCGGATTCACCTTCCCTGTTGAATTCCTTTGTTTTTTTTATTATAATCCTGCTGACTTTTTTTGCGGGCGTCTGGTCCGGTACCCGAGCAGAAGCGGAGTGGGGCGAAGACCCTTCCCGCGTGGTAATTGATGAAATCGCCGGGATGTGGATCGCCTTGTTCCTGATACCGAATGTCTGGTATTGGATTTTAACGGCGTTTATACTGTTCCGTACACTCGATATGACCAAGTGGTTTGGCATTGACAAAGCGCAGGAATGGCCGGGCGGCTGGGGTATCATGATGGACGATGTGTTTGCAGGGATTTTGAGCAATGTGATTGTGCAGTTTATTATTTGGTTTAGCCACGGATTTTAATAACCCTCCTAATGTAAGAGGTTTTATATGAGCATTCTTGTTGACAAAAAAACCCGGCTGATTGTGCAGGGGATAACCGGAAAAGAAGGCACATTCCACACCAGCCAGATGACGCAGTACGGCAACTATGTCGTCGGCGGCGTTACACCCGGCAAGGGCGGCATGAAGTATAAAGGGAATGATACGGACAAACTGAAGTATGCCGTGCCGGTGTTTAACACGGTGGCGGAAGCGATCAAGGCGACGAGGGCGAACACGTCGGTGATTTTTGTTCCTCCGGCCTTTGGGGCGGACGCGATTTTAGAGGCCGCTGAAGCCGGCATTAGTCTGATTGTCTGTATCACCGAGGGGATACCAACCAAGGACATGGTTAAGGTGTATGATTTCTTAAAAGATAAAAACTGCCGGCTTATCGGGCCGAACTGTCCGGGGATCATTTCGCCGGGCAAATGCAAAGTCGGCATCATGCCGGCGTTCATTCACCGGCCGGGACGTGTGGGCGTTATCTCACGCTCGGGCACATTGACGTACGAAGCCGTCCATCAGCTGACGACGCTGAAAATCGGGCAGTCCACCTGCATCGGTATCGGCGGCGATCCCGTAATCGGCACGCGATTTATTGACGCCATTCAGTTGTTTGCCGAAGATGACGGCACCGACGCGGTTGTGATGATCGGCGAGATCGGCGGCACGGCGGAAGAAGAAGCGGCCGCGTGGATTAAAAAGCATTTCAAAAAACCGGTCGTCGCGTTCATCGCCGGCCAGACCGCGCCCCCGGGCCGCCGCATGGGCCACGCCGGCGCGATTATCAGCGGTGGTAAAGGCACCGCGGCGGAAAAAATGAAAGCCCTCGCCGCCGCCGGCATTCACGTAGTCAAAAGCCCCGCCGATATCGGCATAACCGTCAAGCAGATACTCGAAAAAAAGTATCCGCACAAACCGGCGCCAAAAAAATCCGTGAAAAAGACCGCCCCAAAAAATAGCACGAAAAAAAGCAAGAAAAAATAACACACAGAAAATAAGCCGATTATAAATCTCCTATAAACCGTATCCTACAGGAGATTTTTAACTTTTTTTAAATAGGAGCCGGTCATGAAATACTTGATCAGCTTTTTCTCTTAAAATATGCGTTTTACGGCTAAAAGAACGGATTAAGACGCAATAAAGAGGTTGGAAGAGTAAAATAATTTGAATATTAAAATGTTTATGCTTATTTTTTGTCAAAAGAAGGTAATTTTTAGAGGGGCCTTTATTTAAAAAGGGTTCTTTTTTTGCATATTGAGTCATATCTAAATATAAATCATCAAATAATGTCTTTATATCAAAATCAAGAGGTTTTTTTTAATAAATATTTTTAATGAAAATTTAATCTTGTTGGAGAAAGGTAAATGATTAATACAAAAAAGGTAGTAATAAAATATTTCGTGATATTTTTGATGATGACCGGTTTCTTTTTTAACTCATGCAAAGATGATCCTCCGGAATGGAAAACTGTTCAAGAAATTTTTGATAAAAATTCAGTGGCTGTGAAAGAACTTGAAGATATAAGCATATATTTTGACCGTTCAGGTTCTATGGTCAGTTATGCCCGGGATAAAATGTATATCAGCTTGATGACAAAATTCGCGCTGACTCTTAAAACATCCTATGTCAAATGCCAAAGAAGATACCATAGTTTTGATGCTGATATACAGAATTTATCCGATGACCGCCTGATCGATGAAATAGAAAATCCTGTAAAATATAGGGGGGATACTGATATCAAGAAAGTGATGCGCCTCTTTGTCGGGGATACTCTGAATACCAGTTCCATCAATATAATTATAACCGACGGCATTCCTTTGATCGATTTTAAACCAGATATACTGGGTGTCGTTGAGGAAATATCAAAATGGATACTAAGTAAGAATGATTTTTATCTGCTGGGTTTTCAGACAAAAACCCAGCAATTTTACATGTTTGTTTTCGGCCATCGATCACATAGTCAGAAACTGGTGAACATCATCACAGAGGATGCCAGAACAATTCCCGGCCTGAAAACCGAATATCTGTTTGTCTCCGGTTCTGAGGCGGTTGAGAAATCGGAAGTTGTCTTGAAAGTCGATAAAGAAAGCTCATCGTTATTGACGGTTCCGGCTGAAACCGGAGTTAAGAATTATAAAATCATTGAATTTGAAGGGCAAAGCACTGGTTATCTGAATGTATCGGTTAAAGGAAAGTTTATTAAAGATTATCAGATTTTTTATACGACAAACACAGATTCCCAGATTTGTAACGTATCTCTTAATGTTCTAAAAAAAATAATAAAATCTGACAGACCGGCAGAAAAAGAAGACAAGCTTGTAAAAATCAAATCGGTTGAAGCATTCAGGATAAATGAAAATGGTGAATTTGAAACACAGATAAAACTGCAACTCGCTCCGATCATGAAAAAACTCTGGTATGCTTTTTACTGTGAGGCATCATTCAGCCCCACTGTTGTATACCCTGAATGGATAAAAGAATGGTCAACCGATAACGCGAAAAATCCGGGATCGAAAACGCCTTATTTATATGATTTCACAAAAAAACTGCTTGTTTTGTCTGCTGAAATTAACCCGCAAATCATAGGTCGGTTTTATCTTGCGATTTATTAATATTGAAAGGAGTTAAAGATATGTTGCATAAACTCTTGCAGTTGATAGGTATCGGGAAACAGCCCATGAACTATACCGCCCAGAAATGGTCCGAATTTCTGACTGATAATTTTTTGATAGTAATTTTTATTGCAATCATCACTATCCTAGTAATGTATTATGTCGTAAAAAAGAAATTAGTACCAAGAGATATAACGGAGGCTTATCGTCCGCTGAAGGGCTGGTTTCTTTTTTTGTTGATTGGTATTGTATTGATAGCTGTTATAGTCTTACTGCGTTGTTTAAGTTTACCAACTCATTCTTATCCTGCTATAGAGGAGTACCTGGGTTTTGAGGCTTTATTAACGCTGCCGAATACTTTTTATGCGATATATACAGCCTTAATTGAATATATTTTGCTTTATTGGTCACTGTCACATATCTTTCGACCTTCTTTTACAACAAAAGTAATTCCCTGGCTTAGGATACCCTGCAAAGTACATATCGGATAGAAATTAATATAAATAAAGGGAGCATTTATTTATGGCTATCAATATATTGATCGGAATAGGCGGCCGAGGCATTCAAATGACAGAAGCCTTTGCGTATCTATCTGCCTGCGGATTGGGCGCTGATGAGACGCACGTTTTACTCATTGACCCGGATAAAGGCAACGGTAATCTTGGCAGGACCATGAAACTGCTGAATTTATATCAGAAGTGCAGGGGTATGGGTTATGGGAATGTCCCTTTTTTCTCTCCTATTATAAAAGGTCCAATCGATGAGCACCAGGAGTACAACTGGCACTGGTCGCCTGTTAAAAGGGATGAATCCCTCCATGATCTCATAAAATATAACATGCTGTCTGAAGACGAACAGGATTTATGTAATCTGCTTTTGACCGAAGATGAGAGATGCACTAAGCTCAACCAGGGCTTCCGGGGTCATCCCGCGATTGGGTCTGTGGTTATGGCAAGCTCTAAAATTTTTAACGATTATGATAATGCCGAACCTGAAGTTTTACAGAGCCCTATCGGCCAGACTATGAGACTGATAAAGGAGAATAAAGCATCAGATATCAGAATATTTATCTGCGGTTCCATCTTTGGAGGCACCGGAGCGGCAGGATTCCCGAATTTACCCAAACTTATCCTTGATATTACAGAAAACAGAGAAAATATTTACATCGGCGGTATGATTATGCTGCCTTATTTCACTTTTTCAACGCCCGATAAGAAAATTGACGGCTTATTTGTGAAGAGTGAAAATTTTATTTCCAGCACTAAGGCCGCGCTGATGAATTATGATATTTTTATCAAGGGTGTTTATAACAGAATTTATGTACTTGGTGAAAAAAGCATTAAAGATACGGCACTTGGAAAATTTGCGGTGGGAGGGGAAAGCCAGACAAATCATCCTCACTATATTGAAATAATTGCCGCCTTATCCGCTATGGCTTTTTTTAAAGACACTCAGCCGCTACCTAAAAGAAGCGAATCCAAAATAGAATATTGTTATTGCGGGCGTGAAAATAATAATGAGGTGACCTGGAACGATATGCCGTCAAACTCCTTTGAAAGGGACGAAATAAAGATAAAAATGGCGACAGCAGCTATTATGGGAACTGTCTATCTCTATTTTTACAAGAACACTAATCAGTTTACTCAATTTCCCGGTGAAATGAAAGTTATCAGGGATTTCTTCAAGAAAAATGATGATTTAACAGCTGACAGGGAAAAACAATATTTGGCTATCGTTAGAGATTTTTTCCAGAGGGAAGGACATTATTCCTTTTTTGAATGGCTGAGGGATACCCATCGGTTTGACAATCCCGTAGTCAGACTTATCAACACACGCCGCAATGTGGAATCTGATTTTTCATCCGTACTTTTCAATGAGAGTGGTTTGACTCCTGATTATACAAAATTTATTGAATGCCTGAAAAAAGTCAAAGTGGAAAGCGGCCTTTCTTCTGCTTCCGCCAAATTAGTGAATATTTTCTATCAGGCAAGCTATAATTTTGTTCAGAAAGTTTATAACATCAATTAGTTAATACCGGAGAAAATATATGCCAAACAATGAAAAACCGACAGGGACTAAAGCCTTTTTACCGGAAGTGGTCTGTGTTAACAATAGTATGCAGTACAGTCCCGAGCCCGGTAAGTGGGTTGGTTTCCGAGATTCCCAACTCGAAAACCTTGGAAGAGATATCATGATCCATGATACGGATAAAACCCCGGATATGATTTCCTCAATACCCACAGTCTGGGCTCGTCCATACCTATTCTATAAGGCTTTGTATTTTGCAATTGAGAAGGATAATAAAGGGTTTAAGCATCCTGCTCATGAGTTTGTGACGGATGAATGGAGAGGACTTCTGGCATTATTATGTTTCAGCGATATATTGGATATAAAAATTGAAATAATAAAAGTAAAGTTAGCGAATGACGGATTTACAGGAATAGTAAAAAAACTGAAACCTAATGATCAATACTGGCCTGAAGAGGAGTTTTATTTAATAAAGCATATTGCCGGAGGAAAGAAAAGAGTTCTTGGCGGTTTTTCGCCCTTAACATTAGTTTTTACGGGGGCTGACTATGCTGCACCTGCCCCGTCAGACACTTTTACCTGGGTCATTAAGAACGAAGAAACACAAAAATTCAAATTTACCGATCCTTTAAAATGCCCGAAATTTGCTGTCGATGAAACAATGCTTTCAATCTTAAATAACTGGATTAATGAAACCATAACCCGAATTAAACAATTTCAACCGGCAGATAATAAAGAGTACAAAAGACATGAAATATGTTCGCTTTTAGAAAAATGGAAAGCAGAAATTGAGAAGAAAATTATTGCTCATGCATCTCCTGCTGTTTTTTCTATCTACAACAATATAAGTGAAAATTCCTTTTACTCAACATTCGCCAGAAAAGCCAAATTACCCATAGACATAAAACAGGTATTTGTCGAAAAATTAATCAAGCTCCAAAATATAAACACGCAATATATCAAACCTCTTAAATGGAAAAGCGGCAGGACGGAACCCGTATTCACTTTTCCTGTCAGGCTTCGTTTCCTGAAAGAAAAGGGATACGAGATTGATTATGATAAATGTTTCATTGAAGAACTGGAAGATCCGGGCAGTTCAGGGAACCGGTTTAAAGTACGCATTCAGCTGAACAAAAGCGGTGCCGGTTATTCGTTGCATAAAGATTTTTACGCGAAAGATATTATTGAGTATGACAATATACCTCTGCTGGATATCTGGCCGAGATATAATGATCCTGCATGGAACCGGTATTATTGCCTCTTTTCACATTCGGAAGATATACAGACAAATGTACGGCTTCAGGTCTTCTCTATGAAAGATGAACCTGATGTTGTTGCCAGCAGAGTAGAGGATAAATTGTCCGTTTACTGTCTGAAATCGTTTCCATCCATTATTGAACTGCAATCCGTTCCGGTCAGGGATTTGCCTGACGGAAAAAAAGAAGCCCTGCAGGGAGAAGGCGAGCCGCTCGGGATATTCGCGATAGAGGCTCCGAACGCGGAAAGGACAGAAAATACATCTGTTGAGGTCAGCATCGATTTCGGCACTTCCAATACAAATGTATTTTTACTGGACGGCCAGTTGGTCAAAAAACGGATGGAAATCAATGATCTGAAGCCTCTGGAAGTATTTAACAACAACACGCCTTATGCGAATGTATTACGGTCAACTAATTTCATATCGGATTCTTTCATATTTCCGATAACAACGGCTTTACTTTACAAAAAAGAAGCCGCTAATCAGAGAATTTCGTTTATTCATGGCATGATTCCTTTCCAGAATATTGAAAAAATGGAAGACGATGTCGCTAAAATGTTTTCCTCGCAGATCCGCACACAGATTAAATGGACAACCGATCCGAAAATGATGCCGTTGGTCGATATGTTCATCACCCAGTTGATGCTGCTTATAGCTTATCATGTTAAATATAACCTGAAGAAGTCGCAGGTACATATTTTATGGAGCTATCCCTTATCTTTTGAAAAAAACCGGATAACGATTTTCAAGTCAACCTGGGAAAAATCAGCAAAATCGGTTTATGAAACGACCGGTGTTGATATCAAAACCAGTTATTTCAGAAATATTGACGATAAACAGATAGACATCGATGAGGGAATCGCAACCGCCTTGTACTGTACCGAAAAAAGGGAAGATGATATTGTAGGAACCGGTAACGGTAAATATTTTGTCTCCGTTGATATCGGGGGCGGAACGACAGACCTGGTTATTTGGGACAGCAAAAAGGGAAGCAATTATATAAAAGAAAACCTCTCATTCAGAATGGGCGGTGTTCTGCTGTTTGAAGATTTGTTCAGCAAATCTGATGTTTTCATGAAAAAAATAGTAAGCATCGCCAATTTCGGATCTAATGAGGCCGAGCGTAAGGTAAAGACAGCGCGCATCCAGAATATGTTCGCCAATTCCAGTATTTACAACGGATCAATCATTAACAACATTATGAGCCAAAAAGGGGAAAATGTTGTTTCCTATTTTACGGGTAATCTGGAGGATGAGCCCGTTAAGTACGGCCGTTCCGTCATCTTCTGGGGTTTTGCTTCGATGTTTTATTTTTTAGGCCAGTTATTTTACAAACAGGATCCGGCAATTAGCAACGTAACTGTTCACATCGGGGGCAATGCTTCCAAACTACTTAAGCTTCTGTATCCGGATATCAGTAAGGTATATGAAAAACTTGGCAGGGGGGCTTTCGCTATCGGATACAGGGAAGAACTCCGTTCCGATCAAATAACGATATGCCTTTCGGATGAACCCAAAGAGGAAGTATGCCGCGGTCTATTGATTCATGAAGACAACAAATTTCTGAAGTCTATCTCATCCACAAAGGACCAGAAGAACGAGATAGGCAATGAAATCAGGGAAGGATTCTCCGTCTCTAAAATAACTAAAAAAGATTCAAAAGCAGTTATTGTAGGTGAAACGGGAATCCTGCTGGACAAGGATGAACTAGCACGTAACGACTATATATTACTCGATAAAGCCCATATGATAAATCCTACCCTATCCAAATTTGAACTTCTTAATGAACTTTGCGAATTGGGTATGGCCAAACATGAATTCCTGAATTTCTGTGATGATTTGCTGATATACCCTCTGAAATTTGACCGTAATGTTGTATTTAGCGCCATCCAGGGAGCTTTCAGGGGAAAAGAAAGCGACATTGTGCTGGAGTCCCCGTTTATCATCGGCGCCAGGGCGTTAATTAAAAAGATGCAAGAAGACCGAAAAACCTTTTCATAAATCCTATACAAGCGGGCCTCCATGCTGACTACGAATATGCTGATCGCCATTATCGCGTATGCGGTGATGATTATCTTGTTTATCTGGCTTTTTTATTCAATGCGGAAATCAGTAAGACAATTATTCCGCAAAATAAACGATTTTCAGGACCGGTTATCCGGGATAGAAGAGGATATAGACCGACTAAAAACCGCATTACGCAAGTTTGCGGACAATGAGAAATCTCCCGCGCAGAAAGCGGAAATCATTTTGCCGGAAACTGAAGGAAAAAAAGAAAAAAACATCAGTTCGGTTATTCAGCTTTTCAATCAAAGCCTCTCTGACCGGGAAAAATTGAAAAAATGGATTACTGACCATGACGCGAAAAAAGTGTCGCTTAAATTAGATGCTTTTCACACTGAAATCGGTCAGGATTCAGAGCCCGTGATTGAAGCCGATGCTTCCGGTTATTTTGTTCTGTTCCAGTGGGACGACTTGTACTGGCTGGCGCCGACACGGGCCATTCCTTACGATCAGAACACATCATTTGTTTTTAAGAAATCATTTGAAGTCGATGTAGCGTCAAGTCAGAATGACCTGAGAATCACCCAACTCATCAAACCAGCCCTTTGCAGAAAAAACGGGGATAAATGGTCCATACAGTCCATCGGAAGAATTAAAGTAGGATAAAATCCGGAGGTTAAAATGAAGAAAGCCATTTTGCTTATATTCGCTTTCATAGTTTGCGCTTTACAGGCCCAAACTCCGATTCAGCAGGTTCACCGGCATATTATTGTCCTGTATGACCTTTCCGGTTCATCCGGGAACCAGTTTCAGCCTCATGACCGTAAAATGCGTAGAGAAGTTAACGACATCCTGATTCAATTGCTTACATCCTCCGAATTAAAAATCAGCCAGAATGCCCGTATAGACCGGGACGTAATGGATCATTTTAAGCTTTACCTGCCGTTATATCACAGAGAAAAGAACGACCGCCTGGATTTCCTGACCCACGGCATTAATGGACAGGATATACAGCTGTGTGAGTCAAAAGCTAAATCCTCCCCGGATTTCATTGTCAGTCTTTCAAATACGGTATTCCGTCACTCTCAGGAAGCAAAAAATGCCGACGAGATTCCAGATATATTAAAAGGGATTCAATCACTTCCGGAATATGATTTTCAGATGATACGGTATGTATACCCTTTTTCACTCGCATATCTTTCGGATAAGAGAATATCCGCAGATACGGTAATTGTTATACAGGTCAGCGACTTTGTTTCCGGCGATGGAGGCATCGGGCTTAACGACCGACTGGCTGTCCGGGACAACAGCAGGAATAAAGTTGATTATATCGAAAATGAAGTGGTGAAGTTTTTCAACAATAACTTCCTGCTTGAACCGGTTTATGAAATTGTCATACAACGTCCCATTTATCCGGCTAATCCCATGCTTGTTAAAGTATCGGTATTGCGCCTTTTGGATGTACCTGTGATAGAAATCGAGAGGAAAAGTCTTTCCCTGGACCAGGAGCAGTCTGTTTTTAAGATGAATCCTTTCAGTTTCAGCATGTATGTCAGCGAAAAGAACAGGCAGAAACCCGTCAACCCGGATAACATTCAGAAAAAGGTCATTTCCTTTCATTTAAGGAACAAGGGAACAGAAGCAAATTATGACATTGATTTCCGTCCGGTTCAGGGCCATCCTAATATGTACAGCATTTCTCCGTTCGACATCTCTTCATCAATTTTCAGGGGAGAGGACCTGAGCGTCGGTTTGGTTCTTAAATTTGACATGGTTTATAATCCGAATTCATACTGGAAGGGCACATTTTATTACTCCGTGCAGTCCGCAGAGAGGGACGCCATACTGAATTTTGAACCGCCCCCCGGAATGCCGTGGTGGATATGGGCCATAATCATTGCAGGAATATTATTGTTTCTTTACCTGGTTGTTTTCTTTTTATATAAGCCATCCGTTTCTCTTGAGATTATCCATAGTAACCAGGATTTGCAGAAAATAGTTGGGTTTCCTGAAAAAATTCCAGCCTACGAATGGGACGAAGAAACAGAATACCGGATAGAATTTGATATTCATAACAGGTGTAACAGGATTTTTCCGAAGAAAATATCAGGCTGTTTCAGGCTCAGGCACAACACTACAGGAAATCAGTTTAAAGACGAGTTGTTCAGGACAGGTATGTATATTTCAAAAGGAGACAACATCTACGGATTATCTGATGATCCGTCATTCACCAATATTGCCCCTGGAGAAAAAACGACAATCGAATTATATTTCAGACCAGGCGCCATTAATGAACCTGAGGGAATGCCGATTAAAAGGGAAGATTGTTTTGAACTGGAAATTACTGCAAACGCGCCTGGTACAAAAAATGTGGAGGAATGCAAGTTTTTCCGTTTTACGCTGACGCCTAAACTGAACACAAAATGGCTGGCTATCGATCCCGGTACTACAGGTACTTGTGTAGCCTATGGACAACCCTCCGAGAAAATCAGCCCGGTTAAAATGGAGGGATCCTCCGAGATCATGCCGACAACCATCTATTTTAAAAAAGACGGAAATCCGTTGTTCGGGCAGACGGCCGTGGAACAAATATCCGCAAGTCCTGAAAACGGTTTCTTTTCCATTAAAAAACTGATCGGGTATCAGAACGCCAGGACCGTTATCTTAAAAGGAGAACCCAGGTCTTTTACCGGTGAACAGATTACAGAGTTGCTGATTAGTCATCTTTATGATAAATCAAAGGAAGTATTAAAAGAAACAAAAATTGACAAATTAGTTGTCGCGGTTCCCAATTATTACACACCGG
>CAZSRX010000020.1:0-72702 GCA_964609675.1 uncultured Bacteroidota bacterium | reverse complement strand
GTACTTTCAGATGATTCAACAATTTATCCTGATAATAGCCAATTCTCGATTTCAACAAGTCTGAACTTTATAAAGACTATTCCGTGTAATTTTTAGTCAGTCTTTAAGTTAAAAATTTACTTTACATTAACAGCTTTTTATCTTATATTGCTACAAATAAACAACTAAGTATTTGCCGCTATAATCTGTTGGTAATTTGTTGATAATTTTTATGCATACAAAATTTTTCATAATCATCAGCAGTATTTTACTGACCATTTTTTGGCCATGGTTTGCTTCCTTTCGAGGGGCCTGGAAAAACGAAGCCCTTCGTCGGGATAATCCGCATCTGCAGAAATGCTACCGGATTCGGCGTTGGCTTACACCCTTTATATTTTTAACCGCCCAGACGTCTTTGATGATTTTTCTGAGTCATAGCCCGATGGAATGGTCCGATGAAATCATGCTCACGGTTTTGGTGATGTTCGTATCCCTATTCACGGGCATGCTGCTTAGCGAACTGCTTGTAGATTATTTCAGGCAACGCCCGCAGGAAGAAAGATTCTAACCGCGTTGAACTCGTAATATCACGTCGCCGGCGTACAGCTTGGTTTTTTGGCCCTCGCGGGTTATGATTAATCCGCCATCCTCATCAATATCTTCAGCGATCGCCTCGTAGGACTGGCCGGCCTCAATGACCAGCACCGGCTCGCCCCAGAACCGCACACGCTGTTTCCACAGGGCGATGATATCGGTGGATACTTCTTTTATCAGGTCGTTAAAATGGGTCAGCATCACTTTGAAAATATCAAGGCGGGACCACAATCGTCCGGTAACCATAGACAGAGAGATGGCGCGCTCTTTGAGTTCATCTGGAAATCCGGACTGGTTGATGTTGAGACCGAGTCCCATCACGAGCAGCGTGCGGTCGCCGACGGGAACGGATTCGATAAGTATCCCGCAGCATTTTTTTCCGTTAATCATGACGTCATTGGGCCATTTGAGTTCTGGTTGGATACCCGTGGTTTCCTCAATAGTACGCGCCACAGCCACTGCCGACAGCAGGGTGTACCAGTACCAGTGCTTGATATCCACGCGCGGCTTAATCACGACCGACATCCAAATACCTTCGCCGGGCGGGGAGTGCCAGCTGCGCTCGAGACGTCCGCGGCCGAAGGTCTGCTCATCGGCGATCACGACCTGTCCCTCAAAAATGCGGCGTTCCTGTATCCACTGCCGGGTAATCCGGTTGGTGGATTCCACGGTGTCCAGAGCGATGATTTTCCGGCCGATGTGCGATGTCGGTAAGCCCGTTTCGGCGAATTGCTTTATTTTTTTGAAATCATTTTCCATAGGGCCCTCAAGCGTATCTGTCTGGTATCGGTTATAAAGAACGACTGATATATGAATAACAGCCGATCCGACATTAAGGTACAAAAGATAATATTATTATTCAAGAGTATTTAAGCGTACGGCCTAAAGAGGATGGGTTTGGTTTAACAAAATGAATGGTGATGTTGAAAAAGGAATCGTCGTGTGAATTTTTTACACCAAGAAGTATCCATACGTTACGAATATTGTTTATATTAAAAAAAAAATTTTCTGTTACATTCGAAACATTTTCTTTTATTTAAATATTTTTTTTGGTAAACTGGGCATAACATTTTTTTGATTTTTCCGGAACGGGTAGCCATGACCAATCCAACCGAAGTCTCAAAAAACAAAAAAACAAAAGAGGGTCTGCTGAGTATTATCCACGGCAATTTCAGCATATTGAGAGGCAAACCGATTCCGCTCGGCGCTTCCCTTGAAAGAGGGGGCATTAATTTTGCAATTTTCAGCCGGCACGCCTCAGCCGTGAATTTAGTCATTTTTCTGCCCGGGGACGATGAACCGATCTTTGAAATTCCATTGGATTCGCGTTTTAACCGGACCGGCGACGTGTGGCATGTGTTTATCAACGGTCTGGATCATGATATCGAATACGGTTATCGTATTAACGGCCCTTCG
This sequence comes from uncultured Bacteroidota bacterium, assembly GCA_964609675.1. GTDB lineage: Bacteria > CLD3 > CLD3 > SB21 > JBBIRG01 > CAZSRX01. The sequence goes on along the minus strand of CAZSRX010000020.1, from coordinate 70,713 downwards.
CATGAAACAAACGCGCTGTTCAGGTTTGATTCCGAAAAGGTTTTGCTGGACCCTTACACCACGGCGTTATCGGGTGGAGGCGAATATGGAAAAACCCTGCACCTGGCGGCGCATTCTACAAACGGACAGCCAACCGCATGGCGTCGCGGTCTGATTCTCGAGCAGGAATACGACTGGAAAAACGACCAGCCGCTGAACATCCATCTGGCCGACTCGGTCATTTATGAACTGCATGTGCGGGGATTCACGCGCCATCCGTCATCGGGCGTACGTGCGCCCGGAACATACCGGGGAATCATCGAAAAAATCCCTTACCTGAAAGATCTGGGTATTACGGCCGTCGAACTGCTGCCGATTTCAGAATTTGAGGAAAATGACAATCCGCGGACAAACCCGTTTACGGGGGAATCGCTGAAAAATTTCTGGGGATATCACTCCATCGCTTTTTTTGCGCCTAAAGCATCCTATGCCGTTGATGGGAATCACGGACTGCAGGTGAAAGAGTTCAAGCAGATGGTCCATGCTTTGCATGAGGCGGGCATAGAAGTAATCCTGGATATTGTATTTAATCATACGGCGGAAGGCAATGAAGACGGCCCGACGATATCATTCCGCGGGATTGACAACAGCGTTTATTATATGCTGGAGCCGGTGACAGGGCGGTATCTGAATTTTTCCGGCTGCGGTAACACGCTGAACTGCAATCATCCCGTCGTCCGCGATCTGATCATCGACTGCCTGCGCTATTGGGTAACGGAAATGCATATTGACGGATTTCGCTTTGATTTGGCCTCCATACTCGGGCGGGGCACCGACGGGTCGGTCATGTCTAATCCGCCGCTGCTGGAGCGTATTGCCGCCGATCCGGTGCTCGCCAATATCAAACTCATAGCCGAGGCCTGGGATGCGGCCGGGCTTTATCAGGTCGGCACGTTTCCCAACTGGGGACGCTGGGCGGAGTGGAACGGTAAATTCCGCGACGACGTGCGCCGTTTTGTCAAGAGCGACCCGGAGACCTTATCGGCTATTGCCACGCGTCTGGTGGGCAGTCCCGACTTGTATTATGTCAGCGGACGTGCCCCGCATCACAGCATCAATTTCATTACCTGCCATGACGGCTTCACGCTGAACGATCTGGTTTCGTACAATGATAAGCATAACGAAGCGAACGGCGAAAACAACCGCGACGGCTGCGACACCAACTTCAGCTGGAATTGCGGCGCGGAAGGCCCGACCACCGACCCCGGCGTGCTCCGTCTGCGGCGCCGTCAGATGAGAAACATGATCACGCTGCTGTTCATGGCTCAGGGCGTGCCGATGATTCTTGCCGGCGACGAGTTCGGCCGCACCCAGCAGGGCAACAACAACGCGTACTGCCAGGACAATGAAATCAGCTGGCTGGACTGGTCTTTGCTGGAACGTAACCGGGATTTACACCGCTTTTTCAAAATTCTGATTCGCTTCCGGAAGCTCCATCCCATTCTGAAGAGTAAAGTGTTTTATACGACCCATTCCGAAAAAGCGCCCGTGGTAGTCTGGCACGGACTACGGCGCTACCAGCCCGACTGGTCGCCGGAAAACCGCTGCCTCGGCATGCACCTGATAGGCGGCCATTACGACAATGATATTTATCTCATTATGAACAGCCACTGGGAAGCCCACAAATTTGAGTTACCCGTGCCTTCCGGTTCCAAAAAATGGCATTTGTTTATCGATACCTTTCAGATTCCGCCCGACGAGATTTACGAGCCGCAGGATGCGCCCGATCTTACCGGACAGTGGGAATACGAACTGGGGCCGCGTTCGGTAGCAGTGTTGATCGGTAAATAAGAAAATGAACCGGAAATGGGCTCTTGTTCATATTAACCGGTTTTGTTTTTAATCCCAATTTAACGCCGCTTCGTTCCATAAAACACCTCACTGGTCACAGGATTCTTGCAGAAAGTTAAGGATTTATCTATTATCAACAAACTATTAAGTACGTTACTGATTATCCACTGTAGAGTAATGGCGGTTCTTATCGGTTTATTCTTTTCGACTTTAACGCCTTTGCGGGCGCAGGAATCTTATGTCAGCCTGGAAGGATATGTCCGCCAGGCTGTGACGCATAAACCTCTGCGGTATGTGAATGTCATGATACGCGAAACCCGTCAAGGAGATGTGACGGACTCGAACGGTTATTTCCGGATCGATAAGATACCGGCCGGCGAATACCGGATTGTTTTTTCTATTATCGGATATGAAAAAGTAACCCGGCGCGTATCGCTCACGGAGTCCCGGCAGATGATTGTTGCGCTGAAAGAACAGCCGCTGTTGTTTGAGCCGATTGAGATCACGCCGGCCACCATCAGTGTTTCACCGGATGAACCGTCCACCCACTCCCTGACGCCGCGCCAAATCCTGTACACGGCCAATTTATACAGCCGTGATATTTACCGCAGTCTGCAGATTCTGCCCGGCGTGTCCCACTCGGAATGGAGTTCCAAACCGCACATCAAAGGCGGCAACCCCGATGAAACGGCCGTGATCATTGACAACCTGGAAATATTTGAGCCGTTTCATCTGGACGAACTCGACGGGCCGTTTAGTCTCATGAGCTCCGATCTTGTGGATGAAATGAAAATCCTGATGGGCGGCTTCTCGGCGCGGCATCCCGATAAAATGTCCGGCGTGCTCCGCATCAAAACCGTGGAACGGCTGTATAACGACTCTCTGCGGGCCTCGGTGGATTTTATGGGCGCGTCGGTCAACCTGAACCAGCGTATCAATGATAAGATGGAAGTGTACACCAGCGGCCGCACCAGCTATATGTACATTATTGAGAAAACCACCAAGGCCGATTATCCCGCGGAGGTTTATGACCTGTGGACCAAAATCAATTACCATCCCAATCCGTTCAACCGCTTTTCGCTGAATTATTTTCTGTTACGCGACCGCGTGGAGTACCGTCAGGACAGCGCCTACGTCCGTAATGAGTTTTTTGACAGTTATAAAACCAATCATTATATCTGGCTCAACTGGAAGAGTCTGATTTCGGAAGGATATAATATGCTGACGACGGTAGGTTATCAGGCGCTGTCCAAGCAGGCTGATTTTTCATTTGACGCCAGTTACTCACGCAACAACCGGGACCACCGCCAGACAAAAGTCCTTACCCTGAAGCAGGATCATTTTTTTATTCTGAACGATCAGCATACCGTGGAATTTGGTTTCGAGGCGCATCAGTTTTTTAGCGATTATAATTATGAAGAATACCGCATCAATCCTACGGAAACGAATGCGATCGCCCTGGCGATGGATGTCATGAAACTTGATAAGCAGTTTCGGGAATATCAGGCCGGCGCTTACGGACAGGATTTATGGCGATTCACGGACCGCATGAGTCTGTCGGCAGGTCTGCGGTGGTCGCATCAGAGTTTTACAAAGAAGCACCAACTGGCGCCCCGTCTGGCGTGGAACTTCGAGGCATCTCCGGAAATGGAGTTCAAACTGGCTTACGGATGGTATTATCAGCCGGACAATTTCCATAAGATGCGTGTGTATCAAAACCAATACCGACTGTATTGGCATCCGGAAAAAAGCATCCATTATATCGGCACGGTTATCTACCGATTCCGACAGCATACCAGCGCGACGTTGGATATTTATTATAAGGATTACGTGCATCTGAATGATGATTACAATTATGATTTTTTTAACCGCGTATCGGGCATCGGCATTATTGATAAACCCTATTTTACGAAAAAAGGTAATTCACGGGGCATGGATGTCTTTATGACGCGCCAGTTTGAAAACCGCAGTCTGCTGACTTTGTCTTATTCTTTCGGCTTACACCGGATTGTCAACTATGCAGACCAGACGGCCCGCCGCGACATGGACCGCAGTCACAACGTTACCGCCAGTTTCATACAGAATCTTCCAGGCCGTATAACGCTTGGAACCACCTGGCGGTATCATACCGGCGATCCCTACACGCCCAGTCAGGTGGGGATTATCGGCGACAGTTCTGTAACTGAAAGCCGGATTTTCTATGCAACCGGCAAAAAGAACAGCGCCCGGTTGCCGGATTTCCATTCTCTGGATTTCCGCTTTGAAAAAAAATGGGTCAGCAATCAGATGGGCTGGTCGGTCTATGCCAGCGTGCTCAATGTCTATAATCATGCTAACATTCGGCAATACGCCTGGAACCGGCGGGTGGCCGATATGAAAATAACCGGCTTTGAACGCAGCCGGCAGTTATATTTTAAAAGGTTTTTTCTTCTCGGCCTCAGCATAGAGCTGGACATGCCCCGAATGACGAGCGATAAAGGTAAAACCCAATGACAGGCCGTGATTACAATCTCTCGCTCCGGTTACGTTGGCTTCTTGCCGTGGTCGTTTTTCTCATGCAATCAGCTTGCGAGTCCGATCGGCAAGAAAGGTATTTTGAGAAAACCATTGCCTTCAGCGGAACTGATGTCGGCCGGGCCATTTGCAGGAGCAGGGATGAGGGCTATGTGATATGCGGACAGACCAACAGCATCCGGGGTAATCAGGATATACTGGTTCTTAAAACCGACCGTTATGCCAATATTGAGTGGGCCAAAACTTTCGGCGGTAACGGGTATAATATTGCGGAATCCGTTTATGAATCAGGGATGGGGAATTATTTTCTGACCGGAAGGGTAACTGAGAAAAACCGTATCTATTTAAACGCCTTTAGTCTTAATCCGCAGGGTAATCTGATATGGACCCGTTATATCTCTGAAACCGGAGATGAACGCGGTGCCATGGCCATACCGCAAAAAGACGAGGGCATGGTTGTTATTGGGTCTTCCGCGGATGACATACTTTTAGTACGGCTGAATAAAACCGGAAACACGGAATGGATCCGGACCATCGGGAAAACCGGACGGTGGGACGTAGGTACAGCCATTGCGGATTTTCCGGGCGAACGTCTCATTGTATCCGGTCAGACCAACAGTTACCATCCTTATTATTGCCCCTTTATTATCGAGACCACACCGGACGGCCAGGAATTATCTACCAGGATATATAATTTAGGTGCCGATGCAACCATCAGGGGTCTGAGCGCAACGGCTGGCGAAGGCATCTTTTTAACCGGATATCTGGATCTCGGCCTTGGCGCTTTTCAGGCGTTCTTATTAAAGACGGATTACAACGGTGTCATGATTTTTAATGTATCCTGCGGGCCGCCATCGTCTAAAAACTTTGCGTACGGACTTGCCATAACCGCCGATAAAAATATTCTGATAACCGGCGCCACGTTCGAATTGAATAGGAACGACCAGGTGTTTGTGGAAAAGTACACGCCGGCCGGCGAGCGGCTATGGTCAAGAACTTACGGGGGGACAGGTTATGAACGCGGTTATGGCATCCAGGAAACCCACAACGGGGATATCCTGATCGTAGGGACTACCCGAAAAACTTTGGAAGCAAAAGATGATATCTATCTCTTACGGGTCAATGCAGAAGGATTAATAGTGAATTAAAAGTTAAAGTCTGATTACCATGCGCCATGCCATTTCAAAAAAATATTTTACATTCCTGAAAATTACCGCCCTGATTTTTCTGGCTTCGCTGAATGCCCATGCGGAAATTTTCGGCCAGCAAAGAATATCCGCAAATATCGCACAGATAGTTAGTCCTCCGGCGATTATACCCAATGTAAGCCCGGGCAGCATGGGAGGTTATTATACCTACGGGGAAATTGAAAGGCGGCTCGATTCCTTACATCAGGTTTATCCGCATATTCTATCAACGAAATTTTCAATCGGCAGCACGACAGAAGACCGGCCGATATGGTGCGTTCGGATATCGGATAATCCGGACAGTGCGGAAGACGAACCTAAAATCCTGTATACCGCCATGCACCATGCCAATGAACCGGCGGGTATGATGCAGATGCTTTACTTCATCGAATATTTATTAAATGGTTATGCGCAGGATACGGGCATAAAGTATCTGCTGGATTCAAGAGAAATCTATTGTGTGCCCGTTGTAAATCCGGACGGGTATGTTTACAACCAGGTTCATTGGCCTAATGGTGGCGGCATGTGGAGAAAAAACCGCGATTCAGTTTATTATCTTATCATAGATACGTTGCCAAAAAGTAAATGCGCCCCTTCCGATACCCAGCGTATTTATATAGGAGGAATTGATTTAGACCGGAATTACTCGTATTTTTTTGTGGCGGATTCATTAGTATCCGATTTCACTCACGGCGCCTGGCCGTTTCAGGCCAGAGAAACCAGGGCGATAAGGGATTTATGCCTCAGCAGGCATTTCCAAATGGCCTTGAATTATCATTCATCTAATACGCCTTTTGATAATAACTATATCCTTTATCCCTGGATGTACAACAGCAGGCCTACGGCCGATTCGGGATTTTATCGCTATTTTAATTCTACTGTACTGGAATATCTGAGTAATTTTAAAACCGGTCCATTCCAGACGCTCCGGCATGATTACAATCCGGCTGTAAGCCAGTCGTATCCTTCGGGGACGGCCGATGACTGGATGTACGGAGAAAGCCGTAAAAATAAAATCTATTCGATGGCCGTGGTTACCGGTAGAGGCTACTGGCCCGATGCGCAGGATGTACAAAAAATTGCGCGGGAATGCCTGTCTGTAAATCTGCTAGCCGCCTGGATGGCAGGCATTTATCCCGTTATTCAAAGTGTAGAGTATCATTCCGATAGCGGGACGCCGTATGTAAATCCCGGCGAAAGCGCGCGTGCGTATGTCCGTTATTCCAATCTGGGGATCGGAGTTACCCGGGACAGCGTACGGGTAACGTTATCATCATCCGACAGCCATGTCGTCGTGACGGATTCCGTGTCGGTGCTTGGAACAATAAGCGGTTACGGCCACTTTAGTAATGAGGGGGATCCGTTTGCATTCTTCCTTCGCCCCACAGCCGGACGGGGAAGAATAATTACTATGCATCTGACCTTTCATGTCGATGATGCCCTGTACCACGCGACTTTTGAATTCGTGACGGGAACGCCGGTATGGTTTATCAATGATTCCGCATCGTCCATAACGGGCTGGCAGGCAGAAGGCGGCTGGGGGTTGCATGCGGATGCGTATTCACCGCCGGCGTCGTTCACCGATTCGCCCGACCGGCTATATTACAATCACGCCTTATCCACTCTGATAAATAAAGGCGCCATCAGTTTGGCCGGTATGGTTATGCCCCGGCTTGAGTTTCAAACGAAATGGGATATTGAACCGCGGTACGATTTTGCGACGGTATCTATTTCAACGAACGGCGGTCGTTCCTGGGTTTATCTTCGCGGAACGCATGCCCGGCGCGCCTCCGGAAAAGCGCCAGCCCAGGCGGACACATCGGTTTTTGGCTATGACAGCACCCAGACGGAATGGGTAAGGGAAGTCATTGATCTCCGTGATTTCAGCGGACAGGACAGCATTAACATACGCTTTCAACTGCAAACGGACGGCTGGATTGTCGCCGACGGCTGGTATCTGGATGATATCCGGTTATACGGTTATCCGGTCGAAGAGAAAACCATCCAACCTTCTTCGGGGGCGATAGCAATGCTTCCGAATTATCCCAACCCCTTTAATCCTTCAACCACCCTGCAGTTTTATGTTCATGAACCTACCGAGATTACGATGACACTTTACAATATCCTCGGACAAAAAGTCGGTACGCTTATTAATAAAAAACGGTATGCAAGGGGCCTGTACCGTCAGGAATGGAACGGACGAAACGACCGCGGCTTTCCGGTCTCAAGCGGCGTGTATATCGTGCGCATTGAGGGGAAACACAGCACGGATACCAGAAAAATTCTTCTTCTTAAATAGTATCCAATGGCCCCATGAGAGGTTAAGCGATGGATAAAATAATCCGAAAAAACTTTTGCATTTATTGGAGACATTTTATAGTTTGCAACGTTTATCCGGACGGGTTAATCCGGCCCGGGCTTTAAAACGCATTTATAAAATTTTCTCGGGAGGGCAACTGCCTTGGCATGGTCGATTGAGCAATCCAATAAATTGTATAACGTAGAGAAATGGGGAGCGGGCTATTATGATATCAATTCCAAAGGGCATATTTCGGTTACACCGACCAAAGACCCGGACATTACTATTGACCTGTACACAGTAGTGGAGGACATTATTAAGCGGGGCATTAACCTACCGGTACTGGTGCGTTTTCAGGACATCCTACGAAGCCGTGTCAAGGAACTGAATGAAAGTTTCCGCAACGCGATAGCGGAATTCAATTATGAAGGCAAATATACCGGCGTATTTCCGATTAAAGTCAATCAACTGCGCGAGGCGGTAGAGGAAATCCTTGATGCCGGCACGGCTTTCGGCTATGGCATTGAATGCGGCAGTAAGCCGGAGCTTTATGCGGCTCTCGCTCTGATTGAGGATAAGGATACGCTGATCGTGGCTAACGGCTACAAGGACGCCACGTTTATCCGCACCGCCTTGCTTGGTAACCAGTTGCGGAAGAATGTGATTATTGTGGTGGAGAAACTTACGGAACTTCATCAGATTCTTGCTGTATCGCAGGAACTGGGCATCGAACCCTCTATCGGCATCCGCGCCAAGCTGAGCACGAAGGGCATCGGCAAGTGGGAGGCCTCCACCGGCGACCAGTCCAAGTTCGGGCTGTCCACGCCGGAATTTGTCGAAGCGATTGATCTGCTCAAGGAACACGGACTGGAACAATCGCTCAAGTTGCTGCACTTTCATATCGGCTCGCAGGTTCCGGATATCCGCACCATCAAGACGGCGGTCAAGGAAGCGGCGCGGATTTATGTCAACGCGCACAAGATGGGCATCCCAATGCAGTACATCGATGTTGGCGGCGGACTGGGCGTGGATTACGACGGATCGCGTTCGGATTTCCGAAGCAGCATGAACTACACCATGCAGGAATATGCCAACGACGTCGTCTATACCATCCTGGAAGTCTGCAACGCTGAAGACGTGCCGCACCCGAACATCGTTTCCGAGAGCGGTCGGGCAATTGTGGCGCATCATTCCGTTCTGGTTGTGGAAGCGTTCGGCAGCATCGAGAAACACTACCGGAACCGCCGGATTGAGTTTACGCCTGATGATCCCGACATCGTTCAGGAAATGCTCGATCTGCGCCATCAACTTCACAAAAAGAACACGAATTATCTGGAAGTGTACCACGATGCTATCCAGCGGCGCGAGGAATCCCAGTCCCTGTTCTCCCTGGGATATCTGTCCCTCGCCGACAAAGCGAAAGTAGAGAACCTGTACTGGGAAATAGTGTCTTCCATCCGCGATCTCACAAAAAATACGGATAATATTCCCGAAGAACTGGCCGAACTGAATACCAAGCTGGCGGACCAATACTTGTGCAATTTCTCTATTTTTCAGTCGCTGCTCGACCATTGGGCCATCGATAACCTGTTCCCCATCGTGCCCATTCACCGCCTGACGGAAGAACCAACCAGGCGGGCCACACTGGTGGACATTACCTGCGATTCCGACGGTAAGATTTGCAAATTTGTTGATCTCAAGGACGTTAAAGAAACTCTTGAACTGCACGCGTTGGACGGCAAGCCGTATTATCTGGGTATCTTCCTGTTAGGCGCTTATCAGGATATCATGGGCGATTTGCACAACCTCTTCGGACGCGTCAACGAAGTGCATGTATTCCTCGACGACGAAGAGCCGGACAATTATTATGTGGAAGATATTCTCCCGGGTTCCAACGTCTCGCAAGTGCTGACGCTGGTGCAGTATAACGAAGGCGAGCTGGTGAAGCTGATTAAAAAGGCCGTGGATCAGCGCATCAAGGAAGGCGTTATCAAGCCCAGTGAAGGCGTACGCCTGCTCGACATTTACGAACTGGGCATTAAGGACTACACCTACCTGCACACCGGCACCAACGGCGGGCAACGCTGATTGCTGAGCCCTTGATCCGCCGTTTACCATCCGCCAAGTTTAGAGCCGTTTCCCGCATGCACCGTATCAGATTCATCCTGACTTTATTAACCGCAGTTTTATTTTTCCTGAGCTTTCCGCCTTTTGCCACCGGTTATCTGGCCTTTATAGCTTTCATCCCGTTTCTGGCTTTGCTTGAATGCAACGGCTTTCGTTCGGGATTCCGCACGGGATATACCGTTGGTTTATTGAGTCTGGGCGCGATGTTGTACTGGCTGAACTGGAACAGCGGAGCGGATGCCCTGCAAGCGACCGGGATGTATCTGGCTATGGTACTCTATCTTGCGCTCTGGTGGGGCGCGTTCGGCTGGCTGCAAGGTCTTTTTGGAAGGGCATTCGGCACGAAGGGTTTTCTGGTGGCCCCGTTATTATGGACGTCGTTAGAATACCTTCAATCCTTCGGAGAACTTGGCTTTACCTGGCATTCTTTTGCAACACCCCTGTCCGCTTATCCTACGATGATTCAATTCATCAGCTATACGGGCATGTTCGCGCTACCGTTTTGGGTTATGAGCGTGAATGTCAGTTTGTTTCTCGTGATAAAATTTTTAATGAATGCCAAAAACCGACAGCCGCGGCATTCAGCGACGTTCTTTGCGGTGGTTACTCCGGTATTGATACTCAGTCCCATCTTATGGAGCCTGTTTCTGCTACCGGCGCCGGAGAGGCGTTCCGGAAAATCCATTACGGTTGCGATTGTGCAACCTAATATTGAACCCAACCGGAAGTGGCTGGAGCGCGATTTTGCCTTCCGTACACTCATGAACCAGACCCGCTCCCTGCGCGGAAAACCTAAAGATATGATTATCTGGCCGGAAACCGCCATACCGGTGCGGCTGCGCTGGGACCCCTTCAAACTGAACCGGATAATTGACGAGATAACTTTGCAAAATACCGTCATGCTGACCGGGATTCCCGATAAACGATTTACTGAAAACAAGGACGGATCGATGCTCTGGCGCAGTTACAATTCCGTGTACCTGATTCGTCAGGACTCTACGATTGAAACGTACGATAAGATGCATCTGGTGCCTCTGGGCGAATATGTGCCCGGCATTTTATTGCCCATAAAGACTCTGGCGATGGATGTCGGCGCGTCGGATTATGCCGCCGGGGATTCGATGATGGTCTTTACCATAGAGAAAACGGATACACTCACCGGACAGCGAATACCGTACCGGTTCAGTACGGTAATCTGCCTTGAATCCGTTTTTGCGCCGATTGTCCGGGAGGGGGTTGTCCGGGGTGCCGAATTTCTTGTCATCGTAACCAACGACGCCTGGTACGACGCGACTATCGCGCCGGAACAGCATGCGCAAATTGCGGTCCTGCGAGCCATAGAAAATCGCATTCCGGTTGTTCGCTGCGCCAATTCAGGAGTTTCGTGCATCATCGATCCGGCCGGACGGATACTGACCCGGACCCCTAATCCATCGGAAGCGATGATTTATGAGACCATATCTTTGGAAAAACCCGGTTCATTTTATACGCGACACGGTGACTGGTTCCCGGTTAGCGTGGGCGCCGTAACGCTAATAATGCTTGTCTGGTCAGCCGGTTTGTTTATCAGAAATAAAAAAAGTCCTAAACAGTCAGGGAATGCACATTAATTATGCGTATCGTTGTTCAGAGAGTTACCGGCGCGCGGTTGCGTATCGGCCATGAGACGGTAGCATCCATCGGTAACGGACTGGTACTGCTCATCGGCATCGGAAAAAATGATACGGAAAAGCAATTAGCGTTTTGGGCGAATAAATGCGCCACCTGAGAATATTTCCTGATGCGGAGAATAAAATGAACCTTTCGGTTCTGGATACGGGCGGAGAAATTCTTGCCGTCTCGCAATTTACTTTATTCGGCGACGCCCGGAAGGGGAATCGACCCAGTTTCACTGAAGCCGCGCTGCCGGAAACGGCCGAACCGTTATATGAAAGATTTGTGGCCTTACTCAGGGAAAAAAAAATATCGGTGCAGACCGGACGGTTCGGCGCAATGATGGAAGTGGAAATCCACAACACGGGGCCGGTAACGATTATTTTGGAAGACTGAAAACGGCGTTTCCGGTAACCACAGGCATTCCGGTATCTATCGGGTATGCCGCGTCGAAACAAAATCTTCCGGGCGGTATTTATTTTCTTTCAGCACCGCATCAACTTTCTTACGGCTTTGTTCGTCCATGAACGGCGTCCGGCTCAGTATCCATCCGTATTTACGGCCGGGTGTGCCGACCACCGCCCAACGGTAATCCTCGTCCAGGCCGATGATCCAGTAATCGCCGAGATATACGGGTAGGCCGAATATTCTGAAAAAACTGACTTTCAATTTGGCGTTGCTGACCGTATCCGTAATTTTTGCGAGGCCTTCCACCCGCGCGATGGCGCCTTCCGATTCTTCGCATTGATTGATGACCGACAGACGTCCGTCGCTGTGCAGCGTATAGGTGGCTGTCGTGTTGCCGGCGCAGCGTTTCTGAAAACGGTTGGGAATTTTTGCGATTTCGTACCAGACGCCGACATAACGGTCGATTTCCACGCGACTAACCGTGCGCAAGGTCTCGCCGGAACCGGATTCCAAACAGGCGTTGAACATGCCGAGTTGTGCCGCCGCTACCGCAAACCCATAAAGAATATTTAAAGCATGCGTTTTCAATTGTACAGGAAGCGCAATCCAGGCCGTATCGCGCTAATGGATGCCTTTGATGCTCTGAATGATTTTAATAAGGAGTTCGCGGGCGTCGTTATTTTCTAAATTATTGGTGCCGCTGTCGATCATAAAAATATAGTCTTTATATTTGCCGACGCCCAGCCGCATATAGGTTTGAATTTCGTTCATGTAAGAAACCCCATTGCAGAAAACAAATTCAATGTTGTTGATTTTCTGGTACTCATCAGACTCAAACTGGGCGTCTTTGTAGGTAACTTTCAGGTAAGAAAGCACAATACCGATTTCGGATTTTTTTTCATTTTCGGCCGTGGTCAGGAAAAAATAAGTCTGTTGGTCGCGGCTATAGCATTCGATGTAGCTTTTTTCGGTGCTGTCATTGATGGTCACCGACCAGTCTTTCGGAACCGAGAAGGTTACCCGGTAATTTTTAAATTCATAGCGTTCCCAATCGGCGCTGCCGTACTGCGCGGAGAGCATTGAATGACCGGCAAGCATCAGAAAAATCATGTACACGGGAATGCGGCTCATTTCAGAAAATTCATTTGATTATTGTTTCAGTAGGGATAGTATGGATTCCACGTGCCCTTTGACTTTGACGTTTGTAAAAACATGCCGGACGATGCCGTCGGGGCTAATGATGAACGTGGTGCGTAAAACGCCGGTATATTCTTTTCCGTACAACGTCTTTTTCCCCCACGCGCCGTACTGCTTCGCTACTTTATGATCGACGTCGCATAATAGCGTGAAAGGCAGATTGTGCTTTTGGATAAATTTCTGATGCGATAAACCCGTGTCGGGGCTGACACCGAAGACCGCCGCATTGAGTTTAATAAAATCCGAATGAAAGTCTCTAAAATCGCAGGCCTCCGCCGTACAACCCGGCGTCATGTCTTTCGGATAGAAATATAAAACTACCGTCTTACCACGGAATTCTGAAAGGCGGAAGGCCTTTCCATCCGGATCCGGTAAAACAAAATCCGGCGCTTTGTCGCCGGATTTAATTTTTTTTGTCGGCATGTAATTAATCTTTCAGGATTTCCGTACCCCATTCGAGGTTGTCAAACCGTGTATCGGCATAACGCTTTTTAACAATCAGGACCGCCAGGGTTTGATAATCCTCTTCGGTCATATTGTCCTTATTGCTGAATTCATCATAACTCCGGCGAATGAAATCCAAGTTATTGCTCTTGAATTCCTCTACAATATTATGATCTTTATTAATTACGCGTATGGTCATCAGAACCTCCGGTGCTATGTGTCTTGACGGTCGTTCAATTGCATATAACATAATTAAGATTGCAAATATTTCTTAAAATGTCAAGAAATTTTCCGGTACCGTTTACAAAGAAACGCCGATCGGTCGCTTTTCATGGCATACCGGATGGTTTTTAACGGCAATCTTGTATAAAAATATAAAATTGCAGAAAATTGAAATAGCTGTTGACTTTTATCTGATAATCATATAAAATGCACACCCACTTTGATAAAAGTGGTTTAAAATTTTTGAAATTGTCCGAATGCGCGGACAAACCTGAATTAACCTCGGGGTGGTCACATCCCTGGTTGGCAATAAATTAGGTAAGCAAGGAGCGACATTTGTCTCAGATACAAATTACTTTTCCCGACCAAACTGTAAAACCATTTGAACGCGGCATAACGCCACTGGCGATTGCGCAGGGCATCAGCCGGAATCTGGCCGAGAAGTGTGTCGCGGCGGAAGTTAACGGTGTCCGGGTGGACCTGAGTTACCCCATACATGATAATGCGGCGCTTCGCCTGCTGACCTGGGATACCGACGAAGGGCTGCATGTATTCTGGCATTCTTCCACGCATATCATGGCGCAGGCTGTCAAGCGGCTGTGGCCTGAAGCTAAACTGGAAGACGGGCCCGCCACAGAGAACGGCTTTTTCTACGATATCCTGATTCCGGAACCTATCAGTCAGGATGATTTTGCAAAAATCGAAGCCGAAATGGATAAAATCGTAAAAGAAAAATTGCCGGTTCAACGGATGGAACTCAAACCGGATGAAGCGATGCAATTTTTCAAAGAACGGGGAGAAGATTTTAAAATCGAGATTATAAAAGCCGTCGAAAACGGGCAGACGATCAGCATCTACCGACAGGGCGAATTTGCCGATCTGTGCCGCGGTCCGCACCTTCCGAACACGGGTATGGTAAAGGCGTTCAAGATCCTATCGGTGGCGGGGGCTTTTTACAAGGGCGATGCGAATAATATTCAGTTACAGCGACTGCGCGGCATCAGTTTTCCTTCCAAGAAGCAGCTCGACGAATATCTGCGGCTGCTGGAAGAAGCCAAGAAGCGCGATCACCGCAAGCTGGGCAGAGAACTCGAACTGTTCATCATCACGCCCGCGGTGGGCGCCGGCCTGCCGGTGTGGCTGCCCAACGGCACCCTCGTGCGGCGCAAACTGGAGGAGTTTCTGAAAGCGGAACTGCTCCGACGCGGCTACCAGGAAGTCATCACGCCGCACATCGGTAATCTGAACCTGTACAAAACCTCCGGGCACTATCCTTATTATTCCGATGCGCAGTTTGCGCCGATTAAAGTGGAGGACGAAGAATACCTTCTCAAGCCGATGAACTGCCCGCATCACCATCAAATTTATTCTTCCAAGCCGCGCAGTTACCGCGACCTGCCGCTGCGTCTGGCGGAATTCGGCACGGTGTACCGTTACGAACAGTCCGGCGAGTTGACGGGGCTTACCCGCGTCCGCGGTTTTACGCAGGACGATGCGCACATTTACTGTACGCATGATCAACTCAGGGAAGAGTTGATGAACGCCATCGAACTGACGCAATTGGTTTTCACGACTTTCGAAATGGAAGTGACCACGCGGCTGTCTTTCCGCGACCCGCAGAATCCGGGTAAATTCGCCGGCGATCCTGAAATCTGGGAACAGGCGCAGCGGGAAATCAAAGAAGTTGCGGATGCCATGCAGCTTAAGTATCAGATCGGCATCGGCGAGGCATCCTTCTACGGGCCTAAGGTCGATTTTATCGTAAAGGATGCCATTGGGCGTAAATGGCAACTCGGTACCGTGCAGGTGGATTACGTTATGCCGGAACGGTTCGGGTTGGAATACATTGGTTCCGACGGGCAGAAGCACCGCCCGATTATTATTCACCGGGCACCGTTCGGCTCCATGGAGCGTTTTTTGTCCATTCTCATCGAACATTTCGCGGGCAACTTTCCGGTTTGGCTCGCGCCCGTGCAAGCGGCGATTCTGCCCATATCCGATCACCATGCCGGTTATGCGCAGATACTCGAAAAGCAACTGCAGGACGCCGGCATACGCACGCATCTGGACATTCGGAACGAGAAAATCGGATACAAAATCCGCGAAGCGGAAATGAAAAAAATACCCTATATCCTGATTATCGGCGATAAAGAAGTTCAAAACCACGCCGTATCGGTGCGCCTGCACGGTCAGGGCGATCAGGGGCAAAGAAGCATCCGGGAATTTTTGCATGACATTCAGAATAAAATTCAAACACGTTCACTACACTAATCACTAACTGAAGGAGACTGCCATCGGAAAAGAAGATACCATACGGGTCAATGAGGAAATCACGGCCCCCAAAGTCCGCCTGATCGGGCCGAAAGGCGACCAGATCGGCATTGTGTTTATCGAAGAAGCGCTTTACCGGGCGCGCGAAGCCAATCTGGATTTACTGGAAATCGTGCCCAACGCCGATCCGCCCGTCTGTAAAATTATTGATTACGGCAAATACCGTTACGAAATCCAGAAAAAGGAAAAAGACGCCCGTAAGAAACAGATTCACACCGGGGAAATTAAGGAACTGCGTTTCCGTCCGGTAACCGACGATCATGATTATCAGTTTAAAATCAAGCACGCCATCAAGTTTCTCAAGGATGGTTATAAAGTTAAGGCCGTCATCGTTTACAAAGGCCGTGAAATCGCCAACAGGGAATTCGGCGTTCAACTGGCCGAACGGATGGTAGCCGACCTGGAAGATTACGGAAAATTGGACGGTGAGATGAAATTTGAAGGCCGCAATATGGCAATGATTTTCATAAAAAAATAATTAACGCAATATAAATATAAAGGGTAGAGTTATGCCAAAAATGAAAAGCAATTCCGGCGCCAAGAAACGGTTTCATGTAACCGGTTCGGGGAAATTACTGCGCAAGAAATCCACGGCCCGGCATTTATTAAGCAGCAAATCCAATAAAAGAAAACGGCACCTGTCCGGAAAACATGACGTGGCGGAAGCCGATGTGCGGCGGGTCAAGCGGATGCTGGCCGAAGGCTGAGCACCGACCGTTAATAACCAGCAATCTATCAGTCAAATTATAGGAGAATCTCATGCCCCGTGCAACGAATAACCCGGCATCCAAGCAGCGCCGGAAAAAATATATGAAGCTGGCCAAAGGCAATTTTGGCAAACGCAAGAACGTCTTACGCAACGTCATTGAAACCGTGGAAAAAGGCATGGTGTATGCCACCGTGCACCGCCGCCAGAAGAAGCGCAACATACGCGCACTCTGGATCGTCCGCATCAACGCGGCCGTCCGTGAACACGGCATGACGTATTCCCGGTTTATCGCCGCTCTGAAAAAATCCAATATCAATGTGAACCGCAAGGTGTTATCGGATATGGCCATGAACGACGCGGCCGGATTCAACAAGCTGATCGACAAAGCCAAGGAAAATCTGTAATCAGAAATTCCCGACCAGTTTTTAAAAAGAGTCGCGGCAAAAATTTTTTTTGCCTAAGGCTCTTTTTTTTGTATATTTTATTTTACGTAATAAATGTTGTGAAGGAAAATTACCGATATGAATGACGGGCTCGATAAAATCAGGCAGGCCTTTGAGGCGGATACGGCCGGTAAAACCTTTACGCGGGTGACGCTTGAGCAAATCAGCAGCAAATATCTTGGCCGTAAGGGGCTGATAACCCAGGCCACCGCGGCGTTGAAAGATCTTCCGCGGGAAAACCGCCCGCAGTACGGCCAAGCGCTTAATGAAGTGAAACGGTTTATAGAGAGCGAACTGGAGCGTATCCAAGAAGATGTTTTCCGACAGGAAGACGCCGCGGAAGAGATGATTGATATGACCCTGCCGGCCCGCGGGCAATATTACGGCCATATCCATCCGCTGACGCAGATTCTGGACGAAATCAAATCGATTTTCACTTCGATGGGCTTTGCGATCGAGGACGGCCCGGAAGTGGAACTGGATCATTATAATTTCGAGTTGGTCAATATCCCGAAGGATCACCCGGCCCGCGACACGCACGATACTTTTTTCATCACCGACAACGTCGTGCTCCGGACGCATACCACGCCGGTGCAGGCCCGCGTCATGGAACGGCAGAAGCCGCCCATCCGCATCATTTGTCCGGGACGCGTGTACCGCAAAGACACGCCGGACGCCACGCATTCGCCGTTTTTTCATCAGGTGGAAGGCCTGGTCGTGGACGAAGGCGTCGGCTTCGGGGATCTCAAGGGCACGCTGGCGGCGTTTGTGCACCGAATGTTCGGTCCTGAGATCGGTACGCGGTTTCGCCCTTCGTACTTCTCCTTCACCGAACCCAGCGCGGAAGTGGACATGGCCTGTATCTTCTGCAAAGGCGCCGGCTGCCGTACCTGTAAAAATTCCGGCTGGATTGAGATTATGGGGGCGGGTATGGTTAATCCGCGGCTCTACGAATTTGCCCGGTATGAACCCGACCGGTATTCAGGATATGCGTTTGGCATGGGCTTGGAACGCATTGCGATGCTGGTCTACGGCGTCCATGATTTGCGCCTCTTTTTTGAAAACGATATTCGTTTTCTGCATCAATTTAGATAAGGTGAACAGAATGAGCTTATTACGATTATTACTGGTAGGCGTTGCCGTTTTAATAATATACCGTCTGCTGAAGCGATTTATTGCGGTGTCGTTTCATCACACCGGGGCTCACGGTACGCGGAGCTACCGCTATCCCGGGGAAAAGCCCGAAGCGAAAGGCCCCGGGCCCCTCAACCGGGATGATATTGTCGATGCCCATTACAAGGACATTCATTGATATATAGAAATTAAATAGTGAGGAAGGCTATGATTAAAGAATACGTCAAGACCAGTAAAGCGCCGGCGCCAATCGGCCCATACAGTCAGGCCATCATTGCCAGCGGGAAACTCATTCTTACTTCCGGTCAGTTGCCAATCGATGTGCACACCAATCAGATGGTCGAAGCGGATATCCGGAAGCAGACACGTGTGGTAATCGAAAATCTGCGCGCCATTCTGCAAAGCGCCGGTTCCGACTTAGACCGGGTAATCAAGACCACCGTCTATCTGAAGAATATGAGCGATTTTGCCGCGATGAATGATATCTACAACGAATATTTTGCTTCCGGCGTACCGGCGCGGACAACCATTGAGGTAGCCCGTCTGCCCAAGGATTCCCTGATTGAAATCGACTGCATCGCGCTGACGGACTGAACGGAGAGCGTCACGGAATCGCAAGAAAACACCTGGCTGATCATCGCCAATCCGCTGGCCAATAAGGGAGGCGGCGCGGCTTCGATTGCCGCCATGGAACGCATCTTGAACCAAAAAAAGATAACCTACGATCTGGTTCTTACCGAACGGGTGCGACAGGCCTGGGAAGTGGCTGCCGAACGCGGCGGACGCTATAGCCATGTAATAGCCGCAGGCGGCGACGGCACCATTCATGAAATTATTAACGGTTTGCTGCAGGCGCGACAGGCCACCGCCTACGCGCTCCCCGGTCCACGCATTGGATTCATACCGATAGGCTCGGGTAATGATTTTGTTAAAGCCGTGAATATACCCGCGGATATTTTACTGGCGGTTGAGGTCATTGAAAAAGGAAGCACGCGCCGCATTGATATCGGCCAAATCTGCATCAACGAAACGGAGTGCCGATATTTCAATAATAATGTTGGGGTGGGTTTTGATGCCCGCGTCAATTACGAGACTCAAAAAATCAAAGCTCTGCGCGGACTGGCGGCGTATTTGTCGGCCGTCCTGAAAACCGTTTTTACGTATCAACATCCGTTCGTCCGGTACGAAACCGATGGGGTGTGGCGCGAA
Organism: uncultured Bacteroidota bacterium; assembly: GCA_964609675.1. Classification (GTDB taxonomy): domain Bacteria; phylum CLD3; class CLD3; order SB21; family JBBIRG01; genus CAZSRX01. Next base: position 51,006 of record CAZSRX010000020.1, on the reverse strand, counting down.
CAATCCGTTCTGCTTATCCATACCGGCAACGGCACGTGTTCCGGCGGCGGATTTTACCTGACGCCAGACGCCCGTCCCGACGACGGCTGGCTGGACGTTTGCGTGATAAATTCGATGAGTACGTTGCGGATTTTAAAGGAACTTCCCAAAGCGATGGATGGCTCCCATACCAGAGTCCGCGGTGTTACCATGCACCGGACTAAACACATCCGCATCGAATCGGCACAACCCCTGCCCGTTCATGCCGACGGGGAAATGCTGAGTCTGCGCGCTCAAACAATTTCCTTGACAATGATACCGCAAATGCTCGAGATTATAGTAAACGGAGCTTCCAAGCCGCATGCCTGATACTAAAAAAAATATTGTCCCGACGGCGTCTGCGGAGCACACCAAGGCCGTGAAGGAGATTCAGATTATCGAATATGATCTGGCGCCAAAACCGCAAGTCAAGAAAGAGCGTAAAAAAGCGGCCGACATGAATTTGGACGATTTGTTTCTGCTGAACCTGCCGATGGTGGATGATGTGAAGAATGAGGAGACCTTCAAGGCGGAGAAGAAACTGCGGCAATCCGAAACCGAACGTACCGAAGAAGCAACGGAAACCGGCGAAAAGCCGGTCGTTCCGTCCAATACCTATTCAGCCGAATACCTGCAGGCGCTGTGCGACCAGATGGCCGATCAGGTGCAGCGCGTAGAGACGGAACTTGAAATCGATATCCGTTCGCAGGAAATTCTGAACCGCTGCTGGAAAATCCGGGAATGTCCGGATACGGCCTGCCGTGCCTATCAGGCTCATAATCCCAGGTGCTGGTATCTGGCCGGCGAGCAGTGCGGCTGCCGGATGCATCTCGGCATCGTTTCCTGCTTCCAGTGCCAGGTATTTCAAATGGCCACACTGAATCCCTATATTCAGCTTCGTGAGATGATATACTACATACTGGGCATGGTGCGTAACCGGAATCAACAAATCAAGCATTTCGAAAACCAGATACAGGAATTGAAACAGCGCATCCTCAAAGCGCGCACCATACCAGAAACCGAAGCCATTTCCAATTTCGACGACCTGATCTCCGACCAGCAGTTGATCGGCGATTTCATGAATTTCAAGCGCCGGGCTCAGAAACTCGACGATACGACGGAGCAGGAGAGCCAGAACCAGCACCGGATACTGACGGAACAGCTGGGCAGCGCCTACCTGCAACTTCAGATTCTTACATCCCAGCTGGAGAAAACCAATGCCGACCTGGAACAGAAAGTTACTGAGCGCACCGAAGAACTCCGCAAAAGCAATAAAGCGCTGAGGGAAGCCATCAAGAAAGCCCAGGAAGCCGATCGCCTGAAGTCCGAATTTATCGCCAATGTCAGCCATGAGTTGCGCACGCCGCTGAATTCAATTATCGGTTTTTCCAAGGTGCTGCTCAGCCGGATTGACGGCGATATCAATCCAACACAGGAAGTCGACCTGAGCGCCATATACAACAGCGGCCGGCACCTGCTTGATATTATCAACAGCATTCTCGATCTTTCCAAGATTGAGGCCGGCAAAATGGAGCTCAATATCAGCACTTTCGAGTTGGTGCCGATGATCGAAGAGATTGTTACCGCCGGACAAACGCTTGTCATGGGCAAACGCGTGCGGCTTGAGAGCCGCATTCTCGGGTCGATTCCGCCGATTGAAGCCGACGCCACCAAAATCCGTCAGGTCATATTTAACCTGGTCTCTAACGCCGCGAAATTTACCGAAGAAGGCTGGATTACCATTCAGGCCAGCGTGGTCGGGGAGGGGGTTTCCATCAGCGTCATTGATACCGGCATCGGAATAGACAAAGAAGCTTTGGGTTCTATATTTGAACGGTTCCGCCAGGTGGACGGCTCCAGCACCCGAAGGGCCGGCGGCACCGGACTCGGACTCAGTATTGCAAAAAAATTTGTTGAAATGCACAACGGCGATCTTACCGTTGAAAGCAAGCTCGGAAAAGGCTCGGTGTTTACCATGCACATTCCGATAAAATACAAACCACAGGCCGCGCCGGCCACGGATGAGCCGGCAGAAAGCTAAAAAGCGATGGCGGAAAAAAGTAAAATTAAAGTTCTCTATGTAGAAGATAACGAACTGAACCGTCTGCTGGTACGGCGTATCCTGGAGCCGCTGGGGTATGAGGTGCACGAAGCTAACGACGGCATTACCGGCGTCAAAATGGCGCAGGAATTGGAGCCCGACCTGATTCTGATGGATATCAATCTTCCTTTGCTTGACGGACATGCCGCCGCGACCCGCATTAAAAGCATGGAGCGCCTGAATAAGATTCCCATCGTCGCTGTAACCGCTAACGTCAAAGAGGGCGACCGTGAACGTTCGCTGGTAGCCGGCTGCGACGGATACATCAAAAAACCCATTGACGTGGAAGACTTCCCGAAGCAAATATCCCAGTATATCGGCGGCGCTAAAGACGAAATCGGTCATGAGGAACAAAAGGTCTTCGGCAAAGAGTATAGCGAAAAACTGGTCCGTAGTCTGGAACGCCATATCGAACAGTTGGAAATCAAGAACAAGATGATCGAGCAACAATCCCGTGAGATGGAACAGGCCTACATGGATATCATCATTTCATTCCTGAAGGCGGTCGAAGAAAAGCATTCTTACACGGCCGGTCATTCCGCGCGGGTTCGGGCCTACAGTATGAAAATCGGCGAAAAACTGCGGCTTTCGATGAACGACATGGAAAAGCTTTCTCAGGGCGCTATCCTGCACGACATCGGCAAGCTGGTTATCGAAATATCCAGTCTGAAAAACATTACCGGACTTACGGATGACGAATGGAAGAAAATGCGCGAGCATGCGGAAATAGGTTACAAAATTCTGAAGCCCATCAAATTTCTGTCTGATGTTATTAATATCGTCCACCAGCATCACGAGCGCTGGGACGGTTCCGGCTATCCGCAGGGACTGGTGGGCAATCAGATTGACTTTCTGGCATCCATCGTAGCCGTGGCCGACGCGTACGACGCTATGACGACCAACCGCGGTTACAACCAGCCTCTGACCATTGAAGAAGCCAAAAACGAGTTCCGGCAATGTTCGGGTACGCACTTCAATCCGGAGGTGGTGGAAGCCTTTGTGCAGGTGCTGGATGATATGAAAAAACGCCAGGAAAAAATCTCCGGCTCCAAGTCTGCAGAAACAGAAATTATTGAGTCCGCCAGTTATAGCGGGTTTGACATTAATTTTTAAATCAGTAGGAGCGCTCCATCGCTCAGTATCAAAAGGGGATTGCCGAGTGAAACAAATATTTCAGGGTCATGGATTTACGGTTGCCGGACTGATAGTATGTGTTGCATGGTTGCTGGCCTCCTGTGAGGCGCCCCGTATGCCCAGTTTCACGGCGCGCTTTTCCATTCCATTCATGAATGACCGTTACGATGTTCGCGATGTGCAGAAAGACATTGAGTCGGATTCCGTCCGCCTGGAAATCATTCAGGATTCCGTGCTAATCCGGATATCCCGCAACGAAGCCGTCGGGGTTAATGAAGCGATGACGGTGGACCCGCAGTCCGATTCGTCGGATTGCTTTATTGACAATGATCTGAACGTCAATGAACTCTCATCAGGTCGTATCGGTATCACACGTATTTTACCGGCTTCGGCGGGCTGGCATAACCAGTATGTTGCTCTGCCGCCGTTTACGTTTTCCGATATTCCGTACTATGCGGTTTTTGAGCATTTTTCGATGGTCATCGCGGTCGGCGGTAGCGTTCAGGTGTCTCTTATTAACCAGTTACCCGTAGAATTAGACAGTATCCGGATATCGGTGATTGATACCGTACACGGCCTGGGAATGCATACATTCGAAATCGGGCATCTCAATGCCGGCAACGGTTTTGGCGGGGATACATGGACCCTAACGGTTCCCTCGATATTCTATAATCCAGTCCGGGTCCAGTTATCGGGAAAATCACCGGGCTCAGCCACACCGGTACTGATTGATACCATGCAGGCCGTTCTTTCAGGCACGCGCGCCGACCTGAAATGCGCCAAAATCAACGGTAAATACCAACCGCAGCAGATTGTCTCAAAAGATTCTTCAAAATCCACTACCGAATCGGTCATTCATGAGGCCCGGGTCGGCCGCGGGCAGGTGCATGTCGAATTCATAAATCATGACCTTCAGGCGTCTTCTGAGGTGCGGCTGGTACTGCCTGATTTTAAAGACGCGCAGGGTCAACCCTTTCTCCGTTCTATTCAGATGCCCGGAGTGCCGGGATATATTGTCAACGCGAGTTATTCTCTCGATGGTTATTATTTCAATCCGGCCTACCGGCCCCCGGTCGGACAACAATATTTCTGTTATAATTATGAATTGTATATCCCCGGCGCAACGGCTTCGGATAAAACCCTTGAAAACGGTCAGGGTGTGCGGGCCCGCGCGCATCTCGATTCTCTGGAAATGTCGAGTCTGAGCGGCATTATGGTCGAAGAAACCATGGATATCACCGAACGGACCCAGGAAATAGACATTCCGTATATTGACAGCGTGCAGTTCCAATCCGCGTTTCTTGAGGTTATTGCCGATCACCGGATCGGATTTCCGGCGCATTTTACGCTGCTACTGACCGGCGTTTCGGACAACGGTTTCTCACGGTCCATTACGCTGAACGGCGCTCTGAAAAAATATTCCGGCGGCGGCACCGGATCGCGTCTGGATACCATTACCTATGATCATTCGGATTCGCTGGCGGCACTGCTAAATATTTTGCCCGATCGCATCCGTGTGTCCGGTGTGGCCCGTGTAGGTAACGGTTTGGATACCGGCAGCATCCGCAGCGCCGATTCGCTTTTTATTGCCATGCATATCCGTGCGCCGCTGATATTTCGACTGCCGGTGGATACTACCCGCAATATCATCGCGCCGGGGCCGCGACGCATCGAACTGGGCGAGCAGACCGAAGACTGGATTGAACACGGATTCGAACAATTAAATATTTCCGGTACGCTGCTGAATCATTTTCCCGTACCGATTACCGTACAGTTTTTTATGGATAACCACTGGTATGCTTCCGATGACACTTTTTATCAAAACGCGGGGTTCAAATTTCCGTCCGAGCCGATCGGGATTGGCGCCGGCATTGACCAGGACCATGACGGGCTTGTGGACCAGCCCAGTATAACGACGCTGAATTATCTGCTGGAAAAGTCCCAATACCGCAATGTCCTCGGCAATCATGATCCGAAATACAACGCTGTGCGGATTCGCCTGCTTGGCACGCCGGGTTATGTCACCGTGCGCGCGTCGGATTTTATCAGGCTGAAAACGGACCTGAAAATTGATTTCTTAGTGGATGAGGATACCGTAAAATGAATCCGATGCGCAACCTATTTTATTTGGTTTTTCTGATCAGGATGTGGACCGCGGCCTGGGTATATACGCAGACGGATGCTTCCGATCCGCGCGGAATGGGCATGGGAAGGGCGCAGACGGCTGTGGTATCCAAGCCGGATGCCGTGCTGTGGAATCCTGCCGTACTGGGTCTGAGAGAACCGCGTCGGGAGGGTATTACCGTCACGTTGCTGAACGCCGGAGGGCGGGCGGCCAATAACGTGCTGTCGGTGGCCGATTACAACCGGTATAACGGCGCATATCTTGACGAGCGTGATAAACGGCGGATTCTCGGTCTTTTTGGAGGCGATCCCGCGCTGTACGGCAACGCAGAAATGGATATCCGCGCGCTCGGCCTGCAATATCAGAACTATTCCGCCGATTTTTCCGTGGCCTACCAGGCCTATGCGCAAGTGCCGAAAAAACTGCTCCGGACAGTATGGTCCGACTCGGCTTACCGCGTGGGTTCCGAAGATCTTAGATTGAAAGGGCGCGGGTATACGCAGTTTGTATGGCACACGGATGTTTCCGGCGCCTATTCTTTAAGGCGGTTTTTCCGTAAAACATTTCAGGACGCGGCCGCGGGCATTACGGTCAGTTATTATCACGGTATGGATAATATGACGCTGAAACATATGCGGGCCGAAATCCGCGAAAGCGACAGCCTGATTTCGCACGGACATTACCGGTGTCTGCGGTCATCCGGCGGCAACGGCTTCGGCGTCCATATCGGCGCCGCGGTTCAGATTAACGACCAGTGGTCGGCCGGCCTGTACCTCAGGAACGCCATACAGAATATTTACTGGACGTCCCGGACAAAGGAAGACCAAGGCCGTTTCGACATTCGGAGCGGCACGTTTTTTCGGTTTGATGATGAGTCCTCTACCACGGATACGACGATCCGCGGCCAGCGATACGTCACGCAGATGCCGGCGCTTTTACGGGCAGGCGCGGGATACCGGTATTCGCCGCAATGGCTCTTTTCGGGCGATGCGGAACTGCATTTATACCACGTTAACAAATACGCCTCACCGCGTTTATCTTTCGGAGCGGAGTATACCATCAACAAACGGTTTCAGGTGCGGGGCGGCGTCGGCATGGGCGGTGATAACCGTGGATTCAACATGGCCTGCGGCGTGGGCTGGCGGACCGGACGGTGGCAGGCCGATTTCGGAACGGGGCATCTCGAAGGATTGATTACCGGAAGACGCCTGGCCTTTGCCATTGGGGCCAAGACCGTGATTGATAAATAACGGTCGGATTCATTGGTTTGCATTTCCATTTGCGAATTTCATAAATTGTTTTTATTTTTGAAAAGCTTACCGGAAATTTTATTTCAAAGCGATAACGCAATTATAAAACCTAACACATAATCCCTCTCACTTTTAAACCCGGAGGCGCTTTATGAATCTAATTACCCGTTCCGATTTTGACGGCCTTACGTGCGCCGTTCTGCTCAAAGAAGTCGAGATCATCGAGAACATCACGTTCGCGCATCCCAAGGATATTCAGGACGGCGTGGTGACGGTGACGCCGAACGACATTCTCACAAATATGCCGTATCATCCCAACTGCGGAATGTGGTTTGACCATCACAGCAGCGAAGGGGAACGCTCGGATATTCCGCATAACTACGAGGGGCGTTTTGAAATCGCGCCGAGCTGCGCCCGCGTGGTGTACAATCATTACAAAAGTTACCGCTTCCACAAATACGACTACCTGCTGAATCAGGTAGATAAAATCGACGCGGCGCAGTTGTCGGTTCAGGACGTTACCGATCCGCGCGACTGGGTGCTCCTGTCGTATGTCATGGATCCGCGCACCGGTCTGGGCCGCTACCACGATTACGGCATCAGCAATAAAAACCTGATGTACCGAATGATCGACCTGATCGCGACCCACAACGTGGATGAGATTCTCAATATGCACGACATCAAGCAGCGCGTAAAACGGTACTTCGAACAGGAGAAAGAATTCAAAGCGCTGATGGAACGTTCGTCCAAAGTTGAAAAGAACGTTATCATTACCGACAATCGCGGGATGGCGGACATACCAACCGGCAACCGATTCCTCATCTATACGCTATTCCCCGAGGCGAACATCTCGGTGCGCATCATGGACGGCAAAAAGGACGAGACGGTGGTCGCGGCTATCGGGCATAGCATCTTTAACCGTACATCCAAGACCGATATCGGTGAACTCTGCGCCCAATACGGCGGTGGCGGGCATAAGGGCGCGGGCACAGCGCAATTCAAGATAAAGGAAGCCGATGCGAAAATAAGGGAAATGATCGAAAAGATGAAAAAAGACGGCTGATTCGGAATCCCGCCTGAATACGGTATGTCCCATAAAACAGTGTGGTCCGTGTTTTATGGGACATTATCATTTTAACCCTTGTTTTTATTGCCCTGCAATAATCGGTACGTTTGGCGCGGATAATTTCTGTTGATTGGCTTTGCTTTTTAGGGTATATTAAAACATGATCATTGATTTGCATGTGCACTCCAAATATTCCGGCGACAACCGGAGCGAACCCGAGCCGATCATTGAGGAAGCGCTCAGAAAAAAACTGGACGGTATTATGATTGCGGAGCATCATTCCTATGAAGCCTCCGAGCCTTGGGAAGCTTATATTCGTGACCGAAAAAAGAATGGCGGGCTATATATATTCCGCGCCGTGGAAATATCCACCACCGCCGGCCATGTAATCGGAATCGGTCTTAAAGATGATTCCTGGAATACATACCGGGTTGACGGCTGTTATCTGGAAATGGAGGAAGTCCTCGCCAAAATCCGCGCCAACCACGGCGTCAGTATCATCGCGCATCCGTACCGGGAAAATATAGATTGTCCGCTGATGGAACGGTTCGAAAAGCTGGAGGGCTATACCGCAGCGGAAGGGATTAACGGCGGCTGTACGCCGGAAGAAAACCGGCGGGCTGTTGACTGGCTGATCCGCAACGGTCGTCCGTTTACCGGCGGTTCCGATGCGCATAAGCCGGAGCGCGTAGGCCGGGCGTTTACCCGATTTACTAATCCCGTATGTACGCTTGACGACCTTATCCGTGAACTGAAGGCCGGCCATTATCAGGGTTATTATTTCGATGCGGAAACTATTCACCGGTTGCCCGATGGCCGGTAATTTCCATCGGCCGGCATAAGACCTTATGAGGGATGAAGGACCTCCTGACATGAGAACGATTTTGTTTACGCAATGTCTGCAGAATGATTTTGTCAGACCGCTGGCGCCGGACGAGCCGTTGCCCAACCAACTGCATATTGGGCACGCAGAAGCCAATCGTCTGGTGCAGTCAGGGACGGAATACGGCAACCTGAGGCTGTTTCTCGCCAACTATTACCGTAAACGCACGTCGGGCCATCATGCGATACACATCCGCGACTGGCACGATGAAAACGACCCCATGCAGAAAGAGCATTTTTCAGTTTTCGGCGCGCACTGTCGGAAAAATACCGGAGGCGCAGAATTTATCGAGGCCCTGAGCATCCATGCGCCTGAAAAAAACGGCGACACGGTTATCAATTCCGTCAGTCTGAATGACTTTGTGGATACCGGTTTGGAGGCAGTCATTCTGGGGCTGGGACTACAGCGCGATGAAGTCTTCCGCGCGGGGATCATCGGTGTATGGACGGACGTCAAAGTGCAGTATCTTTGTTATGATCTGCGCTCCCGGTTTCCGAATGCCGAAATCGGGCTTTGCAGTTCCCTGTGCGCCAGCCGGTCGCGGTATTACCATCAGAACGCCCTGCAAGCGATGCGAATGAATCTCGGCGTGTACCTCACGGACGCTATTACGGAATTCATGGAATTCATGAACATTCCCGTCGATCTGGCGCAGGTCTTTTCGGTGTACGCTAAATATGAACAGCCCATTCAAACCGAGGCGCCATTGACTGATGAACAACGGCAAATTGTTCGGTACTTATTCCGGGATTCCTCGCGCATCCTGCTCAAACCGCTCGGCGGAGGTTTTTCAGGCGCTAAAGTTTTCGCCGTGGAAAGTTATGATTTCCAGAACAAACTTGAAGTGCCCCAGGTGCTGAAAATTGATACCAATCCCAAAATCGGGAAAGAACGGGCGGCTGTGGAGTCGGTTGAAAACCTTCTGGGGCCCTCGTCGCCGCGGATGAAGGAATTTGTCCACATGCAGAATCTCGGCGGCATACGCTACTTTTTCGCAAATATGAACAACACGCAAACAACAACCCTTCAGACAATCCTGAAAAAAATCATCACGGGCGGCGACGATCCGGAAAAGAAACGATCCGCAATCCAGGCCGTTTTCAAAGAATTGGATGAGCAGTTATTCCGCCGTCTGTATCAGCATCCGATACGGGACCGCCTGAATCTGTTTCAGTATTACGGATATCGCCCGGAATACGGCGCGCAAACTGTCGCGACCATTTCCAATCTGCTCGGCGTTTCTTTTGACGGGCGGGATAACGTGCCGTTTACGGCCGGCAACGCTCCGGAGGTCCTTTTGCCTAATCCGGCTCGGTTCTACGATCAGACCGACCGTTGGCTGAGTCTTCCGCCCAAGGAAACCGATTTGACCTGGGTTCACGGCGACCTGAACCTCGCCAACCTGCTTTCGGACGACAAACATAATTTCTGGATGATCGATTATTTTCACACCCGCCTTGGTCACAGCATGAATGACTTTGCCAAAATGGAAAACGACATTAAATATATCTTATGCCCGATTACCGGTGAACAGGACTTACGGTATGCCATCCGCATGGAAGAAGCCGGACTTTTAAGTTATCATGGCGCGGCATCCGATCTGCCGGAGCCGTTTGCGACCATCGGATTGATTATCCGGACAGTACGTAAGCTGTTAGCGGAACACCTGACGCAGGAACCCGATTTCCGCGAATACCGGATCGCACTGCTCCGATACAGCGCCCACACGATTACCTTTGACGAATGCAACCGTTGGCAGAAATTGCTGGCGGCTTTTGCGACCTGCCTGTTATCGGAGCGTATCCTTTGCGATTATAGTTAAGCCGGCATTACGACAAAATGGCAATACATAAACAATAATTATTTTAAGACAGGAGGCTTTATGAAAGGCCCGATTACATTGCTGGTTACCGCGCTCGTAGTTTTTGTTTTTACCGGAGCGGGTCAAAAAGAATGGCTGAACTATAAACCCGGCGATACTTATCCGTCTGACTGGAAAAAAGTTGAGAAATTCGAGAACGAGGGCCTGCCGAAATCCGCGCAGGACGTAGTCAGGCAGATATACCGTAAAGCCAAACAGGACCGCAATCACGTCCAGCAGATTAAGGCGGTAATCCACTTGCTTAAATATATCATGACCATCGAGGAAGAGGGCCTGGTTAAATCGATTGATACCCTTGAAGCCGAAACCGCGGCGGCGGAGTTTCCCGCCAAACCGGTCATGCAGTCTCTGCTGGCCGATTTTTACTGGGGTTATTACCAGAACAACCGGTGGAAATTTTACAATCGTACCGAAGTGGCCGATACCGTTTCGCCGGACATCCGGACCTGGTCGTTGCAGAAGCTGCTCCGGCGCGTAACGGATCTGTATGCGGCTTCCCTCTCAAACACGGACAGTCTCCAGCGCACGAAGCTGGAATGGTTTGACGATGTGCTGAATACCGAAAAAAACTCCAAAATATACCGACCCTCCCTTTACGACTTTCTGGCCCACCGCGCGTTTGATTTTTACCGTAACGACGAGAACAACCTCATCAAACCCGTTGAGGAATTTGAGTTGGATGACCTGCGGGCTCTTGCCCCGGCGGGTGAATTCATCCGGGCTAAATTCAGCACGCCGGACAGCGCTTCGATGAAATTCAAGGCCGTAACCCTCCTTCAAGAGATGATCCGATGTCATATCGATGACAGCGATCCAACGGCGCTTACGGATATCGACCTTATCCGACTGGAGTATGCCCGTGAAAAGGCCGTGCCGGAGGATAAAGACGATGCCTATCTGAAAACCCTGAATGAGCTGGAACAATCGGTGCGGGCGTATCCGATCGCCGCGCAGGTCAGCTATGTCCTCGCCGATTATTATTTTAACCAGCCCGAACCTGTCGCCGATGCTTCCACAGACATTAAAAAAACATCCAACCGTAAGATTGCCTATGATATCGCGGAGAAAGCGGCGTCCCGCTTCCCGAAATCCCGCGGTGCGGCCAACTGCCAGGCTTTGATGGACCGTATACGGGAGAAATACCTGTCCGTCTCGCTGGAATCCACTGTGCCGCCTCAAACCCCTTTCCGTATGATGGTGGAGTACCGCAATGTCACCAATGTATTCCTCCGCTTAGTGCGGCTGGATTACAACCAGTACATGAAATCCCAGAATAAGGAGTATGACGATCGGTGGGAATATTACAGCGCGATCAAGCCGCTGAAGGCATGGCCGGAGAAACTTCCGGACCCGGGAGATTATATCAATCACCGTCTGGAGATGAAAATGGACGGGCTTCCTCTCGGCTTCTATGCCGTACTCATCAGCGCGGACCCAAGCTTTAAACGTAAAAACAACACCGTCTCCGTCACGCCGTTCTGGATTACCAACCTGAGTCTTGTTTCTGAGAATTCGGCTGAATTCGAGGGGAAGAAAATGTTTGTTATGCACAGTGTGACCGGCGAACCGTTGGCCGATGTGAATGTCCGGTCCTTTTATAATATTTACGATTATAATAGCCGTACGTACGTCTGGAAGAGCGGCCCGGATTTCACCACCGACGAGGACGGAATGTTTATCATGAAAGGTTCGGAGAACTATTATTATTACCGCTTTGAGCTTAAGCAAGAAAACGATTTTTATGCGCCGCTTGAAAATTTTTATATATACCAGTATAAGCGGGAGAAAGAACGCGATCAGATTGCCACAAAAATATTTACGGACCGGAGTATCTATCGTCCGGGGCAGACGGTTTATTTCAAAGGCATTATCATCAAATCCGATCCGAAGGGATTAAAGCATGAGGTATTGCCAAATAAGAAAACTACTGTTGTATTTTATGACGTCAATTATCAGAAGATCAGCGAACGGAGTCTGATCACCAACGCTTACGGCTCCTTCAGCGGAAGTTTTGTCACACCTACCGACCGTTTGAACGGGCAGATGCATATTCAGAATGAAAGCGGCTCGGCGTATTTTAGCGTAGAGGAATATAAACGGCCGAAATTTGAAGTGGAAATTAAACCGGTCTCGAAGGGCTACAAGCTGAATGAGGAAGTGGAGGTTACCGGTACGGCCAAGGCCTATGCCGGAAGCGTGGTGGATAACGCCAAAGTACAGTACCGCGTGGTTCGCCGGGCATCCTTCCCGTATTGGTACTGGTGGTGGGGCTACCGGCCGACCGTACCCGACAAAGAAATAACCCACGGAACGACCTTTACCGATTCTAAAGGCGAATTTAAAGTCCGTTTCACGGCAAAACCCGACAAGAGCATTCCGCCGTCTCAATACCCGCAGTTTGAATATATCATCTATGCCGATGTTACCGATGTCAACGGCGAGACCCGGAGCGGCCAATCCTGGGTGAAGATTGGCTATATCGCCTTGTCAGCTTCTTTGGATTTTCCGGAAACGGTTAACAAGGCCGATACGTTGAAAATCCGTTTCATTACCACGAATCTCAACGGTGAATTTGAGCCGGCCGAAGGTGGTTTTAAAATTTATAAACTGGAACAACCTGAGCGGATACTGCGCAGCCGCTTGTGGGCTGATCCCGATCAGTTCATTATTCCCAAAGAGGATTATGTTAAGTGGTTTACGAATGATATATATGCAGATGAAGCGAACTGGTCGAAATGGAAGCGATCGGCGGCGCTCATGGATCGGCGCGTGGATACCAAAACGCAAAAAGAGCTGCAACTGCCTGAAGTAATGACTTATGAACCGGGAATCTATTATTGCGTATTTGACACGAAAGACCGCTATGGAACGACGGTTAAAGCGGAGAAATATTTTACCGTTTTTGCCAATGAATCCGGCCAATCCAATCAGGTTTCGCCTTTCTATCTGATACCCGTTAAAACCGGCGGTGAACCCGGAGAGAAAGCCCGTTTCATCATTGGCTCGGCTTATGAGACATCCAAAATATTTTACCGGATTGAACATCAAAACAAGATTGTTTATAAAGAATGGCTGACGCTGAACAAGGAGCAAAAAGTTATCGAAATACCCATTGAAGAGAAGCACCGCGGAGGGCTGGCGGTTCACTGGGAGATGGTGCGGCATAACCGGTTGTACACCCAGACGAACAACATTTATGTGCCGTGGACGAATAAGGATCTGAAAATTGAAATGGCCTCATTCCGCGATAAACTGCAGCCGGGAGCAAACGAACAATGGAAACTGATTATCAGGGGCGCTCTGGCGGATAAAGTGGCGGCGGAACTGGTTGCCACGCTGTATGACGCCTCGTTAGACGTCTTCCGCCCGCATTACTGGAGCTGGTACCTGATGCCGTCGTTTTATTCCTATTATTATAGTTTGCAGTCGCAGTCCTTTAAAATCGCCAGCGGAACGGCCTTTGGGTACGATTGGAATAAATACAGGGAATTTTATTCCCAGAGCTACGATCAGTTAAACTTGTTTGGACTTTATTTCAGTTACGGTTACTACCACCGTAAGGATTTTAAGCGTTCCATGAAAATGGACAGCGGCGGTAAAGCCGAATTGCCGCTCGCGGCATCGGAGGAATTTGCGGGGGTAAACGAAGGGGAAAAGGATATGATTTCCATCAAAACCAAGAAAAACGGAGGCGATGATAAAGATGAAAAACAGCCGCCGCCTCCGCCCAAGCTGACCAATGGACATTCAACCGAAACTACCACCAATGACGGGGGAGAGGCGGAAGATTTATCCGGAGTTAAGATACGCACCAACCTGAATGAGACGGCGTTTTTCTATCCCCATCTGGCCACGAACGAAAACGGGGAAATCATTCTGAGTTTTACCATCCCGGAGGCGCTTACCAGATGGAAATTTATGGCGTTGGCGCATACCAAAGACCTGAAAATCGGGCAAATCCAGAAAACGGTTGTTACCCAGAAAGACCTGATGGTTCAGCCGAATCCGCCGCGGTTTGTCCGCGATGGCGATATCCTGCATTTCGCGGCAAAAGTGAGCAACATCACCGATACAGACATGACGGCCGTCGCTCAACTTCAGCTCTTTGATGCGGTGACGATGCAGCCGGTTCAGAAACTGTTTGAACTGAAAGACCTGCAGCAGACGGTTAAAATTGATAAACAGGGCAGCGCGGCATTAAGCTGGAAGATGGTGGTGCCAAAGGATTTACAGGCGTTTACTTACCGGGTTGTGGCGAAGGCCGGTGATTTCTCTGACGGCGAGGAAGGGACGGTGCCGATTTTACCCAATGCCATGCTGGTGATAGAAACCATGCCGTTGCCGATCCGCGGCAAGCAGAAGAAGAACTTTACTTTTACTAAACTGCTGGAGTCGGGCAAATCGTCCACGCTACGGCATGAGCGGTTTACACTGGAAATGACTTCCAACCCGGCGTGGTATGCGGTGCAGGCCCTGCCGTATATGATGGAATATCCTTATGAATGCACCGAACAGACTTTTTCGAGGATTTACGCAAATTCGATTTCCACGCACATTGCCAACTCGAATCCGAAAATCAAACGGGTGTTTGAAAGCTGGAAGGATACGAAGGCGCTACTGTCCAATTTAGAGAAGAACCAGGAACTAAAATATCTACTTTTGCAGGAAACACCCTGGGTGCTGGACGGACAGGATGAGACGACACGTAAGAAGCGACTGGGCCTGTTGTTTGACCTGAATATGATGAACCAGAGCCTGAAAACCGCCGTTAAAAAATTATCCGAGGCGCAAACGTCCAACGGCGGCTGGCCCTGGTTTACGGGCATGCCGGACGACCGGTACATTACCCAGCATATTCTGACGGGGTTCGGGCATCTTAAGGCCATGGGCGTCAAATCGGATTATGAGGATAAAATCGATGCGATGTGTCAAAAAGCGGTTCCCTACATAGACGCGCGGATGAAGGAGGATTATGAAAATCTTATACGCTATAAGATTCCGCTTAATCAGAACAATCTGGGTTATACCCAGCTGCATTATCTGTACACAAGAAGTTTTTATTCCAATCAGAAGCTGGAGTCGAAGTATCAGGAAGCCTACGATTACTGGAAGCAGCAGGCGCAGCAATACTGGCTGAAGTGGAATTACATGGCGCAGGCGATGATTGCTCTGGGATTGCACCGGGCAGGCGACCAGGCAACACCGAAGGCCATCATGAAGTCTATCAAAGAACACGCGCTGACTTCGGAAGAAATGGGGATGTACTGGAACCATGAACGCGGGTACTACTGGTACAACGCGCCGATTGAAACACAGACCTATCTGATTGAGGCCTTTGACGAAGTGATGAACGACCAGGAATCGGTGGAGGCCATGAAAGTATGGCTGCTGAAGCAGAAGCAGACCCAGGACTGGAAGACGACTAAAGCCACGGCCGAAGCGTGTTATGCGTTGCTTCGGCGCGGAGTCAATCTGCTGGCATCGGATCAACTGGTAGAAGTCTCCCTGGGCGGTGAAAAAGTTGAGGTTAGAAAGCAGCAGCTGGACGTCGAAAAAGGCACGGGGTATTATAAAACCTCATGGATGCGGGACGCGGTAAAACCGTCTATGGGAAAGATCAAGGTGGAGAAAAAAGACGAAGGCGTGGCCTGGGGAGCGGTGTATTGGCAATATTTCGAATCCCTCGACAAGATCACGCCGTCGGAAACGCCTTTGAAACTGAATAAAAAACTTTTCCTGCAGAAGAATACCGACAAAGGCCCCGTGCTGGAGCCAATTACCGATAACAACGTCATTAAAGTCGGCGATCTGGTCAAGGTGCGCATCGAACTGAAAGTGGACCGGGCCATGGAGTACATTCATATGAAAGATATGCGCGCGGCAGGCATGGAGCCGGTAAACGTGCTATCGCGGTATAAATATCAGGACGGTCTGGGCTATTATGAAACGACCAAAGACGCTTCCACAAATTTCTTTATCTCCTGGCTGCCAAAAGGAACGTATGTATTTGAGTACCCGCTGAGAGCTTCTCTGAAAGGCGAGTTCCAGAATGGTATTACTACCATTCAGTGCATGTACGCGCCGGAGTTTTCAAGCCATTCGGAAGGAATAAAAATCAGAATAGAATAATCAGGCGAAAAACGTGATAATATTGCCGCCGTCTGGTTTTTACCGATGGCGGCATTTTTTATGCGGTGTTTTCTGAATCGTGGGGGACGTTGTGCGTATGGTAATGGTGCGGGCGTGGATACAGTTACTGAAAATCTTTTTTAAATTGGTCGAAATTCAGAAAAATGATCCGGTTGCCTTTTTTTATTACATAGCCGTCGTTGATGAGTTTTTGTAACATGCGTGAAATGGTTTCCCGGCTTGTACCAGCCATATTGGCCAGATCGCGCTGTGTGGGAAGAGACTTAATCCAGACTTCATTTCCCTTTCGCTGGCCGATGTCCTCAGCAAGACGTATGAGCGTGGAAGTGACTTTGCCGGTAGAGTCCTTCAAGGATAGGCTTTTAATCTGGGAGTCGGATTTTCGCATGCGCCGGGCCAGTTCTTTTAAAAGGTTAATCGCTATAGAAGGGAATTCATGGAGTAGGCGCAGGAAATCGTCGCGGTAAATAAGGAGCATTTCGGAATCCTGCAGCAGGGTGACGTTGGCGGAGCGGGATTGTCCGTCGAGCAGGGACATCTCGCCGAATATATCTCCCTCGGCCATTACCGCCAGAATAACCTCGCGTCCTTCCTCGCCGATTCTGGATATTTTAACCTGTCCGTTCATGAGTATGAATAATGTTTGTCCGGTTTCTTCCTCAATCAGAATCACCTGATCTTTTTTATAAGAGCGGTGATGAGTAACCTGCGAAATACGTTCCAAATCCCTGGAGGTCAATTCGCTGAAAATTGGAACTTTTTTTAGAAATTCTATTTTGGCGGAAGCGCTCGTGTTCATTGGAATGTCCCGATATGGTTGTGTTTTTCGCTGACAATCACTTTCATGAATTTGGGCAATACTTTGAAAGTTAACTTATTCTCAGTTTCATAGGGTTCCCCGTCCAGATGATAAATCAGTTTACCTTCCGGAATAATTTCGATGTACCGGGAACGATAGATACTCATTTCGGGTAGTTTGTGGATGGAGCCGGCAAACAGTCGCCAGCCGTTCAGCAGTCCTTTCAGAAAGGTTATATTCTGGAGGATACAGACCTCGAACAAACCGTCATCCGGGATGGCCATCGGGGCGATCTTGGCGCTGTTGCCGTATTCGCGGGTATTGGCAATGGCCAGAATGAACGGTTTGGCATAGATTTCCTTTTCATTGAAGCAGATGCGGACGGGAACCGGCTCGTAGCGATGGTAGCTGTCCAGGGCCAGCCGGATATATGAAGTCAACCCGCGGCGGCCTTTTTGCTCATTGAAGCGTTTGCCGATCAGGGCGTCAAAGCCAATGCCGGCGAATCCGAAAAACATCCGGCGTTGTTCGCCGTCAATTACCTCGCCGGCGTCAATCATTTTATAATGACGATTGAGAATCATTTTAACGGCCCGCCGCCGGTCGAGCGGGATCGACAAACCGCGCGCCAATCCGTTACCGGAACCGTAGGGGATTACCGTGAAAGCGGTATCGGTCTGGACTAGACCCTGAGCGGTTTCATTGGCTGTACCGTCGCCGCCGACGGCCGCTACGATATCGAACCGGTCCTGCGCGAAATGGCGGGCTATCTGGGTGGCATCGCCGGCGCCTTTGGTCGGTATGATTTCCACCTGGTGCGATCGGTCGAAAGTGCGTTCAGCCAGTTCACGAATTTCTTTATAACTGTTGCGATGAACGCCGGCGTTCGGATTTACAACAAAACCAATTTTCATCGTCATAAAAAATTTAAGTCGGTATAAAAAATAATATGTTGACTTTATTTTAATCTTTCAAGTAATAATTATATATCCCGAAGTATCGGGTGCGCAACGGTCAGTAATGTAACATGGAATGCGCCGGCTGTCTTCAGCGCAAGGGCAGCAGCGTTGGCCGTGGCGCCGGTGGTGACGACATCGTCCAGCAGAGCCACCGACCTGCCCGTGACCGCATGGGCGTCCGTTACGGTAAAAATACCGGCCACATTGCGGACCCGTTCTTTCGCGCCGGTCATTTGTGTCTGGGAGACCGTATTGCGGCATCGGATCACGATTTCCGGCCGGCAGGGAATGCCGGTCAGGCGGCTAAGGTGAACCGCGATGATCTCAGACTGGTTGTAACCGCGCTCCCGGCGTTTGATTTTATGTAGCGGCACCGGGATCAGCATATCCGGCCTTCGTAAACCCGGATGCTGTAACAGCCGTACCATATACGATGCCAGCTGTGCGCCGATCCGCCGGGCCTTCTTATATTTCAGATAATGCATAATCCTTTTCATCGGATCATCATACACAAATGTGGTGAGGACTTCGTCGATGTGCGAGCGGTTGGTCAGGCCATGGCATACTTCGCCTTCATAAAACTCCAGGTTTCCCCAGCAATCATCACAAACATAATTTCCACCGCCTTTAAGAGGCCCGTCGCATACTACGCAAAACGGCGGATATACAAAATCCAGAAGGGGTTGAAGCCATCGTTTCATGAAGCCGGTGATTTATGCTCGAAGGATACATCCGGGCATTGCCGAATGTCAAAGATCATGCAGAGGTATTCAGGGGTATAAAGAATTTAAACTCGCTGCCGGTGCCGACATTGCTTTCAACCCAGATTTTTCCTCCGTGCGCTTCAACCGCCAGTTTGCAAAAAGTGAGGCCGAGTCCGCGGTCGGTTTTAAGGCCGAGTTTTTTCAGGTCGGCCTGAGCGAATTTTTCGAATATTTTTTCATGGTATTCCGGAGCAATGCCTTCACCGGAATCTTTAACGGAAATATTGATACGGTGTTGTTCCGGGTCGTGGGAAGCGCGAAGTATTACGTTTTGATCCTTGAGGCTGTGCTTGATGGCGTTATGTAACAGATTGGCGACGACGCGCTGAATCATATCCCGGTCGGCCTCAATAGGCGGTACGGAGGCTTCCATCTCGATGATGCCTTTAATTCTGTTTTTGTCCATCAGAAAAGCAAACTCGCTCAGGGATGCCTCGAAGATTTCGCGGATACTAAACACCTGCTTCTTCAGTTTGACTTTGTTTTCTTCCATGCGGCTGATGTCGAGCATATCCGTAATCATCCGAAGCATGGTGGTAGCGCTTTCGTCGAGCTTTTTGACAATCGTCATCTGCTTCTCATTGAGGGTGTCGCTCATCATCATCAGAATTTCGGTGCAGCCCATGATGCCGGTCAGCGGATTCTTCAGGTCATGGATAATCATCTGGGTGAGGGAGTCGCGGAAGCCCTGCAATTCAATCAGTTCTTTGTTCTTGATTTCCAGTTCCTGTTTGCTCTCCTTGAGCTGGTCATGAAGGTTTTTGATGCGAAGAAGGGAACGTAATCTGGCCATGAGTTCCAGATTATTAATCGGTTTGGGGAGAAAATCATCGGCCCCTACTTCAAGCGCCCGCACTTCGTCTTCGATGCTGTGCAGCGCCGTGACCATGATGATCGGAAGCAAGTGGGTGGCGGGATTCTGGCGGAGAACCCGGCATACTTCAAAACCGTCCATATCCGGCATCATCACGTCCAGCAGAACCACGTCGGGCATGACTTCCTTGATTTTATCAAGCGCCTCGGTACCACGCTGCGCCACATCAACCGTAAACCCTTTTCGCGTTAAAAAAGTAGATAAAAAACGTACATTAAGTTCTTCATCGTCTACGACTAATACCCGGTGTTTCTTTTCCTCGTTTGTATTATCCATAAATCATTCCTGACAAGGTAGAGTCTAAATAGCTAAACGTGCAGAATATATAATAAAAATACGCAATATTCCAATAATAATTTGTACCGGCTAAAAATTATTTGTAATCTATCATTTATTTTAGTATCATACCCAGCTTTTTAGGATTGGATATATGAAATCTATTGGCATATTTGGCTCTACCGGCTCAATCGGACAAAGTACCCTGGAAATTGTCCGAAAAAATCCCGGATTATTCCATATTTCCTGTTTGGCGGCAAACCGGAATGCCGCGCTCCTTGCGGCGCAGGCCATGGAATTTAAGCCCGGTTGCATACTAATTACCGATGAACACCAATTGCCGCACCTTAAGGAACTTATAGGGAATGAACCCGTGCGTATTCTGTCGGGCCTCAGCGGACTTAAACAAATGGCTCAGGAAGCTGATTTTGATATGATGGTATCCGCCATGGTAGGCGCGGCCGGGTTGGAGCCAACCGTGGCTTGCATTAAGCGGGGCAAAGATATCGCCTTAGCGAATAAAGAAACCCTTGTAGCCGGAGGCGCCCTTGTGACGCGTCTGGTTAGGGAGCATCAGGTTTTCATGATACCCGTTGACAGCGAGCACAGCGCCATTTTTCAGTGTCTTGTCGGCGAGCGGCCGGAAACCATCGGCCGAATTATCCTGACGGCATCCGGAGGCCCGTTCCGCGGATGGTCGCGCGAACAACTCCGTACGGTTACGCCCGAACAGGCGCTGAAGCATCCGAACTGGAGCATGGGACAGAAAATCACCATTGACTCCGCGACGCTCATGAATAAAGGTCTGGAGGTCATTGAGGCGCACTGGCTTTTTAATTTGCCGCCCGAATACATCGACGTCGTCATCCATCCGCAGTCCATCATACATTCCATGGTCGAGTTTCGCGACGGTTCTGTCAAAGCGCAGATGGGTCTGCCGGACATGAAACTGCCGATTCAATATGCGCTGACGTATCCCGAACGCCAGGCCAGCGATTTTCCGCGACTGGACTTTCGCACGCTTCAGCGCCTGGATTTCGCTAGGCCGGATTCGGATAACTTTCCCTGTCTGAAACTGGCTTATCAGGCTCTGGCGGCGGGCGGCACCCTGCCGGCCGCTCTGAACGCGGCCAATGAAATCGCCGTGGAATATTTTCTTAAAAAAATGATTCCATTCATGGCAATACCCGAGGTTATTGATGCGGTTATGCAACACCACCGGATTGCCTATGATCCCCGGCTTGAGGATATTCTGGAGGCCGATCGCAACGCGCGGGAATTTGCGCTGAAACATATTAAAGCCATAACAGTATAATGAATCAATATAACATCATCATATAAAGAGGTTTCATTCATGGGTTCCGCAGTTTTTGATTTTATTGTTCCGTTTATAATTATTCTTGGCATACTGGTTTTTTTTCATGAGCTTGGTCATTACCTGGCGGCAAAAATTTTCGGTATGAAGGTGGATGCGTTTTCACTCGGATTTCCGCCGCGTGCCTGGGGTTTCCGCTGGGGAACTAAAAAATTGCGCGCCAAATTCATGCGCGAAGTTCATCAGGCCATCACAAACAATCCTGCGTTTCGGGATATCCATGCCTTGCTGGTGCAGCATCAGGAAACGACGGACGAGAACCGGACACTCGAAATTCTGATACAATCATTTTCGATTGAGGTCCGGGAAATTAAAACGCACGTCCCGGATAAAAAAGGAAAAATGAAAGAACAGGTTTCAATTGAAACCCATGTTACCATCCGGGATAACGTCGCCGCGCCATCGTCGGCTCTGGTACAGCCCATTTACGAAAAATTATCTGCGGACAACGATCTGACCGACCTGTTATATCAACGTTCGCTCATTTATGATGACGAAGCGTATAAGGCGCATTATCAGACGGATTACTGCTTATCCTGGATTCCGCTCGGCGGTTACTGCAAAATCAACGGCATGATCGATGAAAGCCTTGATCCCGAAAGCATGAAAGAAGGGCCTGCAAAACCCTGGGAATTCCGCGCCAAACCGGTTTGGCAAAAAATACTGGTTATCAGCGGCGGCGTGCTGTTCAATTTTTTTCTGGCCGTCGTCATATTCTTCCTATTCACTCTGAAAAACGGTCTTCCGGATATGGAGCAGTACAACAACTATAGTACGGAAGTTGCCAGTGTGTTACCCGACAGTCCCGCGCATCAGGCAGGCCTGAAAGCGGGCGACAGGGTGATATCGGTTGCCGGCCAACGGGTAAGCAAGTGGGTGGAAATGGTGGCCGTTATTCATCAATATCCCGAAAAAGAAATTACGGTAGAGTGGATACGGGACGGGAAAAATTATAAAGCGAATCTGACACCGAGACGATCGACGATACAGACGGCCGACGGGAATAAGGAAGTCGGGCTCATCGGCATTGCGGCGCCGCCGATTCCGGAATTTACGCGTCCCGCGGCTGTTCACGAAGCCCTGGCCTACGGGTTCACGAATACGGTTTATTTAACCGGTTACATTCTGAAAAGCGTGAAACAGATTATATTCGGCGAGCAGTCCTTCAAGGATGCTATGGGCGGGCCGATTGCCATCATACGCATGACCGGCGAAGTGAAACAGCGTCAGGGTTGGGAAGGTCTCTGGTATTTTATGGCGCTGTTGAGCGTCAGTCTCGCGGTTTTTAATCTGTTCCCGATTCCGGCGCTGGACGGCGGTCATCTGGTGTTCTTATTCATTGAAGCTATCATCCGGCGGCCGGTTTCCGTGAAAGTGAAGCTGTATGCCCAGCAGGCCGGTATGGCGATTTTACTGCTTTTTATTTTATACGTTATATTCAACGATATCACCAAATGGACGGGGACGCTGTAGCCGGCACGTGAAATTCACACTTCTGCATCAGGATAAAAGTTCTTCCGGATCGGGCGCCCGCGCGGGTTTGCTGGAAACCGATCACGGCGTCATTGAAACGCCGGTATTTATGCCGGTCGGCACGCTGGGCGACGTCAAAGCCATCGAGCACCGCGAGCTCCTCGAGAACGGCGCGCAGATCATCCTCGGCAACACCTATCATCTGTATCTGCGGCCCGGCACCGAAATCATCCACAAAGCCGGCGGGCTGCACCGGTTTATCGGTTGGGAGCGGCCAATGCTCACCGACAGCGGCGGTTATCAGATCTTCAGTCTCTCTCAGTTGCGCAAACTCAACCACGACGGCGTGATGTTCACCTCGCACATCGACGGCTCCAAGCATTTCTTCCGGCCCGAAGACGTAGTTCAGATTCAGAAAAAACTCGGCAGCGATATCTGTATGGTTCTCGATGAATGCCCGCCGTACCCGTGCACATACGAGTATGCCGAGCGCTCCAACCGCCTGACCATGGCTTGGGCGGCGCGGTGCCAGAATGCGTTTGCATCCATGCCGCCGCTCTATGGGCACAGCCAGACGCTGTTTCCGATCGTTCAGGGCAGCGTGTTTGACGACTTGCGCGCAAAAAGCGCCGAAGAGCTTGCGGCGATGGATTTTGAGGGGTATGCAATCGGCGGCGTCAGCGTGGGGGAACCTAAGGAAGACGTTTACCGGATTGCGGCGATCAGCTGTTCGGTACTGCCCGAACACAAACCGAGGTATCTCATGGGCGTTGGCACCCCGCAGGACATCCTGGAATGCATCAGCCGCGGCGTGGATATGTTCGACTGCGTCATGCCGACCCGCAACGCGCGCAACGGCACGCTCTTCACCACCTGGGGCAAGATGACTATCCGCAACGCGGATTACGCCGACGATTTCAGACCCATCGACGAGAACTGCGGTTGCTATACCTGCCGCCATTTTACGCGCGCCTACGTGCGGCATCTGTCCTGCATCAAGGAAATTCTCGGGCATCAGCTGACGACCATCCATAATATTTACTTCTACCTGTGGCTGACCCGTGAGGCGCGGAAACATATCCTGAACGACACCTTTACGACGTTCAAAGATCAGTTACTGACCGTGTACGCGGAAAATGAAAGCCGCCGCGGTATCGGTAAAGATAAAACCGGTAGACCCCGAAAACGAAAACCAAAGGATTATGAAACCGTTAAACGCCGCTGAATTGAAACAATGGTTTGATGAGAAAAGAGATTTCTGTATCATCGATGTCCGGGAACCATGGGAACACGATATTGTTCAAATTTCCGGAGCCAGACTCATCCCTTTCCGGCAGTTACGGCCGCCCTTAGACGGATGCCCGCCAGACCGCCCTGTCGTGATATTCTGTCACCACGGAACGCGCAGTCTGATTGCCGCAAAAATTCTTGAAAAAAACGGTTATACCAACGTCTATAATCTGGTCGGCGGTATTAACCGGTATGCTCAGGAAGCGGATACCAGTTTAAAAAGATATTAAACAGAAAAGATTTGCCGTTGAAATAATATTTTTATAAAATAGTTATACATGTAAATATGCAATTGAAAATACCGTTTATGGCAAAACTGAAAGTAGTAACATACGGACATCCATCGCTTCGTGAGAAGGGAAAACCGGTTAAAAAAATCGACGGTTTTATCCGCAAGCTTGCTGAAGACATGATAGTCACCATGCATAAAGAAGACGGCATAGGCCTGGCTGCGCCACAGGTCGGCAAATCGCTGAACCTGTTTGTGGTGGATATTTCACCAATCGAGAAAAATGCCGAGCCGATGGTTTTTATTAATCCTAAAATCCTGGAGACCTACGGAGAATCAGTTTATAAAGAAGGCTGTCTCAGCCTGCCGGGCGTTTCCGAGGAAGTGAAACGGCCCTCGAAAATCCGTCTCCGTTATACCGATCTGGAAGGCCAAACCATCGAAGGGATTGCCGAGGGGATTCTGGCGCGCGTTATTCAGCACGAATACGATCACTTAAAAGGCATCTTATTTGTCGATTATCTGGCGCCGGAGATTCTCGAGACCAATCGAACCGTACTGGAAAAACTGGAAGAAAAGAACCGGTCCAAAAAGAAAACCACCCAAACCGCATCGGTTTTGGTTTGATGGCGTCTGTATCCATTCATGATTCAAATTCCTTTTAAAATTTTCAACGACCGGCGTGATCCTCTGCGCGGAAACGTATGGATGCCGGATGCCAACAAACGCTATCCGGTTGTTATCATGTGTCACGGTTACCTGACCCATAAAGACTGGGGTTTTATGCCGTATCTGGCGGAAATGCTTTGCCAGCGAAACTATATTGCCGTTCAGTTTAATTTTTCGGGGTCCGGCATCGGTGAAGATATAAATGGTTTTTCCGATCCGGAAAAATTTACGCATAACACCTGTACCCGCGAGCTGAAGGATTTGCAGACCGTGATCGACGCGCTGGAGCACGGTCATCTTTGCGGTAAAAACCCTTACATCGAGCGGTTGGGACTTTTTGGATATGACCGGGGCGGTTCGATGGCGATTCTTCATGCCGTCGATGACAAACGTGTGCGGACTCTGGTCACCTGGTCGGCGATGTCGGCGCTGGAACGGCCCGCATTCAGGGACGCTGCGCCCCAATGGCAGCGCAACGGTTTTTTATCGGTAGCGAATCCTTTGGGAGGTCCCGCGCTCAAACTTCATTATGGTTTTTTTGAAGATTTATCGAAAAATGCCGTGAAGCTAAACATACCCAAAGCCGTCTCCAGACTTAAAATTCCGCACCTCATCCTGCACGGAGCCGAGGATGTAACCGTGCCGCCCCGCGAAGCCCACGAAATCTATAACGCAAGAAAGACGCCCGCCACTAAGCTGGAAATTATTGATGCCGCTGATCACGCTTATAACACCGCCCATCCATTTGAAGGTCCGACACCGGCATTAAAGGCGGCCTGCAAACTCACCTACCACTGGCTGAAGAACGGATTGTAATACCATGAATACGATAGTTTTCAGAAACGGTCTGACGTCATTTCTTATTGGATTAATCCTTGTTTCCGGATGTTCGTCCGACGGCGGGCAAAATTCCGGGAAAGATGCCCCGCGCGGCGGCGGCATGCCGGCCTTGCCGGTCGATGTCATCGTGCTGCGGCTGCAACCCCTGAGTAATATTATTTACGTCACCGGCACTTTGATGGCTAATGAAGAAGTCGAACTGCGCAGCGAAATGAGCGGCCGCATAACCGCGATACGGTTTTCGGAAGGGAGTTGGGTGCGGAAAGGGGACCTGCTGGTTAAGATCAATGACCAGGATCTGCAGGCGCAATTAAAAAAAGCCGAATCCCAGGAACAGTTGTACCGGGAAGAAGAAAAACGTAAGAAAGCGCTTTACGACAAACAATTGCTGAGTCAGGAGGAATACGACAATGCGCTGAACAAGCTCCGGACGGCCGAAGCGGAGAAAGAACTTCTTAAAGCCCAGATTGCAAAGACGGAAATATATGCCCCGTTCAGCGGAAAAATCGGTTTGCGTTACGTCAGTGAAGGCGGTTACGTTACGCCGAACCTTTTAATTGCGACCCTTCAGGAGTTGGATCCCGTTAAAGTGGAGTTTGCCGTACCCGAACAGTACAGCCGTTTTGTAAAGAACGGAGCCGATATTAAATATTCTATCGTGGGTTCCGATCGGTTTTTTAAAGGCAGCGTTTATGCGGTGGAATCACATATTGATCCGGTAACCCGCACGATCAAAGCGCGCGCTCGAAGCGCAAATCCAGACTTTGTACTGGTTCCCGGCTCGTTCGCCAAAATAGAACTGACGCTGGAAGAAATCAAGGATGCCCTGGTGGTGCCCTCCGAAACCCTCGTGCCGGACCTTAATACCACAAAAATATTTACCTACCACAACGGTATGGCCCGGCCGGTACCGGTAAAAACCGGCATCCGGTTGCCCCAGAGCGTCCAGATTACGCAGGGCGTTTCGGCGGGCGATACGATTATCACGACAGGATTGATGCAGATCCGCGAGGGCAGTGCGGTGCAAATCCGTACGGTTAAGATTCCCTAGCGCTCTATCCGGGTATTGATTATGAATTTTTCATCAACATTTATTAACCGGCCGGTCTTTGCGTCTGTCGTTTCTATCCTGATTGTGTTGTTTGGCGTCATTGGTTTTACATTCCTTGGGGTCCGTGAATATCCCAGTGTGGATCCGCCGGTGATTACCGTATCGACGTCTTATGTGGGCGCGAACGCGGAGGTTATCGAGTCGCAGATCACGGAGCCGCTTGAAGCCAGCATCAACGGCATCGCGGGTATCCGCACGTTGTCGTCCACCAGCCGCGATGGCGCGAGCACGATTACGGTGGAATTCGAAATCGGTACCGATATGGAAGGGGCTGCCAACGACGTCCGCGACCGGGTTTCACGCGCAATACGCAGTCTGCCGCCGGACGTGGATCCGCCCGTAGTGGTTAAATCCGACGCGGATGCCAGTCCGATATTTTCACTTATTGTTCAGAGTGAAACGTACTCGCTACTGGAACTCTCAGACCTGGCCAATAATGTGTTTAAAGAAAGACTGCAGACCATTCCCGGCGTCAGCGAAATCCGCATCTGGGGAGAAAAAAAATACGCCATCAAACTGCTGATTGATCCTATCAAACTGGCCGGCTACGGGCTGACGCCTTCGGACATTCGAACCGCGCTGAATCAGGAAAACATTGAATTGCCCACCGGCCGCATCGAGGGTTATCGGACGGAACTGTCGATTCGCACCTTTGGCCGCATCAGCACGCCGGAGGAATTTGACGAAATGATCATCCGGGAACGCAACGGCGTAATCGTCAAGTTCAAAGATGTCGGGCGCGCCGTACTGGTGCCTGAGAACGAACGTACCATTCTTAAGGGGAATAATCTTTTCCCGATTGTCGGCGTGGCCCTGACGCCCCAACCCGGCGCGAATCATATCGATATTGTGGACCAGGCTTATAAACGCATCGAACAGATTCAGAAAGAGCTTCCGGCGGGCATCAATTTGTCCATCGCGCTCGATACCACCCGTCCAATCCGGATGGCGATTTCCGAAGTGGAGGAAACCATATTTATCGCCTTTGGCCTGGTGGTGCTCGTGATATTCGTATTCCTGCGTCACTGGAAAACCACGCTGATTCCCGTATTCGCCATCCCGATCTCCCTGATTGGTTCGTTTTTTATCATGTACATCGCCGGATTTTCCATCAACATTCTTACCCTGCTGGGAATCGTGCTTGCAACCGGCTTGGTGGTGGACGATGCGATCGTGGTGCTGGAGAATATTTACAGCAAAATCGAAAAAGGCATGGATCCCGTTGAAGCCGGCCATAAAGGTTCCAGGGAAATATTCTTTGCGATTCTCTCTACGACAATAACACTGGCGGCGGTCTTTCTGCCGATCATATTTCTTCAGGGGCTCACGGGACAATTGTTCCGCGAGTTCGGCATTGTGATGGCTGGTTCGATCATCATTTCGGCGTTTGTTTCTCTGACCCTGACGCCGATGATGAGCGCGCACTGGCTGTCGCACATACGACACACCACGAAATTTTTTACAGGAACCGAAAAATTTCTGAACGATATCATCCGCGGGTACAACCGTCTTCTGGTGCGCTTCATGAAACGCCGATGGCTCTCGTTCGTGGTGATGGCTTTCTCGGTAGGAATGGTCGTATATTTATGGAGATTCATCCCGGCCGAATTGGCGCCGCTGCAGGATAAAAGCCGGCTTGTGATATCCGCCACGGCTCCGGAAGGCACTTCGTTTGAGTTGATGGATGAATATGTTAATCAGCTTGCGGCAATGGCCGATTCCCTGCCTGAAAAAGACAATATCATGGCGTTTACGTCGCCGGGGTTTGGTTCCGCGTCATCGACCAATACGGGATTTATCCGCATAATGCTGACCGATCCGTCACAGCGTACGCGCAGCCAGCAGGAAATTGCGGATTATTTGAGCCGCAAGATACGACCCTATACGTTTGCGCGTTCGTTTATTACGCAGGAACAGACCATCGGTGGAGGGCGAATGGCCGGCCTGCCGGTACAATTTGTCATTCAGGCGCCGGCGATGGACACCTTAAAAGCCGTTCTGCCTCGGTTCATGGCCGCCGTGCAGAGCAATCCGGTATTTCAGGTGGCGGACCTGAATCTGCGCTTTAACAAACCGGAGATGACCATTTCGATAGACCGCGACCGGGCCCGCTCTCTGGGTGTCACCGTAAGAGACATCGCCGAAACGCTGCAATTATACTTTAGCGGCCAGCGGATGGGCTATTTCATTCGCAATAGTAAACAATATCAGGTTATCGGACAGGCGGAACGCAGCTATCGCGATGAACCGCTTGACCTTAAATCGGCGTACGTGCGCAACAATAAAGGCGAACTCATACAATTAGATAATCTGGTAAATATTTCATACCGCACCAATCCGCCGCAGCTATTTCGATATAACCGGTTTGTAGCGGCTACGGTATCCGCGAATCCGGCAAAGGGATATACGCTTGGCGACGGGATCCATGAGATGAGAAAAATCGCTGAGAAAGAACTTGATGAATCCTTCTCGACCAGTCTTGCGGGCGTATCCAAGGAGTTTGCAGAAAGTTCCAACACATTGGTCTTTGCCTTTCTGCTTGCCCTGATTCTCATTTATCTCATACTCGCCGCGCAGTTTGAAAGTTACCGCGATCCGTTTGTCATTATGCTTACCGTACCGCTGGCGATCGCCGGCGCGGTATTGACTTTATGGCTCTTTGGCCAGACGCTCAATATATTCAGTCAGATCGGTATGATTCTTCTGATTGGCATTGTGACGAAGAACGGCATCCTGATCGTAGAGTTTGCTAACCAGAAGCGCGGTCGCGGACAGTCCAAAGTTGCCGCTGTTATTGATGCGGCTACCCAGCGCTTTCGCCCCATTGTGATGACCAGCCTCTCCACGATGCTTGGCGCTTTACCGATTGCCCTGGCGCTGGGCGCGGGTTCTACCAGCCGCGTATCCATGGGCATGGTTGTTATCGGCGGATTGCTTTTTTCGCTGGTTTTGACCTTATTTGTCATTCCGGCGCTGTATACGTTCATCACTAAAAAAACCTATAAACCTGTTGCGGAGACTGAATGAAAATCCACATGGAAACCGTCGGACCGTTTCAGGAAAACAGCTATTTTGTAACCGATGAGCAAACCGGCTCGACGGTAATAATCGATCCGGGAGGGGATGCTCAAAAACTGATCCGCGTAATCGAATCCGGCGGTTTTAAACCTCGGTGGATTATGAACACACACGGTCATATTGACCATCTTGCGGCGGCCCGGGAATTGCAGGAGGCCTATCGGATTCCGTTTTACATCCATGCCGAAGACGAGGCGCTGGTTCAGCAGGCTGTCAATTACGCGGCGCTGTTTGCCTATCCGTTACAGCAGATTCCGCTGACGGATCGCTATCTGGAAGATAACATGCCTTTCACGCTGGAGCAAATAGAAATTAAGGTTCTGCATGTACCCGGTCATACGCGCGGCGGTTGCGCGTTTTATATCCCCTCCGAAAAGGTTTTATTCAGCGGCGACACCCTTTTCCGCGAGTCTGTCGGCCGTACCGACTTACCCGGCGGCGATTATGTAACCATTCAGAAATCCATTAAACAAAAATTGTTCATCCTGCCTGAAGATACAACGGTTTATCCCGGACACGGACCGGTCACGACTATCGGTTATGAAAAGAAAAATAATCCGTTTGTAAAATAGATACCGATGAGCCGCCTGGCGACTTTAACATCCGTTGATTTAATCCATCCATAAAGCATTCGGTATAATGGCTATGAACAACAATCAATATAAATGAGGTGATGTATGTCCGTGTTAACCGAATTCAGCATGTTTCCAACCGATAAGGGCAGCAGCGTCAGCGCCTATGTGAGCCGCATCCTGGACGGCATTGACCGAAGCGGTGTGGCCTACCAGTTGACGCCGATGGGTACGGTTTTTGAAACCGAAACGTTAAACGAAGCGCTTGACGTGATTCGGCAATCGTATGAATGTATCGAAAAAGACTGCGAACGCGTGTATGTAAGCGTCAAAATGGATATCCGTCAAGGCCAGAGCGGCAGGATGAAAAAGAAAATCGAATCCGTTGAGAGAAAAATCGGACGCCCGGTGCGTACCGGAACGTAATAATTTCTCCAGCGAAATCTACAATAGTTCGGCTGAGCGTTCCATCGTTTTTTTAGGCAGCCCGATCCATAGAAATTTCAGATACCAATTATTTATGGACATGATTTTGACGATCGTAACCGCGAGCAGGGTGCGGGTAATAATTATCCACCAGAAATTTCCGCCGGCGAACGCGAAGAATATGGTGTCCTCAACGATAGCATGGGCCACACAGAGGAACACCGTAATCAGCGCGGCGTCCTTGTGCGACATGATGTTTTCACGCGATAACTGGAGCAAAATGCCGGCGCCGTAAGTAATGCCGATGAAAAAACCCACCAGCCAGGCCACGATGGCGTTTTGTGAATACCCCAGCCATTTCGGGATAAAAGCGAATGTCCGGCTCAGGCGGGCCGCCCAAGGCCAGTCGCGCATCAATTCGTATAAGGTCATGATAACGGCGATGACCAACAGTATTTGCAGAGCGCTTATTCCGAGTCCTTGCAGATAAACCGGCCATGAAAACGCGCCGGCTTCCCGGACAACAGGTGTAAATGTTGCCGGGACGCTCTCCGGAAGCGCCTGATGCATTAAAAGGCCCATGAAACATCCCAGCGCGATGCGAAATAATGCAATGCGCCAGGTCGCTAGTCCGGTTTGGATGAGTACCCCGGTTTCGACGATCAGGTTGTGGCTGATGCCGAAAATGACGGCCAGTATCGTAACCTGTCTTGCGGTAAGATCCAGGGCCGACATCGTGGCCAGCGCAGCAAATACCGTATTGCTGAATGCCGCGATAAACGCCACCGAGGCCTCGCCCGGCAGTCCGAAATACTGCATTAATGGATAGAAATACGGCGCGATAAAATCCAGCACACCCCACTGCTTGAGGAGTGTTGTCAGTATGGAAAGCGGAATGTAGATTTTCATGATCAGCCAGGAAACGTCAAGTGTTTTCTGCAGAGCCCGGCGCCAGATAGGGGAATTTTCGGGAATGGGCATTGTAGGGGTCATATTTTTTTGACGGTTAAAAAAAAGGCTGTCCGATCTAGAAATACAACCAGACAGCCTGAAGGAGTAAGACCGATTGGGTTTAAATCATATAGTCGATGATTTTTTTCTTCGGGTCGAACGGGGCCAGTTGGCTCAAACCCATGCTGTCAATGGCGCACTGAATCAGGTCGGACTCGTCGGTCAGGTTCTTGCCTAGTTTTTCCGCGTAAAATTTTCCGGACATCAACAGGCAGTCCTTTGGCAGCAGGCCGACGACTTCGCTGCCGGTGACCGTTGTGCCGAGCGAGGCCGCTTCTTTCTTGCAGGCTTCGTAAGCCATATGCATGGAAGTGACCAGGTAATTCAGGAGATTCATGGAAACCTGCGTGATGTTCTGCGCTTCCATGAGTATCCCTTTGGCCTGCGTTTCCTTGAGCGAACCGGGGATGCGGATGACCTTGCCCTGGGCGTCTTTCATGGTATTGCCGTTTTCGTCTTTTTTCGGGCGGCCGCTCTCGCGGATGCGGAAGGCGATTTCATCGGCAATATCAACGTTGTTGGTGGCCAGGTTAATATTATAAGCAATCAGGAAAAACCGCGCGCCGGTGGCTGTGGCGCCGCATTTGGCGACGGTGTCGTTGAATACATCCGGGCCGAAGTCGGGTTTCCATTCGGGATCCTTCAACTTTTCGACGAGACCCTCGTATTCGCCTTTGCGGATGTTCGGCAGTTTGGAACGCACCGGCTTGCGGGCGGCGTTGGCATACAGGTATATCGGAATGCCGAGTTCCCGACCGGCGCGCTCACCGAAACGTTCGGCCAACCGAACGCATTCGTCCATTGTAATGTGGCTGATCGGGACAAACGGCACCACATCGGTAGCGCCCATGCGGGGATGTTCGCCGTGATGCTTGCGCATGTCAATCAGTTCCGAGGCGGTCTTCATCGCCTGAAAGGCGCCTTCCAGAACGGGTTCGGGCTCACCGGCCAGCGTAACGACAACGCGGTTGTAATCCTTATCCGGTTCGACGTTAAGCAATTTCGCTCCGTTGACGCGTTCAATGGCGTCGGCGATGGCTTTGATGATACTGGCATCGCGTCCTTCGCTGAAATTGGGAACGCATTCGACTATTTGTTTCATTCAGACCTCATACATTTCAGGTTGATGTTATTTTTTTTCAAAGGATTTATAGAAACGCAGGTATTCGTCCGGCTGAAAATAATCCATTTTCTCAATCGCCTGAAAATACTTTTTGTACCGCTTGGCGTTCCAGGAGACCACAAGCTTCACGTCGCGCTGTTTTAATGTCGTGAACATCAGTCCGTCCGGCAGGTTGCCGGTGTACTGCGTGGTGTGCAAAACCGCTCCGAAGAAATGGTCCATGAAATATTCCGTGGACAAATCATAGTGCAGGGGATAGAGAATTTCGATATTATACGTGCGGTCAAAATTCTCGAAAAAGCCGATCAGTTCTGCTTCCTCGCAGTGCGGCGCGATGAGACTGCACACTTCCAGCAGATTGAAGATCGTCGTACATTTCTTCGTGTTCTGTACGCGGTGAAGAAAAAGGCTATTCTGCTCATAGCGCGGGTCGTTGGGGCAGAAGTTGTCGAGGATGAAGACGTCGCTGTCAATCATTATCATGATCGTACCTCCGTAACCGTTGGGTGATTGCCTCAAGGGACTGACCGGCGAACTTGCCCTCGATGCGGGATGCGATCTGCTTCAGTTTTTCACGCGAGCTGATCTGCTGTTCCGTGGTCGCGTCGGAAGAACTGCGGCGCCGGACTTTTTCGAGTACCGAAATATCCTGCATGTTTGGGGCCACTGTCGGCGGCAGGATTTCGTCGGTGACAATAATCAGCAGTTTGGCATTGTTTTCGGCGATGATTTCCTCAAGCGCCTCGATGCGTCCGTCGCGGTACACGGCTTGCAGCGTTTTCATAACTGGCCTTTGAAATGGTTGCAGTTTATTTATTAATGAATCTTCAGTTCTTTTTCATTAATCTTGACGGATTTGTATTTCCGCAGTTGTCCGATCATTTCGTGCATGATCTGATGCAGGCGGTCTTCGGTTTTCGCCTCAAAACGCACCACCAGCACAGGCTGCGTGTTGGAAGCGCGTACCAGCCCCCAGCCGTCGCCGTAAAGCACGCGCACGCCGTCCACATCGATAACGTCGTATTTCTTGCGGAAATATTCGCGGACCTCGTCCACGATCCTGAATTTATCTTCTTCGGTAGTATCCACGCGTATTTCCGGTGTCGAATAGAAATGCGGGATGCTGTCGGATAATTCACTCAGCGTTTTATCCGTCCGGGATAGCAGTTGCACAAGACGCGCCGCGACATAGATGGCGTCGTCATAGCCGTAGAAATCGTCCGCGAAGAAAATGTGGCCGCTCATCTCACCGGCCAGCGGATTGTGCAGTTCCTTCATCTTGGCTTTGAGAAGCGAATGGCCGGTTTTCCACATGACCGGTTCGCCGCCGTGATTTTTGATGTCCTCAATCAGCGCCTGGGAGCATTTCACGTCGAATAATATTTTGGAACCGGGGTTTTTCTGGTTGATTTCACGCGCAAAGAGGGCGAGCATTTTATCGGCCCATACAACCCGGCCTTTCTCGTCAATAGCGCCGGCGCGGTCGGAGTCGCCGTCAAATCCTAAACCCAGATCGGCTTTATGTTCAACTACCAGCTTACGGAGTTCCTCGATGTACTCCAGTTTGGTCGGATCCGGGAGATGGTTCGGGAACGTACCGTCCGGTTCGCAGTAAAGTTCAATCACCTCGCAGCCGAGACAGCGGAATAAATGCGGCGCAATGGGGCCCGCAGTACCGTTACCGGCGTCAATAACGATCTTGAATTTCTTTTCAAGATGGATTTTCTTCAGGATCATATCCACATACGCCGGCAGGATATCCTCCTTATACTCGTTGCCGCTTCCGGTTTTAAACGCTTGCTGATCGATCATGATTCGGAGTTTCTGGATTTCTTCGCCGTAAATCGGAGCCAAACCGAGACACATCTTGAAGCCGTTATATTCGCGCGGATTGTGGCTGCCGGTGATCATGATGCCGCCGTCGGTCTTGAGGTGTACAATCGAGTAATACAGCACCGGCGTGGGTACGACCCCGATGTCGATAACGTCGAGCCCGGTGGAGAGCATACCTTTGGCGAAGGCCTCTTTCAGCGACGGCGAAGTGGTCCGTACGTCCCGGCCGATGGTTACGATTTTGGCGCCGTGTTCGAGCATGTATGTGGCATAAGCTTTTCCCAGCAGTTCTACAACCGGCAACGGCAGGTCATCCTTGACGATGCCGCGAATGTCATATTCTCTGAAAATATTGGGATTTACGTATAGACCCTTGGCTTTTACCGCCGGTTTCGCGGCTTTCCCGGTACGGACAATTTTTTTGGCCCCAACCTTTTTTGTGAGTGCCGGTTTGGCTTTTTTTACCGTTTTTTTGGCGCCGGATGCGGCCTTTCGTTGAACGGCTTTTTTTGCGGTGGTTTTCTTAACGGTTTTCTTGGCCTTGGCTTTAACAGTCTTTTTCACTTTTTTTTCCGCGGTTTTCTTTGCGGATTTTTTAGTTTTGGCAACAGCCTTTTTGGTGCCTTTTCTGTTTACCATAATGTGTTGTCTCCGATTAATGATATATGGTTATTCATGCGTCAGTAGAAAGGTTTTTAATTACTGCAATAAATGTACTCTCTTATTAACCTTTTTTCAAGTATAAAAAACGATTTCATAAAAAATGAGCCGTTTGTTTTTTTAACGGGTAAAGGACCGATTATAAAAAAAATGATTAAACCGATTTTTTCCTTGCATAACTGGCATTGAATTTATACTTTACCGCCGCTGATATAAAAACGGTAAAAACGTATGATTTACAAAACGACGATTATAAAAACGCTTAACCGCAGAATACCGCGGTTTTCCATTTCCATAAAGAAAACACCTGTATACAAAGCCCTGAATTCCCTAAATCAGGGCTTTTTTATTCATTTTTTATAAAGGAACGGCATGGATACCCAAGAGCTCATCAGAAATCTGTTAATCAATTACGGCGAAGATCCCAATCGAAAAGGTTTGCTGGATACTCCGGCGCGAGTCGAGAACAGCTATGATTTTTTACTGAGCGGTTATAAGGAAAATCCTCAGGAAGTTATCAACTCCGCTATTTTTGAGGAAGACTTTAATGAAATGGTATTAGTCAAGGACATCGAAGTGTATAGTCTTTGCGAACATCACATATTACCTTTTTTCGGAAAATGCCATATCGCCTACGTACCCGGGGGCAAGATTATCGGGCTCAGTAAATTACCGCGTATCGTGGACATGTTTGCACACCGGCTTCAGGTACAGGAACGCCTGACCCAGGAAATCGCGATGTGCATCCACACCGCTTTGCAGCCGCAGGGTGTCGGGGTTATCATTGAGGCCCAGCATTTATGTATGATGATGCGCGGCGTAGAAAAACAAAAAAGCCTGACCACGACCAGTTGTATGCTGGGTGTCTTTAAAGAGGACCCAAGGA
This sequence comes from uncultured Bacteroidota bacterium, assembly GCA_964609675.1. Classification (GTDB taxonomy): domain Bacteria; phylum CLD3; class CLD3; order SB21; family JBBIRG01; genus CAZSRX01. The sequence goes on along the minus strand of CAZSRX010000020.1, from coordinate 14,149 downwards.
CCCGTTCCGAATTTCTGAGTCTGGTACGATCGCACACTCAAATTTTATAATCATGATGATGTTTAATTTTTTTCTCCACCGAAAGGAGGCGTTCATTGAAAAAAAATATTGAAAGTCTGATTCAACTTCAGGTTATTGACAAAAAACTCTATGAAATTGAAATGCTCCGTGGCGATCTGCCGAAGCAGGTGGAAGCGTTACAAAACGAAGTGAACGCGGTTCAGGAAGAAATCGATACCGATAAGAAATCCATTCAGGATTTTACGGCGGAAAAGAATTCCCTGCAAACCGACCTGGCCTCGAATAAAGAAAAAATTGTGAAGTATAACGATCAGCTCTACAAAGCTACGTCCAACAAAGAATACGAAGCCACCTCCTCACAAATCGATTATTGCGAGCAGGAAGTGAAACGCATCCAGGCGCGGATCAATGAACTGGAATATAAAACGCTTGAACTGGAAGAGGCGCTTAAGCCCAAGGAGGAAAAATTGAAAGGGCTGCAGGACGAACACCGTCAGCGCAAAGAAGAGCTGGATGTAAAAATTGCCGAGACTGCCAAGGAAGAAACCGCTCTGCGGGATGAGCGCGAACGTATTACACCCGCTATCCGTAAAGACATTCTTAACAAGTACGAACGGATCCGAAAGGCTAAAAACAATATTGCGGTAACGCCGATTGTCAAGGAGTCCTGCGGCGGTTGTTTCAACCAGGTGCCGCCACAGGTGATCATTGAACTTCGGAAAAAAGACGCCATCCGCACCTGTGAATACTGCGGTCGGATTCTGTATGTACCTCAGGTTGAAGAAAATTCAGGGGCTTCACCGGCGGCCTGAGGGCCATGCTTTAAACCCAGCCTAACCAAAGGGGGATATATGAAATTCTTATTGCGCACCTGCGGTTTCATACCGCTATGGTGGTTCGTTTTGATTGCAGATAATGCCCTGATGGGACAGAAAATATCCGCTAATGTTAAAGTCATCAGGGATAAACTGCAAGGACGCAATCTGGATCTGTTTGAAGGTTTTGAGCAGAAACTGCTCAATTATATCAATAATTATGACTGGACCAAGACCGATGACCAGACCAAGATCAGCCTGGACTTCCAGATTGTGCTGGACCGTGTGGCCGACGATGCCGGCGGTAAAAAGGTCAGCGCCACTATCGTCTGCTCAAACGGCAAGGAACTGCAGTTCATGGACAATGCCTGTACGTTTGTTCTGCAGAAAGGCTATACGTTCTACCATGATGAAACACAAATCCATTCGTTCCTGAGTATTATTGACTTTTACATCTTTATCATGATCGGCGATGAAATGGACACATGGGGTAAATTTATGGGAACGGCTTTTTTCCAAAAAGCGAAAAGTCTGGCCGTTCAGGCTTCGGCCATGGTTCCCTACGGCGGCTGGAAAGAACGCGCCGAACGGGCCGACCTCTTTTTGGATACGCGCTATCAGGATTATCGTATCATGAAGGATTATTATTATGAGGCCTGGGCTAACTTCAATGAAGGCGAAGTGCTTACTGCCCGCGGCAACATGTTGAAAGCCATCGAACTGATGGAAAAAAACCTTAACCAGATACATACTAAAAATCACACGGAACGGTTTATCCAGATACACTATCTCGATATATGTAAAGTTTTCGAAACCGCAAAAGATAAATCCGTCTTTGACCGGCTCATCAGTATCAATCCGAAAAACAAAGAGACCTATCTTAAATACCAGTCGGGGAAACCTTGATATGAAGGGCGAGGGCGAGCCGAAATTCCGCGTTCTGGTCATCGAAGACAACGATACCATGCGGGAGGGGATTCTGGAAGTCCTGCAGAAAGCGCAATATCATGTACAGGCCGTATCAAACGGAACGAGCGGCATGGATGCGTTTAAGCAGGAGCCTTTTGATCTGGTTATAACCGATTACAAAATGAGTCCGATGGACGGCCTGCAGGTACTTCGGCGGGTCCGCGAGTTGTTTCCTGAAACGGAAGTCATTCTGATTACGGCGTACGGCACGGTGGATGTGGCCGTCGAAGCGATGAAAAACGGCGCGGCGGATTTCATCACCAAGCCGTTTTCTCCGGATGAACTGCTGATCAAAATCGAAAAGCTTAGCCGGATTTGCCGTGAACGCAAGCAATTTCTCAGGACCACCGAGGAAAATTTATATCTGCGGGAAGAGATTGAAAACCGGTTTAATTTCGGCGAGATTATCGGCCGATCCCAGCGGATGCAGGAAATATACGAGCTGGTTCGTAAAAGCGCCGAGGCGGATAGTTCGGTTATGATATACGGCGAAAGCGGTACCGGCAAAGAATTGATCGCCCGCGCCATTCACTATAACAGCGCCCGCAAGGAACGGCCGTTTATCAAAGTCAGTTGCGCCGCGCTGACCGAAACCCTGCTCGAAAGCGAACTCTTCGGGCACGAAAAAGGCGCTTTCACCGGAGCGATTAAAACCAAGAAAGGGCGCTTTGAACTGGCCGATACGGGCACGATTTTCCTGGATGAAATCGGCGATATTTCCCTGAACGTCCAGGTGAAGCTGCTCCGCGTCCTGCAGGAACGCGAATTTGAGCGCGTCGGCGGGGAGGCCACGCTCAGCGTCAACACGCGCGTCATTGCCGCCACCAATCAGAATCTCCAGCAGGCCATTCAGGAAAAAAAATTCCGCGAGGATTTGTATTACCGCCTGCACATCATTCCCATCTACCTGCCGGCGCTGCGCGAGCGTAAGGAAGACATCCCCCTGCTGATTGATTTCTTCGTCCGGCGCATGGAAAGAGAGTTGGGCCGGCATCCGATTACCGTAAGCCCGGAAGTATACGATCGCCTGAGCCGTTACGACTGGCCGGGGAATGTGCGCGAACTGGAGAATGTGATCGAACGCGCCGTCGTGTTGTCCGGTACAAAAAACCTCACCGCAGCCGACTTTTCGATTCTTGATACCGGACCGCGCGATTTTTCACTGCCGTTGGAAGAACTCGAAGCGCTCGGGCTGGACCAGTCCCTCGAAAAAATTGAAAAAGCGCTTATCGAACAGGCCCTCAAAAAAAGCAACGGTGTACGCAGCGAGGCCGCGCGCCTCCTTGGCGTCAAAACCAGCGCGTTTTATTATAAACTGGAAAAATATAACCTCCTTCAATAATCCTGTTTGTTCATGGCATTGACCATCCATTCGACGCTGACCCTGCATAACAGCGTACCCATTCCGGTGCTTGGATTGGGCGTCTGGCAGATACGAAACGGCGGCCCTACCCTGAACGCTTGCCGGCACGCTATACAGTGCGGCTACCGGCATATTGACACGGCGCGGTTTTATAATAACGAAGAAGATGTCGGCCGGGCTGTCCGCCAGTGCGGATGGCCGCGCGAAGCACTGTTTGTAACCACCAAATTGTGGAATGACGATCACGGCTACGATAAAGCCATCCGAGCTTTTCATGAAAGTCTGAAACGTCTGAATCTGCCTTATGTGGATCTCTACCTGATTCACTGGCCGGAAACGCACGCGCGTAAGGAATCCTGGAAAGCCCTGGAAACCTTATATGAAGAAGGCCTTTGTAAAGCTATCGGCGTCAGTAATTACACCCTACGGCACTTAGAAGAAGTCTTTTCATACTGCCGAATAAAACCGATGGTCAATCAGGTGGAATTTCATCCTTTTTTATATCAGAAATCCTTGCTCGATTTCTGCCGCCGTCATGACGTGATACTCGAGGCGTACAGCCCTCTAACCAAAGGAATGCGTCTGAAAGAGCCCCGTTTGAAAAATATCGCGGAGAAATATCGCCGAAGTGCCGCGCAAATACTGATCCGGTGGGCGCTGCAGCAGGGTGTGGTCGTCTTGCCCAAATCGGCCGATCCGAAACGGATAGAGGAAAACGCCGCCGTTTTTGACTTTGAGATTTCAAACGATGATATGGAAAAACTCAACCATCTGAATGAAAACTGGCACTGTACGTGGGATCCCACCGATGTTCCTTGAAGGGCAGTCCTCCGTTTTTTACGGATTAGAAAAAAATCCGAATTAACCGATTTTTCTTTAAAATGTCATTTAATTTTTATATACTCTCCCGCAACTTAATCAGGAACCGTCATGAGAATTCATTATTTCCATCAGCATTCGCGTAAAAGCCGGATTGGCGTCGTATCCCTGATTAACGACCATATCGGTTTTACTTAGATGGCGATAACATCCCTCCGATTTTAATAATCTAATTTTTTTAACTCTAAAACCCATCAGGTGATTTATGAAGACTCAAGAATACATTGAGCTGGAAGAGAAGTACGGCGCGCATAATTACCATCCGTTGGATGTAGTAATTGAACGCGCGGAAGGCGTCTGGGTGTACGACGTGGAAGGCAAGAAATACCTTGACTGTCTGGCCGCTTATTCCGCTGTAAACCAGGGACACTGCCATCCGAAAATTCTGGCGACAATGAATGAACAGGCCAAACGTGTCACGCTGACTTCACGCGCCTTTCGTAATGATCAGTTGCCGTTATTATACAAAGACCTGCACGATCTCACCGGATTTGATATGGCTTTGCCGATGAACTCCGGCGCGGAAGCCGTGGAAACCGCCTTGAAAGCGGCCCGCAAGTGGGGGCAGTACGTCAAGGGCATCGCGAAGGATAAGCAGGAAATCATCGTCTGCGAAAATAACTTTCACGGCCGCACTACCACGATTATCAGCTTTTCGACGGACGAGCAGTATAAAGACGGTTTCGGCCCGCTGACGCCTGGATTTAAGATTATTCCTTACGGTGACATCCAGGCGCTGAAAGCGGCCATCACCCCGAATACCTGCGCGTTTCTGTTTGAGCCGATTCAGGGTGAAGCCGGTATCATCATTCCGCCGGAAGGATTCCTGAAGCAGGCGTATGAAGTCTGCAAGGCGAACAACGTTTTATATATCGTGGATGAAATCCAGTCCGGACTCGGACGTGCGGGTAAGTTGTTCGCTTACAAGTACGAAGACGTTCAGCCCGACGCGGTGATTATCGGCAAGGCGCTGTCCGGCGGCTATTATCCGGTGTCGGCGGTGCTTTCCAAAAAAGAAGTTTTGGGCGTGTTCAATCCCGGCGATCACGGCAGCACCTTTGGCGGCAATCCGTTGGCCTGCGCCATCGCGCGGACATCCCTGAAAGTCCTTCAGGAAGAAAACCTGATCGAAAACTCCGCCAAACTCGGCAAGTATTTCCTGAACGAACTGCGTCAATTCAAGAGTCCGCATATGGTGACCGTGCGAGGCCGCGGCTTGTGGCTCGGCGTGGACCTGAACAAGAAAGCCCGTCCGTTCTGCGAAAAGCTTAAAGACGAAGGCATCCTTTGCAAGGAAACCCACGAAGTGACGTTCCGATTAGCGCCGCCGTTAGTCATCAAGAAAGAAGAGATTGACTGGGCGCTGGAACGCATGAAAAAAGTGTTAGAAGGTTAATTAATAATTAAAAACGGGAGAGTACTTTATGGAAAAAATCAGAACGCTTATCATGGGCGCCGCGGGACGTGATTTTCACAATTTCAACACGATTTACCGCGACAACCCGCAGTATCAGGTTGTGGCTTTTACGGCGACGCAGATTCCGGATATTCACGGACGCAAGTACCCTGCCGCTCTGGCCGGCAAACTCTACCCGCAGGGCATACCGATTTATGACGAAAAGGAACTGGTAAACCTGATTAAAAAATATAATGTGGATGAAGTGGTATTTTCCTACAGCGATGTATCCTACAATTACGTGATGTCCCGCGGGTCAATGGTGCTGGCCGCCGGCGCGCATTTCAAAATGCTCGGCGCCGAACCGACCATGATTCCCAGTAAAAAACCGGTGGTATCCATCGGCGCGATCCGGACCGGTTCCGGCAAAAGTCAGACCACGCGCCGCGTCGCGGAAGTGCTCCGCAGCCTCGGCCTTAAAGTCGCCGCCATCCGTCACCCGATGCCTTACGGCGACCTCGTGAAGCAAAAAGTTCAGCGCTATGCCAGTCTGAACGACCTGAAGAAACATAAATGCACGATTGAAGAAATCGAGGAATACGAACCGCACATCGTGAGCGGCACAATCATTTATGCCGGCGTCGATTACGGCGCTATCATCGAACAGGCGCAGAAGGAAGCGGATGTGATCCTGTGGGACGGCGGCAACAACGACGTACCGTTCTACAAAACCAATCTGCATATCGTGATTGTGGATCCGCTCCGCGTGGGTCATGAATCTACCTACTTCCCCGGCGAAGCGAATCTGCGTCTGGCCGACGTGGTGGTGATTAACAAGATTGATTCGGCGGATATTCATTCTGTCAACACGCTTCGCGACAACGTTCGCAAGATCAACCCTAAAGCGGTCATTATTGACGCCGCGTCACCCCTCACCGTGGACAACCCGGAAAAAATTATGGGCAAACGCGCCCTCGTCGTTGAAGACGGTCCGACGCTGACCCACGGCGAAATGAAATTCGGCGCCGGGATTGTGGCCGCACAGAAATACAACGCCTCGGCGATTATCGACCCGCGACCGTACACCGTAGCGAGCATTACGGAAACCTACAAGAAATATCCCGGCATCGGCACGTTGCTGCCGGCGATGGGCTACGGCGCCAAACAGATGAAAGATCTGGAAACAACCATTAACCGTACGCCGTGCGACGTAGTGGTGATCGGCACCCCGATTGACCTGAGCCGTATCATCAAGATCAAGAAGCCCACCGTGCGCGTGAAATATGATTTACAGGAAATCGGCAAACCGAACCTGGAAACCGTTCTCACGGCCTTTGTGAAAAAGATGAAAAAATAATCCGACCCCATCGAAGGATTCTTTGGAGGCTGTCCGATACCGGACAGCCTTTTTTTATAATGGATGTGAAGGTAGGGTGGTATACGAACGATTTGAATTTTAATACGACTCGTTACAGAGGTACCGCGCTGATTGATGGTATGACCGTCAACATCATGAATAAATATTTTGGATTTTAACTACTGAACTTGTTATATTTATTCAAACAAAATAATCACTTTAGATGTTCAGTAGCTTATGAAAAATAACATCCCTCACGAAAGCGCCGTCAAGCATGTTACCGGGGAATCGGTATATATTGACGATATATTAGTCAACGATCAGTTACTGCACGGACGCGTGGTATACAGCCCGCATGCGCATGCGAAAATCAAATCCTTTGACCTGAACGCTGCGAAACAAATGCCCGGCGTTCATGCGGTGCTCTGTTATAAGGACATTCCCGGCCATAATCAGATGGGACCAGTGGTTCATGACGAGCCATGCCTTGCGGAAAAGGAAGTCCGCTGCGTGGGCCAGGCAATGTTTCTGATCGCTGCGGAAACCGAAGAACAGGCGCTGCAGGCGGAAAAAGCAATTACGGTCGAATATGAATTATTAGAACCGATACTCGATATCGAAACCGCCATTGCAAAAAACAGCCTGTTGGGTCCTATCCGTAGAATCGAACGGGGCAATGTGGACGAAGCGATGAAGCAATCGAAGCACGTCATCAAAGGCACGTTAAAAACCGGCGCTCAGGAACACTGGTACCTGGAAACGCAGGTTTGTTTATGCATTCCCGGCGAACAGAATGAGATGAACCTGTACAGTTCCACGCAGCATCCCTCGGAAACGCAGGCGATGGTTGCGGAAGTGCTGGGAATCCCGCGTCATGAGGTCGTAGTGGAAGTACGTCGGATGGGCGGGGGTTTCGGCGGCAAGGAAACGCAGGGCAATCATGTCGCCGCCTGGTGCGCGCTGCTGAGCCGCGCAACGAGCCGGCCGGTGAAAATTCGTCTGTTCAGAGATGATGACCAGAAAATTACCGGCAAGCGACACCGCTATATGACCCATTATGAAGTGGGCTTCAGTGACGACGGAAAAATAAATGCCGTGAAAATTGACCTCAACGCCGACGGCGGGCACGCCACGGATTTATCCTACGCCATCCTGGAACGCGCGATGCTGCATGCGGACAACGCGTATTACATTCCCAATATGCAGATCATCGGAAAAGTATGGAAAACTAACTTGCCGTCGAACGTCGCTTTCCGCGGTTTCGGCGGCCCGCAGGGCATGGCGGCTATAGAAACCGTGCTGGACCGCATCGCCAGACATTTGAATAAAGAACCGCTTGAAATCCGTTACAAAAACTTCTACGGATTAAAAGATAAGAATGTAACCCCCTACGGCGAAGTGGTCGAAAACAACCGGCTTTACACCATTTATGAGCAATTGGTGAAATCCTCGGACTACCACAAACGGAAGAAAGCCGTACAGGAATTTAATGCGATAAATGAATTTTATAAGAAAGGAATTTATCTGACGCCTGTGAAATTCGGCATTTCGTTCACCACGGCGTTTTTGAATCAGGCCGGCGCGTTAGTCAATGTGTACGCGGACGGCAGCGTGCTCGTTAATCACGGCGGCACGGAAATGGGGCAGGGGCTGAACACCAAAATACAGCAGATCGCGGCTAAAGAATTCGGCATCAGTCTGCACCGCGTCAAGGTTAATGCGACCAACACATCGAAAGTGCCCAATACATCGGCCACGGCAGCCTCCTCCGGAAGCGATTTGAACGGATTTGCCGTCCGCAACGCCGTCGCTATCTTAAAATCCCGCATCGCGCCGGAGGTGGTTAAAATGCTCAACGAAAAACACAAAGGCCGGCCGACTTTGCTGGAAGACATCACTTTCGCCGATGATAAAATATTTGATAAGAAAAATCCGAAACGTTCGATGACCTTCGACGAAGTGCTGAATGTGATGGTCCTGAAGCAAATCAGTCTCAGCGCGCAAGGCTATTACCGCACCCCGGGCATTTACTTTGACCGCGAAAAAGGAAAGGGCCGGCCGTTCCATTATTACGCGTTTGGTATGGCCGTGATAGAGGTACTGGTGGATGTGCTCACCGGCCGGACGCAGATTCTCCGTACCGATATTCTGCACGACGTGGGCGATTCCATTAACCCGCACCTGGATATCGGACAGGTTGAAGGCGGCTTTGTGCAGGGCTGCGGCTGGGTGACAACCGAAGAAATTAAATGGGACGCCCAAGGCAACCTGATGACCCATTCGCCCGATACATACAAAATACCGAGCGTGCAGGATATTCCAAAAGATTTTCGCGTCGAGTTGCTGAAAGACGCCGCCAATTACAACACCATTCACGGCAGTAAAGCTGTCGGCGAACCGCCGTTTATGCTCGCACTATCCTGCTGGCTGGCGATTAAGGACGCGATTGCTTCTGTGGCCGATAATAAAATCGAACCGGAGTTCCAGATTCCCGCAACGAATGAAGCGGTTTTATTGGCAATAGAAAAAATTAAAAAAAGTAAGCCGCTATAACAGAAGTGCCACTTCGATTTTTGCCGGAAGCGGTTGTTGTATTAGAGAACTAAGACCGTAAGGAATCATTAAACGGTAAGTTCCGATGGAAATCGTTTCAGCAAGGAGCCCATTAACCCATTAACTTCAGGTTCAATCATTGCCGTGCCTTTATTATAAACGATTTCAAAATCCGTGAAAAAAACGCCGGACAGTTTTTTCGGGCTGAGGCGGTTGACTTTATAAAATAAAATTCCTATCAGATATTCCAGATTTCCATAATGGTTCAGGTATTTCTCTTTGGTGAAGCGGCGGATAAACGGTACGAGTGAACCGTTACCCGGAAACAAAATATTCAGTTCATCAGCTATCCGCGGTATTTCTGTCTCCGCGATGGCCCGGTAAAACTCATCAGCCAAATCGGCGTGATGTTTAAACAGGATATAATCCAGTAGAAGTTCCTGACTGATATGGGCGATATAATTCAATGGGAACTCTCCCAATATCGGATTTTGCGCCCTGAAAAGACGGATCAGGCATGTCTGAAATTCATTGAAAAGCTCGGACTGATGATAAATCCGATCAGTCAGTAGATGATTTTTCACGCCTTCCCAGAATGCCAGCGAAGCGGGCCTGTCCGGGGATTGGGGAATATTATTGAGCCGGAGCCGGTGGTCCTTCCTGTGTACCCGCAGTAAATCGGGCATGGCTGCGCCCCAGTGAAACCAGTGACGGTCAACGGGAATGTTCAGCAGACGGGAATTGAAATAGAAATGCGATAAATAATTCAAATCAGGCCTTTCATGATGGAATATAATAATAAAAAAACGAAAAATATGATAGATTATTTTCAGAAAAAGTTAACGCTAAAAACAAGGACTTTGATTGATATTTACAAAAAACATTATATATTTGCATCGGCATGGCGATTACGTTGAAGGACAAAAAGAGATGATTCAGACGGAACTTATAGATGTTCTCAGAAAAGCCCGCTCCATAGCGGTTTTAACGGGAGCGGGTATTTCCGCTGAGAGTAATGTCCCCACGTTTCGTGATGCGCAGACCGGATTGTGGGCAAGTTTCAAACCCGAAGAACTGGCCACGCCGGAAGCGTTTCTGCGAAATCCCAAAATGGTTTGGGAATGGTACGCTTACCGCCGGGAAATGGTTCAGCATGTAGCGCCGAATCCGGGCCATCTCGCGCTGGTGAATATGGAAAAACACGTGCCGGGTTTTACGCTAATTACCCAAAATATCGACAATCTGCATCAGCAGGCGGGGAGTAAAAACGTTATCGAACTGCACGGCAATATCCGGCGCGTGAAATGCTTTAATGAAGGGACGATTATTGAAGCGTGGAGGGAAGACGGGCAGATTCCGCCGCGCTGTCCACAATGCAACGGACTGCTCCGCCCGGACGTGGTATGGTTCGGCGAGATGTTGCCTTTCGGCGCTATGGACGCGGCGTTCCAGGCCGCGCGCAGTTGTGACGTGCTTTTCTCTATCGGTACCTCCGGCGTGGTCTATCCTGCGGCGGCTATTCCGTATGAAGCGCTGAAACACCGGGCGGTCGTAATCGAAGTGAATCCCGACGAAACGCCGCTGACGGAGCATGCCCATTATCATCTTCAGGGCTTGGCGGGGGCGGTTTTACCTGAACTGGTTAAAACCGTTTGGGCGAACGGATTCGTATAACTTTTCGGCACGCAGACGTTGGACGAACCATTCCCAGCCAACCGTTACAACGAACGATTAATTTTGCAAATCTGAAATTCTTGTTAAATGTCATGAAACCCCGGCAAGATGAAATAGCGCCAGTTTTTTTTAAGCGAAACTTATTTATAGTGATGATTGCTTTTGGAAGTTTATTTCCAAAAACCGCAAAAGCCGTAACAGAACACGAAGCCAAGGACATCGCCGATTCGGTATTTACCCGTCATTTTGGTGCGCATTATCTGAACGATGTTCTTTTTTATGACGGCACGGAATTCAGGCTTGCCTGGGCGGCAGCCCGTTCGGGAGCGACAGACGTCGGCGGATGCGGCTTTACTTTGACCAACGCCAGCATCGGTGTGACTTTTGATATGGCCACTGATAGCGTTGGTGCGGATGATGAAGGCATGACCGTACTAAAAATTGATACCGCTTCCTATCCTACCCTTGATTCGTTGCAAAATACGCTTGAGGATTTTGTTTATGAAAACATCACCGGATCCGTGGGCTTCCGGAATACCAGCGATCCAATATTTATGAGCTGTTTTTTAGAACAGAACTACCCGAACCCATTCAATCCTACAACCGTGATCAGTTATCGGTTGGCGGTCAGCCACGATGTTACTCTGAAGATTTATAACTTACTGGGCCAGGAAGTCCGGACGCTCATCGAGGATCGGTTCCATATGGCCGGGAAATATTCAATTACTTGGGACGGGCGGGATAATACCGGGAGATTGGTATCATCGAATATTTACGTATATCAGTTACGGACCAGAGGTTTTACGAAATCCCGCACGATGATATTGATGAGATAAAAAACCGGCTTATTCTGGAAAGTCGGATGCGAAACGAACGTATGCATGGCCGCCCGAAGGAGGCGCGCTATTCCACCGCTCTGAAAGCATCGGATCAGGGTTAACGGAGGCGCCCACACGGTGCCCTTGGAAGATTTAAAGAAAACCCAAGCGGCTGTCTGAAATAATGATTGCGATCGTCCTGGATATCGGCGGCCGGTTCTCCGACCGGAATCAAATTAAACGTTGAATAAGAGGCGTTTCAATTTTTCATAACCGTTCCGGCTGACCGGTATTTTGGTGCCGTCTTTAAGAATAACCACGCGGCTGTCCTTGGCGTATAATTCGATTTTTGATATCCGGTTGATTTGGACGATATACGACCGGTGCAAACGTATGAAGAGACGGCTGTCGAGCAAACGCTCCAATTCAGAGAGCCGTTGCTGTTTCAGTGCTGATTGACCGGCCCAGCGTATCATCACATAGTCGTCCTGCGCTTCGATATAATCAACCATTTCGGCGGGAATAATAAGAACATTCGTTCCATCTCTGACGATAATGCGTTCCAACGGCGGACCGGATGATTGAAACGACCCGGCGATTTTTCTGGTATCGGTCGGCTGTTTTGCAGCAAATAGTTTCCGGACATGATTCAGCGCTTCGTCAAACCGCTCCCGGCTAACGGGTTTTAAGAGATAATCTACCGCATGCACCTCAAACGCGCGGATTGCAAATTGATCGAACGCGGTGATGAATATGACATGGACCGGTTCGCTGATTAATTCCAGCACATCAAAGCCGCTGAGTTTGGGCATCTGAATATCCAGAAATATCAGATCGGGTTTCTCTTCGGCAATCGCCTTGATTGCCTCATAACCGTTGCCGCATTCGGCGACCGGAATGATATCCGTATGTGCCACGAGAAATTCCCTGATAATGGCACGGGATAACGGCTCATCGTCCACAATCAGCGCGCGGATGGTATGTGCCTCAGACGCGGTCATACGTTGCGGTTAAAGGAATCCGAATGGTAACAGTAAATACGCCTTTGCCTGGCTGAACCGACATGGTCGCCAAACCGCCATAGATTTTTTCCAGTCGCTTACGGACATTGTTTAAACCGGTGCCGGTTCCCCGTCCGGCGATAGCCGTTTCGTCATAAGGATTTTCAATACTAATATGTAAATAGCCTTCGGATTTGTGGATGTCTATTCTAACGACGCCGCCCTCTATCAGATTGGAGATTCCGTGTTTGACGGCGTTTTCAACCAGCGGTTGTAACAGGAATACCGGTATCGGAACAGCCTTGCAGTCTTCGTTGACGCGGAGTTCACAGCGCAACCGCGGCCCGAAACGGATCTGCTCGATGCTCAGGAAATGACCGGTCAGTTCCGCTTCATCGCCTACCGATAGAAACGCCTTCGGGCCGATAGAAATGGTTTTCCGAAAAAAATCAGCCAGAGTATAGGTCATGGCGCGGGCGGCTTCAGGGTCGGTCTTGATGAGGGCGTTGAGGGAATTCAGGCTGTTGAAAAGAAAATGCGGATCCACCTGCGACCGGAGCATTTTTAGCTCGTTTTCCTTGGCCAGAATCGTAAGTTCGTAAGTCTGCTTCTCCATTGCTGCGGATCGTTCATACTCAATGATCAGATAATGCATCACCGCCGAAAGCCAGTACAGCAAAAGACCGGTGAGGAATAAAACCGTAAGAAACGTCTGTAAAGTTTGATCGCCGAAACGATCGCCCGAAAACGAAGCCAGGACGCCATACCATAGATAAACCGCAAAAATCCATAACGCATTAGAAATAATACCGGCGCTGAAAAAAACGATAAGGACTTTTTTATACGCAACCTGCGCCAAAGGAAACACCCGGCATAAGTAATAAGCCGATAAACCAAAAAACGCATGTACCATACCGGCAGGTAAAATCCATACAGCCGCCAGCCACCATTCAACGGCGCTGATCCATATGATAATTACGGTCAGAAGCAGGCTTAAAATCATCCAGGAACTTAAATAAGCCGCCAAACGGTACCGGTTATGCAGGATTGGGTGCATGAAATAAAACACTTTATTAGGTGTTATATAGGCATATTATTGTTACTGGTTACTAATATCCGGTTTATTCCAAGCTTGACTGTGAAAGGTATATACAGCAGTTGAATAAACCGCACCATAATTAATATAGAATTTATTATGACTTTTCAAATAATAGAAATTTTATCCTTTTATGAGTAGGAAAGAATCGCTTAATCCCGGAATTGTCATTACAGAATAATTTCTAATGGCCGCCATTAGAAAAAT
>CAZSRX010000019.1:72683-73040 GCA_964609675.1 uncultured Bacteroidota bacterium | reverse complement strand
CAAAAAAAAGAAAAATTACGACTACTAAAGTGTCAACTTTTTCTAGGACGAGACATTTTCCAATAACCTGTGTTACATAACCACTCTGTTTTTAACCTTCTACCTGATATCAAAAACATTTTTCGGGGCGTGCCGGCAACCGATAAATGGCATTGACTTTTTCTAAAAAAAGTTTATCTTTAGATAGACAATATAATGGTTTGTTTACGGATTTTTTATATCCGGAGAGGTGGCCGAGTGGCTTAAGGCAGCGGTTTGCTAAACCGCCGTACGGTTGAAAAGCTGTACCGGGAGTTCGAATCTCCCCTTCTCCGCAAAAAAGTGTCTCAGATTTTTTTCTGAAACACTTTTTTTATT
>CAZSRX010000019.1:0-72583 GCA_964609675.1 uncultured Bacteroidota bacterium | reverse complement strand
AGAAAACAACACGTTCTACCGGGAGTTCTCCGCCTTAGGCGGATCCCCTTCTCCGCAAAAAAGTGTCTCAGATTTTTTTCTGAAACACTTTTTTTATTGGTTCAACCTTATTCATAACTTCATCAGTTTGATAATGCCGCCTTCTCACCCGGACAGAAAACAACACGTTCTACCGGGAGTTCTCCGCCTTAGGCGGATCCCCTTCTCCGTATTAAAAAAAGGTAAAAAAATTATGCATCTTTTAAACCCTTCGTTGATGCCGTCTGCGCAACAGACAATTTATTAAACCTTTCTGTAATTCTTATAGAACTTTAATAAAGGATGAACTATTACACGTATAAGCAGTAAATAATCGAGTTATAAAATATTATAATGCTTAAAAACGGATTTATTTTCACCTGTAAACATCCTATCTTTTTTGTAGCATAATAAAACATAACCTAAAATCTTAAAATTAGAACGATTATAATATTAAGAATTGTAGTATTGATAAAAATTTATTACCTTTTTGGTGTCTTTTCATAAACGTTGTGTGATATATGTTCTTTTATGCTTTTTACGGATTGGGGCATTTAAATAATACCTGGGATGCACAGCTCACCTCCCACGCAAAATGGCTGCATCTTAACCGTCTTACTCATATCTTCAAAAACAATGAGTCTGTTTTATCATTAAATTGGTTGCATAAAAGTAACCTTACGATAAAGCCGTGTATAAAAGATGATACGAGCCATTTCTTGTGCTCTACCGTATCCATATCGGAAACAAGCATGTCCATTTCTCATGATGATATTAAAGAAAATATACAAACGCTGACAAAAAAATACCTAAATCCAGTAATTGCCTTACATTTTCATTCGGGTACTATAGAAATATTTGTACCGCTTACAGCCCCTGAAAAAATATTTTATTACACGGATGCAAGGGGCATTGTAATAAGCAATGATTTAAGATTCTTGGGCTTATGGTCTAAATCAAAATTAAACACTCACGGACTTTATGATTTATTGCATTTTCGGAGCAATCCCGCAAACCGCACTATTTTTAAGGAAATATTCCGAGTACCCAACGGTCATTGTGTTAAACTTACTATTAATGGCCATCCGCAAATCCGCGTTTACGCAGAACTCAGCAAGGATATTATTCCAACGAATGATGCCAACGCTGAGGAAATCGTGAAAAATACATTATTGGAACAAATATATTCCTATCCTTCAACGACCGGATTGTTATTTAGTGGCGGTGTAGATTCAAGCCTGCTGGCAGCGCTGGCCAAGGCCGCCGGACGTCAGGATATGCCTCTTATTAATTACAGTTTCGGGGAACATGACCCTCAGGCCGAATTGGCCAGAATTGTCGCCGAACATTTGAAATTGCCCTTTATTCAAATCGTACATGAACCTCAACCCTGTATTTCCATACTTGAACAACTGGTGCAATTATATTCTTATCCGTTCAGCGATCATGCTTTTATCCCGTCGGCCATTTTATGCCATCGGATTGCCGAACATTTACCGGATGTAACCCATATTTTAGACGGAAACGGCGCCGATACAGTATTTGCCCTGCCCATGCACTACTTCAAACTGCAAAAACTTTACCGCACCTCAGATGCATTGAAAACATGGGCCAGCCGGTTTTACAAATCCGCGCAACTATGGAAATATCATAAAAACTTTCACTGGCTTGGTAAAATCGAGGATTTCTTACTGCCTTATTATCAAAGTCAGCAATTCCCTGTTGAATTATCCTGGATGTTCGCCAAGAAATCGTTAAACGGCATCGCCTATAATATCCAACCGCAACACTACAACGAAACATTAAATGAATTATTATACATGTATGCCGCTCTGGGTGAAGGGCTTCCCGATGAAGAACGGTTCGGTCTTTCGGCTCTCATTCAGAATTGTTGTGGCATTTCAACAGCTAAAACCTATGATCCGCTTCAGTATTTTGGTTATACACCGGTATTTCCGTTTTTAGAATACTCGCTCATCACTCGGGCTTATTCGATGAATTACCTTAAAAAAAACGAAAACGGAGAGCCCAAAGCTATTCTGAAAAAAATTCTCAATCAATCATTACCACGGGAATTAATTTACCGCCCCAAAAAAGGATTCATACCCCCATCAGGCGATTTACTGACCATGAAGCCGATCAGGGAAATAATCCACAACATTGTATTTCATCCGGAAAATGCTTTTTTTCAGTTATGCGACCAAACCGCTGTCCGCACCGCCTACAGAAGGATTGAAGCAGGCATACCGGTCAGCAAAGCCATGTATGGTTTCCAGTGGCTGTTGTTATTTACCTCCGTCTGGCTGTATCAGTTCCAACAAAGACAAGACGAACTAAATCATTAATCATCCGCCCGCATCATGGATAGTCTGGTAAAAAAATCTTTTCGAATTCTTACAGGCCGCGGCGTGGTTGCCGTTTTCTCGATTCTGTTTACGGTGTATTTCGCTTATGAACTGCCTAAAACTATCTTTGCGCTGATTGCCCTGTACGATACGGTCGTCAGTCTTTCAAAAATTCTGACGGATCTCGGGCTGCATTATAAAATCATCCGGGAAGTGCCGCCGATATTTAAAACGGAACGCCGGACCGAGGCCATCACAAAAATCATTATGCCGTGCACCTGGCTTCGCGCAGGCGCCTCTTTGGTCGTGGCGTTATTATATCCTCTGATTATACTGGTATTTTACGATCCCCTCCAGCAGGAATTTCCCGAACTGAATTTAATATATATCGGCTTGCTGACAACCGGGCATTTATTTATTGAAAACCTGCAGACTATTACCACTCCGCTTTTTTTTGTCAAGCAGCGTTTCGGCGCCAATGCCATGCTGGAAGCCGCAACCACGCTCGTGGAAAAAATTATAGCGCTGGCGTTATATCTTGCCGGGGGCATTAATCAGTACTTTTTAGGCCTATTGCTTGGGCAAGCATTTATCTTTCTATTACGTATGGTATATCTTAAAGATATTTTTCTGGGCTATGCGTGGTTTGCTTTCTCTTACAATGAAGTCCGGAACATGCTGGTCGTATATTTTCCTTTTTATTTAAGAAAATTTTTTCGTATGGGTTTTGTGCAGAGTGAGCAGATTCTGATCGCGGCCCTTCTTCCCCTGGAGCAGGTAGCTAATTTTAAGCTGGCCAAACAGGCCTCTTCCTTTCTGAAAACCTATATTGCCGCTTTTTACGATCCTCTTTCCATTCAATTATCTAAAACACTTGATTTGTCCAAAAGGGAAAAACATAAACGAACGTACTTCTTATTTACCATACCCCTCCCGGTTCTGCTTACACTTCTCAGTCCTTGGATAATGCAATTAGTGGGCGGCCCAAAATATGCTGACAGCTGGTTTATACTGTCCATTATGTATTTTTCTTATATCATCGCCTGTTTTTCAGGATATTATTTCACTGTAATTACTATTTTTGGAAAACCGACTGAGGCTCTGTACCGGGATGCCGCAGCCGGCGTTGTGGGTTTTGCAGCCACTTTTATATTGATTTTACTGTTCAGCGAATACGGAATTGCGTGGGGGCAAGTGGTTTCGTATATGGTATTATCGGTTACCGGCTACCAGATTGCCAAAAGGTATTCCCAATCCACCACACCGCACGTCATGACGAATAATGAAAACCATACTATATGAACTATTCAGGGAAATATAAAATATTATTTCTCCACCGTTCCCTGAACCAGAGCGGCGCCGTGAGACAGCTTATTAATATTTACCAGGGCATAGACCGCACCCGATTTACGCCGGAGTTTGTCCTCCTGCGAGACGACCGCTTGTTTTACAGGGAATTTCTTGACCGGCCGGACGTGCACGTATTGCGCACGAGGAATGAATCGTTTTTTATTTGTCTAATCCGGTTTATTCGTTACCTGAAAAACAAATCGCCGGATATCGTACAATCATTTGATCCAACCGGAAATTTGATGCTGTACCTGGCTGCGTGTGTATATAACACCCCGCTTTACTTCGGTTCCGTGCGTAATACCAATCAAAAAGCTAAATATGACCTTATGGAATACATATTCCAAAACCGCATAACCCGACTTGTGGTTAACTCCCGGAAAACCCGCGAAGAACTCATACGTAAAGCCGCCATCCGACATGAAAAAATAACCATTATTCCTAACGGGATTGACACCGATTATTTTACAACAATGGACTGCCAAAACCGTCAGGCGCTCAGGACAAAATACGGCATCCCGAACGATCTTTTTGTTTTGTCATCGCCGGGCCGCATTCATAAACAGAAAAATCATCTGGTCATACTACAGGCTTTAGCTATCATTAAAAGCGTGTTTGATATTAATCGGATAAAGCTTTTTATTATCGGACGGCGGCAGGACCTTCAGTTATACTCTCAGATTCAAGACTTTATCTCTCAGCATAACCTCGAACCCCACGTGGAGTTTGTAGAGCCCACACACGCCATAAGGGATTATTACCATATATCCGATCTGGTGATTCTTGCGTCGTTGTGGGAAGGCCTGCCGAACGTGGTGCTGGAAGCTATGGCCTGCGGCCGCCTGGTTCTGGCCTCTGATTTGTCCGACAACGATGATATCATACAGGACGGAATAAACGGTTTTAAGTTCAGCGCCATTTCGCCAGAAAAGCTGGCAGACGCAATTCTGAGAATTGTCGGTATGACCGAGAATGAAAAACAAATGATCGCTCAAAAAGCGCGTGAGGATGTACTTAAACGATTTTCACTGGCTGCAATGATACGCCGTTTTCAAGATCTTTACGTAACCAGCCTCGATAAACACCGGAACGGTTGAATCTTATAATTATTGTTTTTACCGTGTGCCCTTTTTGGGAACAAGTCCGTAAAAATTTTATTTAGCAATCCTTATTAAAAAAGAACAAAATACGCCCTCTTATAATAAAAAAAACCGTTTCGCATTTGCTGAAACGGTTTTTTTTATTATATAACAGAAGTTATTTTTTTATAACGTTTTCGAGCTTATCAACCAGTTGTTTTTTCGGCACGGCGCCAACAATTTTATCAACAACTTCTCCATTTTTGAAAAACAGGATGCTTGGAATGCTCATAATGCCGAACCGTGAAGCGACATTCGGATTGGCGTCTACATCAATTTTACATACTTTAGCTTTTCCTTCGAATTCTTTGGCCATTTCTTCAACAACCGGCGCAATCATTCGGCAGGGTGCGCACCAAGTAGCCCAGAAATCCACCATAACGGGTTTATCGGATTTAATAACTTCCGACTCAAATGAATTGTCAGATAAAACAAGCGGATGACTCATGATTTATACTCCTAAAAAAATATATTAAATATTTTGTTATTTACATATCCGATATCAAAACGATGATTATCTATATTTATTCCGTTGATGTTTTATTGACGGCCATTTCTTCATGGGTGGCTTTTTCGGTTTCGGTGTTTGTTGATTTTCCGAACAACACCAGAACCGTCATCAGTATCATACCGCATACAACCGCCGAATCAGCCACATTAAATACGGGCCAGCGGTCCATGCCGAGCCAGTCGGGAATATCTACGTCCATAAAATCCACCACCCGGCCGTAGAGAAACCGGTCTATCAGGTTGCCCACAGCGCCGCCAAGAATCAGCGCCAGTGAAATGCGGTACAGCCGGCGCTCCCGTCTCATTTTATATATATACCATATCAGCACCAGGGAAGCAATGACAGAAACAATCGTGAAAAACCACCGGCCAAAAAAGGGATGCGTATGAAAGAACCGGATGCCAAACGCCATACCGGGATTTTCAACAAACGTCAACTGAACGGTATCGCCGATTATTCGTATGGATTGGTGCAAAACCATGGTACTTTTAATTATCCATTTGGTCAGCTGATCGGCAAGGATAACGCCAAGGGATATTAAGTAAAGCTTATATAATGAAGTGTTAGGTGTTGCTGGGTTCGACATGCGTATCCTTGCTTTTGGCTTTTTCCAGCTGTTTTTTGCAGTTCACATGGTATTTGGCGACCAGCACCACTTCCAGCCGTTCCTTTTCGATATCCTTACCGCAGATCATACAAATGCCATAGGTGCCGTCTTCGATACGGCGCATGGCATCGATCAGTTCGGCAAGATACTTGTTTTCTCGTGCGGCAAGGAGGAATGTTTTTTCGCGGTCATACGTATCACTGCCCTGGTCGGCCATGTGAAACGAATAGGCCGAATGGTCACCGGAAGCGTCGCGGATCGTTCCGTCCAGCATAGTTTCTTTGATATAGCCCATGTCTTTCATGATCTTGTTCTGCTCTTCGGTGATCAGCTTCCTGAAGTGCTCCAGATCTTTCTTTTTCATGATAATATCCCTTTACAGTTATAGATGAACGCATTATTATATACGCAACACGCCCAGCCGGACAGCCTGCCCGTTAACATCGGTATCCTTAACGAAGGCGTTTTCCGCAAATGTCCCGGTAATGGACGCCGCCAGAGTTTCGTTCAGAATATATTCCCTCTGGCGGTATACGGCTTCGGCGATCTTTGAATCAGCCTGAAAAAAGATAGTAATTCGCTGAACAACCTCGTAGCCGGCGTCCTTTCGAAGGTTCTGAACGCGGTTAATGAATTCCCGGGCAATGCCTTCGTCAATCAGGTCCTGAGTCAGATGGGTGTCCAAAGCCACCGTCAGTCCGCCTTCGGATTGGACGGCCAGACCTTCCTTTTCCTCATGCAGGATATCGACTTCGTCTTTGGTTATTTCATATTCCTTGCCTTCAAAATTGATGCTTTCTCTTCCGGAGCGTAGGATTTGATCAATTTGTGCTTCGCCAAATCCTTTTATGATATCCACCACCCGGCCGACATGCTTGCCGAACTTCGGTCCCAGCGCTTTGAAGTTGGGTTTGACTTTCCGGTTAACCAATACGCTTGTGTTGGCCGCAAATTCAATAGCTTTAATGTTCAGTTCTGTTTTAATGATATCCGAAAATTCGCCGACCTGCTGCTGCACCCGTGAATCTTCTGCCACAATGATGATTTTGGTAAGCGGCTGACGGACTTTGAGGGATTTCAACTCCCGGAGGGAGCGGCCTAATTGCACAATCTTGCGGGGCGCGTCCATTTTTTCTTCAAGCGCTTTGTCCTGATAATCGGAACGGACACGGGGAAATTCGGTGAGATGGACGCTATCCGGATGCCTGCCGGGAACATTTTCCGTAAGATTCAGATATAAACGCTCGGACAGAAACGGACAAAACGGCGCGATCAGCCGCGTAATCTGAAGGAGCACCTCATACAGCGTTTGATAAGCCGAAGTTTTATCCGGACCTTTTTCGCCTTTCCAGAACCGCCGCCGTGACAGGCGAATATACCAGTTGGACAAATCCTGATCCAAAAACTCCATGATGGCCTTACCCGCTTTAGCGGTATCATATTTTTCTATCTGTTCGGTTACTTCGCCGATCAGCGTCTGCAGGCGCGATAAAATCCAACGGTCCAAATCAGGACGTTTTGAGAAATCAACCGGCGGCTCTTCGTTCCGGAATCCGTCTATGTTCGCGTAGAGACTAAAAAATTTGTAGGACTCCAAAAGCGGACGGAAAAATTTCTTTTTCATTTCCATCAAGCCTTCGGTGTCAAAGCGCTTCGGCAGCCAAATCGGCGTATTCACCAGCAGGTACCAGCGCAATATATCCGCGCCGAACTGATCCAGCAATTCGAACGGATTGACGACATTGCCTTTAGATTTGCTCATCTTTTGGCCGGCGGCGTCCAGTACCAGTTCGTTGACCACTACCGTTTTATACGGCGCTTTATTGAAAAGAAAAGTGGAAATCGCCATCAGCGAATAAAACCATCCGCGCGTTTGATCCACGCCTTCGCAAATAAAATCGGCCGGATACTGCTTCTCAAAGATATCTTTATTCTCAAACGGATAATGCCATTGGGCGTAGGGCATACTGCCTGAGTCGAACCAGGCGTCGATGACTTCGCTGACGCGGGTGTATAATTTTCCATCCTTCTCAAACACGACATCATCTACATAGGGCTTGTGGAGATCGAGATCCGCCGGTACCGGACGGCCGTCTTTCATTCGCCCCTGTCGCAGTTCCTCGCGGCTGCCGATGCAGAGCGTCTCACCGGTTGCCTCACACACCCAGATAGGCAGCGGCGTTCCCCAGTAACGGTCACGGGACAGCGACCAATCCACATTGTTGCGCAGCCAGTTGCCGAAACGGCCTTCCTGAATTTCAGGTGGGAACCAGCTGACGGTCAGATTGTTTTCCACCATCCGGTCCTTAAACGCGGTCGTACGAATATACCACGCGTCGCGGGCATAGTATATCAGCGGCGTATGATGACGCCAGCAGTGCGGATAGCTGTGTTTTATTTTTTCCGACCGGAAGAGCAAACCGCGCCGTTTGATGTGCGTAATAATGTCCGGGTCGGCGTCTTTTACGAATTGTCCTTTGAAATCGGTGACCGATTCCTCGAAGCGTCCCATCGCGTCCACAGGCCTCATAAAGGGCATATTATGGATACGGCAGACCTGGTAATCATCCTCGCCGAACGCCGGGGCTGTGTGTACAATGCCGGTGCCGTCTTCCGTGGTAACAAAATCACCCGTGATGACGTAAAAACCTTTGCGATCCACAGGAACGTAATCGAACAGACGCTCATATTCCATGCCCTTGAGATCAGCCCCTTTATAGCGCTCGATGATTTCATAATCCTCCTTGAGCACTTCTTTGAGGCGCGCTTCGGCTAATATATACTTCTGGCCTTTATGCCTGACCTTCACGTAAACAATGTCTGGGCCAACGGTAAGCGCCACATTAGAGATAAGCGTCCACGGCGTCGTCGTCCATACCATAAAGTAGGTGTCGTCTTCGCCTTTTACTTTCAACTTAATGTAAATGGACGGATCGCTGACCTCCTCATAGCCCTGCGCGACCTCATGCGAAGACAACGGCGTCCCGCATCGTGGACAATAAGGCACCACCTTGAATCCTTTATAAATGAGGCCTTGGTCATAGAACTGTTTCAGGATCCACCATACCGATTCGACGTAGTCAATATGACAGGTCATATACGGTTTCGCGAGATCCACCCAGTAGCCCATGCGGTCGGTAAGCTCGTCCCACTGATTCTTATAGGCGAACACGCTTTCGTAACATTTCTTGTTAAATGCTTCGATGCCGTACGCTTCGACTTCTTTCTTGCCGCTGATTTTGAGGGCTTTCTCAACCTCAATTTCAACCGGCAGTCCGTGCGTATCCCAGCCGCCTTTGCGTTCCACGCGGTAGCCGTTCATCGTTTTCACCCGGCATACAAAATCTTTCACGGAACGAGCCAGCACATGATGGATACCCGGACGTCCATTTGCCGTCGGCGGTCCTTCATAAAATACAAACAGACGATCGGCGGGTCTTTCGTTAATACTTTTATCGAAAATACGGCCGGCCTTCCAGTACTCAAGAATTTCCTTTTCCAGTCTGGGTAAATCATCTTGTGTAACAATCTCTTTGAACATCTTACTGCCGTAACTCCCGAAAATGACGCTGGTTGTAATTTATAATAAAATTTTATATACAAAATTTTTTCATAAAATCAAAGAGAAATTGTACTAAACGTCAGAATCGTTTGTTCATAAAATCACAGTAAATTCATTGATTGCACTACACCGGTTTAGCGAATCCTGTCCCCGATAATTAACCTGACTTCCTGCAAATTCACATGCATTATTTTCAAGCGGATTAATTACAAACACAATTAAAAAACCATTGGTTTAAAAATGATTTTTTTTTGTATATTAGTATCGAATGGCAGATATTCCATATACTAAAAATGAAGGGTCCTCTATAATGGCTGACAATTATGCATTCATCTTATTCCAAGCTGCTGACAAGTTACTTTTTGAAAATAAAGTTTACGGATTAAGCCTTTGTGAACGATTAATACGCCAGTTTAAAGAATATGGCTTTTCTAAAATATTTTTAGTAACCGATGATCCTGACGAATTTGATCGGGCGCCGAAACCGAACAACACAACGGTTATTTTATTTAACCAAATAAAAAGGAACCTTTCAGCCGCTTCAAAAGCTGTCTTAATAGACGGAAACGTCGTTGTGGATGATCGGCTCATAAAATTTGCCGTTAAAAAGGAAGAAAATACCCGGATATGCACCGACAATAATCCGGAATTATTATTTGCAATATTACAAGCACAAACCATTGAGATGCTCACCAAAATATTACCGGACAATTTGAATGATGGCAATTTAAAAAACACGCTTTTTACATTTTTTGAGGAAAACAAATTTCCCGTGAAATACCCGCACGATTTTGACACCTACATTGAAGATCTGCGTCTGGACTGCGTACCTTACTTAATCACGGTTGATGAAAAAACCGACTTAAAAAAAACTGAAAATATCATGTACGAGGCCAATTTCAAGGGAACCTTAGACTTTATCGCTATATACATTTACAAATATCCCGTTCGTGAAATTACCCGTTTTATCAGCCGGTATCCGTGGATTACGCCAAATTTTATTACCGTGCTAAGCATCCTGAGCTCATTCGCTGTGCCCGCATTTTATTCGGTTGGCTATTTCGGCTGGGCCATTCTTATCGGCTGGTTGATGTTTATCTTTGATTCCGTTGACGGTAAACTGGCGCGGCTTACGATTCGACTGAGTCAAACCGCCGGTATCATTGAGCATGCTACCAGCGCGCCGGCTATTTTTTTGTGGTTCGCCTCTCTGGGATGGTTCTTTTCGGAAGGTAAAATTCTTGATCCGGCTATTCCGAGCAACTGGGCCTGCTGGACATTGTTGATTCTTTACTGGGTTGATAAAAGCATCAACGGCTTATACCGGACCAAGTTTAAAAAAGAAATTTATAATCATGCGCCTGTTGATCAAAAATTTCATCTTATTGCATGCCGCCGCGCTATTATTCATTTGATCATAACCATCGGATATTTAATAAATAAGCCGCTGGAGGCCTTTTATTTCATGGCATTCTGGATGGTGTTTTCATTCATGTTCCACCTAAGCCGGTTTATCTGGATTGCATATATCAAAAGACAATGAAAGCTTTTTCTTGCGCTGTTGAAAAAAAATCACAGATCCGTGAATATTGCGGACTGAAAATTAACTTATTCCAAGAACGAAAGAAATTCTATGTCTGCACAAAAAATTAATAATGCTGTTATAATCGTATTAAATACAGAGAATTATAAACGCTTTGATATGATTTACGGAGGGGAATCTCTTTTAAACCGCACGCTAATAGCATTGTCAAAATCCGGCATAGAAAATGCAAAAATAATATGTAATCCCGGAAAGGCGGGACTTATAGTGAAGCAAATTGCTAAAATCCGTCACCGGATAAAAATTTCTTGGGAAATCAGCGAAAAGCAACCTGGTGAATATTTATCAGATCAGATTAAACGCGTTACAAGCGCATGGAAGGATGCATTCCTATTACTGGAGTCGGATACAATCTGGCATCCGACAGCTATCAAACAGGTTGTACCGGATTCCGAAGACCGTAGCCCAATAATATATGCGCATAAGAATGTTTATTACAAAGATGGAAAAACCGGGTTCTCAAGAGATTTTAAGGAAAAATACAAAATCCAATTTCAAAATGCCGATACCTGCGACAAAATAATCATGAAAGAAGGGACAGAAAATATTTCCGGACAGGGCGATAATTTGGTATCTATAACCGGACGATCCTTATCAGGCAACGGGCTAATATCCGCAGGTATTATTGTTTGCCATAAAAATCATTTTGACAGCATGTCCTCCCTGGACAGTTTGTCGGATATTGTGGATAACTGGATTGCATTAAAAATATTACGCGCCGGATTCATCAGCGAGGCCTGGTGGTTAAAAATCACCGCTGGAACAAGGCCTGAGCAAATAAGGGAATTTTTCTGGCGCGTGGCCTTTAAGGAAATCAGCGGCGAGTTTTCCAAGCTGGTGAATTCCCGCTTGTCCAAACCGATGACGTTTCTTTTTGTTAAACTGGGTTTTAGTCCTAACGCGATAAGCATTCTGGAAATCATTTTATTTTTAATCGCTTCCTTGTTCCTTTTTGTACCGGATTACTGGGGCATGGTCGTGTTCGCGCTGATTTGGCAGTTTTCGGCCGGTGTGCTGGACCGCTGTGACGGCGAGGTGGCGCGTCTGAGAAATTACGAATCGCCGGCCGGCGGGCGTTTCGACATGCTCATCGACGACCTGCGTTTTGCCATACCACTCGCGGTGCTCGGCGTGGTATGTTATCTGGAAAACCCTGTCAGTTATTTGTATCCTATGGCATTGACCGCGATTATGCTTTGGTATATACCGGCCGCATTGTACCAGCAGATATTCATGTACCGCCACGGATACGTAAGCATACAGGCCATGGGCGTGGATTATTTCAAGGCGCATGAAAAGGAAATCCCGCGGGAAGGCTGGCAGCATAAAATCCGGCCGTTCCTTAAAGGCGACATCCGGACCTTCTACGTCTTTTTGTTGTCGTTCACCGGCTATAAACCGGCCGTGTTCTGGGTTTTATTTACCTATGAACTGGTTGTGGGCATAACGTATTACCTGACGGTTAAAGGTATGCGTAAAGTGGTCGAAAACCAGTCGGGGAAAAACTGAGAGGCGTGGTTATGAAAATTACACAACCGACAGAACATGCGATCATTTTAGTTCCTGAAAATTTTTCCCGTTCGGATTTACTGAAAAAATACGGCGGGGAAAATCTGATAGCGCGGTCGTTGATTGCTCTGAGCCGGAGCGGTTTTGTGGATTGTCCCGTGATATGCGCGCCGGCGCAGGTTAAAACCGTTCGTAAAATCATTAAAAAGGTACGAAAACGCGTTTCCTGCGATTGTCCGATTATCGAAAAAACCGGTTCGCTTACGGAAGCCTTTCGCCTGGCTGTATCCGCTTATGCCCATTATGTCCTTTTTGTGGCTGATAAAATCATGCATCCGTCACTGTTGGAACAAATCCGCAATATCCAAGGAGAGGACCGCCCCTGTTTTCCGGTCTTCAGCCGCGTTTTCTTTCAGAACGGCGCTCTGCGCTTATTGCCTTCGGTTAAAGAAAAATACCGCGGCCAGTTCCGTAACGCCCGCGTCTTAACCCTGGTAAGCAATTCCGTGGTCGATTCCATGGCGCATGTATTCACCGAGACCATTATATGCCGCGGCGCCGACCTTTTACAATTGCATCCCAGCGATAACTTTAACGATATCCGAACGCAACTGGAAAAAAAATATATTTGCGCCATCAAATATGTTGAACCCTGTTGGTGGCTAAAAATTACCCCGCAGATAACCGAACAGGAAATTAAAGATTTTTTCTGGCATCTGGCTTTTAAGGAAATCAGCGGTGAGTTTTCTAAAAAAGTCAACGCGGTTTTTTCAAAACCGCTTTCTTTCCTTTTTATCCGGTACGGATTTACCCCTATGGCCGTCAGCTGGATTGCTTTTGCCTTTCTAGTGGCGTCGTCCTGTCTGCTGGTGCTGCCTTTTTACTGGACGCTGGTGCTTTCGGGACTTTTATGGCAGAGCGCCGCCGTTCTGGACCGCTGCGACGGCGAAGTGGCCCGTATGCGAAATTACGAATCCGAAAAAGGCGCTCGTTTTGACATGATTACAGACGATATTGGCTATCTGGTTCAGTTCCTTTTTTTAACCGGCGTATGTTATTATGAATCGAGCCATGGTTTGCTTTATGTGTTCGCATTTATTGTCAGTTTGCTTTTAGTAGGGACGGCTGTCTTCCGTGAACAATTGTTCATGCGCCGCGCGGGCTATCTGAGTCGTCAGGTCTATCGTTTAGATTTTATTCGTCAGCTGGATCCGCAATCCGTATGGACTAAAATATATTTGAAACTGGAAACTTACGGACGTAGGGATTACCGCGGCGTTTTATATTTTATTTTAACGTTTACCGGAACAAAAATATTAATTTTCTGGACTTTTATAGTTTTTGTTTTGATTTTAGGGGGTTATATGTTCTACGCGATTCATACGCTTCGCAACAACCAAATGACGGAAAAAAAATCACATTAAAATAGGGTAATAAAATGAAAGCGCTTTTTTATTCGTTTTTTTCATTATGTTTTTTCATCAGTTTTTTATTAGTAATGGATTTTCCATCTGTCGTATCGGAAGAAACGGAAGGGGGTTTGCTGCCGTCTCCTGATGCCATACTCATTGAAAATTTCAACACGTCTGCCGTCGGAGACTTTCCTAAAGGCTGGGGATGGGTGGACGGGATGAAAGTAAAAAAATTCAATGAAGCTGCTTCCGGGCAAATACCCTATACTATCGAAGAGGAAAACGGCAATAAATATCTTCATGCCGACGATACCGGTCAGGCCGTTACTATCGTCAGCGATAAGAAGTGGAATATTAAAGAATACCCTTGCTTGCAGTGGCGTTGGCGGGTTAAGCAGTTTCCGGCGGGCGCCAATGAAAAAGTCAAAGGCAAAAGTGACAGCGCCGCCGGCTTGTATGTAACCTACTACGTCAACCTTTTCGGCGTGCCCCGCAGTATAAAATACGTCTGGAGCAACGAATTGCCGGTTTGCGAAACCTTCCGAAAAGCCGGTACCGGTAAGGCCCAAATAACGGTAGTCGAAAGCGGCACCAGCAAAAAAGGCGTCTGGATAACCGAAACGATTAATATTTATGAACATTATTATAAGGTATTTGACGAATATCCGCCCGATAAAGTGGTTGGAATCGCCATCCGCACCGACGCCGACGGTACCGACAGCCGCGCCATCGCCGATTACGACGACATTATCGCGCTGAAAGCGTGCAAGGGCAAATGTGAATAACGACAGCCACGGTCACGGGCGGTTATCGCCTGCAGATTATTAGTCTTTAAAACATCGAATTTTACCCGCAAATTCCATCGCGGGTATTTTTATCAATACGATAATCTCATTGCATAATAGCGTTAAGAATTATATAATTTGACCAAATAATATATTTATAAGTGCGCTTTACACTGTGCTATTTAGAATACATAAAACTTGTAGTGCCCGCAAAGACAGTCGCCCCGGCAACCCCGACACGCCAGGACAACGACCGATTTGTGTCCGTTAATTATCGCGCTTATTAATATATGCAATTCAGCAAACACATCGACAAAGCTTTCTGGATTTTTGCGGACAAATTATTGACGGTAATCTTTGGATTCCTGTTTATCCGATTATCGTTAAGCGCGATACCAATCGAGGAATGGGGCATATTTTCCATATTGTATTATTCGCTCTTTTTACTGATCATCAACTTCGGCAGCAGCCTGGCCCTGCAACCCATGATGAAATTTTTAGCCGAATCCGATGATAATCAAACACTAATCACGGCGGGTTTTATAATCAATCTTCTTTTCCTGACGCTGGCGCTGTTTGTTATATATTTTTTTGATGACTTTTTTGTCCGATGGTTTGCCTCCAACGCGCAGGAAGGGGTATCTATTAAAAGAACCATTGCGTGGTTACCGGTATTAATGCTTTCTTTCGTTTTCAGGAATTTTTTTATATATATTTTTCAGTCTAAGTATCAGGTAATACGAATTTTCTTCATAGACGGTATCTATTTTATATCTACCATCGCTTTGTTTTATGCTTTTCAGACCATTAATATTCTTTCAGGCGCCGCAGACCTTATATTAATTAATATCATTTCCTATGGATTATCCTCGTTGACAAGCATCGCGTTAGGAATCCAATATCTTAAAATATCATTCCGGGAAATAAAACATGCATGCCGCAAAATTCTGGATTTCGGCTGTTTTAACCTCGTCAGCTCGATAGCCAATAATATTTACGAGCAACTGGACCAATACATTGTCATTACACTGTTGAACCCAAAAGAGCTGGGTATTTACGCGTCCATGAAAATATTTTTACGGATTTTTTCAGTTTTCACACAAATAGTGCAAAACCTGCTGATTCCGGTTTTATCCCGGCAATTCGCCAATAAAGCCAGGGAAGTCATTATGGTTCTTTTTGAGAAGGCCGTATGCTTTTCAACGATAGCTCTGATCCCGGTCGGCCTGGGCTATTTACTGTTTCCTGAAATTCTTCTAAAGATTATTACCGATAAAGGGGAAATTTTAGACCAAGCGGTTATTCTCCAGATTGCCAGCGGCTTCATCGTCTTTATTCCATGGGCTTCTGTATTCGGTTGTGTTTATGTAGCGGCCAATAAGATGAAATTAGCCCTGCTGGTTAATATTGTCGCGTTTGCAATCAATTTATTTTTTGTTTTCTTTATGACAAAATTATTTGGATTGTACGGCACAATTAGCGGTACGGTTATCAGCGGTATTTTGGTTACTGCGATTAATATTTTTATTGTTCAAAAAACCGCCCTTGTGGATATCCGGCCCCTGTCAATCGCTTTACGCATTAGGGATATAAAATATTTTATAAACGATTATCTCACTCCGACAAATGAAAGGAAATAAAACATCCAATAACAGGTTAATGCTTATATAAAAACACAACCTTCTCCGCCGCACACTTGTAGATTATTTTTATATTTAAGGATAACCATTATGCCACATTTGACTCCGGAAACGATTGAACGTGTTTTAAGTGCCAACAGAGATTTTTATAACAGCGATCATGCCGATAAATATGACGATATTCATCCAATTCATTACGGCCACTATTCGCAGAAAATCATGCGCCGGGAAATCCGGTATATGGCCGAACGGATTAAAGTACGGCCCCTACAAGCTATTGACATAGCAAGCGGTACGGGAAATTTTTCCATGAACTTACTCCATACGGTTTCTCAGGAAGAGGTTTCTATAACCGCCGTGGATATTGCAGAAAAAATGCTTGAAAAACTTTCACGGAAAATCTATGCCGCATTTCCCAATACCAGACTTCGGATAGCCGCCTCCGATGTCGAAACTTTTATATCACAAAACACCATCCAATATGACCTGGTAGGCTTTGCCAGCGCCATTCATCATTTTCCTGATTATCGGGCTGTTTTTGAAAAGTGCGCCGAATTAACCGCTGAAAATGGTTTTTTGTATATCCATCAGGAACCGCTCCAGAAAAATTATGTTTCCAAAACAGGAACTCTCCTTAACCTTATCGACACGCGGGCTTATTTCTGTTTCAATGTTTTTAAAAAGGATGGCATGCCCTTCTACAAACGATGGTTGAAACTGATTAAAACCCTTATCAGCCTCCTTATTAACCGTTATTCTTTCACGGCGCGCATCCGAAACCGGCTGTCCCGTTCACCCCGCTTCCAATGGCTTTATAACGACGGCGTTTACAGCGATGAACGCATGCAGTACGTAGAATTTCATGAAGAGGGTATCGATAAAAACATGATTATCGATATATTGCTGCAAAAGGGTTATACCATCGTTCAATGTACCAACGCGCCGGATAAGCACTATCGTTTCTTTTATTTTTTAAGCCGGTTATTCAAGGCGCCGTCGCATTTTTCGTTGATTGCAAGAAGAAATCCGTTGCCGAAACCTGAATGAGACCATCGGGTATCCGGATTAAAAAACAAGCGCCATATTGATGATTTATTGAAGGATATCCTGATACGTCTTCATAATCATTCCGGTAACCGTTTTTTTGGAAAAACGCTCCAGTATCTGTTTTCTGATTGTAGCGGCATCGAACTGATGTATCCTATTGGCCATTTCCAGAATGGCCTCGGCCGCAGCCTCCGGATTCTCAACAGGAATTAAAATTCCGTTTTCTTCATGGACAAAATGTTCCGGTCCTCCGCAACGGGTTGCAATTACCGGTTTACCGCAGGCCATGGCTTCGATATAAACAATCCCGAATGATTCATGACGGCTGGGCAGTATAAACGCGTCGCATTCCTGGAATAAAGACGGCACTTTATTTCTATCCACAGCGCCTTTCCAGTGAATTCGGTCATCGCAACCCAATTCCTGAGCGAGTTTTTTATAGGCAATCAGATTGGGCCCCGTTCCGGCAATTGTAAAATGCAAATCCTCTCGATCCCGTGGAATCAGCGCAATCGAACGGATTAAGATATCAAACCCTTTTTGCGGCACCATGGAACTGAACGACAAAAAACGCACCCTACCGTCGGAACGACCCGCAGCGGGAACGAAACGGTCGTCATCCACCAGATTGGGAATAACAGCCGGGGAGGGCAATCCATAGCGGTTGAAGGAGTTAGCCAACTCAGGACTGACCGCTATTACTTTAGACGCGTTGACGATGGGCCGGCGGATACGATCGGTCAGGCGCCCGGATGCGTCAATGAAGGACGGCCGCTGAAAAGGGAACGGACTCATGTGTTCCGTAAGCACGTACGGAATTTTCAATTCAGCGCTTAACAGCATCGCCGCATATCCGGCCGGATAAGATACATGCGCATGAATTAAATCTATCGGACTGTATTGATGAATTATTGAAATATGGTTTTTGTGAATCGCCAGACGCCGCCTGAAATTTCCCTCAAGGATTTTATCCGTCCATTCCAGACATGGCGTCATAAAAACAAGAAAGTTATCCGATTCAATTATTCGCCTCGCAGAACCAGCGGACGCCCTATACCGGCATAAACGATATAAACTGGTGCCCGGCTTTTCCAGCGGCAGAACAAAAGAATGAACAGCGCTTACAAAAAATCGACTGTCAGGATATCGTTCCGCCATGGCCCGCACTTGATCATACACAAAAATCCCTTGTACGGGCTCATCGGGATTCGGGTACCATGACGGTATAATCAGAATATTCATTGATTGGGCGCTGATTGAAAATTATTTTTCATCGGTTATAAAAAGTATCTGTCGGACATGAAAAGATATCAAAGCTCATTGGGTAACTTTTTATCACGACAGCATGGATGCCGTTATATATAACCTTGAATTAAAAATCAATACGTTAATAATATATCTACATGTTTTTGAGTTTCAAGAAATAAATATATATATCGTTATTTTGGCGATATCCTGATATCTGAATTTTTAAAGATACATCCGAACTATCGTTAAAAATGATTACGTTTTACATGCACGGAATTATCAACAATAAAGTATCTATAACTGAATTTTAATTCTATGCATAAAAAAAGTAGCAAAAAAAATAAAAAAACATTACTATCACAGGGTTATTTTATTATAAAGCAAAAATAAACGATTCATAAGGAATTAAAAATGCAAATCCCTTTTTGTGATCTTCATTCTCAATATAAAGCCTATCAAAGCGAAATTGATGACGCGATACAATCGGTAATCAGTCAGACGGCATTTATCAGGGGAAA
The DNA here is from genome assembly GCA_964609675.1 of uncultured Bacteroidota bacterium. Lineage (GTDB taxonomy): Bacteria > CLD3 > CLD3 > SB21 > JBBIRG01 > CAZSRX01. Next base: position 53,289 of record CAZSRX010000019.1, on the reverse strand, counting down.
AGCGGTCGAGGAACTGGAGGCGGGCCTGGCGGCCTATACCGGAGCAAAGCACTGTATATCCTGTTCCAGCGGCACTGACGCGCTCCTTCTGGCGTTGATGGCGATAGAGCTTAAACCGGGCGAGGAAGTGATTACCACTCCTTTCAGTTTTTTTGCAACGGTGGAAGTGATTGGGCTTTTGGGCGGTATTCCTGTTTTTGCCGATATCGACGCCAACACGTATAATCTGAACGCCGCTCATATAGAAAAAAAGATAACGCCCAAAACCCGAGCGATCATACCGGTATCGCTTTACGGACAGTGTGCCGATATGGACGCGATAAACACTATCGCTGAGAAGCACCATCTGATAGTTATCGAAGATGCGGCGCAGAGTTTCGGCGCTGTGTATAAAGGGCGCAAGTCCTGCAATCTGTCGGCGATCGGTTGCACCAGCTTTTTCCCGTCCAAGCCGCTGGGTTGCTACGGCGACGGCGGCGCGGTGTTTACCAATGATGATGCGCTTGGCCGTAAAATCCGGATGATCATGAATCACGGCCAGACGCAACGTTACCATCACCAGATAATCGGGCTGAACGCGCGGCTGGACACAATACAGGCGGCCGTGCTCAACGTAAAATTGAAATATCTTGACGAAGAACTCACGCGCCGCCGGCAGTTGGGCGCCCGATACACGGAGCGGTTACGTGGCAAGCCGGTAATCCCGCCAACCGTGAAGGCAGACCGGGACTGTGTGTTCGCTCAATACACCATTCGTACAGACCGTCGTGAGGAACTGACCCGCCATCTCAATGCCAACGGTGTTCCGACGTCCGTCCATTATCCCGTACCCTTGTACCGTCAGGAGGCCATCCGCCATGTACCGCACGACCCGGCCGAGTTTCCGAATACCGAAAAAGCCTGCCGGGAAGTAGTCAGCCTGCCGATGAGCGCCTTTCTGACGCATGAACAGCAGGATTACATCGTCTCCCTTATTTAATGATCCGTTTTATCGTCATCGGTTTCGGGCGCATGGGCCGGCTGCATTACCGCGCCCTCAAACAGATCACCGACGTATCCGTCCAGGCGGTATGCGATCCCTCACCGGATGAAGCGCCGGTTGAACCGATTTTTTTATCGTTTGACGATTTGATAAAAAATACGGATTTCGATGCCGCGGTTATTGCTTCTCCCAGCCGTCATCATGCCGCCATGGCGCAACATCTTATCCGTATGGGTAAGCATCTGCTGATTGAAAAGCCGGTGGCGGTTAATCTGCCGGAACTCCGAGAACTTCATACCGCCAGCACCGGGGCCCCTGTTCAAACATGCACATCTTTCACCGAGCGATTTAATCCGGTTATTCAGGCATTACGGGAACGGATCCGTAATCAGAACATAATGTCCATCACGATTAACCGTACCGGACCGTATTCCCCCAAAAAAGCGCACGACGGCGTCCTGCTCGATCTGGCTGTGCATGATATTGATTTATCGCGTTTCCTGACTGAAGACGAATTCGCCCGAATTGAAATTGAAATAAAAAGCAAGGCTCATAACGGCATCACCGACATGGCCGATATCCGCATGATGACTTCCCGTGATAAACGGATCCGTCTGCGCGCTGAATGGCATTCTCAACTAAAAATACGACGCATCAAAATCCGAACGGCTTCGTGTACCTATTGCGGTGACCTGATTAATCTGCGATTAACGCAAAGGAGCTCAACCAATGAAAACCCCGTGACCGTGGACGTATTTGAGGAACCTGTGCTTGCCCAGATGCGAGCATTTGTTGAGTATATCCGAACGGGCGTTGCGAAAAATATTGCTACGCTTGATGATGGTATAAAGGCCATTGAAGCGCTGTCGCCGGTTCTGAAAACAAGTGAATGATGTATTGATTTTATTGGAGAATATATTTATTATCCGTTGCGATTTATAACTTACTATGCAGGTTTTTTTATGTTAGACTTAAAATTTATCCGGGATCATGCCGATTCCGTAAAGACAGGGGCCAAAGAAAAGGGATTTGAGACCGACATTGACGCCATAATCCGGTTTGATGACGCGCGAAAATCCATCATCCAGCAGGTAGAGGAGCTTAAGGCGAAGCGTAACCGCGCTTCGGAGGAAGTCGCCCGTTTGAAAAAAGAAAAACAAAACGCGGACAATCTCATCGCTGAAATGAAGACGGTGGGCGATACCATTAAATCGCTGGATGAACAGCTTAAAGCCACCGAAGCGCAGCTGCGGCAGTTGTTGCTGACGGTACCGAACCTTCCGCATCCTTCCGTGCCGGCGGGTTCCAAACCGGAAGACAATCAGGTGATCGCTTCATGGGGCGATATGCCAAAAACGGATTTTTCGATGAAGCCGCACTGGGACCTCAGTGACTATCTCGGAATCATCGATTTCAAAACCGGTACCAAAATCACCGGATCCGGGTTTCCGGTATACAAAGGAGCCGGCGCGCGCCTGCAGCGGGCTTTAATTAATTTTTTCCTGGACCAGGCCGTGCAGCGCGGATATACCGAGATCCAACCGCCGCTGCTGGTCAATACTGACAGCGCCACCGGCACGGGCCAGCTTCCCGACAAGGAAGACCAGATGTACGTGGTGACGCGCGACGAATTTTATCTGATTCCGACCGCGGAGGTGCCGGTTACCAATATTCACCGCGACGAAATTTTAAATGCCGATGCCCTGCCCGTAAAATACGCGGCTTACACGCCCTGTTTCCGCCGGGAGGCGGGTTCATACGGCAAGGACGTACGCGGCCTGAACCGCCTGCACCAGTTCGATAAAGTGGAATTGGTCAAATTCGTCCTGCCCGAAACGTCCTACGACGAACTGGAAAGCCTGCGCGCGGACGCCGAAAACCTGCTACGGCTACTGGAATTGCCGTACCGGGTGCTGCTGATGTGCCGCGGCGACATGGGATTCACACAGACCAAAAAATACGATCTCGAAGTGTGGTCGGCGGGACAGCAGCGCTGGCTGGAGGTTTCATCATGCAGTAATTTCGAAGCGTTTCAGGCCCGGCGGATGAATGTGAAATATAAAAGCGGAAGCGGCAAGCCTGAATATGTACATACGCTGAACGGCTCCGCGCTGGCCCTGCCACGCATCGTTTCGGCGATACTCGAAAACTACCAAACGGACGAAGGCACGGTAATCGTACCCGCGGCCCTGAGAACCTATATGGGAATGGACGTCATCAAATCCGGCGCCTGAAGCATCATGCGACGTATGTCTCTGCCGGATAATTACATCCGGCACCTGGAACGTAAGCTGGGATTGAATTTGTCGAGCCCAAACCCGGCCGCACTGAAATTCTTTGCCAAAACCGTTCAGGAGCTTGCCCGGCGGTTTAATAAAAAAAACGCTGATGGACCGGACATTTACCTGGACGCGGATCACTATCGTAAAGCCTATCAGCTTTATTACACCTCTGCTAATCTCTTAAAAATATATTATCCGCTGGATGAACTGCGTCCCAGCGGTTTTTTTTCTTCAAACAAGCCAATTCGCGTCCTGGATGTCGCCAGCGGCACCGGCAGTATGGCCTGGGGATTCATGAGTTGGGCCGGCCAGAACCAAATCCCCGCGGGTCAATGTCATCTCACACTAAGCGATTATAGCGAATCCGCTTTGCGTGAGTCCGGGTCAGACCTGAAATCCGTTTTTACCGACACCGTCTTTCAAACAATACCTGTAAATCTCAATGACCCGTGCGTAACCGGGGCTTCTTATGATCTGGTTATCGGAGGAAATTTTTTGTCCGAATTATCTTCGCGTGGTATTGATAATTTTCAGTTATTATTAGAAAAATCCCTGAATGATGACGGTTATGCTCTGTTAATTGAGCCGGCGCTCCGGGAGACAGCCAGAAACCTGCAGGCCTTTCGTGATCGGATGCTATCGAAGGGTTGGACGATTTATTCGCCTTGCTGCACGCTAATCCCCTGCCCTTTGTTGCATGACCCCGGCGACTGGTGTCATCATGATATTCCGTGGGAACGTCCCGTTTATATGGCGCTAATGGATGAAATGATCGGCCACATAAAAAAATCGCTGAAATTTACTTATATCATCTTAACGAAAAAAAACCGGACTCTGATTAATTATATCAGCCCCGGAAAAAACAGGAAGAATATTTACCGAATCGTCAGTGAATTGTTTGATGAAAAGGGACGATACCGGGCCATCGCATGCAATGATACCGGAAAAACAGAATTTCAGAAAAACAAACGCAATAAAACCGTATGTAACGAAGCATTCGGCCGCCTGCGGCGCTATAATCTCGTGGAAATTAAAAACCCGATACCGGGAAAAAGGTACCTAAACATTACCCCCGAGACGTCTGTTGATATATTATTTCCAGGAATGGACTAAAGCGCCGTTTGGGCCGGCATGGGTTGGTTGTTCAGCAAATTCTGAACCACGCCGACAAATTCGTCTATAGAAAATAATTTATTCATGTAATAATCCGCGCCGGCATCCAGGGCCTTTTTACGGTTGCTGGCCACGGTAACGACCACCACCGGAATGTGCTTCGTCCCTTCGTGGGCTTTAAGTTCCTCACACAAGGTCAGACCGTCTTTACCGGGCATCATGATATCCAATGTTATCAAATCGGGTTTTTCGGATAAAGCCAGCTTCATGCCTTCGGCGCTGTCTCGTGCTTCAATGACATCAAATGACGAAAACCGCAAGATGCGCCTCAGCATCTCCCGTACTTCATCTTCATCATCAATCACTAAAATCCTGCGATTACCCGGTTTCAAATTCATACCTTTCCGATAAAAAACCGCTGTAATAAATACCCACAAAAAAATATTGTAAATAATATTTTTTATAGTGATATTAATTTCTCCCAAGTTAAGGCGTTTACAAACAAATGTCAACCATGTTTATACGATTTATAGTCAAAATCAAAAATGTGTAATATTTATTTAACATTTATTTGCTTTTAGTGTGAATAATATCTCACATAACGCATCTTATGGTTAAAATCAGTCTCCAAAGTGATATAAAATATCTTCCGGGCGTTGGCCCGAAACGCGCGGCAATTCTTTACGAAATGGGTATTTATAATGTTTATGACTTGCTGAATTATGTTCCCAGAAGATATATTGATAGAACTAACATAAAAAAAATCAATGAAATACGTCTCAATGAATGGGTGACGGTCGTTGGCAAGGTGGAAAATTTTGGGCTGGTAAAAAACAGAAAGATGAGCGGCTCCAGATTCCGACTGATTATTTCTGATGAAACCGGTTATCTTAGTCTCGTCTGGTTTAAGGGTGCGCAATATTTTCAGAATGCCTTTGAAACCGGCGAATATCTGGCCGTGTACGGAAAAGTTGATTTTTATAACCATGAAAAGCAGATAGCCCATCCGGAATTTGATCGTTTAGATGATGAGGATGATACCGATTTCATGCATACGGGATCGATTATTCCCCTTTATCCAACCACGGAAGCGCTGAGAAAAAAATGGCTGGACAGCAGGGGATTTCGCCGGCTGATAAAACCGCTGCTGCCGGTGACCGATGCTATTCCCGATCCGCTCCCCGAACCGCTCCGGTTAAAAAAAGACCTGATGAACCTTTCGGAAAGCTACCGGGAAATTCATTTTCCCACCAACACCGAAAGGTTGCAGCGCGCATTATACCGATTTAAATTTGACGAGTTTTTTTATCTGGAACTGATGATGGCGTATCAGAAAAAACGGGTTCGACTTCAGCCGGACGGCATCCGTTTTGAAAAAGTAGGCAATAAGACCCGTCAATTAATTGAACAACTCCCGTTTCAGCTGACGGAAGGGCAGAAACAGGCGCTGAAAGAAATTCGGGAAGACATGAAATCGCCTTACCCCATGAACCGGCTGCTTCAGGGCGATGTGGGCAGCGGCAAGACGGTGGTCGCGATCCTGGCGATACTGATGGCCGTAGAAAACGGGTATCAGACGGCGTTTATGGCGCCGACCGAGATTCTGGCCGATCAACATTACATTGTTTTGCAGGAATATCTATGGGGAATGGACATACCGGTTGTATTGCTCAAAGGCGGGCAGAAAAAATCGGAGCGCGAAAAAATCCTGTCGGATATTCTTGACCACCGGGCGTCTATCGTCGTGGGCACCCACGCGCTTTTTCAGGAATCCGTAAAATTTGCCAAACTGGGTCTTATTATCATAGACGAGCAACACCGTTTCGGGGTTATGCAGCGTGGGGAAATCAGGCAGAAAGCCGTTGAGGCGGGCTTCAATCCGGACGTGCTGGTCATGACCGCCACGCCGATACCGCGCACGCTCGCCATGACGGTTTACGGGGATCTGGATGTTTCGGTGATTCCGGAGCTGCCCGCCGGCCGCCAGCCCATACGCACCGCGGTACGCGACGAATCTTCACGCGCCAAAATATACGATTTCATCCGTAAAGAAGTGGCCGCCGGTCATCAAATCTATATTGTTTATCCGCTCATCGAACAAAGCGAAAAGCTGGATCTGAAAGCGGCCGCGGAAGCCTATGAACAGCTTTCCGGTAAAGTGTTTCCGGAATTACGTATAGGGCTGCTGCATGGACGGATGGGTTCGGCGGAAAAACAAAACATCATGAAAGCCTTCAAAGACCGGCAGACGGATATCCTGGTCAGCACGACGGTGATCGAAGTTGGCGTGAACGTGCCGAACGCCACGGTTATGGTTATTGAGCATGCCGAGCGGTACGGGCTCACGCAACTGCATCAGCTGCGCGGCCGCATCGGTCGGGGCGCGGAACAATCCTACTGTATCCTGATGACGGATAAAAAAGACCTCAGCGAAGATGCCCTGAAGCGGATGACGGTCATGACCGAAACACAGGACGGATTCAAAATCGCCGAGGAAGACCTGAACTTGCGCGGACCGGGAGAATTTTTTGGCACCCGACAATCCGGCATGCCGGAACTCAAGCTGGCGCATCTCATATATGACCGTCCAATTCTCATCGCCGCCCGGCAGGAAGCCTTTGCGATTATCGATCAGGACCCGCACCTCAGGCATCCCGCTCATGTCTTGATCCGGGAAAAGTTCATTAAAGATTATCAGGCACGTTTTGGTTTGGGACAAATCGGATAAGTCAAACGCTATCGCACCGTATAATAAGTGAATGCGAACGCCTAAAATTTCTTATATTCCATAAGAAAAAATTTCTGCTAATATCTATTGATTTAAAACTTATTAAGTATTATAATTATTTGCTTTACGATTTTTATTATATACTATAACGCTTATGACGAAAAGAGATTATTACGAAATATTAGGCGTTCAGCGGAACAGTTCTCTGGACGAAATTAAGAAGGCATACCGGAAGCTGGCTATGCAATATCATCCTGATCGTAATCCGGGCGACAAAAAAGCTGAGGAGAAGTTCAAGGAAATAGCCGAAGCTTACGGTGTGCTGAGCGACGAGCAGAAGCGCGCGAATTATGACCGTTTTGGCCATGAGGGACTTCGCGGCATGGGCGAGCAGGGTTTCACGGACATTAACGACATTTTCACGCACTTCAGCGATATTTTTGGGGGGTTCGGCGGCTTTGGGGATTTTTTCGGCGAGCGCGGCGGCCGTACCGATACGCGTTCACGGCGGGGCGCCGATATCGAGGTTAAACTCCGCCTGACTCTTCAGGAAATCGCCGAGGGCGTTACCAAGAAAATCAAACTTAAAAAACGCAAACCCTGCGAAACCTGTTCCGGTACAGGGGCTGCGCCGGGCAGTCAGCGTACAACATGTTCAGTATGCCGCGGTTCGGGACAAGTCAAACAGGTTTCCCGGTCGCTGTTCGGACAATTTGTCAACATTACCACCTGCCGCAACTGCAACGGCCAGGGAACCGTGATTACCAAACCTTGCGCGACCTGTTCCGGCGAGGGTGTGACTTCGGGCGAAACGACGATTTCTGTCAAGGTACCGGCCGGTGTAACAACGGGTAATTACATACCGCTTCGAGGACAGGGTCATGCCGCAGCACACGGCGGCGAAGCCGGCGATGTTATCGTTATTATCGAAGAAAAAGAAGACGAACTCTTTGAACGCCACGGCGATGACGTGCTTCTGGATATGACCATCAGTTTTCCTCAGGCGGCTTTGGGCGATGAAATTGAAGTGCCTACGCTTTTCGGCAAATCGCGACTCACCGTGCCCCCGGGTATCCAATCCGGAAAAATCCTACGCATGCGGGGCAAGGGCATTCCGCACCTTAACGGCAGCGGTAACGGCGACCAGCTTATTCGGATTTCAGTATTTATTCCCACGCGACTGACGGAAGAGGAAAAAAAGATTCTGAGGCAATTATCCCTCTCAAAGAACTTCCTGCCCGCCGGCGCTCATGAAAAAGGATTCTTTAAAAAAGTTAAAGAAGCTTTCTCCAGTTAATAAATTAAAAATAAGTCTTTTTTTATTAATGTGAAATTATTAAACTCTCTTAGGCAGAAAACTGAAAGCATTTATAAACTTTTTGAATATTTTTATCTTTCACGATCCGAGGCTTATGTCGTGATGTTTTTGTGTTCAACCGCATTGCTGGGCGCTTTGATTCCGGTTTTCCGCTCCATGATATCCGACAGCGAGCAGACAACAGATCGTGAGGCGTCGTTGTTGGCCCTCCTGCAACAGGAAGCGGACAGTTCGGTTTCCGATTCCCTAAAAAAACTTATGGCTGAGGATTCCTTAAAAATCAAGGACTGGGCCCAACAAAGCGAATATATTAAAAGCCGGTTGTCCGGATTGCAAACCGATACTGAATTGGATTCTTTACTGTCAGCAACCGGCGATGAGCCTCTGAAGGCGGTTTCCATCAATACGGCTGACGCCCACGCTTTTGCCTCGCTGCCGGGTATCGGTCCGAAACTCGCCGAACGCATTATACAATACCGCACGCTGAACGGCCCGTTTAAAAAACCGGAAGACCTTAAAAAAGTCAAAGGAATCGGCAATAAGCTGTTTCAAAAAATTAAACCGCATATTACGTTGTAGAATTGTCTAATATTATTTTCACAGGAGCCTTAACCATGACAGAAGAAAAAACGGAAATCAAAAAAGAAGATCTGAGAATCAAAGCCAAGGGAAGCATTGTATTACAGATCGGGATTGTTGTGATGATCATCCTGCTGGTCTGGTCGGTTCTCGGGCCTAAGAAAGAAAGGGAATATCAGCGAAACCTTCTCAGCCTGACCCGCGCCAAGATGAAAGTGATTTTCCAGCTACAGTACCAGTATCTCTACGTGGACACCAGCTATACGGAAGACTTTAAGAAACTGTCCACCTTCGCCCTTACGGCCAAGGAAGACGTCGTACCAGATTCATTGTTCCAGCCGCTGCTGAACGCTTACAAACGTTTTGAATATCATCAGGCCAATCTGGAAGGAATCAGCCTTAAGGATTTCAAGAAAACCTTTATTGATTCGGTAATCTATAACCCGCTTAACGGCGAAAAATTTTTAGTTGAAGTTGTTACGAACGCCGGCCGAAGGACCTTTAATGTGAAGCCGTCGAAGGACGAAGATGTTATTAAAAAAGTCGGCGCCGTTATCAACGGCGAAATTACCTGGAATGAAAAAGCCGAAATACTGTAGAAAGCCACACGATGGTTAACAAACGACAATTCATACCCTCAACGAGTCAGAGCAACCCATGGCAGGACTGAACCCCAATATGCAGAAATTGTTGGAAGAGTACGATGCTCTGGATGAAAGCAAAACGGACAGCGCTTCACCCGTTTGCACGTTGGGCATGGCTTTTAATGGATATAACATTTGTTTCGCTGAACTGGAAAAAATCGACGACGGTATTACCGTAAATAAATACGGTACCGTGCCTACGAATATGAAATTCGGTTCCGGTATTGAAGGAGTCGAAAAGAATATCCGCGATGTTGCCAACTTCCTGAACGGCTATATCGACATCCATAATATCAAAGCGCGCCACCTGAACCTCAGTCTCAACACCCATTTAACCACGATGCACAAACTGACCATTCCCCACAGCTTCAGTTCTTCGGAGAGCGAAGAATTCATACGTTGGGAATTCGGACAGCAGGTTATCGATGATATTCTGCTTTTTACGGTTAACACGCACATGATCGGCGAATCGGAATCCTCCCGAACGATATTGGCTGTCGGGGTAAAGAAAAAAATAGTGGATACGTTTGTAACTGTTCTGGAAAAAGCCAAAATCCAGCTTGTCAATATTGACGTGGATATTTTATGTTCTCAGGCCACTTACGAATTGAATTACGGCAAAGCATCACGGGGTCTTACGGTGCTGGCAGATCTTAAAACGGGCGTAGTTACTTTTCTTTTATGTAACGGCCCTCACGTCTTAGATCTTTATCAGTTTATCGCTCCCCAGAAAGCCACACCGGAGATACTCGGGGACCTTCTTAACCACCACCTCGGCAATGCGCTCGAATTATACAACAGCGCGGCCAAACCGCCGGCGGTTATTCATCAGGTCATCCTGTGCCAATCCTTTTCACCGTCGATATTGCCGCACATCAACGCGCCGTACCACGCGGAAATGATTAATCCGTTTTACACCCTGAACATGCCGAAACCTTATGAAATGTCTTCGGACGATTCCGAAGGAAGCACGGAGGAAAGCGAAAAGAAAGAAACCCAGTCCGCGGAAGATACAAGTCTTTACGCCGAAGCCATAGGGGCCGCGGCTAAATTATTAGTGAATGAACGGTCATGATTAAAATCAACCTGCTGGAAAATCATTTATCGGTTCCCGAGCCCCACGCCAAAGCTGTAACGAGTCATGATACTTCGGCGGGCAAGACCATTCGTGCCGAAGCGCGCAAGAGCTACCGGTTTCTGATTTTTCTCATCATTTTGATTATCGTTATCATTGCGGGTTCTGTCTTCGGTTACATATACCGTTACCCGGTTGTGGAGTTTGTCGAACAATATACCGGCCCGCTGAATCTACTGTCGCCTCCGCCCGAAGAGATTCCGCTGGAAGTGCTTGAGGAACAGCGGCGCGAACGTGTTCGGATACGTTACATGGATAATACGTTCAAAATCCAGAAACGCGACCTGCATTTTATTAAAAAGCTGGATTCGCTTGACAAAGCGGATGACCGGCTATGGATATCCAACATGACCCTTGACGGAAATGATTTTAACATTGATGCTTTCGGAAAAAAAGATGACGTTTTTGCCGCGTTAAGTAAAAATATCATCCTGATTCCATCCGTTGAGACCGTCAAACCTTCCGAGGTTAAAGTGAGCTCAGTAGCCAAAGGATATTCCCTGAAAAGCAATATAACCGGCAGTTTACGCATTCCACCGGAATCGCCTGAGGAAAGCCTAAAACCACATAAAACTTTTCTCAGCACCGACCAGGTAAAAAAACAAATAGAGAGTCTTGCGGCAAAATATAAAATAAAACTCTCGGAACCAAAGCCGATGGCTCACAACAAAGGTGTGGTCATGGACAAATACCGCGGCCATCTGAGACTGGAAGGCTTATCATCGGATTTAATCAGCTTTTTCAGCGATTTTGCTTCCCAGTCCATTAATGCCGAATGGATAAGTTATAACTTTGTATATACCTACCAGAAATTCAAAAAAGCCCTCAAGCCGGATGTCTGCACACTGGAATACGACGTTTTAATACCGCCCAAAGCCGCTGAAACCACCGGTTCCGCCTCTAAATAATAAGAACCATCCATGAGGGTCATAGCGGGTTTATGCAAAGGCATGTTGCTTGAGGATTTCGATCATCCGGACGTTCGCCCTACAAAAGATATCGTCAAAGAATCCGTCTTCAACAGCTTAATGAACCTGTTGGATTTCCAGTTGATTAATGTTTGCGACTTGTTTGCCGGTACAGGCGGACTTGGAATTGAGGCTCTGAGCCGCGGCGCGCGGCGCGCGGTATTTGTAGAATCCGGTCCCGAAGCCGCCGATTTGATTCAAAAAAATCTGGTTAAGACCCGACTCGGACAAGCGGCAACGGTTTATCGTGAGGATGTATTCCATTTTCTCGATCAACCTGCTCGGCAACCGTTTGATTTGATTCTGGCTGACCCACCCTACCGGTTACGATGCGGCAATTTTATCATTGAAAAGATTATTCAAAACGGCTATCTTAAAAATTTAGGGATACTCGTGCTGGAAACCTCGCCGGATGAAGCAGTTTCCTGGTCGGCGTATCCGTCCATTGAACTATATAAAAAACGAAGATTCGGCGAATCGTTTGTAACAATATTAAAATATCACGTATAACAGTTTATAAGATGGGAACTTTATGCATATAGCCGTTTATCCGGGAACATTTGATCCGCTGACTTATGGACATATTGATATCATCGAGCGCGCTGCGGCAATTTTTGACCGGGTGATTGTTACCGTGGCTACAAATCCCCGTAAATCGCCTACCTTTACCGAGGACGAGCGTCTTGAAATGATACGCGGAGCCATCACGCAGTTTCCAAATGTCCGCTGTGACCGCTTTCAGGGGCTGATTGCCGATTACGCCCGTTCTGTAGGCGCCCACGTGCTTATCCGCGGACTCCGAGCCGTTTCGGATTTTGAGTTTGAATTCCAGATGGCTCTTGTCAACCGGAAACTGTCGCACGAACTGGTTACGGTATTTCTGATGCCGGGAGAGAAGTACACGTATCTCAATTCCACCATCGTCAAAGAAATCGGCGCGCTGGGCGGAGATATTTCATCATTCGTGCCCCCGGAAATCGCCAAAAAAGTATATCAACGATTGCATGTAAACCATTGATCGCCTAACCCGGAAATCATCATGAAAATCAAAAAAACAGTCAAAGAAACTGAACGCACAGCACCTGGTAAAACCGAAAACGAAAAAAACAAATCCAAAGAAAAAGAAAAAAAATCTCTTAAGCAAAAATCCATTGAAACCGTTAAATCGTTCGCGTGGGCGCTGAGCATTTTTTACGTTATCCAGACCTTTTTCATTCAGGCCTTCACCATACCAACCAGTTCGATGGTTAGTACCCTGCTGATCGGCGATTTCATTTTTGTGAATAAATTTGTGTATGGCGCCCAGACGCCCGAAAATATTCCTTTTACGGGTATCAAACTGCCCCGTTACCGGTTTCCGGCGTTCAAGGAACCCCAACAGGGCGATGTGGTGGTCTTCCGTTATCCGCATCCGGAGCTGATGAAGAACCAGGAAGGACTGGATTATATCAAACGCTGCGTAGCGGTGGCTGGCCAGACGCTGGAAATCCGCAAGAAGGAGCTATTCGTTGACGGTAAGAAATTCAGCGACGAATTTGATTTTCCCGGCATTCACTATGATGCCAATTACATTTCCGAAAGCCCGGCATTTCCCAAGGCCATGGGAACGGGAGACAATTTCGGCCCGTTTCGCGTCCCGGCACAAGGCGACACGATTCTCATCCGCAATGATAATCTGGACCTTATCAAATATCTTTCTCTGCGAGATGGAAAAAAGCTGGAACTGCTTGCCGACGGCGTGTATATTGACGGCATTAAAACCGACCGTTACCTTGTCGGACAGAATTATTACTTTATGATGGGCGACAACCGGGATAACAGTCTCGACAGCCGTTTCTGGGGACCGGTTCCGCGGGATCACATTATGGGCGAAGGACTGTTGATTTACTGGTCCAATGTGGAAGCGGCAAAACAGACCAATCTGCTTTTAAAAGTATTCAGCACGCTTAATCTCGGTCGGGTTAACTGGGGCCGTATCGGAACGATTATAAGGTGAACCGCGAAGTTTGATTATGTCCCGACAGGAAAATTTACATACCACCGCTGAACCGGTTTTTTTTGTTTCAAACGATACGTCCTTTCCGTTAAATCATTCATCCGAAACAGTTCAGGACACCGCGCTATTACCCGGGGAGAAAGCTGTTAACGCCGAACCTGAAAAACCGAACCAAACAAAAGACAACAGCAAAACCCGTGAACTTCTTAAAATCGCTTTTTGGTCTCTCCTGATAGCGTATTTGCTGAAAACATTTGTGATACAGGCATATAAAATTCCAACCGGCTCGATGGAAGATACGCTGTTAGTGGGAGATTTTCTCCTGGTTAACAAACTGATCTATGGATCCCAATCGCCGGCGAACATACCGTTTACGGAGATTAAAATACCTCAATTCCGCCTGCCTGCACTGGCCGAACCTAAGGCCGGCGATGTGGTGGTGTTCCGTTTTCCTCAGGACGCCGACATTGATTATGTCAAACGTTGCGTGGCAACCGGCGGCGATGTGGTAGAAATTAAAAACAAAAAAATATTTATTAATAACCGTCCCTGGACGCTCGACGAGGAACTGCCGGGTATTAAGTATGACGACCCCGAAATCATTCCGCGCAATAAAGGGTACGAGCCGGTCTATCCGGAAGGCGCCGGTAGCCGTGACAATTACGGTCCGGTTACCGTTCCGGAAGGACACATCTTTGTTCTTGGGGACAACCGTGACCGGAGCTACGACAGCCGTAAGTGGGGATTTGTCCCGTTGGATCATGTGATCGGTAAAGCCGTCCTGATATACTGGTCCTATGTGCCCAATGACGAAACGAACATTCGCTGGAATCGCATCGGCAAAATAGTGGAGTAAGCCATGAAAACATACACGGAATACTTATGGTTTAATACCAAACGGCGACGTGATTACGTGAACATTACCGACGAAGTTCAACGCATCGTAGACGAAGCCGGTATTAAGGAAGGCATGGTGCTGGTGTCCGCCATGCACATTACGGCGGGCGTTTACGTCAATGACGCGGAATCCGGGCTGATTCAGGACATCGACGAATGGCTGGATACCCTTGCGCCCCCCAATCCGAATTACCGGCATCACCGTACGGGCGAAGATAACGCCGACGCGCATCTGAAGAGTCTGGTCATTCACCATGAAATCATTGCGCCGGTTACCAACGGCAGGCTGGACTTCGGCCCCTGGCAGCAAATTTATTATGCAGAGTTTGACGGACAAAGACGTAAGCGGGTTATTGTTAAAGTTATGGGCGAATGACAGCTACAGATATGCTGCTCGCTGTGGATATCGGCAATTCCAACATCACGTTTGGAGTGTTTCAGGCCGAACAATTAATAGAATCTTTTCGTGTGCCAACAAAACTGCCGGCGCATGAAATCGCGAACCAAATCCCATTACAGTTCCATGCATTGAAAATCGATACAGGGCTGATAAGCCATGCTGTTATCTGCTCGGTAGTACCCCCGCTGTTGCCGATGATTTGCGAATATTGCAGGGACCTCTGTAAAACCAAACCGCTGGTTGTAACGGCCGCTATCAATTTAGGTATTCGTATCGCCTATGACAAGCCGGAGAAGCTCGGAACCGACCGCATCTGTACGTCAGCGGGCGCGTATTATAAATATGGCGCTCCGGTTATTGTTATAGATTTCGGAACCGCTACCACCATTAACGTGGTCAGCAGCCATGGCACTTTTAGAGGCGGGCTCATTATACCCGGCCTTGAAACGGCCTTTAACAGCCTTGCTTCCGGAACGGCACAACTGCCGAAAGTCAGCGCGGCGTTCCCTCCGTCCATTCTGGGCACCGACACGGTTACCGGTATTCAGTCTGGCGTTATGCATCTGAATAAATACGGTATACAGGGAATCCTGGAAAAACTATCTTTGGAAGAGACGTCGCCTCCTGCGATTGTGGCAACCGGCGGATGGTCGGGCGTAATGTATCCCCATATACCGGCCATCCAACATCACGATCCCTATCTGATTTTAGAGGGGATGCGGTTTATATACCAATTGAATCAGGCCTAATTTAACAGCGCTATAGCCATAATCTTTATAACCGCATCTTAATATTATTCTTCCTTTCGTTTCATCAGGCATTTCTTGATTTCGTAAATCAGAATCTGTTTGTCGAAGTTGCCTTTCGTCATCAGGCGTTTAATGTGGCCGTCGAGCGCTTCGCGATCTTCCTTGGTAATTTCTTTAGCCGTAAGTACAAATACGGGAATGTCCTTGGTGTTATCGTCGCGGCGTAAAATATCTACCACTTCAAAACCGCTCATTTCCGGCATCATCAGATCAAGAATGATCAGATCGGGCTTATGTTTGCCTATTAGATCAAGGCCTTCGCGTCCGCTGAAAGCTTTCAGTACGTTTTCGCCCGCGTCTTCCAGAATTTTTGCCGTCAGCTTCACGGATTTCGGGTCATCGTCGATGATCAGAATGGTATTGGGCGCGCCATGCTGTAGATTGCTGAGTTCCTTGATACGAGCCAGTAATTTATCTTTATCCACGGGTTTTACAAAATAGTCGTCCGCGTCCAGACTATATCCGAGATCCTTGTTGTCCAGCATGGATACAATAATCACCGGTATGGATTCGGTTTCTTTATCCAAGCGGAGATCTCTAAGGATTTCCCATCCGTCGCGGTGTGGAAGAAGAATATCGAGGGTAATGACTTTTGGTTTATATTTTTTAGCAAGTTCGATGGCGTCTTCGCCGTCGGATGCAAAAATTACCGCGTAATGTTCCCGCTCAAGATAATATTTCAGGAGCCGGCGCGCTTTCTCATCGTCTTCGATAACCAGTATTATATTTTCGGTATCGGGTAAAGGCTCTTCTTTTTTAACGGGAATTTCTTTCACCACGGTCCTGGTCACGACTTCCGCCGGCAAGTGGGCGGAGGCGCATTGAAGTGTAAATGAAAACACGCTGCCTTTGCCGTATTCGCTTTCCGCCCAGATGGTGCCGCCGTGCATTTCTACAAAACGTTTGCAGAGCGCGAGCCCGAGTCCGGTGCCTTTTTCACCGCGCGTGCTGGGGGCGCCGAACTGCCGGTACTCATCAAACAGAATGGTAAGGTCTTCTTCACGAATACCGCGGCCGGTATCGGAAACAGAAACTTCGATGAGCCCTTCATAATCTTTGGATTTCCTTGCACTGAGCGTAATCCGGCCGCCGTCGGGCGTAAATTTATTGGCGTTACTGACCAGATTAATAATCACCTGCTTGATTTTTCCGGAATCCCCGTAGGCTTCCGCGGCGTCATCTTCGATTTCGATGTCGAACCGCTGGTTTTTGCGCTCAAACAGCGGATCGAGCGTATGTTCTACCGTTTCGAATATTTTCCGGAGATTGAAGTTTTCAAACTGCAATTCCATTTTGCCCGCTTCGATTTTGGAAATATCCAGAATATCGTTAATCAGCTGAAGCAGGTGCCGCCCGCTTTCGAGAATATCGTTCAGGCAGGCTTTCTGTTCCTCATTGAGTTCGCCGGTCATGCCCCCTAATACCAGTTCCGAGAATCCGATAATCGCATTCAGCGGCGTGCGAAGTTCATGGCTCATGCGCGCCAGAAAATCGGATTTTAACTTATCGGCTTCCCGGATTTTTTCATTTGCCAGCTGAATTTCATTATTGAGTTTTTCAAGCGTCAGTAACTGCTCGGTAATCTGCTGGTTCTTTTTCTGCAGATCATCCAGCATACGCCCCTTGATAAAAGCTGACTTGATATGAGCTTTCAGATTTCTCAGCAGTTGCAGGTCCTGTTCGTCAAAAGCGTTTTCATTGTGAATGTTGTCAAGAATCAGGTATCCTTCAATCACATCATTCACGCGAATACGGGTTACAAGCATGCTCATGGATGGGGCGACATGCGAAAATTTTTCCTCCGCCGGCCGGCCGCGAACCGATTTAACGATATAAATATCCTCATAAATCTCAATCGAGTTGGTCATATAGCGTTTTTCGGCTTCTTCAGGAGTAATCCGGATATTCCGGATTTCATCGTAATCTATGCCGATGCTGGCTTTGAAGGCATAGCTTTGCTGGTCCGAGTCGAGCACCAGCACCCCGGCGCGATCCACGCCTTCGATGACTTTCGTTTCTTTCAAAATGGCGTTCAGCACATCCACAAAATTAATTTCGCTGTTGATAGCATTAATCATTAAATTGGTCTTTTCCAGCTGACTGGTTTTTAGTATCAGTTGCTGGGTGCGCTCGGTTACCTGTCTTTCAAGCCGACGGTTCTGGTCCTCAATAGATTTCACACGAACCCGGTAGCCCATAAACGCTACCGAAACGATCAGCAGCCCGATAATAATCCGGAAGGGCCATGTCTTCCAGAACGGCGGTACAATCGTCAGCCGAATGGAAGCGCCCTCCTCGTTCCATACGCCGTCGTTGTTGGAGCCCTTAACCCGGAACACATAATCGCCGCCGTCTAAATTGGTATAGCTGGCGTATCGGCGGTTCCCGCAGTTAATCCATTGTTCGTCAAATCCTTCCAGCTTATACATATACTGGTTTTTACCCGGTGCGGTAAAATCCAAAGCCGCAAATTCAAAACCAAAAAAATTATCGCGGTAACTCAGTTCGATTTTATCTATTTCATTGATAGATTCCGGAAGCTTTACAGAGATATCAAATTTTTTATAATCGGTAATCACTATAGGCGGTATATGGGTATTATCCTTGACGCTGTCAGGATAGAACGCATTTAATCCATTTACACCGCCAAAAAACATTTCACCCCTTCGGCTCTTAAAGGCGGCGCCCATATTAAATTCATTGCCCTGCAGACCATCATTGACATCATAACTCCTGAATGTTTCACTGGATGGAGTGAACCTTGTGATACCCTTGTTGGTACTCATCCAAAGGTTATTATGATCGTCTTTAAGGATGTGATAAATAAAATTATTGGGTAACCCGTCTTTCACGGTATATATCTTAAATTCTTCTTTTCCTGAATCAAAACGGTTCAATCCCTCGCTGGTGCCGATCCAGTATAGTCCCGGTTCCGTTTCAACCATACAAAGGACATTATTATTACTGATGCAATTGGGGTTGTTAGGCTGATATAAATAATGCTTGAAACGGTTCTGCTTGCGGTCCCATCGGTTCAAGCCCCTTCCAAAAGTGCCGACCCAGAAAATGCCGTCCTGGCTTTCTTTGATAAAGTTGATATTATTACTACTGAGTGAATTCGGGTTGGAGGGATCATTCCTGAAAGCAATGAAATCATCCGTATCGGGATTATATTTATTAATGCCGCCGTCGGTGCACACCCATATTTCTTTTTCGGAGCTTTCGATAATTGATCGGACCATGTTATGGCAAAGCGCTCGCGGATTGGTATTATCGGGCTCATAATGTTTGTATTGTCCGGTCTGTTTGTTATACCGGTACAGACCGTTGTTACGGGTACCGACCCAGAAATTGCCCTTCGAATCCATCAGCATAGCCCGTATGACGCTGATACTTTGCGTCGTCGGTTTATCGGGAACAACATCGTAAAGGATTACATTTCCGGTTACACGGTTTATTAAATTAATCCCTCGGTCTGTGCCGATCCAAATCGTACTGCCGTCGGATTCCGGTTCTTCATAAACAGACCAGATCATATTGCTGCTTAAAGTACGTTGCCCGTTGGCTTCCTTTCGGTACAATTGAAATTTGGACCTGTTCGGGTCAAATTTACTGATCCCGCCGCCGCTGCTGGTACCTATCCACAAGATACCGGAACGATCCTCGATAATACATTGAACAAAGTCGCTGGCCAACGAATAGGGCTGATTAATATTGTTTCGATATGTACTAAAACGGTCTTTTTCAGAATCATACCGGCAAAGTCCACCGCCGAGTGTCCCAATCCACAAATTTCCCTTGCGGTCAAAATAAAGCGTATTGACATTGTTATGACTGAGAGAATTGGGATCAGCCGGATTACTTTTAAAATGCCTTATTTGCCCTGTTTTCAGATTAATGCGATCTAAGCCGCTGCCGTTAACCCCTACCCATAAAAACCCTTTTGAATCATGCAGAATGGGTTCCACCACATTGCCCGCAATGGTATTAATATTTTTCGGGTCGTTCAGATACCGCATAAAACTTCTCTGCTGGCGGTTAAAACAGTTCATACCGCCGCCGTTGGTGCCAATCCATATTTTACCGGAAGGATCCTCGTAAAGAGACAATATCAGATTATGACTAATGCTGTAGGGATTGGACGGATCATTACGGTAATGCGTAAAAAGATTTTTTTCCCGATCCCAGACATCCAAACCCTTATCGGTTCCAATCCACAGCAATCCGTGGCTGTCTTCCATAATAGCCCGGACGATATTATCCGTCAGACTGTTGGGATTGGACGGATCATGCTTGTAACTTATAAAGGTTTCTGTCTTACGGTCAAATCGATTAATACCGCCGCCGAGCGTCCCAACCCAAAGGACACCGGATCGGTCTTCAATAACTGAAGTTATATAATTATTGGAAAGGGATGCCGAATCGCGGGTATCGTGCCGATAAATTTTAAAAGTATAACCGTCATATTTATTCAGTCCATCCTGAGTGCCAATCCAGATGAAGCCTTTGCTGTCCTGTATCATGCATAAAATAGAATTTTGTGAAAGGCCGTTTTCCATGGTCAATCTTTCAAAGTACACATTTTGTACCTGTGCGGATACCGAATGCGGCAGCCCGCTTAGGCCTGAACTTATACAAAGAACAAAGAACAAAAGGATTGCCCGGCAGTTCTTATGCGGTTCAATTAATACAGACTTCCCCATCATAGCTTTTTCCTGTTTCATGATTTATCATCCATCCTTTAACCTGTGGAATATCTTATTCGTTACATAACACTTTTATCGGTCGGTAACCTTCATCCGTTTAGGAATAGTGAAACTAAAACGCGAACCTTTGCCTTTTTCGCTTTCGACCCATACTTTACCGCCGTGCAATTCGACAATTTTTTTGACAATCGCAAGGCCCAGTCCGGTGCTGGATTCGCCGGAAGTTGGCCGGGCGCTGAGTTTTTTGAAGGACTTAAAAATTTCCTTGCGGTCATCCTCGCTGAGTCCTTGCCCGTTGTCCTGTACGTGCACAACGACATCGTCCGGCCGGTTCTCGGAAATAACCGTGACCGTACCGCCCGGATACGTGTATTTGATGGCATTGCTGATCAGATTGTCTATAACTTCGGCTATACGAGCTCGGTCCATGATCAGCAGTGGTAGATCGGGGTTCTTTGTTATGGAAAGACCGATATTTTTCTGCTGGGCGGCGCGTTTGTGGACACGTTCGCATTCTGTAAAAATCTCATTAATATCCTCTTCCAGAAGATTCAGGTTGACCTTTCCGGATTCAATCGCCGAGATATCCAGCAAATCATTAATCATACCAACCATATTACGCGCCGATTTCAGAACAATTTCCATTTCAGCAATGCCTTCCTCCACATCAAATCGTTTTTCTTTCATATCCAGTATCATCATATCAAGAAAACCGATCATTGCGCTGAGGGGATTTCTCAGGTCATGAGCCGCTATACCTAAAAATTCATTCTTTTTTTCGTTGAGTTTTTTTAGTTCATCATTGGCGGTTTCTAAATCACCGAGAATTTTTGCCTTAATAAATCCTGAAACGATATGTTCTTTCAGGTTTTTCAGCAGTTCGATGTCATGATCCGCAAAGGCTTCCGGGTCGTTCATATTATCAAAAATCAGATACCCGCCGATTTTATTTTCAACTTTAACCCTTAATGTCAGGATCGCCTGGGGGATACCTAGCGCAAAAAGTTTTTCTTCCCCGTTGTGTCGGCTGGCCGGTTTGGAAATAAAGATATCCTCATCAAGTTGTTGCCCATGCTGAATGTACCTGGACTCGGCTTCGGCCAGTGACATCGTGACGGATTCCAGTTGTTTCATGTCCCATCCGAGACACGCTGCAAACCGGAACGCTTCGTATGCCTGATCATAGACCAAAGCGGATGCTTTTTCAACTCCCTGAATCACCTTCGTCTCTTTAAGTATCGAGTTGAGAAAATTGGTAAGATAAATCTCCGAATTGATAGACTTGACAATAATGTTGATTCGTTCCAGCTCATTCTTTTTCTGTTCCAACTGCCGGGTGCGTTGGGCTACCTGCGCTTCGAGTTCACGGGTGCGTAATTTGTAACTGTAAATTCTCCACTGATGTACGCCAAAGACGAGGCCCGCGAAGGCAAGAATGACAAGCATTCTAAACCACATGGTTTTCCAGAAGGGCGGTTCAATGGTAATTTTTACGGAAATTCCATCCTCATTCCAGAGCCCGTCGTCATTGCTGGCGCGCACCCAAAATGTATATGCTCCCGGGTCCAGATTGGTATAGGTAACGAATCGCCGTGAGCCAGAGTAATTCCAGTTTTTATCAAATCCCTCAAGTTTATAGGCGTACTCGTTTTGTTCGGGATGCGTAAAATCAAGAGCCGCAAATTCAAGAGAAAAGACATAATCCTTGTAACTGAGGCGGTATTCCGATGTGGCATACACGGAACCCGATGATAGTATCGGCTTGCTGAAAACATCAAAACCGGTCAGTACTACCGGAGGCACAAAATCATTATGACGGAGACTGTCGGGGTGAAATACATTCATACCCTTAACCCCTCCGAAAAACATCTCGCCGCGTGCGTTCTGAAAATACGCGCCGTTATTGAAAGTCATACTTTGCAGGTTGTCCGATACGTCGTATGTTTTGACGCTTTTCAGTAGCGGATCAAAGCGGGAAAGACCTTTAAAGGTACTCAGCCAGAGGTCACGATGCCGGAAATCAATCAATACGCCGTTAATATACGAGCTTGGCAGGCCGTGCGATTCATTATATCGCGTTATTGTTGAATCTTCAAAATTAAGAAAATCCAGGCCTTCACCGGTACCGATCCATAATCCGTAGGGTTCATTCAGGCAAAGGCAGAGCACCAGATTGCTGCTCAGCGTATTGGTGTCATTTTTATCCGTGTGGTAAACGCTCATCGAATTTCTGGCCTTATGATACCTTACCAGGCCGTTATCGGTAGCCAGCCACAACATACCGGCTTTGTCTTCGACAATTTTCGTAACGCGGCTCTGACTGAGACGATAGCCGCGACTTCCGACGATAGATATATATTGGGATTTTTCCGTCTGCGGGTCAAACCGGTCAATTCCTCCATACGTGCCCAGCCAAAGGATACCGTCACGGTCCGCATGAAGCGCCATAATGTAATTATTGCTTATGGATGACGGATCATTGGGATTATGGTAAAATTTTTTAATTTTTCCGGTTTTCGCATCCAGACGGTTAAGTCCGTTATCGGTGCCGACCCACAGGTGACCGTTCTGATCCTCGGTTATGGACCAAATACGGTTGTTGCTGATTGAGTTTTCTCTTCGTGGATCATTTTTATATACATAAAAACGGTTATTACGGCGGTCCCACATATTTAGCCCGCCGTCATCCGTGCCGATCCAGACTATTCCTTGCCGGTCTTCGTAGATGCTCCAGATGATATCATGGCTGAGGCTGTTGGCCGTATAGGGCTCATGACGGATCAGCTGGAATTTATGCTTTTGCAGATACGCCTTATTAAGCCCTCCGCCGCGGGTACCAACCCAGACAATTCCCGATCGGTCCTGACATATCGAACGCACATCAACATGATTCAAGGCGTTTGGATTTCCGGGATCCGGCAGACAGCGCAAAAAGGAACGGGTGTCGGGATTAAAAATATTTATCCCTCCCCGATTTGTTCCGAACCAAATAAACCCGTTGCGGTCTTCATAAATGCAGGTGATGATCGCATTACTGATCGAAGAAGGATCAGCCGGATTGTGCCGGTAATGCGTAAAACGACCGGCAGCGACTTCGTAATAATCCAAACCCTCCTGGGTACCTATCCACAGATTCCCTTTCCGGTCAAACAGCAGTTCTCTGACCCGGTTGTTGATTAAACTGTTAGCGTTTTTTTCATCATGCCTCAGATGCTGAAATACCCCAGTGGTTTTATCCATAATTTCGATACCGTTGTCGGTACCGATCCATAAGCGGCCTTTTATATCTTCTTCAATAGACCAAATCCGGTTACTGCTGAGGCCGCTGTTGTCGTTTTCTTTTTGCTGATATAGTGTAAACGAACCTGATGGTACATCCATTTTGCATAGGCCACCGCTGTAGGTGCCTACCCATAGGGTTTGCTCCCTGTCTTCAAAAAGACACTGTACGCGGTTATCGCCGATGCTGTTCGGGTTACCGGGCTGATGGCGATAGCCGGTGAATTTTCCCGTATGATGATCGAACACGCATAATCCGCCGCCCCATGTCGCAAGCCATAACCGTCCGCTCCGGTCTTCCAGCATATAGCTGATGGAATTGGCGGTTATGGAGGCGGTATCGCCGGGTTGGTGCCGGTAAATGTGAATCTGATAACCGTCATAACGAATCAGTCCGTCATTGGTCCCAAGCCATAAAAACCCGTAATGATCTTGCAGGATACAGAAAACCGTATTCTGGGTAATCAGTTTGCTTAACGGTTCATGCTCAAAACGCAACCACGGGTATTGAGCGATGACGCCAAACGTGCCGGCGCTTAACCATACCAATAATAGCCACAATAATGCCGTGAATCCAAAAGGAAAGGGATATATTTTATTTATGAATTTCATAACAGCACGGTTGGCGATTTATACTCAGCCTTTATATTGCGGTATGGTAAAACTGAAAGTAGAGCCTATGTTTTTTTGGCTGACCACCCAAACCCGGCCACCGTGCATTTCAACGATTTTCTTTACAATCGCAAGCCCGAGTCCCGTGCTGGATTCCCCGCCAGTCGGCCGTGCGCTTAGTTTTTTATAGGTCATAAAAATGTTCTTCATGTCGTCTTCGTCAAGTCCCTGTCCGGTATCTTGTATATGGGTGATGACGTCTCCCTTGCCGGTCTCGGCAAATACGCGCACTTCCCCGCCCGCATGGGTGTATTTAATCGCATTACTGACAAGATTGTCCATGACCTCCATCACGCGCATTTTATCAACCCAGACTTCCGGCAGATCGGCGTTTTTATCCACCTGCATACGGATATTTTTTTGCGCGGCCGCCCGTTTATGCATACGCTCGCATTCCTCAAAAATCTGATTGAGATCATGAGGCCGCTTTTCAAGCGTTATTTTTCCTGACTCAATAGCGGATATGTCCAGCAATTCCGAAATCAAATGCGCCATCTGCTTGGCGGATTTGTGCACCAGCTGAAGATTTTCTCCTGTTTCCTTAATCTGAATTTTACCGTCCCTGTAATCCATAATCATCAGATCGGTAAAACCAATGATGGCATTCAGCGGATTTCGGAGATCGTGCGCGGCAATACCTAAAAATTCATTTTTCGTGTTGTTCAGTATTTTCAGTTCCTCATTGGCTTTTTCCAGATCATTAAGCAGCTTGGTTTTGATAAAACCGGAAACTATATGCGGTTTAAGCTGGCTCAGCAGGCGGATATCTTTCCTGATATTATCGTCATTGAATTCCATATAGTCAAAAATCAGGTAACCCATCACCTGTTCTTCCGACCGTATACGTAATACCAGCATCGAGGCCACCGCTTCCAGATGCCGGAACTGTTCTTCGTGCGGCCGGTTCAAGGCGTCCCGTATGAGAAACAAATCCTCGCCCATAATTTCAGTATTCTTTACGTAACGTTCTTCCGCTTCCGTTGCGGATAAACGGATACCGCCGATTTGACTCATATCCCAACCTCTGCTGGCTATGAACCGGTAGGCGCCGGCTCTGTAATCATAGACCAGGGCTGAAGCTTTTTCTATGGTTTTGATGATCCGGGTTTCGGTAAAAATCGAATAAAGAAAATCGTTCAGCCGGACTTCGGAATTAATGGTCTTTGCAATCCAGTCAATGCGCTCAAGCTGGTCGTTTTTCTGGGAGATTTCAGCGGTCCGCGCTTCAATGATCTTTTCTAATTCTTTCTTCTCCCTGCGGTATCTGAGAATTCGCCACCGGACAAAGCCCCAGAGACCGAGACCCAGAAAAACGGCATAGATTCCGTACGCCCACCAAGTCCGAAACCACGGCGGTTTAATAATAAAAGCAAAAACGTCCGGCCGGCCTTCGGTTTGATACGCATTCCTGGAACGCACATGAAAGCAATAACGGCCCTCCGGAAGATTCGTGTAATCCTTATTCGTTTCATGGGACCAGGCCGACCATCCCCGGTCATATCCTTCCAGCCAGTAGGAAAACGTGTTATATTCCTCATTATAAAAGCTGGTCGCACTGAAATAAAAACGGACGGAATTGTAATTATAATCAATCGAATAATCCTTAACAGACTGCGCCGGTGCGTTTTCAAATATTACGGAGTCGGTATTCAGGTTCACTTGCCGAATGTGGGTTCTGAATTCTATCGGATTATCATACGCTTTTTTAGCGTCATATCTTATTAATCCATCCGTACGGGCAAACCAGGCTACGTCATTGGCGTCATTATACAGGTAATATACCGGCGCCGGTGGTAAACGCAGAAAAGATTTTTTATTCCAACGATAAATGCCGTCAGCACCAAGTATCGCGCAGCCGATACCGCCATTAGAATTGGGTTCATGAGCCGTCATCCATATATTGCCGGTTTTCTCATCTTCTTTAATTATATAGACGGCTTTAAAGTTGCTGTCGCGCTGAAAATTTAACGTGGTATCCGGATAAAACTTTTTTTCGGAAGCGTTATATTGTAAGATTCCCTGATTGGTAGTAAAATGGATAGTGTTCTTTATTCTGTAAACAAAAACAAAAGGGTCCGGAATATTGTGGCTTTTGTTAAACCGTTCAATGGGCGGATTTAAAGTTAATCCCTGTGTAAAATTTATTCGGGCTGTATGTTGATACCGTGTGCCTATCCATAAATAGCCGTCTTCATCTAAAGCCAGGGATCGCACTTCGTCGGAAAGGGATTTGACCCGTCCCATATAAATCCAACGATTGTTTTCTTTTTTTATAATACCAAGGCCGTTGATAAAACCGACAAAAAAACAATCAAACCTCCTGGAATAAAGCAGCTTCATGGCATAACCGGTACATAATTGTTTAAGCTGATTATTCTTTACGATAAACACACCGGAATTGCACCCCAGAAGCAAATCATCTTTGCAAGTCTCCAGCGTCCAGCATTGAATTTCCGTATTGGGTATCTGGGAAAACTCCGAATAATATTGTTTTTTTGAAATGTCCTGCGGTTGAAGTTTAAACAAACCCTGACTGGTCGCCGCGTAAATCGTATTTTGATGACGCATAACGGCCTGTACTGTTCCCGGGAGATTATTGTTTTCTCCATACACGGTCAGTTCGGACAATAGTTCGATTTTTGAAATACCGTTTTGAAGGCCGGCCCAGAGGTTGCGCTCCCGATCGTAGAAAAGGCACTTGACATTAAAATCTCTCATACCGGCTTTCTTGTCGATAATGCGCCGTATGGTTCCATCCTGATTTAAGAAAATAATTCCTCCCCGGATCGTACTAACGGCAATCAGGCTATCAGGAGTGAGTATGGAATTATAGGACTGGTTAATGGATATAAATTTCGTCGCTTCGCCCGGTATAGGCAAAAAGTGAATGCCGTCATAAAGAAATAGACCGGCCCGGGATATAAAAACGTAGCGGCTGTTGCCAAACTTAAAAAAGCCGTACCCGCGCTGTTCTCTGGCGTGTATATCCGTGATGAAAGCCTGAAACGTATCGTTAGTTAACTTCACAATTCCGGTTTTATACTCCTGAAGGTATATATCGCCGTTAATTTCAAACGCGCGATAAAATTCCGTTCTTGACTTCCATGTTTTCATCGCCCCGTTATTCCACCGAAAGAGGTGCCTGTTGGCCCTGAAATAGACACCGTCATGACCGATAAGTATCTGATAGATATCCCGGTAATTGCGATCCGCTTTATCAATAAATTCATTCAGCGATTCATAAGCCATGCGGCCGCTGGAATCTTGTTTGATATAGCCCAACTCATCCTGAGCGCCGACATAGATAACGCCGTCTTTACCCCGGTTTAATGAACGCACGGCAGAATTGTTTACTGTCTTGATTTTTTTCCATCGTGCTCCGTCATAAACCATCACGCCGTCATTATTCCCTACATAGATAAATCCGTTGCTATCCTGCGTAATCGTCCAGTTCTGAGTACCTCCGGGATAATCGTTGCGCGAGTAATTTTTAATAAACGGCATCCCTTCCTCATTCACGTACTGCGCTGTTTGGCCTAGTAAAATGGCCGGGACTATATAACACAACAACGAAATGAGCGTAAAGAAAAAACGATTTTTCATCATGGGATTTTAATAATTGGCAGCGAGAAACTGAAGGTGGAACCGGCGCCTTTTTGACTGACCAGCCATACTTTGCCGCCGTGCAGTTCGACTATTTTTTTCACAATAGCTAACCCCAGCCCCGTACTGGATTCCCCGGCCGTCGGCTTGGAGCTTAATCGTTTAAAACTGGTGAAAATTTCCCGCTGATCCTCCTCACTCAAACCCTGGCCGGAATCTTTGATGTGGGTTATCAGCGCGGAATCTTTCAGTTCGCAATATACCGTCACTTGGCCGCCGGGATAGGAATATTTAATGGCATTGCTCAGTAAATTATCCACCACTTCGAATATTCTTTCCTTGTCAAAGGAGATCTCAGGCAGAGGATCTTTCAGGATATTCAGATTAATATTTTTCTGCTGCGCCGCTTTGTGGTGTATGCGTTCACATTCATCCAAAATGGTAATTAAATTATTTGGCCGCATGTCGAGATTGATTTTTCCCGATTCGATAGCGGAAATATCGAGCAGGTCCGTTATTAACTGGACCATTTGTTTGGCAGAATGGTATACGGTCTCTAAATCTTTAATGGCCGAAGCGGTATCGATGGCGCCCTCTCTGATATCCTGAAGCAGCAAATCAATATGGCCGAGAATCGCGCTGAGCGGACTCCGTAAATCATGCGCGGCAAAGCCAAGAAACTCATTTTTCTTGTCGTTTAGGCGTTTAAGTTCTTCATTGGTATCCTGCACTTCTTTTAGCAACCGGGCTTTCACAAACCCGGAAATAATATGTTCCTTAATCGTATTAAGGAATTTCACTTCCGTAAGGTCCAGTCCCTGATCGGACGGGTTGGATTCAAAAATAAGAAATCCTTCGACGGCGCCTTGAGCTTCGATCCGAAGCACAAGGCGGTGCGCGGTGTCGATGGCTGCCTCTTCTCCGCCGATATGCCGGGTCCGGTAAACAGCAAAAATGTCGGGATAGATTTCCTGTGTCCCGGCAAGGTACTGTTCCTCAATTTCCTGCAGTGAAAAATCCGGTTCCGATTCCTGACGGACATAGGGATAATAACCGGACAGCGTCTCAAAGCGGTTTATACGGGGATTGTACACCAGCGCCACCGCGCGCTGGAGGTTGCGGAACAACTGGGTTTTTATCAGAATGGAATCCAAAAACTGTTTGAGCCCGATACCGGAATTAATGGATTGTACAATAATATTGATTTTCTCAAGCTCTTTGTTTTTGCTTTCTATATAATCCCGGCTCTTTTGAAGTTCGGAAGTCCGTTCGGCGACTTGCTGTTCCAGTGTTTTTTTCTGCCGTTGTATCGTCCGGATCCTTAATCGGTACAAGGCCCATATTAATAAGGCCGCCGATAGCAGTGAGAAAACCTGAAACCAGAGCGTTTTCCAGAACGGCGGTCGGATATATACCCGGAGAGCAGTGCCTTCTTCATTCCATATTTCATCGTTATTGGAGCCTTTTACGCGGAAAATATATTCCCCGGGATCAAGATTCGTGTAGCTGGCGTATCGGCGCGTTCCCGAATATATCCAGCGCTGATCAAATCCTTCGAGTTTATACGTATATTGGTTCTTGTTCGGCTGGGAATAGTCCAGCGCAGCAAATTCAAAGGAAAAGAAATTATCGGTATAGCGTATCTCAATACGATCGGTAAGGGATGGGGTGGTTTGATAAAATATTTTTTTATCAAATACGCGGAACGCGGTAATAACCACCGGTGGAATCATAATATTATCGTGGATGCTGTCCGGATAAAACAGGTTAAATCCGTTGATGCCGCCGAAATAGAACCTTCCTCTGGAGTCTTTAAAATAAGCCCCATGCAGGAACTGCCTGCCCTGAAGACCGTCTTCGATATCATAATTTCTGAATGTTTCCGAAGTGGGATGAAATTTTGATAATCCATTGGTGGTGCTGATCCATAAGTTCCCGTTATTATCCTCTAGAATACCCCGGATTTCATTGATGCCTAAGCCGTGCTCTTTGGTATAACAGGTAAATTCACCAGACGTACGGTCCAGACGGTTAAGACCGCCTTGAGTACCAATCCATAAATTACCGACCCGGTCTTCGTATATCACATGAACTTCATTATTGCTGAGCGACTTAGTGCGCAGAGAATCATGCTGGTATGTTGTGAATTGCTCGGTCTTTTTATCCATGCGGTTTAAACCGCCGCCCCATGTACCGATCCATAAAATACCGGTCCGGTCTTCGAACAAACACAGGATGCTGTTATGGCTTAAGCCATAGGCAGATTGTTTATAGTTTTTAAAAATTCCTTTTTCAGGATCATATCGGCTCAGGCCTTCATCCGTTCCAATCCAGAAATCTCCTTCTTTATCCTCAAGAATAACATTAACCTTATCATCCGGCAACGACAGAGAATCGTTTAACCGCCTTGTAAAATGTTCAATGTGTTTCGACAGCGGATCAATCTTTAAAAGACCATCGCCGTAACTGCCTACCCATAATGCGCCGGATGCAGACTGATGCAAAGTTCGAATCCTTGAAAATGAAAAACGGCCTCGCGGGAAAAGGCCCTGATTTACAGGTAAAAATATACCGGCCTTAGGGTCAAACCGGTTTAAGCCGCCGCCGTCGGTACCAATCCAGATAATATGATCGGATGATTCGGTAAAAGCAGAAACCCGGTTGTACGACAGCCCTTGAGTGGCGCCCGGTCGGTATGTTACCAGCTGGAATTTTTTCGGTTTCAAATCCAGCGTATTGACACCGCCGCCGCGGGTACCTATCCACAAAACGCCGGAGCGGTCCTCATAAATAGCGCGAATATCGTTATTGCTTAAGCTCAGTGTGTTGTCCGGCATGTAATGATAGGATACGAATTTATTTTCTTCAGGATAGTACTGATTTAAACCGCCTCCGATGGTGCCAATCCACAGAACGCCGTTATGATCTTCATAAACGGTATAAGCCACATTGTGGCTGAGTGAGGTACTGCGGCCTTTAACGTGATAAAACCTTGTGAAACTTTGGGTTCGGATGGTCAGTCGGTTTAAGCCGTTTTTGGTTGATATCCAAAGATCGCCTTTACGGTCAAAATACAACCATTGAATTCGGTTATCGCTCAGGGAATTCGGATTTCGTGGATCATGGTAAAAACGCGTAAATCGCTTACGTTCAGCGTCCAAACGGTTTAAACCATCGTCGGTGGCTACCCAAAGATTGCCTTCCTGATCTTCCTGAATAGACCAGATACGGTTATTGCTAATCGATGCCGGATCGTTTGGATCGTGAATATAGCGATGAAATTCTTCGGTAAGCGGGTTAAAACGATTTAGGCCTCCTGTATAGGTCCCAAACCATAATGTGCCGCTCCGGTCCTGATAAATGGACTGGACGCGGTTATCGCTCAGCGATCGGGGCTGTTCGGGAATGTTACGATAATAGGTGAATTTTTCAGTGCGCGGATCAAATTTATTAATACCGCCGCCCCATGTCGCCGCCCAGATATAACCTTCCTTGTCATACCACAGGCAACCGACATCGTTATGGGAAATCGAATTCCGGAATGGATCATGCTGAAAGGCCTGAAGTGTGTATCCGTCATATTTTTGCAAACCCTGCTCGGTCCCCAGCCATATAAACCCGGCTTCGTCTTGAATCACGCTATAAACCACCAAATCAGAAGTCATGGCAATCCGGTTGAACTTCAACTCCTGGGCCTGGATTGCGGCCGAAAACGTAAAAACAAGAAAAACGATTAGACCGGTAATCTTCGCAAAACCAACATCTCGTTTTTTTCCCTGGTTATTTTTCATGAAAGAGCTTTCATGCAATGCTGTAAGAGCAAGGTAAAGCGCTTCGAACTTCATAAGAGTATAAAGCAAAGAAAATATAATATATTTTTTTATTAAATACAATGATATACGCGATAAAAACAATAATTGCGACGCGTTAATTTTCCGAATCCCCAAGGTTTTTTTACTGAGGCAAGTAAAAGCTTGAAGTAGGCCGAAAAATTCTGATGAACATGTACCAAATAAATGTTTTTTATTTCTACTAATATATTAATATACTGTTTTATTATACGGTCTTAGCGCCATTAATGGATGGCGGTCATTAATAACGGGGAATATCATGATATACGCGGCGTTGTACGTTTCGTAACCAGACTATTAACTTCTGTATGGAGTGTTGGAAACGTGATTAATAAGATTTTAGAAAAAAACATTCTGCCGGACTTTGTCCTGCGATTTGGCATCCGCCGTCTGCTGAGGCAACGCCTTCGTGAGGAGCGTAAAGACAACGTCGAAGTCCAGCAGGCGCATTTAATGCGGCGTATTGATGACTTAAAAAACAGCCCTATTGCGGTACATACGGAAGCGGCCAACGAACAGCACTATGAAGTTCCGGCTGATTTTTACCAAATTGCGCTGGGCCGGCACTTGAAGTACAGTTCCGGTTATTGGGGCGAGAATGTATCTACACTGGACCAGGCGGAGGAAACTATGCTGGCAATGACCTGCGAGCGGGCGCAACTGTCGGATGGGCAGGATGTTCTCGAACTCGGCTGCGGCTGGGGTTCTCTGACGCTGTATATGGCGGCCAAGTACCCGAACAGCCGCATCACCGCGGTATCCAATTCCGCTTCCCAAAAAGCTTTTATCGAGGAACAAGCCCGTGCCCGCGGCCTCAGCAACGTGAGCATTATTACCGCTGACATGAAGACCTTCCGTATGGAACGGCAGTTTGACCGCATCGTATCCGTAGAAATGTTCGAGCACATGCGGAATTACCAGAAACTATTCGAAAAAATTGCCGGTTGGATGAAACCGGACGCTCGCCTTTTCGTGCATATTTTCTCGCACAGGGAATTCACTTACCCCTTTGAGGTAAGGGACGAGACGGACTGGATGGCGAAATATTTTTTTACCGGCGGCATTATGCCGGGTGACAATCTGTATTTTTATTTCAATGATCACCTTAAAATCAAAAGGCACTGGCGCATAAGCGGCACGCATTACCAAAAAACCGCCGAAGCCTGGCTCAGAAATATTGATCATCATAAACCAAAAGTACTGACGCTGTTCCGGGAGGTTTACGGCAAGGACCAGGCGGTCAAGTGGTACGCGTACTGGCGTATTTTTTTCATGGCCTGCGCGGAGCTTTGGGGTTTCCGAAAAGGACAGGAGTGGTTTGTAAGTCATTATCTTTTTGAGAAAGTATAAATTATGACTGCCGCGCTGTATTTATGGCTCATCGCTTTCAATTTTTCTGAACGTTATCCGAAAACGCTTCATACGCCGGCTTACGATCTGAAAACCGGCCGTTTGATATACACCGAAGAACGTTATCAGGAAGACCAGGATAACCGGCCGCAATTGTGGCGCTTTGTATATAAAGACCCGACCCGGCAGACAATTGTTACCCGAAATGTGCGCTTTACCAAATCCCGGATAAAACCCGATTACCGGCTCGAAGACACGCGGGATGGTTACCTGGAAGGCGCAGAACTCAACGGCAAGCAAATCAAGGTATTTGCGCGCCGTAAAGCCGGTGAGGCCATAAAGGAAAAATACCTGGAAGTGCCGGAGCCGGCCGTCGTGGATGCGGGATTCAACTTTTATATCGAGGAAAACTGGGAACGTTTAATCAGCGGAGAAATGCTGCACTTTAATTTTGTGGCGCCGATTGAACTGGATTATTTCAAATTCCGTTTGTATAAAGACCGGGAATTTGAAATCGCCGGCCGGAAAAACGTGTTGTTTAATATCGACATTGATAATTTTCTTCTGCGCCTATTTGTCGAGCCGATTCGGGTTACGTATGATATGGAAACACGCCGGCTGATGGTTTACGAAGGCCTATCCAACATCAACAACGAGCAGGGAAAGAGCCATCGCGTGCGGATGGTGTTTTCATATAAATAAACAGGCCTATACGGCAAGGGAGCATTCATTATGGAAAAGATAGCCATCATCGGCACCGGCATCGCGGGCATGGGTTGCGGGCATTTTCTTTATAAAAAATATGACGTCACTCTGTTTGAACAGAACGATTACATCGGCGGGCATACGCATACGGTTTACGTAGATGACGATGGAACGCCGATTCCGGTGGATACCGGCTTCATCGTTTATAATGAAGTAACCTATCCTAACCTCACGCGGTTATTCAAAGAGCTGAAGGTGCCCACCAAGCCGACATCCATGTCGTTCAGCGTTCAGCATTTGCCTTCGGGACTGGAGTTCTGCGGCAGCGGGCTGAGCGGATTGTTCGCGCAGCGGCAAAATATTTTCCGGCCGTCCTTCCTGCGCATGCTGACCCGAATCAACCGTTTTAATAAGGAATGTCTCGAGGTGCTGGATAACGAACAATACGCGGCTTACACACTGGCCGATTATATCCGTGAGAAAAATTACGGCGATGATATGCTTTTTAAATACCTCATTCCGATGAGTTCCGCGGTATGGTCCACGCCGCCCGATGCCATGCTACAGTTTCCCGTGCGGACGCTGGTACGATTCTTTTATAATCACGGATTTCTGGGTTTGCACACCCAGCATCCGTGGCGCACGGTAGCGAACGGCAGTCAGACGTACCGCGACATCCTCATCGCGCCGTTCCGGGAAAAAATTCATACCCGCCGCGCCGCCCAAAAAGTGGTACGCGAAAACGGCGGCGTTACGGTCATCGACGCAACCGGCGCGTTATCGCGTTTCGACAAGGCCATACTCGCCGGACACGCCGACGACTCTCTTAAACTGCTCGAGAACCCGACCGATCTGGAAAGAAGCCTGCTCAGCGCATTTCAATACCAGAAAAATCATATTACCCTGCATACGGACGCCTCCGTCATGCCGAAAACGCGCCGGGCATGGTCGTCATGGAATTACCGCATCGGAATAAACAAAGACGGACGGCTGGTCCCGTCAACGGTTTACTGGATGAATAGTCTACAGCAGGTATCGGAAAAAAATAATTATTTTGTTTCCATCAACGATCCCGGCGACGCGGATCCGAAACGTGTACTCCTGGAAACCGATTATGACCATCCGCTGTTTACCGTCGCGGCGATGAAGGCCCAGAAACGCCTGCCGGAGCTGAATGCCGGAGGCCCGGTATATTTTGCAGGCAGTTATTTCCGGTACGGTTTTCACGAGGATGCGTTCACGGCCGCCATAGACGCCGTAACCGCCCTGACCGGAGAACCGCCATGGTAGAAGGTTCCTGCCTGTATGAATGCCGGGTTATGCACAATCGCCTGCAGCCGGTTTCCAATAAATTCGTTTATAAGATTTTCATGTTCTGGCTGGATCTGAATGAAGTCGATTCCCTCGCCAAGCGAATTCTTTTTCTGAGCCGCAACCGGTTTAATGTATTCAGTTTCCGCGACCGCGATCATATTGTTTATACCGGCGGGAATGTCAAAGAAAGCATCCTCGGATATTTAAAAGATAAAAATATACATTTCACCGAACCGCGGATTTACTTGCTTACTAACCTCGCGTTTCTTGGATATAATTTCAATCCGGTATCATTTTTCTATTGTTTCGACGGCAACCGTCCGGTTTGCGCCGTGGCCGAAGTGAGCAATACTTTCCGCGAAATGAAGTATTATCTTCTGGACACTGAAACTTTCCGGGACAACGCGTTCCGTCTACGAACGGTAAAATATTTTTACGTTTCACCTTTCATTGATCATGACGCGGAGTTTGACTTTAATCTCAAAATACCCGGCGACAAGCTGGAAATCGTCATTAATGATTATAAGAACGGGAACAAATTCTTTCTCACAGCGTTAATCGGTCATAAGCAACCTTTAACCAACGGAAGGCTTTTATGGTATTGCATTCGGTTCCCTTTTATAACGCTGCAAGTAATCGGGCTGATACACTGGCAGGCGTTAAAATTATGGAGAAAGAAATTGCCGTACTTCCGAAAAGCCGATTATCCGGAATTGCAACGCGAGGTCTATAATGTCTACCAATCCTGAAATAGCACTTTCCCGCACCCTTACCGCCGGACGGCGGATATCCTGGCAGGAGAAATTGGTGCTGAACCTGCTGGAGCCCATGCATAAAGGCTATCTTGAAATCATTCTTCCCGACGGCACGCGCCGCACGTACGGTTCCCCGCAGGAATCGTTAAAAGCGTCGATCCGAATCATCAATCCCGATTTCTTCAGAAAAGTCGTACTGTACGGCGACATTGGATTTGGCGAGTCCTACATGGACGGCGACTGGGACACCGAAAGCATCACCGACGTTATTTCCTGGTTTTTACTGAATATCGAGAATAGCCCCGCGATATCCGGCAGCCGGCGGCGGTTTGCGCCGGTGAACATATTGAAAACCCTGAACCGCTGGTACCATCTGGCGCGGCCAAACAACCTGACTAAAGCGCGCAAGAACATTGCCGAGCATTACGACCTGAGCAACGATTTCTTTCAGACGTTTCTGGATCCGAGCATGACCTATTCCAGCGCGTATTTTGAAACGCCGGATATGACGCTCGAGCAGGCGCAATACGCCAAATACGACCGCCTGTGTCGGTATTTGAAAATTCAACCGACGGATCACGTGCTGGAAATCGGCAGCGGATGGGGCGGCATGGCTATGCATATCGCCAAGCATTACGGCGCGAAAGTTACCACGATTACGATTTCCAAAGAACAATACGCGCTCGCCAAACAGCGCATTGCCGAGGCCGGACTTTCGGACCGGATTGAAATTCTCTTCACGGATTACCGCCGTGTGACCGGCTCGTATGATAAAATCGTATCCATCGAAATGCTTGAAGCGGTGGGCGATAAATTCCTGAAACCCTATTTCAAAAAAGTGCACGCGCTTCTGAAAAAAGACGGGGCGCTGGGTATTCAGGTTATCACCAGTCCGGACAGCCGGTATGAAAGTTTCAGAAAAAATGTAGACTGGATTCAGAAGCATATATTCCCCGGATCCCTGCTGCCGTCGATCGCCGCGCTGAATAAGGCGGTTAACGAAACCGGCGATCTGAACCTCCTCGACCTGAAAAATCTCGGCCTGGATTACGCGCGGACGCTTGCAATTTGGCGCGATACCTTTAACCGCAATCTGAAACGGGTGAAAGATCTTGGTTTCAGCGATACGTTCATCCGCAAGTGGAATTACTACCTGAGCTATTGCGAAGCCGCCTTCCGGATGCGCAACATCAATGTCATGCAGATGATCTACGCGCGGCCGAACAATGTGAACCTGTAAGATGCGCTGGTTAGCCGGCTTTTTTCAGCGGCGCCTGATAACGCCGCTGCTTGCCTTTCTAAAGCAGGGCGTAACTCCCCGTAAACTCGCTTTAGCTGTGGCGCTTGGATTCGGACTTGGAGTTTTTCCCGTCATTGGATCCACCATACTGCTCTGTACGGTATTTGCTTTTCTGCTTCGGCTGAACTTACCCGCTATTCAGCTTATCAATACCTTTGCGTATCCGCTACAACTGATGCTTTACATTCCCTTTTTTCACGCCGGCGCCTTTCTGTTCCGCAATGACCCGATTCCGTTTTCTTTAGACGAGATCTTCGCCATGCTCTCAGCGGATTTATGGAATACGGTTGCCTCGCTATGGCATGCGAACGTCCAGGCCATGGCCGTGTGGTTATTGCTGGTAACGCCGGTTATGTTCGTAATTTATTTAGGGCTGGTGCCTGTTTTCAACCGCATCGTAAAAGAAGAAAACATAAAATTAACTTCTTGAGTACGGCGAATATATAAAGATGATAATGTATGATTCTTAAGCCGTCGCATCCTTGGAATTACATGAATGGAACTGTGAAGGGTAAGAAGAAAGCCACGTTTATTCCTCCTCTGAAAAAAGATTAAGTTTTTGCAGAAGTATAGAAACCAACAAGAGATGAAATAATTTTTGTGCGGTTTTATCCGTTGCAATTGGATCGCCTGATGATTATCTTCACATCGGTATGAAATCCGCTGCTTATATTCTATTTATAGTGTTCGGTTTTGCTTTAGATGTTCTGTATGCGCAAAGCGACACCGTTGTGAATGATACGTCGATGTTTTCTCAGGTTATCGAAAACGCTGAAGAAACGCGGCATTTTTATTTTCTGCCAATAATATACTGGACGCCGCAGACAAAGCTGGGCGGCGGAATGGGTGTCACGTATGTGTTCAGCCGGTCAAAAGAACAGGCGGCTTCACGGCCGACGACGCTCTATGCATCGCTGATTTATACACAGAAGAAGCAGATCATCACCACGCTTGGTTCGGATTATTTCTGGGACCGCAACCGCTCCCGGCTGGGTTCGAGCCTGTTGTACAGCAAGTACCCGGACGCTTTTTATGGCATCGGGCCGCACACGCCGGATTCCAGCGGAGAAAATATGACGCCGCAGACATTTGGCGTCATGATGAACTACACGCGAAAAATCAGCCGCGCCCTGTATCTCGGTGCGGTTTACGAATTTGACGCCTACCGCGTGATTAAAACCGAGGCTAACAGCCTTTATGATAATTTCTTCCAACCTTACCGGCGATTTCGCTATACCTCGGGACTCGGTGTTTCCATTAACTGGGATTCCCGGGATTACAGCCTGTATCCTACGCGGGGATGGTATTGCCAGAATACGCTGGTCCCTTTTCACAGCCTCATCGGCAGCGGTTTTGATTTTATCCGGTACCGGATTGACGCGCGGAAATATTTTACTATTTTTGAAAATCACGTTCTTGCCGCCCAGTTCTACGGGCAATGGATCACCGGTGAGGCTCCGGTTAATAAAGTTGCCGAGTTT
This sequence comes from uncultured Bacteroidota bacterium, assembly GCA_964609675.1. Lineage (GTDB taxonomy): Bacteria > CLD3 > CLD3 > SB21 > JBBIRG01 > CAZSRX01. The sequence continues at coordinate 14,422 of CAZSRX010000019.1, read as the reverse complement.
GGAGGCCTTTACATAACACGCGGTTATTATTTGGGCCGTTACAAAGATCGCCAGATGATAGCCGCTCAGGCGGAGTACCGCATGCCGGTTTACTGGCGTTTCGGGCTGGCTGCGTTTGCCGGCGCGGGCGAAGTCGCCCGAAATCCGGACGGATTTTCGTTCCGGCCTCTTAAGTACTCGCTGGGCTATGGTATCCGGTTTTTGATGAACGAGGAAACCCGCGTCAACCTGCGGCTCGACTTTGCCTGGGGACATGATTCATTCAGCTGGTTTATCGCGATCGGCGAGGCGTTTTAACCGTTTCCGTGTTCTACGGATTCCTTTTTTTGTCTTGATTTACAGCCAAATCTTATCTATCATTTTCACCGGTTTCACAATATCAATCCTTAAACGAACTGCTACAATCGCATGGCCGAATCCGCGCGTAACCGGTACGAAATGATAAATATCCAGACGGGATATCTTGTCGTAGAGCATGAAATTTTCAGTAAATCGATGCGGTCCTATTTCTCAGCCGAACCGGTCGTTCCCAAGGAAGAATACCGTGAAGGCGCCAAAGTCTGGAAATATTCTGGCATGGCTCAGTCGTTCCGTTTTGATATACGGGACAATGAAACCGGAACAGTCATAAAATTCGACGAACTGCTGGGGCTGATGTATTACGGCAACTGCAAGCCGGACAGCGAAATTTACAAGATCGGTGAAATGGCCATGGAGAATAAAATTTTTATCTACATTGCCATCACCTACGAAGCGGACGACGGCTCCCGCCTGCATATGGATATGGAAAAAATCCATGTGCTGAACCGCTATTTCAACGAACGGCTCCGCACCGGCAACAAAAAAATACTCATCCTGCCGGATTACTTTGAACTGTATAAACAATTGTCATACGGCGAAATCATGCTGGACGTTGGCCTAACGTCCATGACCGAAGAATAGATTTCTAAACAGGAGAACATCATGACCATTAAGGAAATTGCAGAAAAACTCGAACTTAAAAGCGTCACCAAAATTTTTGATAAAGAAGTTACCGGCGTATATATCTCGGATATGGTCAGCGACGTCATCGCCAATGCCAAAGCCGGGAATATACTCATCACGGTACAGATTCATAATAACGTGATTGCAGCGGCCAACTTGGTAGACCTGTCGGGGATTGTGGTCACGCAGGGCAAGCAACCTACGCCGGATGTAATTAAGATGGCCGAGAAAGCCGAAATTCCAGTGTTTTCCACTAACCTGAACGGCTGGCAGGTCGCCAGCCGGCTTTTTGAGAACGGCATCCGCTAAATCGTTTTGCCGGAAAGTAACCATCTGTCCGTGCACGATATGAAACTGAAAGAGATAGCGCATCTGCTGGAATGCGATGTACTCTGCGGCAACGAGTATCTGAACACCGACATTCGTGAATGTTTTGCCGCCGACATGATGAGCGATGTGCTGGCTTTTTCCCGGTCGCATACCCTGCTGATTACCGCCCTTACGAGCGTGCAATCCGTTCATACGGCTGATCTCGCCGATTTTAAAGCGATCCTTTACGTGCATGGCAAACGGCCGTCACCCCCGGCGCTGGAACTTGCCGTGAAAAAAAACCTGCCCGTGCTGACCACGCGCCATCATATGTTCGATGCCTGCGGGCTGTTGTTCCGGGAGGGTCTTATTGGAGCCGAAATTACCGGAAAATAATGCGCGTGGCGCGTTGCCCGTCACTCCGAAAGGTCATTGGCGTTAATCATAATTATTGTTCAATAAACTAATTTTATTTGTCTTAAATAAAATTATCATTACATTTTATCCGATTCACGTTCTATTCATCCGGCAAGTTTTATGGCTGAAGAGATTTTATATACGGAAACCTATCCGATAACCGGCGATGATTTCGAGCATGGCGGCGACGTATCGGCGAAAATAAAAACCACGCTGAAAGAACTCGGCCTGCCGTCCGACGTCATACGGCGCTTATCCATTGCCAATTTCGAGGCCGAGATGAACGTTATCATGTACGCGCGCAAGGCCGAAATGACGATCACCCTGACGCCGTCCCGGGTTATCATTCAGATTAAGGACGAAGGACAGGGCATTCCCGACATTGAAATGGCCATGCAGCCGGGATTTTCCACGGCTACGCCGGAAATGCGCGCGCGGGGTTTCGGCGCCGGTATGGGATTGCCGAACATTAAACGCAACACGGACCAGTTCGATATTCAGTCCAAGGTAGGTGTCGGCACCACCTTGAATTATTGCATCAATCTGAATCCACAGGCGCAAGGATAATCGATGAGCGAGCTGGCCCATACCATTGCCCGGAATAAGGAAAACTGTAAAGCCTGCGTGGCGTGCGCCAAAATCTGCCCTACCCGGGCTATTCGCGTTTATCATAACGCGGTGGCTGTTAAACCGGAACTTTGCATCGACTGCGGCGAGTGTATCCGCGCATGCCGAAATAACGCTGTGTTTGCCATTACCTCTTCTACGTCCGATTTGAAGAAATACAAATATACCGTAGCGATTACCTCGCCGACGCTCTACGGCCAGTTTGGCGCGAATGTGCATCCGAGCACGATTCTGCATGCGTTGCTGAGCCTGGGTTTCAACGATTATTATGACGTATCCTGGATGAGCGAGATGGTCGGCCGCGCGATTGATACCTACCTCTCGGAAGCCGGAGAACCCTGGCCCAAAATATCGGTCAATTGTCCGGCAATTATCCGGTTGATTATGATCCGCTATCCCGATCTGGTGCCGCACCTAATACCGATTGAGACACCGCGGGAACTATCCGCTAAATTCATCCGTAAAAAACTGTCCGTAGATTTATCCCTGTCGCCGGAAGAAATCGGCATCTTTTTTATTACGCCGTGTTCGGCAATCATGCAATCGATTGAACGTCCCGTCGCTCTTGAGAAATCGCATATTGACGGCGCCTTTTCCATCAACGACGTATATCCCCGCCTGCTGCGGACGGTCAAAGACTCCGACTATCTCAACCCCGACATGAAATTCAGCGCGCGGGGCATTCTGTGGGCCATGTCGCGAGGCGAGATCGGCTGCATCCGCGACCGCAACACGTTAGCCATCAGCGGCGTTCATGAAGTGACGTCGGTATTCGACCGGATCGAGTCCGGTAAGTTTCTGTCTACCGATTATATTGAAGCGTATATTTGTCCCGGCGGCTGCGTAAGCGGGCCGTTGGTTATGGAAGAGCGTTATATGGCCGAGCGTAATATCCGTCGCATGATGGAAGAAATCCGCGTTCAGGACCGAGTCAGCGAGGAAAAAGTCCGCGCACTGTTCCGCCAGCATTTCTTTTCTTTTGAGGAAGCCATCAAAGCCCGTCCCCTAAAACCGATGGGCGGCAATCTTAAACAGGCTATCGCTTTAAAAAAAGAAAAAAGTCTGGTCCTCGAAAAACTGGCTCACAAGGACTGCGCCGCCTGCGGCGCCCCCGACTGCGAAACCCTTGCCCAGGATATCGTTGCCGGAGAGGCGTCGCCGGATAATTGCGTGTTTATAAAAATTGAAAATTTGCAGACCAAAAAATAACGGCTGACTAAGGAGACTCTATATGAGTAAAGAAATGCTGATTATGGATTTGTGCTGTCCGCATTGCCACGCCCTGCTGACCGAGGGCAACCGCGTGCATCTGGACGCGCATATCAAGGAAACCCACGAGGACGGCGAGATATTCCTGAGCGCCATCTTCGGGGATTATACCGTGACGACCGATATGAAAATTCCCGAAGGCGCCATTGCCGAGTTCCGCTGCCCGAAGTGCGATTCGAGCCTGATGCTGCCCCATCTGTGCAGCCTCTGCCGCGCTCCGATGGCCTCGCTGACCATATCCAGCGGCGGCTACGTGGAATTCTGCGCCCGTAAAGGATGCAAAGGCCACGCTATGGGCGGTTTCGGCGATATTGACCAGATGATGAGCCTGATGAATAAAATGTTCAACACCCCACACGATTAAAAGGAATAACGATACATGTGCATCCATCGACGCTATGATTTCAAGAACCTCCACTATAAGGGCGAGGAGGGCAAACTGATTCCGTTGCTTCAGAAAGTTCAAACGGAAGACGGTTTTCTAAGTCCCGATAAGCTTAAAGAAATATCCAAATCTACAGGCATTCCCGTCACGCACATATACGGCGTGGCCACGTTTTACGCGCAGTTCCGTTTTACGCCGGTTGGCAAGTACCTGATCCGCGTCTGCCACGGAACGGCCTGCCATGTAAGCGGCGCCAACGACATCACCAAAGCGGTACAGGACCATCTGGGCATCGGCAACGGTGAAACCACCAAGGACAAACTGTTCACGTTGGAAACCGTTTCCTGCCTCGGTTGCTGCAGCCTGGCGCCGGTCATCATGATAAACGACGCCACTTACGGCAACCTGAATCCGAAAGAAGTGACAAAGATACTGAAACAATACCAGAAGGAAAAAGCATCATGACCAAAGTTGTTGTGGGACTCGGCACATGCGGCATCGCGGCCGGCGCCGAGGAAACCTATAAAGCGATTACGCAGAAACTGCCTCCGGGTTCTGTCCAGCTCACCAAAACCGGCTGTATCGGCATGTGCTATCAGGAGCCGCTGGTGGAACTGCGCATGGATGACGGTAGCCGTTTCCTGTACGGCAAAGTTACCGGGGACCGTGTGGAGCGCATCATCAACGAACATCTCAAGCAGGGGAAAACAATTCCTGAGTGGATTGTCTGGAGCAATAACGGCGTCGGCTCCGATAAAAGCTACATCGACCGCCAGCACCGAATCGTGTTGCGCAATTGCGGCCATATTAATCCGGAGTCCATCGAAGAATATCTTGCGGTGGACGGTTACAAAGCGATTGAAAAAGTGTTGAGCGAATACGACCCAGAAGCGTTGATAAATATTATTATTGATTCCGGTTTGCGCGGCCGCGGCGGCGCGGGATTCCTGACCGGCATGAAATGGCGGTTTACGCGCCTAGCCAAAGGTACGCATAAATATATCATCTGCAATGCCGATGAAGGCGATCCCGGCGCTTTTATGGACCGTTCGGTGCTGGAGAGCGATCCGCATTCGGTCATCGAAGGGATGATTATCGCCGGCTACGCCATCGGCGCCGAACACGGATACATCTACGTTCGCGCGGAATATCCCAAGGCCATCGAACGGCTGAATATCGCCATCGAGCAGGCGGAAAAACGGAACCTGCTCGGCGACAACATTCTCGGGAAAAACCTGTCGTTTCATCTCAAACTCAAAGAAGGCGCCGGCGCGTTTGTTTGCGGCGAAGAAACCGCGCTGATGGCTTCCATTGAAGGTAAACGCGGTATGCCGCGCGTCCGCCCGCCGTTCCCGGCCACCAAAGGTTTATGGGAAAACCCAACCAGCATTAACAACGTGGAGACCTTCGCCAATATCCCATGGATTATTCTCCATGGTGCCAATGCCTTTAATACGCTGGGTACCGCTAAAAGCAAAGGCACCAAGGTTTTCGCGCTGGCCGGTAAAGTTAAACACGGCGGACTGGTGGAAGTGCCCATGGGCATTACGATTAAAGAAATCGTATATGACATCTGCGGCGGCATCAAAGAGGATAAAAAATTCAAAGCGGTGCAGATGGGCGGACCGTCCGGCGGCTGCATCCCCGCGGAATTGCACAACACCATCATCGACTACGAATCCATTAACAAAACCGGCGCGATCATGGGTTCCGGCGGACTGGTCGTGATGGATGAGACGACTTGTATGGTTGATGTTGCGCGGTTTTTCCTCGATTTCACCCAGCGGGAATCCTGCGGCAAATGCACATTCTGCCGCATCGGCACGAAACGCATGCTCGAAGTGCTCACGCGGATAACCGAAGGCAAAGGCAAGGACGGCGATATCGAACTGCTTGAAGAACTGGCTGTACTGGTCAAAAACACCTCCCTGTGCGGACTTGGACAAACCGCGCCGAATCCGGTGCTGACGACGCTGAAATATTTCCGTTCGGAATACGAAGCCCACATCAGCAACAAAAAATGCCCGGCGCACCACTGCGCGGCCCTGCTGACGTATTTTATTACCGATGCCTGTACCGGCTGTACGCTTTGCGCGCGCGCCTGTCCTACAAAATGCATCACCGGCGAAAAGAAACAATTGCATGTCATTGATCAGAACAAATGCATCCGCTGCGGCGAGTGTTATAAGGTCTGCAACTTCAACGCTATCCTGAAAGACTAACCCGAGGAAATTCTATGGCCTTAGCAAAAATAGAAATCAACGGCAAACGGATTATTGCCGATACCAATCAGACGATTCTTGAAGTCGCCCGCCGAAACGGCATTCATGACATACCCACGCTGTGTCACGACGATCAGCTTGAACCGTTTGCCTCCTGCTTCGTATGCGTGGTCAAAGTACAGGGCGCGCGAACGCTGGTTCCCGCCTGTTCCACTAAGATATTCAACGGCATGGTGATCGAAACCATCAACGACGAAATCCGGCGCGCCCGTAAAGCCGCTCTGGAACTGCTTTTATCCAATCATTACGCGGACTGCATCGGACCGTGCCAGTTTGCCTGTCCCGCCGGCATTGACATTCAGGGCTATATCGCTCTGGCGTCCATCGGGAAATACCGGGACGCGCTGAAATTAGTGAAGGAAAAAAATCCCCTGCCCTCCGTATGCGGCCGCGTCTGTACCAGACCCTGCGAAGTCAAGGGCTGCCGGCGAACGATGCTGGATGAAGCGGTGGGTATTGACTATATTAAGCGGTACATTGCCGACATTGAAATAAGCTCCGACAAGCCCTTCCGGCCGCCCGTTCCGCCGAAGAACGGTAAAAAAGTCGCTGTGGTCGGCGCCGGTCCCGCCGGTCTTTCCTGTAGCTATTATCTCGCGCTGAAAGGTTATGAGGTCGACATATTTGAAGCCCTGCCCGAAGCCGGCGGTATGCTGCGCTACGGCATTCCCGAATACCGCCTGCCCAAAGACATCCTGGATCTGGAAATCAACCAGATTCTGGACCTCGGCGTGAAACTGTATACCAACATGACGCTCGGTAAAGACTTCACAGTCGCCAGTCTTAAAGAACAGAACTATGCGGCTATTTACCTGGGTCTCGGAGCCTGGGACAGCTCCAAAATGCGCGTCCATGGTGAAGAAACCGAAGGCGTACTGTCCGGCATCGATTTTCTAAAAAATTTCGGCTTAAGGAAAAAGATTAATATCTACGGAAAAGTTGTCGTGGTTGGCGGTGGTAATACCGCCATTGACTGCGCCCGTACCGCCTTGCGGCTTGGCGTCAAGGAAGTCCGTCTGCTCTACCGCCGTACCCGAAACGAAATGCCCGCCAACGCGATGGAAATTCATGATGCCGACGAAGAAGGCGTAAAAATGGACTTCCTCGTAGCGCCGGTCAAAGTCATTACCGCTAACGGCCGGCTGACCGGGCTGGAATGCATCCGCATGGAACTCGGTGAACCCGACGCCAGCGGACGCCGCAGTCCCAAACCGATTCGCAATTCCGAATTTGTGGTTGACTGCGATTTTGTACTCGCCGCCATCGGCCAGGGAACCAAAGTCGCTGAGCTGGTGGACGGTCATATCCCGAATTTCCTGCCGTTCGGGGAAGTCCTGAATCTGACGCGCTGGCAAACCATATCCGTGAACGATAAAACCATGGAAACAAGCGTAGAAGGCGTTTTTTCCGGCGGGGATGTGGTTACCGGCGCTGCGACGGCCATCGAAGCCATAGCCGCAGGCCGCAAAGCCGCTTACGCCATGGACAAATACATTACAACCGGCAAAGCCCAGCCGGAGCCTGTGGAGTATTACAGCCGTAAAGATACGTATCACAAAATCAATCGTGACGATCTGAAATCGCTGGTACCGATTCCGCGGCGTAAAATGCCAATGCTGCCGGTGGAAGAGCGCATCAAGAGTTTTGTAGAAGTGGAGCAGGGTTTCACCACCGAGGATCTGAAAAACGAAACCACCCGTTGCTTGGAATGCGGTTGCAATGCCCTGTTCACCTGCGATCTGAGAAAATATGCTACCGATTATCACGTCGGAGCGCATTTCGGCGGCGAAGCCAAAGAATATAAAATCGACTTGTCCCATCCTTTGATTGAACTCGATCCGAATAAGTGCATCATGTGCGGGCGTTGCGTCCGTATCTGCAGCGAAGTTGTCGGCATATCCGCATACGGATTTATCAACCGCGGTTTCAATACCATTGTCAAGCCGGCTATGGGCAATTCCCTGCTTGATACGGATTGCGTCAGTTGCGGCCTTTGTATTGGCACGTGTCCCACCGGCGCGATCGGGGCGAAAATCCCGCTCTCCAAACCCGGCCCGTGGCAAACACATCCGGTGTCCACCGTCTGCCATTACTGCGGCGTGGGCTGTACGTTAAATTACGAAGTTTACGGCGACATGGTCATACAAACTTCACGGAATCAGGACAATACAATTACCTACGGCAATCACTGCAAAAAAGGCCGCTTCGGTTTCAATTATATACACGACAAGGAACGCATGCTGAAACCGCAAATCCGCGCCGGACGCGAACTGCAGAACGCGACCCTCCCCGACGCTCTGAATTACACCGCCATGCGCCTCAAGGAACTCAGCCGTAAATATACCGGCACCGAAATGGCCGTGTTTGTATCGCCGCGACTGACCAACGAAGAAATCTATCTGGCACAGAAACTGGCCCGCATTGCTTTCCGTACGCACAATGTCACTTCTTTCTCTAACATACTGAATCCGGAACTGTTCTATCCCGAACTGATATCCACCGCCAGCTACCGCGATGTGGTGGACGCGCAGGTGATTGTGGTTGCCGAATCGACCCTGGATCAGGAACATTTCGTGGCCGATCTGATGACCAAACGCGCCCTGCGCAACGGCGGTAAGCTCATTTACATCGGCGACCAATACAACCGTATGGCGCAATTCTCTGAAATATTCCTGCAATGTAAAGAGGGCACCCAGGCTATGGTCATGCTCGGGTTGCTGAAAGTCTACGCTCTACAAACCAAATTAGACTGGAATGATTATCCGGAATTGGCCGATATCGCTAAAGAAACTTCAATGGACGCCATTTATCAAACTACCGGCGTTAAACCTGAAGCGTTGCAAGCGGCGGCTGAATTGTTGGCTAACAGCATCCTGAAGGTTATGATTCATAATAAAGACTTCCGAGGCCGTCGTTCCGCGCACGATGGACGCTTCATGGCTAAGGCCGGCCAAACCATGGGTTGTTCCGTGCTATCTTTGCACGAAAAAGCCAATATGCAGGGCCTGCTCGATATGGGCGCCCATCCGGGCTGGTATCCGGGTTATCTGTCCACAACCGATGACGCGGTCATTGAAGAACTCGAAAAGATGTGGTGTGTCGTCCTTCGCGATCTGGATACTTCCAATATCGACGTGGCGAAGTTGCTCAAAGAAAAGAAAATTAAAGTCGCCGTCGTATTAGGCGAGGATCCGCTGGGGAATCCCGAAATTCCGCTCGAAATCCGCAACGGATTATGCGCGGCGGATTTTCTCGTAGTCGCCGACCTGTTCTTCACCGAAACCGCTAAAGCGGCGAATGTTGTCCTGCCGCTTAGCGCAATCGCCGAGACCAGCGGTACCTTTACCAACGCCGAACGCCGGGTGCAGCCCATCCGGCAGGCCATACCGCCGCTTACCGGCATGCAAACATGGGAAATCATCTCCAGTATCGCCTCGCAAATGGGATACCGCTTCAAGATGAACTATACCTCGCCGGCGGACATCATGGACGAAATCCGAAAAATCGCGCCCATCTACCGGAACATACAGCCCGAAAGTAAAAACGGCGAAGCGATATGGGATATCAACGCTTTCAGGCTCCCGCAAAGCATGGACGGTTTTAATTTAAAAACCCTGCCGCTGCAACCGGTGCCGACACTGTATTTAGACCGACTGGAAAAAAACTTCCAAACCTGGTTTGACGCTATTTTTGAAAGGGCACGGGCACAGCGAATCTGATTCCAGCAAACACCAATTGAAAAAAGTCCGTATGAATTTACGGACTTTTTTTTATTGTAACCCTCACTACGTTTTCAAATATCGCTTTGATTGAATTTCAGAAATATGAAACTTCTGAATAAAAACCTCGTATGTTACAAAAAATATATAAACATTAAAAAAGATAATCATCATGAACATCCTTAATTCGAACATCGTTAGTGCCTGTTTGATTCTAACTCAAGCCGTAACCGCCTGTTTTATCCGGCATGATCATATCGAAGGCAGCGGCAATGTCATCAAGCAGGAACGGACGGTCAAACCGTTCCGGGTTATCGAAACCCACGGCGTGTTTAATTTATATCTGCAACAAAAAGACAGGGATATGGTTACCATCGAGGCCGATGATAATCTCATAGAATTCATCGAAGTATATAATGAGGACCAAACATTGGTTATACGGTGGAAAAAAGATATCAATCTTGGCGAAGTTTCTAAAATTAATGTTTATGTCAGCGTTAAAGAGCTTGAACGGCTCGAAACAAAAAATGTCGGCACGATAGAATCGATCGGTACGCTGCGGATGCCGCATTTAGAAGTCCTGCACGCCGGCGTGGGTAATTTAAACCTCAAGGTGGAAAGCGATTACCTGAAAATAAAAATAACCAGCGTCGGGTCGGTTGCGCTATCCGGTTGGGCCCGGGAAATGCATATTAAAAATACCAGCGTCGGCTCCGTCAAAGCATTTGACCTTAAAGCCGATATCCTGCACGTGGACAACAGCGGGGTCGGTAAAGTCGAGGTCTGCGCCGAAAAGGAAATCTTTATCAATTCCTCAGGTATCGGCAGTCTGAAATACCGCGGTAACGCCGTAGTGAAAGAATTAGACGCGAACGGAATCGGCGGAGTGGAAAAGGTGGATTAATCTGCAGATGAAAAATTTAAAAGTGAGAAACCATCACGGTTTCTCACTTTTTTTATTGATCACAACGCGCGAACAGAGTCGGATTACTGACGCACTTGTGTAAAAAGAAGCTTTATTTCATATTCCCGACAAACTTTAACCGGACTGAAAAAAACTGTAGATTCCCGCGCCCGGATTGGGATGAAGAGTAGGCATCGGTGAATGATAAACCATTTTAAGCGGCTGATATTACCATTCTTTGCTGTCTTCGAGCGCGATGTCGTTATAATCCTTATCGCTGAGGCCGTGCCAGGTGCAGCCTTTCTTGGTACAGATGAAAAAGTCCACCATCTTGGACATCGCCGAAACGTGGATTTTCATGGTCCGGTTACCGCAACGGCCGCAATTCTGTTTAGCTTCAATCAACGATCGCTCGCAGGACGGACAAAGAATATCCTTCGCGACGTCGTCCTGTGGAAGCCGAATCGTGGATTTATGCGTGAACACATTCAAATACGGGCTGAGCATCAGATAGCCGGTTTCGCCGTCATGACTGATAATTTTAAATTCGATCATATTATCCCGGATGAGACTTTTCTGGCAATGCGGGCAAAAGGCGTGCAAGTAGGATCCGGTTTTGATGATTTCCTTATGTGTCGGCAGTTTGGATTTTTCACGGATTTCCTGTTTTGACAAGATCTGAGTCTGCGGATTTTCGTTGCGATAACGGGCGTATTCGTCGTAAAATTTTTTCAGGGTAAGGGACAAATCCTCGAACTCAACCGAATGCTGACTGCAGCCGTATCGCGTACAGAAAAACAATTTTCCGCCTTCTTCCATTTTGATCGTGGCCAGCGGAGCGTTGCAGGAAGGACAGGATTTACCGGCTTCAAAGCCGGCGCCGCAGGCCGCGCAGGATAATTCAACAACCTGGCCTTTGGGTATTTGCACCGTGCACCGGTTGTTATAGCTTCCGTACACCGCGCTTAACCAGATCATTCCGCTCTCTTTGCCGGATGCTATTTTCATGCCTATCCCCGGCGCATTATCGACGCGATTCTTTTCATCCATTAAGGATTGGTCGCAATGCGGGCATCGCGCACGGACGGTAATGAATTCAAACATAAACATCCTCCAAATTATTATAAGTTGCTTTAATATAACACGGAGGATTTGTTATTTCATAATAGATTATGCTGCGCTTGTATAATTCCGTATTTTTCTTAATCCAGTCTAATCCGCTAATAAAAGCGGAAAATACGAGCTATTTTTTTATCAGCGAATCCACTAACCGCAGGGCTTTGGACTTTCCTGCTTCGCCCATGCGCATTAATTCGTCACCGCTGAACGCTTTCATGACTTCATCATACTGCTTGTGCAATTCATTCTGAGTATGATAAAGCCGACGGCCGGCCTGCGAATTCTCAACGGTTTCATACCACTTCATCTTGCTGAAGGTAGATTTGATGACGGAAAATATAATCTTGGCCATCAGAACTTTATCGGAGACCTTGGTCCACGCTTTGTCCGGATCTCTTTTCTTCAGATAATCAATGGCTTCCTGAACGAGAGCCTGTTCCTCTGAATCGAATATCGGACTTTTTTGAAGTTTTTCCAGATAACCAACCGCCTGTTCGGTCTTTTCCCGTTTCAGGGTCACATAGGTACCAATCAGCCAGACTGGTTCGTTATCCATACCCAGAATCTCCGCGTCCCTGAGAAACGCTTCCAGATCATCCAGTCCTTCTTCTTCTTTTTCGATTTTTAAACGATCCAGCCCGCGCATAAGAACGCCCGGCGCATGCAGTTGGGCATATAGCTGCCGCTCGTCTGATGAATCGGCGATGGCCAGAAATTTGGCTTGTGAATTTTGAACGAAATCTGCTTGATGCTTTTCCAGCGTATTCAGGTATCCGGTGAATTCCAGTTCGGCCATATGCGGCCATTTTTCTTTAAAGAAGGCGGCGCCCCGAAGCATATAAGCCCCCAACTTAAGCATGGGATCATCGATTTTTTCAGGATCCATCATGGATATCTCATGGGTATAAAACGACCGGGGAGCGACTTTGGACGCGATCCACACAACCGCTAAAATCATATGTTCATGACTGGATTGATACCAACTCAGTTCAAGAGCTCCTCGCGTTCGTGAGTCAACGGACATCAGGTTCTGTAAAATGGTTGGAAAGTCGTCCTCGTTGATGGCTCGTAATTCGGAACGAAGCTCATATAACTCTTTCGCGACCTGCAGATATAAACCGATATTTTTCAGCAACGAGGCCGTGTCCGGATTGGTCACGTTTCGGATAATATTGAGCGTCAAGTACGTTACTTTTTTTGCCTGCGTGGATTTCTTTTGTTTCGCCATTAATTCGTATAACTGCGCTTCATCCACCGAAGGGTTTTGCAAAGCCTCCATAGGAATGGACCGCAGACCGATTTTCAAACCGCGGTAAATCAGCGCTTCGGGGGATTCAAGCGATTCCCGTAATTCACGCCGTTCTCGTTCCAGCGGGTCTTCACAGGTAAACAATCCGCAGCAGGAGCCTGTTATTAAGGAGAGCAATACCATTTTCAGTACGAAAAACGCACGTGGGGATAATGAATAATTCATATTCTTTTTTTGGGTTAAATAAAAAAAGGTAACCCGATGGTTACCTTTTTTTATAATGCGTTTTGAGAAATTACTGAAGCGCAACTTTGCTGCGGCGGTAGGCCATCACTTTGTCAAATGCGAACTTGGTGATGAAGAGAAGCAGCATCAGGCCCATTCCGGTCAGGAAAATTGTGCTGCCGCACATGCCGCCGGCGGTTTCGGCGCATTCTGCGGTCATGGTGACAGTGCCCATATCAAACACTTTGTTGACATCATATTCCCAGGTTGCCGTATTGCCTTCGGTCTTGTCGGCGTTGGATTTTTCAATCTTCGCGGGCATGGTTACATGGAAGGTGTACTTTAAAGCGGCCCAGGTCGTGCGGTTCGTGTCGGTGATGCCGGCGGATTTCTTAGCATCGAACACTTCCGTAAACATGAATTTCTTGTCTTTCTTTTCCAGTTTGACCTGGGTGTCATCAAACGGGGACTTGAAGTTGTTGACATCGTCTACTTTTTTGGAAGCGATTAAATGATACTTGTCGCCTTTTTCTTCTTCACTGACCTTCCAGCCGTCTTTTTCAAACTGTTCTTTTTTGGTCTTCAGCTGATCCTTGCTGGTTTTGTCAATCTGGATGTCGGCTTTTCTTTCCATACCGCCTTTACTGTCTATGGTCGTCCAGGTTTCAGTCTGGAAACAGCCGGACAGCACCCACGCAAACAAAAAGGCAGCCATCGTAACCAATGTTAGTTTCTTCATGTTACTTCTCCTGATAAGTGAGGGTTTAAGTTAATTATATAGAGTTTAACGTATGTACCCGAAATAAAAAAAGACCAGAAATATTCAATTCAAAGGGAAGTATAGTCGAAAAATAGAAAAATCGCAAGTTTTTTTATTTACTGGCACTCCCCGAAATTTTTTTAGGTTTTGAAGTTGAATTGGAGAACACCGGA
>CAZSRX010000018.1:0-76772 GCA_964609675.1 uncultured Bacteroidota bacterium | reverse complement strand
CGATCGTTCCGATGTTGATATGCGGCTTCGTTCTGTTGAATTTCTCTTTTGCCATTGAACCCACTCCGTTGTTAAAAATGGTTGTTCATTTTTTATATTTTATTTATCTGTTGAGCCTGAGATCGGAATTGAACCGATGACCTCGTCCTTACCAAGGACGCGCTCTAACCAACTGAGCTACACAGGCTTCCTTATCTTTTCAAATAGCATGCTTCCCTTCTTGAGCGAGAGACGAGGCTCGAACTCGCAACATCCTGCTTGGAAGGCAGGTACTCTACCAATTGAGTTACTCTCGCTTTCATTAAAAAGCTGTGCAATATATATAAAAAAAAATACCTTGTCAAGTAAATTTATTGTTTTCATTGTTTTTAGAGAAATTTTTTAGAGTACGGCTTTTTCTTTATAAATAAAAACAGCAGGAATAAATTATTCCTGCTGTTTCAATAAAGATGTGGTTATTTTTTATTGCGTCAGTTCAAGCGATTCAACCTTGAACTGAACCGAGGAATTATTATCGTTGAAAAAGTAGAGACCGACACTAAATGTATCTGAAAATTCCGTTTCAAAGGTTCCGATTTCAATCCATTCTCCCTGAATGCTGCTATAATAGGCTGTGAAGGTATAGCCCTTCTTGACAAGCTTCAGATATCCCGGGCCTTTTAACCCCTCAAACGATTTTTCCGATTCGGGCAGGGCTATACCGTCAGCATATCCTTTCATATAAGCGTAAGCGCCGTTATAATCAAAATATGAGCGCACATTATCTTTGCCATTATGCGCTACAAGACCGAAGCCGGCGTGGTAATACTTAGCCCAGTCCGTAGATACTTTTGCTTCAATGGAAAAATCGCCTTTAATACCGCTGATTTCAATGCGTGGTGACAGTTTTTTATCTTCTTCAGGAATGAAATCTTCACCTATTATCGCTGTGACAACCAGTTTATCGCCTAAGAATGAATATTTAGAATCATTATTCTGATCCAACCATTTAAAACCTCCGAGTGTTTTGCCTTTGAAATCGATTGTATAAGTCTGTTTCTCAGACCTTACGTTTGCGGCAATCTCCGTTTCGCTGTCAAGGCCATCCGTGGTTTTTGTGTTGACGGAACCCTCCGTTTCACTGTCCAGTCCTTCGTTATCATCCTCAACGCGGATAATGATGATATCCGGATCTTTGGTCATTTCATTCAGCATTTTCGATGCATCCATAGCGCTGGATTTCGCTTTCTGGAGGTTTTTTTCGGAGGCGTATTTTTTATCGATTGTTTGTATGGGTAACAGCGCCAGACAATATTGATATTTAGTTGCAGGATCCAGCCAGTAGGCTTCGTATTTAAGACCGGCCATAGCAGTTTTAATTTCTTTTTCCTGGTATTTGTTCTTCAGAATTTTTTCAATGCCTTTTTTGGCTTTGGCTTCTGATTTCAATCGTGCTTTGTCGGCCTTGCTGTCTTTGGCGACGCCGATGGAAACAAAATTTTCAGCGGAATAAATACCTGGGTTGTCCACCCAGGCCGGTTTTTGAGCGATAAGTAAGGACGATGCTGTAAAAAAAAGCGCAGTTATCCATAATGGGTACTTCATAAAATCTCCGGTTATAGTGAGCCGATAGCAAAAGGTTATTTATTATTCATCATCCACATTTAAGATCATAAAATCATCGCTCGTTTGAATCTTCAGTTCTTCCGAAGCATCCAGGGCACTGGCTTTGGCTTTTTCAAAATTTTTCTTTGTTGCGTAATTCTTATCAATTGTTTCTTTCGGAAGCAGCGCGAGGCAATAATAATATTTCGTTTCGGGATCCTGCCAATACGCCTCAATTTTTAGAGACGGCATGGCTTTTTTGATTTCTTTGTCCTTGTATTTGTTCTTAAGGATTTTTTCAACGCCTTTGGCGGCTTTCTTCTCGGCTTTCTCTCTTGCTTTGTCGACTTTTTTATCTTTTGCAATGCCGACACCTACAAAATTCTCGCCGGCATAAATACCGGGATTGTCAACCCAGTCCGGTTTCTGACTATAGGATTCCGCAGAGATCAGAAACACCATAACGAGGGATGCGATTAAGAATCTCATATTTTTCTCCATTTTTAAGTTAAAATGTGTCAATCCTTCTATACCGTATAGATACTTAATTAAAATAAGAAGTAAACGAAGAAATTGTATTAGCGATCCATTTCTCAGACTGGCTTTCCAGCATCAGACGAATGATGGGTTCGGTATTGGATTCACGGAGTTGTACCCAACCATCGGGCATGTTAATTTTTATACCGTCCGTCGCATCGATAGAAAACTTTTTGTAATCACTGAGAATTCTTTTTTTAATTTTTTCAAAAGGTTTTTTTAGGTCGACGGGTATTTTATGTTTTTTCATTATATAGGCCGGCAATTGGTTTTTCAGCTCCTGAACGCTTTGATTCAAATTACACAAATGCTGAAGAATCAGCAGAACGCCTGTAGCCGCGTCTCTCCCATAATGGATTTCGGGTAGAATGACGCCTCCGTTTCCTTCGCCACCAATCACAGCCTGAACTTCACGCATTTTATTGGAGACATGTATCTCTCCGATTTTTGTTCTGTAAACCGGACATTGATATTTTGCGGCAATATCATCGATAGCTCTGGTTGTGGATACGTTAACGACTACCGGGCCTTTTTTTTGCGATAAAATAAAATCCACGGCAAGGGCAATGGTGTATTCTTCCCCGATGGCATTACCTGCATTCGAGACTACGGCCATCCGATCGGCATCGGGGTCGATAGCAAAACCGATATCGGCATGATGTTCCCGTACGGCTGTTTCGAGAGTAAGCAGATTTTCCGGCACCGGTTCCGGGTTTCTCGGGAAGATGCCGTGCGGATCCTGATTGATGGTAATGACTTCACAGCCGATTTCTTTCAACAAACGCGGAATCAGAATGCCGCCCGCGCCATTAATGCAGTCGACCACCACCTTGAATTTTCTGGTTTTTAATTTTTCGATGTCAATATATTCCAATTCCAGCAGATGGTCCAGATGGTTCTGCACGGCATGATCGTAATATTCAATTTTTCCGAGGCGGTCCCAGCTTACGTAATTTAACTGGTTCTTATGGGCGATTTCGATGACTTCATTAGCTTGCGGTTCGTTCAGGAATAGTCCGTCGGGCCCGATAAGTTTCAGAGCGTTCCATTCAATCGGATTATGGCTGGCTGTTATCGCAATGCCGCCGTGCGCCCTGAGGTTTTTTACGGCAATTTCGACGGTGGGCGTGGGCACAACTCCAATATCAATTATTCTGCAACCGGTGGCCATCAGACCCGCAAGAACGGCATTCCTGACCATATCGCCGCTTACTCTGGAGTCGCGACCGAGAATAATTTTGCCGTTATTGGCCCAGGTACCGAATGCCGCTGCATACTTGGTTACAACTTCCGGATTCAGACCTTCGCCGATGATTCCACGGATGCCGGAAACGCTTATTTTTAGATTATGGCCTGTCGGTTCTTGGAAGGAACGTCCGGATTTCATAGATTTTTCATCGGATAGATTTTTCATTTTTATATCCGACAGGTGCTCGATGAGCCTTTGCCTTACACGGCCCGCTGTTTTGATGGTCAGCGCTGACGCCCTGCCGGCGGTCGGACGCTTCCTGGCTGTGCTGGTTTTGCGGTTTGCTTTCTTCATATAAATTTTTCCTGTTTATCGTATCAGATCAAATATTTTTTTCATAGCCTGATCGAAACGGCTGACGTCCCTGGCGCCGGCTGTGGCCAGATGAGGCCTTCCGCCGCCGCTGCCGCCGGCTTCCCTGGCGATTTCCTTGATAAAATGGCCGGCATTCCATTTTTTTTCTCTGACAAGATCATCCGTAACCACGCAAACGAAAGACAGTACCTCATCACGCATCGTTCCCAGAATGCCCACGCCCGAACCAAGTTTTTCCCGTAATTTATCGCCGACATCCTTCAGCTCGACTGCCGGCGGTAAATCCAGTTTTTCCGAAACCACGCGCACGCCGTTGATCATCCGGGCTTTTATAATGAATTCATCAATCATGAGGGTAACCAGTTTCAACTGCGTTTCGGCCAGATCTTTTTCTAACTCTCGTTTGGTTGTCTGCAATTCATCGACTTTTCGCAGAACGTCTTCCGGTTGGCAGGAAAAAACGGTAGTCAGGACATCCACAATCCGTCGGTCCCGGTTGATGAGGCGTTCGGCGGTGTCTCCCGTAACCGCTTCGATGCGTCGTATGCCCGCAGCCACACTGGTTTCAATAGTTATCCTGAAATAACCGATCTGACCGGTGGAACGTACATGCACGCCGCCGCAGAATTCCTTGCTGTAATCCGAGAACTGGACGACGTTTACTTTTTCGCCGTATTTATCCCCAAAAAAAGATAAAGCGCCCATTTGCTTGGCGGCGGAAAGCGGGATGTCCCGGTGGTGGGTCAGCGGTATGTTTTCGCGTATTTTATTGTTTACAATCCGCTCGACGGCCTCAATCTGCTCATCGGTCATTTTTTCAAAATGCGTGTAATCAAAACGCAGCCGGTCGGGTTCGACCACGGATCCCGACTGCTGCACGTGCGTTCCCAGCACCTGCCGAAGGGCGGCATGAACCAGATGCGTGGCGGAGTGGTTTTTGGCAATAGACTGCCTGCGCATGTCGGTCACCTTGAGATCAGCAACCATATCCGGCCTGAATGCCAGATTGTCCGGATCGTCCGCAAAATGAACAATATCGTCGCCGATTTTCTGAGTATCCCATATTTCCAATTCTTGTTCTGCAAATCGGATTGTGCCGGTATCGCCTACCTGACCGCCGGATTCGCCGTAGAATGGCGTTTTATCGAACACGAGTTTCAGTGTTTTTCCGTCCCTATGGTATTTCAACAACCGGGAACGGCTTTCAAGCGTTTCGTATCCCATAAATACAGTCGGTGAGGATACGGCATGCAATACGGTCCATTGAACGTCAGCGGAAGTGAACTTTTTCTTGCCTTCTTCACGCGAACGTTGTTTTTGTTTTTCCATTTCCGCTCGGGCGCCTTCTTCATCAATAGCAAGGTTTTTTTCAGAAGCGACGATACGGGTCAGGTCGAGCGGAAAACCGAAAGTGTCATATAATTTAAAAACTTCAGCGCCTTCGATAACCGACTGCCCTTTTTTCAGCGCTTTGGCCGCCATATTTTCAAACACTTCCAGACCCCGGTCCAGCGTGTTATTGAAATTCTCTTCTTCGGTCTTGAGTACTTTTTCCACAAAAGCCTGCCGGGATTTAATTTCCGGAAAGGCCTCACCCATGGCTTTGGTCACGCCGGCCACGAGTTTATATATAAAGGGTTCGTGCATTTCCAGTTTACGGGCATAGAGGGCGGCACGGCGCAGAATTCTTCGCAATACATAACCGCGGCCTTCATTACCCGGAATGGCGCCGTCTGTGATGGAAAAAGTCAGCATCCGGATATGATCGGCAATGACACGAAACGATGCCTGCTGCGGATGGTCCGCATAGGTTTTTTTTGTGTGGCGTTCAATATCCTGTATGATATCCTGAAAAATATCGATATCATAATTGGATGTTTTTTTCTGCAAAACGCGGACAATACGCTCGAATCCCGCTCCGGTGTCGACATGTTTGGAAGGCAAAGGCACCAATGACCGGTCGGCCTGACGATTGTATTGTATAAATACCAGATTCCATAATTCAATGACATCGGGTGATCCTTTATTGACTAAGGTTCCACCGTTGCCCTCTTTCGTTAAATCGATATGAATCTCACTGCAGGGACCACAGGGGCCGGTCTCGCCCATTTCCCAGAAATTGTCTTTTTCACCGAAACGCATCACGTGATCCGGATGAATATCCGTTACTTTTTTCCATAAGTCAAACGCTTCATCATCGTCTTTATAAACGGTAGCGTATAGGCGATCTTTGGGCAATCCCCAGACCGATGTCAATAAATCCCATGCCCACCGGATGGCTTCGCTTTTATAATAATCACCAAAGGACCAGTTACCGAGCATTTCAAAAAATGTATGATGGTACGTATCATGTCCGACTTCTTCCAGATCGTTATGTTTGCCGCTAACCCGGATGCATTTCTGGGAATTGACGGCCCTTTGGTATTCCGGTTTCTGCTGTCCAAGGAAAATCGGTTTAAACTGATTCATACCGGCATTGGTAAATAATAATGTCGGATCGTTATGGGGTATGACCGGGGCTGAAGGCACAAATTTGTGCTCTTTATCTTCAAAATATTTTATAAACTGACTGCGTATGTCCCGGGATGTGGGTTGGCTCATGAAAATACTGACTCCATGGTTTTAATCTCAAAGGATGCGTAATTTATTTCAAAACTTCCAGTTATCTTTCCAGATTTCATAGCCGCTCGGCCCTATTAAACGCTTTCTTCCAATGGTATTTTCCCGCAACAAGCGGTTTCCATCGCTTACAACGTATTTATAATGAATAAACTGATTACAACTTTTGTCAAATGGAATATCCACTGCCCAGGTATTGAGATTGATAAATTCCATTTCCACCGACTTGCTGATATCCCATGCCCCTAATTCTTCGCAATCACCTGTAATCTGAACGGTTTCGCCGAAACGGCTGCGGTACCCGTTCAACTGGAAGTGAATTACCGTCGTTCCCGTGACGGATTTTTGCGAAAGCGCATAGACCTGAAAATCATTTTTTCGTAGAGGCATATCCACGGTTCGGTTGATCACGGTGATCGTTCTATCTGAAAGAATATCCCGATAGATTCCGTCCGGTAAGGGACAATCATTAATCTGAACCGATTCAGCATCGCCTTTATTTACGGCCGCAAAACAGATATTTCCCATGTATTTGCGTGAAAAAACATAAACCGACGGTTTCACAATGTGATGGAAGATGCCCCCCTTTTGTATCGCCTTATTTTCCATCCGTAAACGGGCAAGTTTGCTTACGTCGCGGTAAATCGGTGTCGTTGTGTCCCATTTTTCCATCATGGGGCGGTTATAGGGATCGTTGCCGGAATCGGTATCATTATGGAGATATTGTTCGGTACCATAATATATACAGGGGATACCGCGCAGGATCATTATTAAATCAATGGCCAGCCGGAGACGTTCGGGGTCATTACAAACCGAAAGGAATCGGGGCATATCATGATTATCCACAAAAGTAACAAGTTCATTGGCAGAATAGAACTCCTGGTCCCGATTTAGAATTTCGACTATCTCCATAAAGCCCTGATAATAATTTTTGGCAAAGGTATCTTCAATGGCCTGACGAAGAGAAAAATCGATCATGGACATGCCGCTGTTATTGGCAAAATTAACAGATGCCGGATCGTTGGCGCCACCCAGAAACCACTCGCCAAAAATAAACACATCCGGATAAGCGGTCCGGATATCGGTAACAAATTCCTGCCAGAACCATAGCGGCATGTGTTTAACGGTGTCCACACGTAATGCATCGACGCCTTTTTTTAACCAAAGCTTTATGGCTTCTTTGATGTAATTACGATAATTAATGCTCTCTTCATTAAAATCAGAGAGGCCGCACAAGTCATTATTCTGTACCTGGGATAAATCATTCCAGTTTTGGACGCCGCCAAAATGATGGTACCAGCTTCCCTGATCCGTGTTGTAGGATGCAAGGAGTTTGCCGTCGTCATATAGTTCGCCCCTTCCCCCGGCTGTATGGGGATTGGAATGATTGCAAACAATGTCTAAGATAAGTTTCATACCGCGTTGGTGCATTTCACGGATAAGCGTATCAAAGATGGTATCATCGCGCTGAAAAACGCGCACATCCTCTGGACGGTCAACCAGATGCTCATCGATGCGTTTAAAGTCTTTGGCCCAATATCCGTGATAGGGCGCCATGATGAAGCCCCGTTCTTCGACAGCAAAATCAATCTGGTCAAACACTGGCGTGATCCATATAGCGGAAATACCCATATTCTGCAGATAATCCAGTTTTTGAATAATACCGTTAAGGTCGCCGCCCCAGTAGGCCGCCCAGTTGTTTCGAGCAGGATCATACAATCCGTCGGATTTGCCGAAATTATTTTCGGGGTTGCCGTCGAAGAAACGGTCAATGACGATGAAATAAATAGTTTCTTTTCTGAATTCTACCATGGCTTATTTTAATCCTAATGACAAATACGTACTTTTGAGGGCTTCGTATAATTGTATTCGTCTGTCATACAGCCGTTTCAGCGGGCGGGGCTTGTGTTTATTGACAATGTATGCCGTCAACAGCGGAAGGAGTATCGTAGTGTCGCCGTAACAGACCACTGTATCGGGGAGTGTTTGGGGGTCCACTTTGCCCCAGCTGACAGCTTCGGACGGTGTGGCGCCGGATAAACCACCGGTGTCGGGACGGGCATCGGTAAACTGCACGAAATAATCATGGCCGGACTCCTCGATACCGAGTACCTCCTGAATCTGCGGTTCGGTCTGAAGCATAAAATTCTTTGGCGATCCACCGCCCAGGATGAAGACTCCGTGTTTACCGCCGCGGACTTTGGCGTTCCACACAATCGAGGCGGTTTCATTAACGTCCAAATTGGGATCGAGCCGCAGTTTATTGCCCCGCATGGACATAGCCGCGATGTTCATTCCGATGGAACTGTCGCCGGGCGATGACGTATAAATGGGAACGCCGCATTGGTAAGCCGCCGAAAGGATACTGACATTCTTTAGGCCCAGAGCCTTTTCACGACCAAAAAGGTATTTGCCAATCAGATAATGGAACTCGGCGCTGCTCATGTCCTTCTGGAATTCCGGCGACTGGATGACTTGACGGTAAAACGCATCCGTAGAAAGAAGGACCGTGTAATCAAACAAAATATCATAAATACGCACCACGCCCTCTTTGTGTAGTTTTACATCATCCATAAACGGACTGCCGCGGTGCAGGTCACAACCAATGGCAAAGTGCGTATCGTGGTATAAAATCGCCCCGGTACTGATTATCCAGTCCACAAAGCCGTTTTGTATCATAGGAACCAGGCAAGATATGCCGAGTCCGGCCGGACTCAGCGCGCCGGTCATCGAAAGTCCTACCGTAACTTCCGGTTGAAGCATGCGTGTATGATATAACCGGCAGGCCTCACTCAGCCGGCCGCTGTTGTATGCAACAAATACTTCGTCCACAAGGCTGGTAATAGTTGTTTTACTGGAAACCGGTTTAGGGAATATGCGGTCGCCGGATAAATACTTGCTCCTGGTGCTTTTTTTCAATTGGTTATGCACCCTTTTGGATTTGCTGCCGGCTACATTTTTTTTCTTGGTTTTTTCCATGATATAATTTTCCTGAAATATTTTTCTGTTAACCGGTTTAAGATACTTTATCATAAAACCTATTGCAAGTTTTTTTATAAAAAAACCCAGGGATGAGGGATTACCCTGGGTTTTATCGTAGTTTCATAGGTTTTTGGGAACCTATGTGCTTTTATAATAAATTATTTTTCAGATAAATTCAACAAAAATTTTTATTTTAAAAAAAATGTTTAAAGTTTGGAGCCTCAAATCAAATTATTAAGGAGAGCATTAAATAGTTTACATTTTTTACGTTTCTCGCAAAGATACTGATACGCGAAGCCAAATAATATATGCTTTTTACAGACTGAACGACTTTGCGATAAATTAAATATGTACACACTATCACGCTCTCCTTAATAAATAGAAAAAAAGCCGGTACGGTTCTTTGTTAAAATTTTTTTGTTTTAATTCTTTTTTACAATTGAAAAATTGTTTATAATGAAAATATTGGATTGAAAAGGAAGCAGAATTATGATGACGATTAACGGTAAATGGTTGTCTGCGTGGTTACTGATTAGCATCGGCATGCCTTTGCAGGCACAAATTCATTACAATCTAAAACCGACGAGTTGCCTGAACGGGCGCGTCTTTGTGTTTTTCAACGGCGCTATCGACAGCAGTAAAGCGCTTCCTGGAAATTATGCCAATGCCGTAGAGAATTTTGAACAACGCGTTATTGACGCCATTAACACGGCACGGATGAGCATCGACGTGGCCGCTTATGAACTGAATAGTCTGAATATCGTTGTGGCTTTATGCAAGGCCAAGGAACGCGGTGTCCGGGTGCGTCTCATTGTGGATGACAAAGCGGCGCCCAATAATAACCCCGCCCTCTGGAAAGTAGCCCGCAAACTGCTCGAATACCGCTACAAGGTTCCCTATATGACCGATGCCGGCTGGCCCTGGGTCAAATCGAAGGATAATTACTTTAAAGGCTACCGAGGTCAGATGCATAATAAATTTATGGTCATCGATTACCTTACGCCTTCAAAAGAGGACGACTGCGTGCTGACCGGTTCATATAATTACACCATTACCGGTCTGGTCAGTATGCAGAATATGTTGGTTATTCGCGACTACGAGTTGGCCGATATTTACACCAAGGAGTTTGAAATCATGTGGGGCAGTTCCACCGAGGTGCCCGATACTACCCGCGCCGCTTTTCATCAATATAAAGGCGATGTCCACAACGGACCCTTAACCTACTCCAATCTTAAAAAACAACTTGAAGTTTACCTCACGCCGATTAATAAAAGCAAATCCCGTCCGAACTTCCTGCAGGTCATTGCCGACCTCATATCAAAGGAAGCGCAACATGACATCAAAATCTGCGCCTTTTCGTTCAGCACCAAAATCGAAATCGACGACGCCATACTTGAAAAACAGGAAATGCGCCCGGGATTCGACATCAAGGCGGTTTTTGAGCCCTCTCTGGGAAAACAAAAATGGAGTCTTTACAACGCGATGATCGCAAGCCCGCTTTCAAAAAATCCCTGGAAAAAACCGGCTGAAGCGTATCTGGCGGACGAGGACAAGCATCTGCACCATAAATATCTCATCATTGACGCGGAAAATCCTGACACGACCGACATCCCCATCGTGATAACCGGCTCGCTGAATTTCAGTAACAACGCGAATGAAATCAATGACGAAAATTTTCTGGTCATCCGCGACCGGCGCCTGGCCAACCAGTATTTGCAGGAATTTTACGCGCGCTTCAACCGCGCCAAACAAAACTCCGGATTAAAGACAGAAATTAAAGAGGAAGCCGGCGAAGAAGACCTGGAGGACTGATTCCGTATCGCGTTTTAAATTTTATGAGTACGGTTGAGCTTGTTAACGCGATTCCGTAAACTCAATTTTTCTTTTCAGGCATTCTTCCAGCAGTGTTTTCTTCATATTGGCCGCCCAAAATTCCAGCGAAACATCCGCCCTGGATTTACAGCGTATCGTGATTTTCTTTTTTTGTATCTGAATTTTTATTCCGGAAATTTTAGCTTTGTGACTGCGGTCCAGAGCGTTTCCGATACGAAGAATTCCGGACAGAATTTTTACCGTGTTTTGGTCCGCTTCAGTCAGGCGGCTGAACTCCGGGTGTCGTTGTTTGGGGTGGCTTTTTCGGTGATAGCGCGCGATATTGGCGATGATCTCTTTTTCGGTTTCCGTGAAACCGGGCAGTTCCGAATTCCGAATCAAATAATATGAATGCCGGTGATGCTGATTATGCGAGATAAACAGCCCGATTTCGTGCAGAATCGCAGCCATCTGAAGGAATTCGCGTTCGCGTTGTCCCATTTTATGAAGCGTCCGGGTTTGATCGAAAAGACTTAAAGCGAGCCGTCCAATCTGCCGGGTATGGGTTTCCTCATAATGAAAAACCTGCGCCAGCCGGAGAACGCTTTCCAAGCGCAGATTTTTAACCGCGGAATTGTTTTTAAATTTAAACAACCGGTTGTGGATAAAGTCGTAAACAATGCCCTCGCGTAAAGCAAAATCCGAACACGTCATCTCGCTGATTTTAAACATTCGAAAGGCTTCCAGAAGAACGATGACTCCGGCCACAATGATATCGGCCCTTTTTGGATCCAGCCCTTTAATTTTCATTCTCTCAGCCGTCGTTTTCTTATCGCAGATTTCCTTGGCTAGTTTTTCCAGTTCTTTTATCGAAAAAGTCCCATCGTCCGGATCACGCCCGCGGCCATTACGTCGTTTCAGTTGGATCATGGAAGCAACATTTTGTATAGTGCCGGACGTGCCGACAACCATATCGATTTTTTCCTGTTCCAGTTCCGAACGGATCGACGATAAAAATCCTATGACATATTTACGGCAGGCCTGGATATCCTTGGGAGACAGCGCGGGTTTTTTAAAAAACCGGTGCGTAAGACGGATGCATCCCAATTTTAGACTGGTCGCATATTTGGCTCTTCCCTTTTTACCGATGATAAATTCCACGCTGCCGCCGCCGATGTCCATCAACAGGACTTTTTTGCGATAAACGGGAAGAGCCTGCAACGCGCCCAGGTAAATCAACCGGGCTTCTTCGACGCCGGAAATAATCTCGATGCCGATGCCGGTTTCCTCTTTCGCCCGGCGGATAAAATCGTTCTGATTAAGCGCTTCCCGCACCGCGCTGGTCGCCACGGCCCGGATTTCAGCCTGATGATTGGCGGCTATTTTTGAAAACGTGCGTAAGACGGCAATGCCTCTGTCCATGGCCTGCGGGGAAAGGTATTTCATATCGGAGGCACTCTCACCCATCCGGACGACCTCCTTGGCGCGGTCCAGAATACGGAATTTACCGTCAGGGAAAATCTCGACGACGACCAGATGAAAGGAGTGGGTGCCGATATCCATCGCCGCGAGGCGGCGATGGGGCGCCCGGGAAGATTTGCGGTGAAAAAGAGCAAGCATGGGCTTACAATGCACCCAGTAAGCGGAGTTGTTTCGGCGTGATGAACCATTTAAGTTCACCACGCGGCGTGGGTGTCATACGCGTCAGTTCAATTTTGCACAGGCTTCCCTTTTTATAAGTAAACCGCAATCTTTCGTGACCGAGAAAGAATGCCGTGAGTTCGCTCATATTCGGTTCATGGCCGACCAGCAGAATATGATCATCCTTTTGAA
Organism: uncultured Bacteroidota bacterium; assembly: GCA_964609675.1. Classification (GTDB taxonomy): domain Bacteria; phylum CLD3; class CLD3; order SB21; family JBBIRG01; genus CAZSRX01. The sequence continues at coordinate 63,841 of CAZSRX010000018.1, read as the reverse complement.
ATTGTCGCAGTTCGCTCATCAATGCGGTGCGTGAGGGCGGTATGGCCAGAGCGTCTGTGACTTTAAGAATATCTTTGCATTTCAGCACATCGGCCACAATTTCGGCAGTCTGTCTGGCCCGGAGCACCGGGCTGGTAAGAATAGCGGTAAAAGCCATCTTGAGGTTATCCATACCGCGGGCTTCGAGTTTCATATCTTTGATGCCTTCATCAGTCAGAGGGCGTTCCGCATCGGTTTTGATTTTTCCGCCGATTTCAGCGGCGATACCGTGGCGCAGGAGTGATATTTCCATCGATGGCCTTTCAGCGACCTTCCAGTTCATCGGCAAGATAGCCGGCGTCATACAATTTCCGAAGGGCTTCAATCATGGCCGCCGGATGGACCGACACACATCGGTTCTTTTCTTCTTCATAAATAAAATTACCGATCAAACTCTCAATGTTGCCGTCAAATACCAGGCCCACAAATTCGCCGTTTTTATTAATTACCGGTGAGCCGGAGTTGCCGCCGACGATATCACAGGTGTTTACAAAATTCAGCGGCGTACTGAGAACCATTTTATCCTTTCCGCCCAGGTAACGTTCGGGAAGGTTAAACGGATAACGGAAGTCGAAACTATTGGCCCGGTCATAAAGACCATAAAAGGTTGTCTTGTAAGGCGCGATAGTGCCGTTCATCGAATACCCTTTAACCGTTCCGTAGGATAGACGGAGCGTAAACGTTGCATCCGGATTCTTTTCCTTTCCATACACGCCAAATAATGCCCGGCCGAGGTTTTCTTCAGCTTGATTCAGCGGCAAATAGACGTCTTTCATAACCTTAGATTTAAGCTCAAGATTCACCGGTATAATTCGCAGACTTACCTGAATCATGGGATCGGTCGACATCATCACGGTTTCCAGACCGCCATCCACCAGCGATTTACGGAAATTGACATCGTCCAATTTGGAGTTCTGAATCAGATTTTTCGCAGCATCGCCGGCGCTTTTTCCGTTGAGAACGATTTTGATGAAAGGATCCTCCGGCCCCAGTTGTTCATAAGCCTCCTGCAGGGCATCCGCCAGCACCGCTTCTTCCATGTTTTTGTAAATAGGCGCCGGAGAAAAAAGCCGGAGTTTAAACGATTCCAATTGCGCGTCGTGAAAACCGTCATTGCGGGCTTCGTCGGGTTTCTGGATTTCATTAACGTAATTTATTATCTGGCCAGCCAGTCCGGCAAGCCGCGAGGCGCGCAGGTTACGGTACCATAACGGTTTCATGTACTCTTTTTGTTTCTTCAAAGCCTTTTCTATCTGATCCCATGATTTACCGTATAACTTCTTCAGGTTTTTATCGGCCTGAACCCGATTGCGGAAATCCTTTTCTTCGCTAATTTTCTTCTCCATGATATTTTTGTTTAGCAGGCCTTCATAACTGCCATTGATGGATTTCAGGCCGTTTTCAAGGCCGAAAATCATTTCAGCGGCCTGGCGGGCTTCTTCTTTTCCGGTTTCCGAGTATTTTTTCAGAACGGCTATACGACGCTTGAGGGTGCGAAGAATCGTGGGATAATCATAATCTCTTTTATATTCCAGTTGAGATACGGTAAGGAGGCGTTCGGTTCTGCCGGGATGGCCGGAGACAAAAACCAGTTCCTCCTCGGAAGCGCCTTTGGTGTTCCATTTGAGATAATGTTTACTTTCTATCGGTTTATTGTCTTCGTACACGCGAAAAATTGCCATATCCAGATCGTAGCGCGGATAGGTAAAATTATCCGGGTCACCCCCGTAAAAGGCGATCGTCTGTTCCGGCGCAAAAACAAGCCGTATGTCGGTGTATTTTTTATAACGGTACAGCCAGTATTCGCCGCCCTGATACAATTCCACTATGTCCGAGCGTAAACCGGTGGATTCGTAACTTTCTTTTTGTATCCTGGCCTGTTCGGCAAGCTGGGCGCGAAGTTTTTCCTGATCGTTCATCTTGGGCGAAACCACACCGTGAATACGGTCGGTAATGTTTTCCATAGATATCAGAACATTCAATTCCAGATCCGGACATTTCATTTCTTCATCGCGGGTCTTAGCCAGAAAGCCATTCAGTACGTAATTATTTTCCTTTGTGGACATTTTCTGCACCTGTCCAAATGCCACATGATGGTTGGTAATGACCAGACCATTGGGACTAACAAAAGATCCGGAACCGCCATCGTTAAAACGTACACTGGACAATCGGATATGCTCGAGCCATTCATTGGTCGGTTCAAAGCCGTATTTTTCCTTTAAACGTTTCAGCGGCAGATTGTCAAATGTCCACATCCCTTCATCGGCTGTTACCGGAAGCGCTGTAAATAAAATCACAATTAAGGCCAAAATCAATGCGTTGAGTTTTTTATTGGTTTTCATCTTTCACCTGCTGGGTTTATTATCGATTATTTGCTTCGGCATATTCTAACAGTTTTATATCTATATTGCAAATTATAATTTGACAAATTTATTAGACCGTAATAGTAAAATTAATTGTTCCGGGCTTGCATTTATCTTTTGTCTTTAATACATTGCACGGCTTTTTAGAAACGAGTACATGGATATAGCCAATATAACAAATACGGTACCGACAGACGATTTACTGTCTGACCTCAATGAATCTCAGCGGCAGGCCGTCACGGCCACGGAAGGTCCTGTGCTCATCCTGGCCGGTGCCGGAAGCGGCAAAACAAAAGTCCTGACACGACGGATTGCCTATTTGATTGCAGAAAAGAAAGTCAGCCCGTTTCACATCCTTGCCGTAACATTCACCAATAAAGCCGCGGGTGAAATGGCCGAACGCATTGAATATCTGATCGGTCACAGCGTCAAGCGGCTTTGGATCGGTACGTTCCATTCTATTTTCGGCCGCATACTGAGACTGGAAGCGGATAAAATAGGTTATAAGAAAAATTATACCATTTACGATACCGATGACTCGGCCGCTTTAATCAAAACTGCCATGGAACACCTGAAAATATCTACTGAGCTGTATCCGGTGAATCAGATTCGCGCCAGAATCTCATCCGCAAAGAACCGCCTGATCACCCCCGCGCAATACCAGCAACAAGCCGAAAGCCCGGTGGATGCCAAAGCAGCGGTGATTTATGAGGAATATGAAAAACGCCTGAAAAGCGCAAATGCGTTTGATTTTGACGATCTCATTGTTAAGCCCATACTGCTTTTTGAGAATCATCCCGACGTGCTTGGGTTTTATCAGAACGCCTTCCGCTACATCCATGTCGACGAATATCAGGACACCAATCACGCCCAGTACCGCCTTATCCGGATGCTGGCAAAGGATCATCAGAATATCTGCGTGGTGGGCGACGATGACCAGTCCATTTACGGCTGGCGTAATGCGGATATAACAAATATTCTGCATTTTGAAAGAGATTATTCATCCATACGTATTTTCAAATTGGAACAGAATTACCGCTCCACAAAAAATATTCTTCAGGTAGCCAGCCAGGTGGTACGGAATAATAAATACCGCAAGCATAAGACCCTGTGGACGGAGAAGGAAAAAGGCGAACCGGTCGTCGTGATTGACTGCGACTCGGACAAACAGGAAGCCCGGGCGGTTGTGGAAGCGATAACCGAATCCATTCATGAAGAAAAACGGAGCTTTTCGGATTTTGCCATTCTGTATCGCACCAATGCGCAATCACGGTTAATTGAGGAACAACTCCGTACGGCTGTGATTCCTTATGTCATCGTGGGCGGACTGAGATTTTATGAACGAAAAGAAATCAAGGATGTCCTCGCCTATTTACGATTGATTAACAATCCCGCCGACCAGGTCAGCCTGGAACGCATCATCAATTTTCCGACCCGCGGTATCGGAAAAACCACCCTTGATAAAATTAAAAATTATGCCGAGCGCCTTCGCCAGCCGATGTATGCGGTACTGGACCGGATTCCGCTGACGAATGGCCTCGATCTCAGTCCCCGTACCGTACAACTGCTGCGTGATTTTAACCTGATGATCGCTAAATACCGTGAGCTTAAGGATCAAATGCTTTTTACCGAATGGGTGCGCATCCTTCTGGAGGAAACCGGCATCATCAAGCTTTACCGGCAGGAAAATACAATAGACGCCCTGAACCGGTATGAAAACATTATGGAATTTCTGAATGCCATCCACGATTACACCTTACGGTTTGATGCTGAGGCCGCTCAGGAAGACATTCTCAGCGCGTTTTTGAAGGAAGTGTCTCTGGTTACGGATATCGACGAGTGGAACGATAAAAAAAATACGGTAACCCTGATGACCGTCCACAGCTCCAAAGGACTGGAATTTCCGGTGGTCAGTATGGTCGGCCTGGAAGAGGGTTTATTCCCTTTGGAAAACGCCACCGAGGATATAAAAGAACTGGAAGAAGAACGCAGGCTGTTTTATGTCGGCGCCACCCGGGCTCAGAAACGCTTGCGTTTATATTTTGCTAGAAAACGGATGCGCTATAATACGTTATACAACGCCACGCCTTCCCGTTTTATCAATGAAATACCCGAAGACCTGATTGAATGGCAACAAAGCGTTTCGAATGAACAGCAATCGTTTTTCAATGACTATCGCCGTAAGCAGGCCCGGGCGAAAACACAGTTCCCCTATACCGACCGGCCTATTAAAAAAACGATTAGGGAAAAATCAAACGTTTATGACGGCGATGATACCCGCGCCATCAAAACCGCCTTCCGGGTTGGCCAGCGCGTGGAACATCCCTCATTCGGAAGCGGCACCATCATCCAAACCGAAGGACGCGGCGATAAACAAAAACTCACCGTGCAATTCCTCAACGGCGACGAAAAAAAATTAATCGTGAAATATGCCAACTTAATTGTTCGATGACCACTATGAATTATTCCATGAATCTGAAATCGTGCTTATTAGGGTTGATACTCCTAACGTTTATCGGCTCCAATCTTAACGGCCAGAGCGGCTCCGATACGGATTTTCTGTACGCGCGGAAGCTGTTTGAGGATAAAATGTACTCGCTGTCGGCGCAGGAATTCACGCGTTTTATCCGGACCTATCCGACCGAGAGCCGAATTCCGGATGCCCGATATTATGCCGGCATGTCGTTTTTTTACCTGAAGCAGTATGACCCGGCCCGAAGAGAATTCCAGTTTCTGGCTATTGATTTTCCCAAAGACAAGCGCGCTCCCGATGCCTGGCAACTGATTGCGCAGTGTTATACCGAACTTGGGGATTATCTGGCCGCCGCTAACGCACTGGCCAGCTTATCCGCGTTCTACCCGACTTCGCCCAACGCGCTTAAAGCCCAGTTGGATGCCAGCGATCTCTACCTGAAAGCCAATGACTTAAAAAGCGCCAAGGATAAACTGCAGAAGCTCATTAATGAACAACCCGATATTCCCGAAGCGTATGTCGCGCATTATAAACTCAGCCAGATATTTACCCGGGAACTCAATTATGATCTGTCGCTGTTTGAACTGCAGACCGTGATTGACAAGGCTAAGGACCAGGAACTAAAAGCCATGGCTTTGTATGAAAAAGCCCGGCTTTATGAAGTCATCGGCAAACTTGATATGGCCCGCACCGCTTATCAAGCAATCGTAAACCGGTTTTCCAAAACAAAAATATTTCCCGAGGCTTACTACCAGACCGCGCTTATTCTCAGCCGCGAGCGGAATACCGACGAATCCCAAAAAATTTACGCCAAAATTATTCAACACGAGCAGGCATCGGTCGCTCTAAAAAACAAAGCCCGTATCCGCACCGGAGATAATTTTTTTCTGGATCAAAAGTATGATAAAGCCAACCAGTTTTATAAAGCCGTTCTTGCTGAACCCTACGATCCTGTAATATCGAATGAAGCGCGATTCAAATCCGGTTTGACCTCTGAACGCCTGAATAACCTGCGTGCGGCCAATGAACAATACCGGGTTATTATCGATTCGCTGGAGAACGCAACGTCGGATGGAGATTTTCATAGACTTGCCGTCCTCCGATTAGCCAAAAATCTAATCGCACTTAATCAGTTTGCCGAAGCCAATCAATGGTACGAGGCCTATCTGAAAAAATATCCTGATGACAAAAAACTGGATCTGGTACTTTTTGAAAAAGCCGGCCTGCTTGAACAAAACATGAATAGTTATCATGAAGCCACGGCCTATTACGAGCAATTAATCGCCAATTTTCCACGCACCCGGTATATCGATCAGATCTATCTGCATCTGGCCACTGCTTACCGTCATATTGGACGCATAGAAAAATCCAAAGACCTATTGGAAGCCATCCCCTACAAATTTCCAGGCTCCGATTTCATCGATGCGGCCGAGAACGAGGCCGAATTTATTGATTTCTATTTTCCGCAAAATAGCGAAATCACACTGGAAAATATGATTTATCTCTTCGGACACCTTATTGAAGGCCGCCCGAAAGAAGAACTGGAACTGCAGTACGGCAAATTATTTTTTTATCAGCTGAAAAACTATACGGAAGCGGTAAAGATATTTAACAAAATCATCCGGCAAAGCAAACAGAAAAGCGTGAGTGACGAAGCCTTATATTATCTGGCATTATGCTACGACCGTTTATACCGGTATCATCAAAACAGCGCCTACCAGGACAGCGCGCTGGCCGTGTACAAAAACCTCACGGCTTCTCCTTTTGCAGATTGGGCGGCTTTGCGTATGGCGGAAATCAATCTCGGCGCCGTTCACGATGATAATCTGTGGGCGATCCGGGCCAAACCGGTATACAGCAACCTGCTGGAACGGTACCCGAACTCCAAATACGCCGACCTGATAGTTTACCGGTTAGGAACCGCACTTCGGATGCTCGGAGAATACGAAGCGCCCGCCGTTTCTGATTCGATTAAGAAAAAAACCAAAGGACAGAAAACCGGTTCTTCCGTATCCGATACGATGGTGTATTCGCTTCCGGTCCACTATGCCCTGCCCTGCTTTGAACAAATAATAGGAAGTTATCCGAACAGCCGTTACCGCGACGACGCGTATTATTCGCGCATTATGTGTTTCCGGTTCATGAATAAAAAAACGGAACTAAACGCCGCTGTCAGTGAATATATGAACTTGTTTTCCCGCGGTAAGCATATCGCCAAAGTCAAATACCTCGCCGCGCAGTTAAAAATTGAATCCAAGGATTATACGGGTGCCGTAGCGGTATTTAACGATCTGATTAAAAATTATTACTACACCGTTTATGCCGACAGCGCCGTTCAGGGTATTGGTTATGCCTATCTGCTTTCGGAAAATTATTCGGCTGCCATTGAGGCTTATAACCGGAGTCTGTCGTATCAGGAAGACGCTTTCGCTGCGGTAGATATTCTTCAATATACTAATCAGTCCCATCGTATGATCGATTACTACCGCGCGTATGCTTACGAACGCATGAATAATCAGACCAAAGCCGTGGAGTTATATGAAGCCTATCTCTACCCGGATTATCAGTGTCTTTATGCGCCACAGGCCCTGCTTTCATTGGCCGGCATCCACTGGAACAAGAAAGACCTCAAAAGCGCGCTGAAATACTACGCCCTTCTTACGGAAAAATATCCGCAATCGGAATTTGCAAGAACCGGATATGAAAAATCGGCTACGATATACTTTGACAATGAGCAATTTACGGAAGCCCGTAGCGCCTATCAGAAATTACTGGATCTGACCACCGAGCCGGTAAACAAGATGGCTATTGACGCCCGCATAATCGTTTGTACGTACCGATCCGGTAAAATTGAACGGACTACGGAACTTGAAAAAGCTTTTGAAAAAAAATATGAGAAAGAAAAAAATCTTCGTCTCCTCCTTACGAACTTCAAAGCGGATTTTCTCTATGAACTTGGCCGGCATTATCAATACACCATAAAAAATTATGATCTGGCGGCTAAAACTTATCAGCGCCTGCTGAACGATTACCCTGCGACCGGCGCGGTGCCGGAAGCCTGGTACCAGCTTGGAATTATTCGATTCAATCAGGGCAAAAGCAAAGAGGGTTTTGATCTTTTCCGGCAGGTCAGCCAGAAATATCCCGATGCCGATATCATACCCAATGTATACCTGCGGATGGCTGTAGAGGCCTTCAAGCTGGAACAGGCTCAAACGGCCATTGATGCCGCCAAGTATGCCCTGCAGCATCCCAAAATCCAGGAACGGGATAAGAAAAGCGGCATGGATTTTCTTATCAAAGTCTATAAAACCGTCGGCTATCATGAAAACGCCCTGGTGCTCATCCAGCAATACCTGGACACTTTCCCGGACGACGAACCTTCCAATCTGCTGTCCAAGCGAATCGACATCGGCATTATGCACCGGAACCTGAAATCCTATGACCGCGCCGTGGCGTACCTCAAGGATTTACTGCGAACGGCTGCCGGCGAGGACGAAGCCGAGATCCAATACAATATCGCTCAAACCTATTATGATATGGGAAATTTCCGGCAGGCCCTGCTGGAATTCCTGAGAATTCCCTATCTGGAAATGGGGGCTAAATACGACTGGGCAACGGCGGCCAAGAGTCAGGCGGCGGAATGCTACGTCAAACTGCAGCAGTATCAGGAAGCGATTGACTTATACGAAGAAATTCTCAAGAAACACGGGCATGCCAGTGATTACGGTCTTTTCGCCAAGCAACGCATTCAGGAACTAAAGAAACAGATACGATAGAATGATGCTACCGCGTACCCTAAAAACGGTTACTCCCGGCAACGCATTAATCGTGGCAAAAAACGCCGCGGCCGGCGCGGCCCGCATCATCATGCGCCATTATGGAAAAACCCTGCAGGTTGACGAGAAACACCGGCATGATTTTGTGACCGAAATTGACCGGCAATCCGAAGCGTTTATCATACAAACCATCCGCCGCGCTTTTCCGGGTCATGAAATTCTCGCCGAAGAATCCGGAACTCACGAACGCCCCGGCCCCTATCGATGGATTGTGGATCCGCTGGACGGCACCACCAATTACATTCACGGCATACCGTTTTTTGCGATAAGCATCGCTCTGGAGATTAATGGTCAAATCGCCGCGGCTCTGGTGTATGAACCGGTCCGGCAAGAATGGTTTACCGCAACGGCCGACCACGGGGCTTTTCTAAACGGACGCCGCATTCACGTCTCCGGCGTCGCCGATTCCGCATACAGCGTTCTCGCCACCGGGTTTCCTTTCCGGGATTATTCTAAGGTTGATTCTTACATGAAATTATTTAAATTTTTCATGCTTAACAGTTCCGGAATACGGCGTCCGGGTTCCGCGGCGCTCGATCTGTGCTATCTGGCTTGCGGACGGTTTGACGGTTTCTGGGAACTAAACCTCAGCCCGTGGGATGTGGCGGCTGGTTCGCTGATAATCAAGGAAGCCGGCGGCACGGTAACGGACTTCCGCGGCGGTACGGAATATATTTATTCGGGAACTATTGTCGGTTCCAACAGCCGCATTCATTCATGGATGCTGGATGCTATCCGCAATCATTTTGAATAAATTATTATAACTATAACTTAAACATAGGAGACGCAATTGAACACACTTATGATTCCGGTAATGATGCTTTTTATGGGCGGCAATCCAAACCCCGAAGGCCAGGCAGCCAATCCCCTGCTCAGTTTTCTACCTTTTATCCTGATTATTGTGGTGCTCTATTTTTTAATGATCCGTCCGCAGAAAAAACGTCAGCAGGAAAGGGAAAAAATGATCGCCGGTGTCAACAAAGGCGATAAAATTATCACGGTCGGCGGACTCCACGGTACGGTCCAGGCGACAAAAGATAAAACCGTGATTGTCAAAATAGCCGATAATGTCAAAGTCGAACTGGAACGTTCGGCAATTGCCGCTGTCGTCCTGAGCTCTGATAAGCCTGAAGCTTCCGCGCAGGATGTACAACTTTTAGATCCGGACCATAAATAAGCCATGAATCCGACCATTAATAAGAAAAGAATTATTTTTACTATCGCTGGTGTAATTTTACTGCCGCTGCTGGTTTTTTTATTATTTCCGATGATTAAAAAAAATACCGGGCCGCCAACCGATCAGCAGGAACGCATTCAATCCTTGTATCAGCAGAACTGCGCGGGTTGTCACGGTGCGGAGGGCCTGGGAACGGTGCGCGGCGTGAGGCTTGCCGGCAGGAACTTCCATCCTGACTACATAAAATCAACAATCCGTCAGGGCAGTACACGCATGCCGAAGTTCAATATTCCCGAACCGTATCTCACCGATCTGGCCGTTTATGTGGGCCGGCTTCAATGAATGATCCGGAGTACGCCGTATGTATGAACAAATCCAGATAAACGTCATGCCGTCTGCCATCCGGGACGATGTCATGGTTTTATCTCTCAAAGGATCGCTGGACTCCATCACCTCCGGCCAGGTGGAGAAAACGCTGACCACGCTGCTTGAAAAACGTATGGTTCGTGTAGTCATCAGCCTCGATGACGTCAATTACATCAGCAGTGCGGGCTGGGGCATTTTCATAGGTATGCTTAAAAATTTTGCTTCGCGCAAGGGAGAATTGAAACTGGCCGGCATCAGCAAGGATATTGCAGATATTTTCAATCTTCTGGAAATCAAGGACATGATTGCCTGCTACCGTACCATTGACGAAGCGGTCCGGTCATTCGATTAAACTTGATTTTTTAACAATCTATGATTACTTTGATGTTATAATTCCTTTCCTAATTATTTAGTAACACAAATAGTCGTATGAACCATTCCAGCGAGATGACAAAAACGGAGGCCTTGCGCTCCTGTGTATTATTTTCAAAGTTAACCGATGAAGAAATACAACGTATTCTGACCCAGTGCGAAAGCCGGCCGTTCAGTGCCGGTACGATCATTTTTGACGATGGCAGCGCCGATACCAGCGGCATGTATGTCATCGTCCGGGGTTCGGTAAAGATTTATAAAATCATCCAGGATGCTTCGGAACGGCGGCAGGCCATCGCTATACTCAAAGCGGGCAATTATTTCGGCGATATGGCTTTACTGGATGAGGAAACCCGTTCCGCCGGAGCGATGGCACTCGACGACTGCGAACTGCTTTTCCTGTCCAAAGAAGCCTTTAATACGCTTATTAACCAGAATCTGGAAACCGCGCATCATGTTCTCACCCAGATATCCAAGGTGATGAGCAAACGCCTGCGGGATACCAACAACCTGTTCCGCGAAGTGGTCAGCTGGGGATACCGCGCCCGTAAGGAAGTCCGTGACCTGAAAACCAACTTCCTGTCAACAATATCTCATGAACTGCGCACGCCCATTCATTCCATCCAGGGTTTCAGTACGCTGATGAAAGACGCCAAGGATACCGACCTCGAAACCCAGCAGAAATTCGTGGAGATCATTATGGTCGAGAGCAAACGCCTTGGCGATCTGATTAATAATCTTATTTCCCTTGCCGAAATTGAGTTCGGATCCATCGTTCTGGAACGGCAACCGGCCAGTCTGGCCGAAGTGTTCCAAACGGCTTTTGAAAACCAGAAAGCCGAAGCTGACGAAAAAAACATCGCATGCTATTTTGATATTCCCGAGCAATTACCGACGGTCCAGATTGATGTTCAGCGCATGGTGCTGGCTTGCGAACACCTGATCAACAACGCCATTAAATTCACGCCGACCGGCAAATCGGTCCAATTCAAAATCGAAGATAGCGAAAAAGCGCTCCTGATGCATTTTACGGATACCGGCAAGGGCATACCGGCCAAATATCTGGAACGGATTTTTGAGAAATTTTATCAGGTTGACCAGTCCACCACACGCGAATTTGAAGGCGCCGGCATCGGACTGACTCTGGCCCGCCAGATCGTGCAATTGCATGGCGGGACCATTCACGTCAAGAGTAAGGAAGGCGATGGCTCTACGTTCACGATTCATCTGCCCAAAGAACACGTCCTGTATAAATAAACGGAATCGTATTTAACGCGCGCTATGGCTTTTCCTTCTGTCTATTGTATCATTCTTTCGTGGAACGGCCGCGCCCTGACTATTGACTGTATCCGTTCCGTACTGCAGTCCGATTATGAAAATCTGAAAATACTTGTTGTGGATAACGCCTCTTCGGATAAAAGCGCTGAGGCCATTGGTGCGGCATTTGCCGGTGAAATTGAAACAGGAAAACTAATTCTCATATCAAACGACCGTAATTACGGATTTGCAGGCGGAAACAATATCGGGTTAAAATATGCCCTTGAACAAAACGCGGATTATGCCTTTCTTTTAAACAACGACACCGTTGTTGAGCGGACATTGTTTTCGGAACTCATAGCGTTTTTATCCGGCCTGGAGTCGCCGGCCATCGCGGGACCAAAAATATATTACTTCGATCCACCCGACCAGATATGGTTTGCCGGAGGCGAAATCAAACTTTATAAAGGCCTGAGCCGCCACATCGGAATACGGGAGAAAGATACAGGCCAGTACAATCATCCGGTTGCATGCGACTACATAACCGGTTGCGGCATGATGATACCCAAACCCATTCTGGAAACAACCGGTTTACTGGATACCTTATATCCGCTGTATTCAGAGGATTCTGATTTTTGTTTCCGCGCGCGACAAGACGGATTCAGGTGCTATTACGTGCCACAGGCAAAAATGTGGCACAAAATCTCAGCCGCCAGCGGCGGCCAGCTCAAGTGGCGGAAGATTAAATTACGACTGATTAGCAACATTATTTTTTTGAAAAGATACGCCAAATGGTATCACTGGCTGTCCATTCCTGTTTTTCAGGCCGCTGAAACTATTAAAATTCTACTTCTGATAATAAGAGGTAAAATAAAGAATAATTAAATTTATATCCATTTATTTCGCTTTATACATTAAATATCTCTCCCATTTTCGGCGCTAAAACGGATTCAAAACCATCGGATCGTAATAATTCGGCAAACGGTAATAATTGGGAATCTTCACCGTGAACGAGATATATTTGCGTGCTCCTGCCAACTTTTTGAAGGAATTTGAGTAAATCCTTCTGGTCGGCGTGACCGCTAAAAGAATTAATTTTAACCACCCGCGCCCGGACCGCATATTCCTCACCCAGTATCCTTACTTTTTCTGCCCCGTCGATGATCTTTCTTCCCAGCGTATTTTCGGCCATGTATCCGACAACCAGAATCGTCGTGGCGGGATTTTCGATGTTATTGGCCAGATGATGCAGAATTCTGCCCGCCTCACACATTCCGGACGCCGAAATGATAATGCAAGGTTTATTGTAATAGTTCAGATTTTTAGATTCATCGAGCTTGCGTATATATTTCAGATTATCAAAACTGAACGGATTATCACCGCCGTCGAGCAGTTTTTTGGCTTCTTCGTCATAATAATTAGGATAAACTTTAAATACTTCCGTGACGTTTACGGCCATAGGACTGTCCACAAAAATCGGCATGGCCGGTACTTTTTTCTTTTCGTAGAGCAGGTTTAAATGGTATATGATTTCCTGAGTCCGTTCCACGCTGAATGCCGGGATGATGATCTTACCGTTTTCCTTTACCGCGTGTTCGATGGTCGTTGTCAGCTTTTCCTGTATCTCTTCGATCGGGTCATGTAGCCGGTTACCATAGGTACATTCCGAGATCAGGTAATCGACTTCGGTAATCTGGTCGGGATCTTCGATGATCGGCAGATTGACACGTCCGAGGTCGCCGGTAAATCCGATTTTTATCGTGCGTCCGTCCTCGGTGATGTCCAGCTTCAGCATAGCTGATCCGAGTATGTGTCCCGCGTTCAGCAGGGTCGCCCGGACGCCCGGAACCGGATCGAACGGCCGGTTATAATTAATGCTGACAAAGTTGTTCATGCAGCGCTGGGCGTCGGTAATGGTATAAAGCGGCTGTCGGGGCATCTCCCCTTTTTTGACAAGACGTTTATTAAGAAACTGCGCGTCCCGCTCCTGTATCAACGCCGAATCCTGAAGCATCACGTTGCACAGGCTCATCGTAGGGCCGGTGCAGAAAATATTGCCGTCGAAGCCGCTTTTCACCAGATTCGGAATATTGCCGCTGTGGTCGATATGCGCGTGAGACAGAATCATAGCGTCCACGGAGGCGGGATCAAAAAGAAACTGCTGGTTCCGCTGATAGGATTCATCCCTCCGGCCCTGATATAGGCCGCAATCCAGCAACAGCCGCTTTCCGTTGATGTTCAGTAAATGCTGTGTTCCGGTTACGCTGCGCGCCGCTCCACAAAATTGTATCTGCATAGAGTTACTTCCTGAAATTTTTAAAAAATAATTTTTGACATTTTAAGTAATATAACGTACTTTGAATTTATAATTAATTTTTATCAATCCAAAACAATATTTTACATAAAACGAAAGGATATGTTATGAGAAAAATTACGGTGTGTAAGGCATTCCTGATGGCGGCGCTGTTGCTTGCGATGGCGTGGTCGGAGGGAAAGGGACAATTATTAATTGAGAATTTTGATTATCCTGCCGGACCTGGCGATTCATTGGTAATGCATGGATGGACGCCTCATAGCGCAAGAAATTTTGTACCTTTAATGGTCACGACTCCTGGGCTAACATATACCAATTATGCAGGATCTAATATCGGTAATGCAACTACAGCAATCGGAGGATCTGGATCAAGAGAAGACGCTCACCGAACATTTTCACCACAGACAAGCACTGTATATGCGGCATTTTTAGTTAATGTCCAATCTTGTGGTAATGATTCAGATTATTTTTTTCATTTAGGTCCGGATGTAATAGGCACAACATTTAGAGGACGAGTATTTGTTGATGGAAATGGTTCTGGTAACTTTGCTTTTGGTATAACGTTTAAAGGCAACACCCCTGTTACAACTAGTTACACCTATTCATTTGGGACGACATATCTTTTAGTCGTTAAAGCTGAATGGGGTGGCAATACAAAACTTTTCATAAATCCAGTTATTGGTGAACCAGAACCATCAGCTACAATTACGAGTACTGATTTCGATGTTAATCCAGTTAATTATGGTGCAGTTGCTATAAGGCAGGGCAGCCGAAGTTATAATGTTATTATTGATGGTATCAGAATTGCCAATTCGTGGTCAGAAGCTGTGGCGGCACCTAATGATCCTCCCACCACTTTCAACCTTCTCGAGCCAGCCGACGGCTTCCGCTGGGTGGTCAGCAGCACTTCGAATGATTCCATTTATTACCGTTGGACTCAGTCCTTTGATCCGGAAGACTCAATCATCACTTATTCTTTTGAATACGATACAGCGGCAACCATGGATTCACCGCTTCATAATTTTTATCCCATCGGAACAGATACTTTTTTCGTGGATCATGCTAATTGGGAAGCGGAATGGCTTCAGGGACTGGGACTGGATTCGATGACCTTGTACTGGCGGATCAACGCAAGCGACGGAGTTTTGGGCCGAGTCAGCGAGGATCTTTTCTCCATTAAGTATGTTCTCGCTCCCAACGAACCGCCTTCCGCTTTTGACCTCATTGAACCCGCCGACGGTTTCCGCTGGGAAGTCAGTATATCTTCGACGGATTCCTTATACTGGCGCTGGAATCGGTCCATTGATCCGGAAAATGATCCGGTTTATTACAGTATTGAATATGATACATCCGCGGCCATGAATTCGCCGTTGCATGATTATTTCTTTATAGGAACGGATACCATTTATGTTGATCACGCCAATATGGAAGCTGAATTTCTCCATAGTCTTGGGGTTGATTCATTAACCGTGTATTGGCGTATTGTCGCGACCGATAGCCTGAATGACTATGTTACCAGTAATCAAACATGGTCTATTAAATATGTTCTAATTCCGGAATCCGTCATTCCTTTCAGGGCCCAACTGGCCGGCTATCAGGTTGTTCCGCCGACGAATTCGCAATTTACGGGTTGGGGCTATTTTGAAATGAGTTCAGATTCGAGTAACTTATTTTACCGGATTTACATACCCGATGGCGTCAGTCCCGTTACCATCCGTAACAATTGGGCGGGATCAGGATCGGATGATCCTGTTTTATACGAGTATCCGCTTGTTGGCGATTCAGCGGTTGGTAACCAGGCGATTCCTATAGAAATCGCTCGTGAATTATGCGCCGGCCGTTTATACGTACTGCATCCCGGAGTGGGCATCCGCGGCCAGATTTACCATGGAACCGCTCCCGTTACCTTGAATCCGGCACGCGCACTGAACGCCATCGAATTTGAGGGATCCATTGAACTGGACTGGACCGAACCCTTGTTCTATGAATCCGCGAAGCATTACCGGTTCAGCGATAAACAGTTTTCACGACGTAAACATGATACACCGTCCCGTGCGGCCGCATCCTCTGGCGCGCCGTTATTGACCGGTTACAATATTTACCGCTCTACGGATGGTCTCGGATTCATAAAAATTCACCAGACGGATTTGCTGTATTTTATTGATTCCAATGTTACGACCGGAAACAACTACTGGTATTTTGTATCCGCGGTTTATCTGGAAGGCCAGGCGCCATGGACCGATACCATTGTCGCGACGCCAGCGATCCCCTATTCATTTGTCGAAGGTTTTAACGATACAACTATGACCGTTCCCGGCACACTGCCTGAGGGCTGGTCCAAAGTGGATGCCGATGGCGGCGACGAAGATCCGTTTACCGGCGAATGGCGGGTGGTTCCCGAACTGGATTCTTACTTCACCACCTATGAAGGCGAAGGTATGATGTCCATCAATTTTGAGGCCGCTAATCCGAACGGCTTAATCGATGAATGGCTGATTTCGCCTTACCTGATGGCCGGTACGACTGCACCGCGTTTGAGTTTCTTTGTACATGCATCCGCTGATCTTTGGCCGGATTCACTGCAGGTTCTGATATCCACAACGGATAAAAACCTGACCAGCTTTACGCCGATTGATTATTTTGAAGGACAGGGCGTATGGACCGAATATAATTATGATTTAAGTGCGTACGGCATTACCGCGGGTGATTCATTCTATGTTGCTTTCCGGTATCTTATTTATGACGGCGGTTCTTATGGCAACAGCAGTGATTTAATCAATCTGGATTACGTCCGCATTGACGGTAATCCTATTGTGATCAGTGTTAATGACCCTGTTGCCGGCGCGCCGAAACAGTTTGCTCTGCATCAGAATTACCCGAATCCGTTTAACCCGTCAACGGCAATTACCTATGATATTAAGGATCCGGGCAAGGTATCTATCAAAATCTACAACACGCTTGGCCAGGAAGTGCGTACGCTCGTCAACGCCAAACAGAACGCCGGAACCTACAGCATTATGTGGGACGGCAGGAACAATGCAGGACAGGCCGTTTCATCAGGTATTTACATTTACCGCATGCAAACGGGCAATTTTATTCAATCCAGAAAAATGATGTTCCTCAAGTAATCTTATAACTTTTTTATAAAAGCCTCTGCAGCAAACTGCAGAGGCTTTTTTTATTGATTACCTGTTTTAAATTTCGTATTGATAGTAGATATTTTTAACCCTCTAACTGGAGACCGTATGCGTTCTGTAATTTTTATTCTGAATTTCTGTTTTTTGCTCATGATAGCCTCGGGCGCCGTATTTATCAGCGCCGCGCAAACCGACAAATCGAAAACGACATCCACACGGACCGGTTCAGCTGGAGGGCCAAAAAAGGAATGCCAGCCGCAGAAGGATTTAAGAAATTCCCTTTCGATTATCCGAAACCAGATTGATTTAGCGAACAGGGATATGGCCAAAATTAAAACGGAAATTGAAAACGCCGATAAATTCCTTGAGCAAATGAAAACCGAATGCCCGGATCTTCCGACGGCCGATCATGAAAAAAAGATAGCCGAATTTAAAACCAAATATGATAAAATCATAAGAGAACAATCCGGTGAAAAGCCATCAGGCGCCAAAACCTCGGTAACTACAAGGGACGATGGATACGATCAGGCGGAAGAGGAACTCAAACAGGCTTATTACGCGGCGAGAAAGATCCTAGACATCCGTTCGCCGAACGCGTATATGTTTTCCGATAAGCAGACCGTGAAGCAATTCTATGATGCCTGCCGGGCAATCGACTATGTCAACCGTAAACCCAAGCTGGACGCGCTCGTGCAGAAATACCCGAAGCTAAAGGATGAAAGCCATTATGCGCAATTCACGGGCGTTCAACAAAAAATCAACGATCTTACCGAACAGTTTCTGGTCGCTCATGTGAACGCGCTGATTGAAGAATCCTATAAACTCAAGGCCGGCGGGAAGAGCACGATGAATCAGGCGGTGGAAAAAGCGGAACTGGCGGTCATGATTATGGATGCCGTTCTGCTGGTTGATCCCGCTCAACCCAAAGCCGCCGCGATAAAAAAAGACGCCCGGTCCGCCTACGACGCGATGATGAAGGAATTCGGTTCGGCGATTTTTACCAGCCCGTTCCACCGGAAAAACGCCGGCAGGATTGTCTTTTCCAAAACACCGATCACGATTACATCAGAAAATGAAGCGGCGATGACCAACCGGTTCAAGGCGGGCGAAATGATTTACGCGATGAATTATTTCAACGGAACTTTCAACGAGCTGACCAAAACAAATAATTACGGCTATACGCGTTTGTTCGCCGACGGCGCGAAAATCGCCGAACTGCATTTCAAGCTCGACAGTCCTCAGCGCGAGCAGTCGTATCTTTTCACCGAAATCGTTCCCGACCCGAAGACCGCATCCACACGCGGCGCGGTTGTTTTTACCAAAGCGTTATCGGAATTATCACCGCGCGTTCATAAAATCAAGGTCACTACGGAGAACGAGTACGGTGAAATTTTTTCCGAGGGTGCGTTTGAGTTGGATTGCACCGCGGGTTTGGATATGCTATCCGATATGGCAAAGAAAATCCGCGACAAGGAGCTTGCCAAAGTCGTCATGCCGGCCACGAAGATGAAAAACGCCGCGCTGGAAAACGAGATGATCGCCGCGCTGTCCGACTGGAAAGAAAAACCGCTCCGCGTGGTCATCACGCAAGGCGACTGGGAAATACACCGCCATGCGATTACCGGCGCGATTCTTTACCGCACCATCGGCGCGCATGTCGCATTTAAAACGCCCGAAGGCGACTGCAAATTATTCTCCCTCTCCTTCAAACAGGATTACGACGGTAAAGCCTACGGAAAAACCCAGCATCACGGTGTGGGCGATTCTCAATTGATGCCTTGCGAGAATGTGAATAAATAAATGATTTAAGATAAATCGTATAAAACGTAAGGGGTATTTATTTCTGCCGTATTAATTCCTCAGCGTTCTTTATAGCGGTATCCGTTACGGTTTCCCCACCCAGTAATCGGGCAACATCACGAACTTTATCGGATGGCCCAAGAGAGCGTATTTGCGTGACGGTCTTACCGTCCTGATGCATTTTAATGACCGAATAATGATAATCAGATCTTGCGGCGATCTGCGGCAAATGCGTTATACATATAGTTTGCCGTTTTTGCGCCAGTTCATATAAAGCGTTGCCGACGGCCTGAGCGATACGGCCGGATATGCCGACGTCAATTTCATCGAAAATAAGGGTACATACTTCATCGGCCTCGGCCAGAACCGATTTGAGACTCAGCATGATGCGTGAAATTTCGCCGCCCGAGGCGACTTTGGCCAGCGGCTTCACCGCTTCGCCGGGATTGGCCGACAGTAAAAACTCAACCTGATCCGTTCCCTTGGCTGTGGTCCGGACGTTTTTTCCCCCTATGGTCAGGAAACTCTGCGGATCGTCTTCCACGGTGAGACGCACTTCAAAGACGGCATGTTCCATACCCAATTGTTTCATGACTCCTACCACGTTCTTTTCAAGCTGCCGGGACAGGGTTTTCCGGCGTTCAGAAATTTTAACGGATAAATCACTATAATTGGATATTTCCTGTTCCAATTGCCGGTTAATGTTCCCGATTTCCGATTCAAAGTTTTCGGTAGTACGAAGATAACCTTCCAATTCCGCTTTTTTCTCAAGAGCGGCGGCCACCGATCCGTATTTCTTTTTAAGGTGCTGAATTTTCTGCAGACGGGCGTTAATAGTTTCAAGCCGTAGGGGGTCAAAGTGGATTCGCCGTTGATAATCCCCTATCCATCGCGCGATTTCTTCCAGTTGAATCTGAGCCGTTTTAAAATTTTCGGTTATTTCTTGTAAGCGATCATCTATTGCGCTTATTTCCAATAACGATTTCTCCATTTTCGTCAGTTGCCCGAGTACGGCCTGTTCATCGTTATACAAAGCGTTATGAAGCTGGCCGGCGATACGATAGAGCTTTTCACTGCCCGCAAGGATTTTCTCTTCCCGGCGAAGATTATCTTCTTCATCGATCTCGGGATTTACTGACTGGATTTCTTTGAGCTGGGCGCTGTACCAATCCGCCCGCTCTTTAGCGGCCTCATTCTGCCGGATAAGTTCCTGCCTGGCTTTTAATAATCTGGAAATGGCCTGATAGCTTGCCCTGAGAGCGGAGAGATCGGCCGTATGCCGGCAATAGCCGTCGAGATAATCAATGTGTCTTTCGGTCTTTAACAACGCCTGGTGTTCATGCTGGCCGTGCAAATCAACCAGATAATCCCCCACCTCTTTTAAAACGCTATTCGTAACCAGCATATCATTAATGAAACTCCTGCTGGACCCTTTAACCGAAATTTCGCGCCGCAGAGTAAGCTCCTCGCTGTATTCGATTTCTCTTTCCGACAGAACGGACTTAATAAAATCGGCACGGCTGATGTCGAACCGCGCTTCGATAATGGCCCGATCCGTACCCGACCGAACAGCTTCAACGCTGGCCCGTTCCCCAAGCGCCATGGAAACGGCGTCAATGAGAATGGATTTGCCCGCACCGGTTTCGCCGGTTATGATATTTAAACCGGGATGAAATTCAATATTGATTTCTTCAATCAGTGCGTAATTTTTTATGTATAAGGAAGATAACATCGGTGATGAATTCTCTGCGTAATCCCTTTAAGAACGGCATCCAACAGCATGTACATGCTTTTCTAATTCAGCGGAAAACGGAAGGTAATATCGTAGTTTATTTTTTGATTACCACAAACTTACCGGTTTTGATATTGAATTTTTCCGTAGCATCGGTTGCCGGATGGATGTTAAAGAAATACACCCCGCTGGAAACATATTGTCCCTTGGAATTTTTACCGTCCCATTTCAGGGACAGGCCCACTCCCGCGCTGTAGATGCTTCGAATTAGTTCGCCGTTGATAGAAATAATGCGCAACACAGCTTTATCGGGTATGGACGTAAACGTCACGGCATCATGCTCGCCCAGAATGAACGGATTAGGATATACGGACACTGAAGACGATGCAAGGTTACCGGCCGCCGGATTCAACAGTCTCGACATGCCATGATCATAGGTGCCGAAGAATATATATTTACCGTCTTCACTGCAGGCCACCGATTTAACATTATTATTAACCAGTTTGCTGTTTTCGGAAGTAAAATGCGCCCAGGACCCGCCCGCCGTGAGCAGACTGACGCCGTTTTGTGTGGCAATCCATTTGTTATTGAAACGGTCCACCTTGATGTCCTGGACATATTCGCCGATAGGACCGTTGGGATATTCATACTTTTCGCTGACATATCCGCTGAAGGACTGCAGGCCGCTGTTCATTCCTATCCATAATACACCATCACGGTCAAATGCCAGAGCGGTGGTGGTGTTGGTGAGAAGCCCGTCGGCGGTAGTCAGGCTTTGAACGGTTGCGTTTTCGGACTGGCAGATATCCACCGGCGGTATCAGTTTAAGCACGCCTTTGCCGATACTGGAATAATTATCCACCGGATACGTGGTAATCCACAGATTACCGTTGCCGTCAATTAAAAACGGACCCGGATTCTGCGTGCCAAGAATATTCGATGAGTAATAACAAAAAGTCTTCGCGCTGAGGCTGTAAACGCATAGCTGGCGGTTCAGATCGCAGGGACCATGCAACGCCATCCAGATATAGCCGCGGGGATCATATCCTATCGCGTTGACCGTGACAATGTCCGTATTGCAGAAATCCTTGTATGACGACAATCCATTCACCGCGCTGAATACATCGGCCCGACGATTTACCAGATCGACCCGCGTGACGCCGTACGCCCAGGAACCTAGCCACACATAACCGGAATCATCCAGACGAATGCTCTGGAAATTATTGGTAATCATTCCCGTTATGTTACCTGAATTATAATTGGTCCATGTTTCAGTGGCGATATCATACCGGTAAAAGCCGCTGCCTTCAAAACCGTAGGTTCGCAGCGACGCGCACCACAATTTATTGTTTTTAACATATAAATCGGCGAAATAATTACCGCCCGGGGTGTTGGGTCGGTCCGGAAGCCATTGATTGTTTTGATGAAGATAAATAGTTCCGGTGTAATCCAGTATGGCCTTTTTTCCGGAAGGCATCATGATAAAAAATTTATTCTGAAAATTCTGACCGCTGGAATCCGTCAGCGTTAGGTTCAGGTTCTCCCAGACGCTGCCGTTTAAACGGAAAATATTATCCGCGCCGGCACAGTATAATTCATCGCCTGTCTGGCTGAAGCGGAATGATGATCCGCTTAAACCATTGTTAAACGGCGCAAATACGTCACCGGTTCGGTCATATTTATACACACCGCCCGCCGTGGAGTATAAATAAATCTGGTTTTTAAAAGCCGTCATGGCCGACAATGAAGCAGGACTGAAACTATCATAAATTCTCCATTCGGAAGGAGCCTGATAATTTGATGAACTGCGTAAAATCCTGGCCAACGCGCCCGGCGTCATGCACCAGATATACTCTGAATCTGCCATCGCGGACAGCACCTGCGTATTTAACGGAAGGTTATTGAACTTTGGAGTATAACTTATAACGGTTTTGGTCAGAAGGTTCATCACCGCAAAACCTTGATTCATACTTATTAAAAGCCTGTCTTCCGTCACTGTCAATTCATTGATGCTGTTGCCGCTGAGCGCTGTAACGGTCGTCCATTGTTTCGTATTGAGATTCAGGAAATCAATCATTCCGTCTTTGTGCGCGACAATGATGGTCTGTGGCGGATAAAAGGCCACCGCCGTGCAGAAATTATTGCTCAGGCCCTCGGTATTGGAATAAATGTTGATTTTCCGCGTATCAGCATTCCATTCCACGGCGCCTCCGGATGTAGCAATCCAGACAGTATTGCCCTGCAGCACGGCGCTTTTGTAATCATAAGCGGAAGCGAAGGTTTTCCAGTTTTTATCCGTCGTCTGTGCGTAATTATGATTAAAGGCCGTAAAGAACAAAAAAATAATAATAACAGATTCGATAAGAACCAGTAAACGAACCATGTACGAAGCTTTCCGAAAATTAAATAGACTTAAGTAAATTCACCATTTCAATCGCCGAGAGAGCCGCCTCCCAGCCTTTATTGCCGTGTTTTGTACCGGCGCGTTCAATGGCTTCCTCGACGGATTCCGTGGTCAGTACGCCAAAAATGACCGGTAATTTGGTGTTTAAACTCACCTGAGCGATACCTTTGGTCACCTCGCCGGCAATGTAGTCGAAGTGGGGCGTCCCGCCGCGAATGACCGCGCCCAGACAAATCACCGCGTCGTATTTCCCCGATGCGGCGGCTTTCTGGGCCGCCAGCGGTATTTCAAATGAACCCGGCACCCGAATGATATCGACTTTGCCTGCATCGCCGCCATGCCGGGCAATGCAGTCCATACAGCCTTCCAGTAAGCGTTCGGTGATAAACGCATTAAAACGGCTGATCACCACGGCAAACCGGCTCTGCTGAGCCTCCAGTTTTCCTTCATAAATAGCCATAATGTTTCCTGTTTGTTTTTTAAAATTGATATATCAATGACGGCAAATATACGATTTTTTGATTATACATCAAAGGATAAATTCGCAGTCCCATTGATTGCGATGCTTCCGCATTTTTCCGTTTGGTGGTCCATACCGCGTCAAGCCCGCTCAAGAAACGGTTGACAAGCATGAGTCCGGTCATTTTCTGGGCCACATCGTAATAATTGTTGCTTTTGTTTCTCATATTACGATAGGCGGACATGGCCGATGTCAGGGTTTTGCGGTTATAGCCGGTGGGCGATGGCACATACCGGGGATATAAGGAATCAATACCCGGCCCGGCGTCCGACCAGCCCAGCGCAAATTGTTCCGGATATTTGTAAATCATTTCATAATACTGCTGTTTTCCGGTTTCAAAGAGATGATGCACGGCTACACCGGTTTTTGACGCAAACAGATTTTCCGCAACCCTCAGCTTTTCCCTGTCAATGCCTGGATTCTGATAGGCCTGCGATCCGGGTATCATGCGTCCCAGATAACCGGAATCATAGCCGCACTGATCCTCCAAAAAAGCGAGATAACGGTCAATATTCCAGTTCCGGTTCGCGTAATTTTCAAATTTACGGACAAACTTATCTCCCAGCGCCCGGTTATGAAAATAAATGATCCAGCTGGTCAAATCAAGGCTGGTCATCAGGCTTCCTTTGATCAGGCTTTCGTTCCCCTTCTGGGCATAGAACTGCCCCGCTCCCGGTACCAGCAACGATAGACCGAACGCCCGTGCCGCCGATTTTTTATGAACCGTACCGCTTGCGTTCGGCATAGACGTTTGAATGGATGTTAAACTGAATTTCGTAGGATTGTTTTTTACCACAAGACATACCAAACTGTCCGTGGCGGCTCGTAGTCGCAAAGGTACCAGGACGAGAGTGAAAAATAAAACGATTGTTCGTATCATGCATTAATTCTTTTTGGTTGTATCCTGTTTGCTTTTATCCTCGTTGATAATGGTTAAATTAATCAGGGAGGAGGATTCTTTTTGAGTATTCAGGTCTTTCACTTTGACTTCCAAAGTGGCAATGCCTTCGGGCAATTCACTGATATCAAAAGCGATGTATTCTTTTTCATGGCGTGATTTTCCTTCCTTGGCCGTGACCGTAGAGGTGCCCGACCGATCAGCGGAAGAAAAGAGTCCGGATATCGTACTCAGGAAAGACTGGTTCGATTCAGCCATTTTAATGGAATAACTCACCTGATAGGAGGTTTTACCTTCATTGTTCAGCGAGAGGTTATAAATTTCATAGTATATTGTCAGCGGCTTCGTTTTCACCAACCCGGCCGCAGGATTGGGCACAACGCGCATGGTGGATTTGGGTTTCACGTATTTGTCTTTGCTGAGCGTGGTTTCGACATATTGCGCGATTTCGATATGGCTGAGGCTCAGGCTGTCCGGGGAATAATCCTTCACGTTGACGGTAAACTGATAGATGCCGACTTTATCATTTTCATTATTGCGTATTTCAAGCGCCAGATTGTAGCGGCCCGGCTGGAGGCTGTCAAAGACAATCTGGTCAAGGAAATACAGCGTTTCTTTCTCCTTCTCACTGGCGAGGACCGGATATTGCGATTCAAAATATTTTATTTCGTTAAATTTCAGGTCAAAAACTTTCAATTTCAGTTTTAGCGTGGAATTAAAATACCCCGGTTTGGTAATGTGCTGGGCAAAAACCATTTCCTTGAACGGCACGGTATAATAAAACTCCAGCCGGGAGGCGCCGGCGCCGCTTCGGAATGAAGCCACGTTGAAATTAATCGGCAGGTGCGGCGCGCCGAAATCAAATTCAAAGCGCTGGTTGCCGCCGGCGTACAGTTCATTATCCACATTATCCTGCCGGTATTCATTGTGCCCAAGCATCTTATAGCCGTATTGGGAGTTTTGCATCATCGTGGCGGCCGCCAGAAGCGAGTAAATGTTGTTCTGGTCGGCATAATACATGGCTTCATCGGCGCGGGCTTTTTCAACATCGGCCTGGGCCTGAATTTTCATTTTCATCTTGGCGTAATACGGATGTATCATCGAGCGTTCATCGAACATATTGATAATTTCGGGAAGCGTGGCCGAGTTCTGGACGGCATCGAGCAGCGGACGCATAACATAGGAACCGCCCATATTTACAAAATCAATATTCAGGCCGGCCTGTATCGAATTATACACCCATGTTTCATTATCCCGGATATTGACGCCGGATTTGCCGATATAAACCGCGTCGGGTTTGCCCAGGTTAATATACACCAATCCGCGCTCGTCATAATAGGGCGCCATCGGTTTGGAATAGGTCTGTTGGGCATAACTCAACCGCCGGTAATGTTCAACCAACCTCTGATTTTCCTTGTCCAGGGGATTGGGATCGCGCCGCATCCAGAAAACTTTCAGGAATTCCGCGCGTTCTGCGGAATGCGACAAGCTGTCCCATTTTTCTTTTTCCTTCTTCGTGGCAATATCCCGGATTTCAGAGAATAGCCGAGCGTATTTATCCTGATCCCGTATGCCGGTAAGGCCGGCGTAAAACGCCTCGCTGGCTTCTTCCGGACGGTTCATTTCAATGTATATTTTCGCTATCTCAATCAGCGGCCAGGTGTCTTCCAGATCCATCAAAGCGCCTTGTTTATAGGCATCAATGGCTTTTTCCAGCTTACCGGTCGACTTGTACAAATCGCCCAGCAGCATCCAGACATTCGGAAACCCGAAACCGGAAAACCGCTCATCCTGTTCGATAACGGCGCGAAACTTCTGTTCGCTGAGTTCATAATTATTTTCAAACCGGCACAGTATCCCTTCCAGGTAGAGCGATTCCTTGTCCGGAGCAGCTTCTTTATGATACCGGTCAATCGCCTTCCGGGAATCTGTCAGATTGTTACCGAACAACTTCATCAGGAGTTTGAGACCACCCGCCATGTCCGCGTAGTTTTTAAGTTCGTTGGCGACAAATGGTTTGAGTTGCCCGACATTCATCGTGTCAATCTTGGTCTTTTTGACTTTTTTCTGCTGGGCTAAGATTCCATGCCCGTTCGCAATGATAGCATGACTGAATAGTAATATAAACGTACAATATATGATGGTTCGGATATTCATAAATTCCCCTTTGACATAATGTTCATTAGCAAAAATATAAAACACTCAACATTAAAAGCAAACAAATAACGGCAAAACAACTTTTTTCTTTGGTGAAATATCTCTTTCATTTGGTGAAAAAATCACTAAAATATATCATAAATAGTTTGATTGAATGTATTATACAAAGGTTTAATATTATGAACAAAACAATATCCATACTTTTTGCGATGATTTTCATCGTCACGATACCGCTTATGCCGCAAACTACGCAAATCGCCTTTCAGGGATTTGAGGGATCCGGAAACGATACGTGGGGATTAGTCGCGGGATCGGGGAAAATATCCACGGCGACCGGATCAAGCGATTACCCCGCCAACCAAAGAATTCGAACCGGAGTTAAATCCTGGCAAATCAGTAATGTAACTGATTCCCTAATTTTGGAAACTTTTGATATAAGTAATTATGATAGCATTGTCGTTACGATCCGATTATCTTCCCCCGCCACATCCAATGTCCAGGGAACCGAATTATCAGACAGCGTCAATGTTTTTTGCGCAATCAACGGAACCGATTTTTCCGGATTGTCGGACCTTACCATTACGGGATTTGGCACCAATAACGCTCGTTGGGGATATGACGCCGTTTTGACGGCACAGACAAATACAGGCAGTCATGCTCTCTTTTCATCCCCACAAACAGGCGACAGCACCAATAATTACGCAACTTTACGAATAAATATTCCGGATGGCACAGCTTCGGTTGCATTAAAAATTGTTGCAAAAAACAATAATGTTGCCGAATTCTGGTGTATCGACGACATTGCCCTCACCGGCGTTCCGGCAATCACCGGCCCTACCATTTATCAGCCCGTATCGCCGCAGAATTTCTCCACCACGGTCGGCGTGCCGGACACCAACCACGTACATGTACTGTACTCATCGCTGATCAGCGGTTTGTATGCGCAGATTTCAGGCTCGGACGCGTCGCTGTTCACGGTGATTCCCGACTCGATCACCGCATCCACGCCGTCGCCGTATGTTTTTAAGGTAATCTATCTGCCGGTCGCCGTCGGATCGCATACCGCCACGCTGACGTTCTCTTCCGCCGATGCTGTTTCGCGGGAAGTGACACTGAGCGGCGCTACCGCGGCTAATGAACCCTCCGCACAGCCCACGAATCTGGCGTTCTCAAATGTCACCAATACTTCTTTCACGATCAGCTATACAGCCGCTGCCGGCTCGCCGGACGGATACATCGCCCTGCGCAAGACGGGCTCATCCCCCACCGGCATTCCGCTGGACGGCACGTTTTATTCCGCGGGCAACTCCGTCGGCGACGCGACGGTCGCTTATATCGGCAGTAACATATCGTTCGAACAGACCGGCTTGAATCCGGGAACAACCTATTTTTACAAAATATATTCTTATAACGGAAGCGGCAACAGCGTTAATTACCTGACCGTTTCCCCGCTTTCCGGCTCGCAGCAAACCACGGGAACCGGTACGGAAATCATTTTTCCCGGCGTGTACGGCGACAGTCTGCTGGCACGATTAGTGGCATCATATAAAACCAGCACCACATTGGATTATGACGGCGCAAGAGATAAAATGTATGGAATAATAGATAACCATAATGATTCCGTAACATGTGTTTATAGCGGTTATCGAATTTATATACCATATAATGACCCGAATCCAAGAACTTGGGCTAATGCGGCTCGACCTAAAATTAATTGTGAACACACATATCCACAGAATAAATTCGGTTATGCTAAACAACCTACTAGTGATTTACATCATTTATATCCAACAAATGAGTGGCCGAATAACTATAGAGGAAATTATCCTTTTGACGAAATTGCTGATAGCCCCAGTAATTATTGGTGGATTGGTAATGACAGTTTAGGTCAAACAGGTTTTATACCGAGTAGTAATATTAATTTATATAGCGAAGAACAAAGAGGTGTAAAATTTGAGCCTCGTGAAGATCACAAAGGAAATGCCGCTAGATCGGTTTTTTACATATATACTATGTATAAATCAGTTTGTGATGCCGCAGACCCAAATTTTTTCCATATTCAAAAAAACGTCCTTCTTCAGTGGCATTATTACGATCCCGTTGATGCGGCTGAGGAAACACGAAATAATCTGATCGCCACCTATCAGCAAAACAAGAAAAATCCTTTTATATTAGACTCAACACTCGTCCGCCGTGCGTACTTCCCGCCGGTGATTGGAATTGACGGAGAGCCGAATATCGGTATATATGCGTTTATGCTGAATCAGAATTATCCGAATCCGTTCAACCCTTCTACAGTTATCAGTTATCAGTTAGCAGTAAGCAGTGAGGTTTCGCTGAAAATTTATAATCTACTCGGGCAGGAAGTGCGGACGCTTGTTAAGAGCCGTCAATCCGCCGGGGAATATTCTGTCCTCTGGGATGGCAACGATAACAAAGGGCTGGCGGTCAGTTCCGGAATTTATATTTACCGTCTGACAGCCGGTAAATCCGTGCAGTCAAAAAAGATGGTGCTCTTGCGATAGTTTTTTTAATAAAATATAACCTTGAAAAAAGGATTTGTCATGAAAAGTATATCTATTTTTGCAGCCGTGTTGATTACTTTAAGTCTTAACGGATTAAAGGCTCAAAACTGGGCGGAAAAAATGAGCGATAACCAATCCAGTTTCTTTGAGGCGCAAAAAGCCTTCAACGAATATTGGGCCGGCAAAAACATTAAAGCCTCTTCAGTCATTAAAGGTAAGGGCTGGAAGCCTTTTAAGCGGTGGGAATGGTTTATGAAATCCCGGGTCAATCAGGACGGTTACCTTGACCCTACTCTTCTGTGGAAAGGCTGGGATGAAAAAAAAGCGCGTTTTTCAAAAGCCAGACAAAATTCCTCTGTATCGTGGGTCAATTTAGGTCCTGAGACGTCCTATCCTTCCGGCGGCGGAGCGGGACGCGTTAATTGTATCGCTTTCAATCCGAACGATCCGAATATTATCTGGGTTGGCTCTCCCAGCGGCGGCCTTTGGAAGTCGGTAAACGGCGGCGCCACCTGGAGCAACAGCTGGGATGATTTGCCGAATCTGGGCATTTCATCTATTGTGATTGATCATCAGAATCCGGATACCATGTATGTGGCCACCGGTGACGGCGACGCCGGCGATACGTATTCCATCGGCGTTTTAAAATCCACTAACGGTGGCGTGCATTGGTTCACCACCGGATTAAGTTATTCGGTAAACAACGGACGCCGCATCAGAAAAATAGTGATGCATCCCATCAACAATCGTATCCTTATGGCCGCAACATCCAGCGGTTTACAACGTACTACAGACGGTGGATTATCATGGTCTCAGGCAAGTAGCGGAAGTTACTATGACATCGAAATGTTTCCGGGAGATGCCAATATATGGTATGCGGCTTTAGGAACATCGGTTTATAAGTCTACCAATGCCGGACAATCCTGGTTTTTGAGTAATTCGGGTTTACCTACCAACGGTATCTATCGTATCGCCATAGCCGTAACCCCATCCGCGCCCAGCTATATTTATGCCTTAATATGCAACAATACCGATTATGGTTTTAAAGGATTTTACATTTCCCGTGATACCGCTAATACATGGATACCGCAATCGACATCGCCTAATTTATTGGGATGGAATACAAATGGTGGCGATGCCGGCGGGCAGGGTTGGTATGATCTGGTAACCGCCGCTCAGCCTACAGACAGTTTAACCGTGTATGTAGGAGGGGTCAACATCTGGAAATCGACCAATGGCGGCGTTACCTGGACGCTTAATGCCCACTGGTACGGCGGCGGCGGCAAGCCCTATGTACATGCGGATCAGCACGCCTTTGAATACCAGCCCGGCACTACGATACTCTGGGCCGGACATGACGGCGGTATCAATAAAACCGAAAACGG
Organism: uncultured Bacteroidota bacterium; assembly: GCA_964609675.1. Taxonomy (GTDB): domain Bacteria; phylum CLD3; class CLD3; order SB21; family JBBIRG01; genus CAZSRX01. The sequence goes on along the minus strand of CAZSRX010000018.1, from coordinate 33,083 downwards.
CGGCGTCACATGGTCTGACCTGAGCCACGGATTGGGAATTCACCAGTTTTACCGTATCGGATTATCCCGCACCAACGAAAATATCGTCTACGGCGGTTCCCAGGACAATGGTTCGGATCGGTACAATAATGGCGTTTGGACGAATGTTCTCGGCGGCGACGGCATGGAAGCTCTGGTGGACTATACCAATTCCAATATCGCGTATGGTGAGTATTATTACGGCGATATGGAACGCACTCTGAACGGAGGAAGCACATGGACGGCTATCAATGATGGCGTGCTGGAAGATGGCGCCTGGGTCACCCCGTTTATCATTCATCCGGACAGTAATCAGATACTTTATAAAGCTACCACACGCATATACAAAACCACCAATCAGGGAACACTGTGGTTCCCGATCAGCAATGTTTTGTCAACTACAGAAATGGAGGCGCTGGTCATAGCCCCCAGCAATTCCAATTATATTTACGCCGCCAATTCCACATATCTTTACCGAACAACGAACGGCGGCGCTAAATGGGACACGCTATATGTCGGCGCAACGATAAGTTACCTTTCCGTAAATCCAAAAAATCCGTCTGTCTTGTGGATGACCAAATCCGGCTATACGGCTGGTCAAAAGGTATTTAAATCCAACAATGCCGGAAGCACATGGACTAATATTTCTGCCGGTTTGCCTAATATTCCTTTCAATTGCGTAACGGTACACCCAAATGACAGTAATCACGTGTATATCGGTTCTGACCTCGGCGTTTTCCATTCTTCCGACGGAGGTGCAACCTGGGAAACCTATGATCAGGGATTGCCCAATGTGATTGTGAATGAACTTGAGGTTCATCCGACGGCTCATAAACTGCGGGCCGCCACGTATGGACGGGGTTTATGGGAAACGTCGCTTCCTGTAATCAGTATTAATGACATACCTTCTTTACCGACAAAAACCCTGTTAAATCAGAATTATCCGAATCCTTTTAATCCCTCTACAGTTATCAGTTATCAGTTAGCGGTAAGCAGTGAGGTTTCGCTGAAGATTTATAATCTGCTCGGTCAGGAAGTGCGGACGCTGGTCAAAGGTAAACAATTGGCCGGAGAACACACGTCCTATTGGGACGGCACCGACAATAAAGGAAAAGCCGTTCGTTCAGGTATTTATATTTACCGTCTCGCAACGGGCAACATCGTACAATCCAGGAAGATGGTATTGATACGATAATCTTAATTTGATAAAAAATATTGATACTTAAGTGGAATATAATAAATTGAATACGTTAAAATTTTAGTCTGTTGAATTAAAATTTTAACTAAATCAGCGCTTAGCAAGTACAAAAAGGAGATACCGTTGCTTTTGCGGATCTAAAGCCCGCGCACGTTGAGTAACCGATGACTAAGAAAAAGCCGAATCACATAAGGAAAAAATTACTCGTTGTGGATGATGACCCACCCATGCGGACGATGCTCTGTGAAATCCTTGAGATGGCCAACTATGAGGTGATTACGGTCGAAAACGGCATGGCCGCACTGGAAATACTTCAGCAACAGTCCATTGATCTCGTTATAACGGACGTCATGATGCCGCAAATGAGCGGTATCGAACTTACGCAGAAAATACGCGAACGATACGGCGCCGAACGGCCGGTAATACTTACTTCCGGCTCCATGATTGAAGCGGCCCGTTTTCTTGAGAACCCTTATACCCGGCTTATTGAAAAACCTTATTCTATCAACGATCTGTATAAACTGATAAACGATCTTTTCCTCAATCATTCCAATCCGACAAAAGTTGCCGTTGCCTGAGCGCGCCCGGATTTACTGATTTACCTGCACCAGCAGGACTTCGTCGGCGCCGTCGACTTCGGTCAGCCGGACACGGATTTCTTCGTCAATAGATGTGGTGATCTGCTTGCCGGTATAATCGGGCTGTATGGGTAATTCGCGGTGACCGCGGTCGACCAGCACCGCCAGTTCGACCTTGGCCGGTCTTCCGAAATCCATGATTTCGCTGAGCGCCGCACGAACGGTACGGCCGGTGTACAGCACGTCATCAACGAGTACAATGGTTTTTTCGGTAATATCAAACGGAATATCGCTGGTCTGTACTACAGGTTGTTTCAGCCGCATCCTCCAGTCGTCGCGGTAGAAGCTGACGTCAAGTATACCCAGGTCTACCCGGACATTCTCGATTTCGGCTATCTTATCCGCAATCCGGCGGGCAATATATTCGCCGCGCGTCCGCATGCCTATTAGCGCCAGATTTTTACAGCCGTGATTTTTTTCAATGATTTCATGAGCGATACGTACAATAACGCGCTGTACGTCCTGCGCATCCAGCATCACCGCTTTGACTTTGTAATCCATAGTTGACCCAGAAAAAGTTTATAAAATTATGCGTAAGTATAATAACCCGACGGCATTTTGTCAACTTAAAGTTTTCGAACATTTTATCTTGCGTGTTAAATTTTTTTTATATATAATAGCGCACTTCAGATGCACCCGTAGCTCAATTGGATAGAGCGTCTGACTACGGATCAGAAGGTTACAGGTTCGAGTCCTGTCGGGTGTACGGAAAAGCCTGAGTTCACCACTCAGGCTTTTTTTTTACATAAAAACTTTATAGAGCAGTTTGATATTTCGCCCGGGTTCGGGCATTATCGAACGCACGCGCGACAGATGCCGCCGGTATTTTGTATCGGCAATATTTTCAGCCGTCAGTACAATCGTATGCAATACTTTTCTGTGTTGAACCGAATAATGGGCCGCGGCATCATACAGGATATAACCCTTCGTGGGCTGTTCAAACTCAGCCACCCGGTTTTGTTTTAAGGCGCCGCGGGCTATCATCGAAAGATTAACGCGGTATAATCGCTTTGTCCACTCTGTTTTCCAGTTCAGGGGCGGAATAGCCGGCAGAGGCCGGTTACGGTTTACCTGCGTTCCGCGCACATAACTGATCAGTGCCTGGGTCTGGAAGGTTTCGGAAAATAGAACCCGCGCATTTAACTCCCCGCCTTCTATTACAGAATGGTTTCCGCTGTATTGATACACCGGCAGATAGGTCGCGATGTTGTATGTCCCCGTATTCCGCGGAAATATATAACGAAGGATTTCATTCCGGAAAACCGCTACATCCGTCTTGATGTTTTCTCCGGTATAGCGGATATAATATTCCAGTCCGATGCCCTTCTCGGGTTTCAGTTCCGGATTGCCCACCTCAAAGGAGTAGGCCGCCAGATGCGGCCCTTCGCTGAAAAGCTCTTCAATGCCGGGCATCCTTCCCGAGCGCATAACCGTCACGCCGGTGATCCATAACGGCGTCACGTTATAATTAACGGAAACCGCTCCGGATAAAATATCAAACGACCGGGAACGGATGGTGCCGATTTTTGTCATACCCGTTTCTGATGGACGCACCGTACGATAATCCAAACGAATCGATGCATGAAAGGCCCATTGATTGAAGTGCAGATGGGAATATGCAAATCCGGCCACCGTCAGTTCTTTAGTATCCGGTGTAAAGATATAACCACCCGGAACATACGAGCGATACTCACTCCAAATCCCAAAGGTCGCTTGCTTGATGTGCGCGTCGGTTTTCAGATGATTCATCCAGCCAAGATGATATGAAAGGACGGAAAACTGCGTACCAATGCTGCCGTTCGACTCGAATTCCTGATGGAAGTAATTCGTAAACGCATAAGTAAGTTCCTGATGATGAAACGCGGGATGATCAAAGTGCCAATCGAACTTAGCTTCTGCGTGTTGGCGGTTTAGTTTAATGAGAACGCCGTTGGGATGCGCGCCCACAAAACCTCCCGGAATGCCGTATTCCGACTGATAATAACTTCCGGCCGCACCGAAATAACCATCCGGCAGTATAAAACTGGCGCCGGCGGACGCATTGTACGTAGTTATAGCCGTGTTTTTCAGCTGTCCGTCCGGTGTGGAAATATCGCCGGCATTACGATAACTTCCGTCGTATTTGAAGGCCAGGGAGTTCCATGCATGATGCCACATACCGCCGGCGGCATATCCGCGGCTGACGCTTTCGACTTGTGATGAAAAAGACCCGCCGGCATGATCGCAGAGGCAGGATGGGATGTATCCCCGCTCGACATTGATGACGCCGCCAAGCGTGTTTGGCCCGTACATCAGCGCGGCCGGTCCGCGGATGACTTCGATTTTATCGGAAGTTATCGGGTCGATCACCACGGCATGATCGGCAGATGTCGCCGATAAATCGCCCGTGCGGCCTTTATCCTCCAGGATCAATAGCCGGTCGCCGCTCAAACCGCGCAGAACCGGACGCGCCGGAGCAGGCCCCATCGAACGCTGATCCATGCCCGGTTCATTCGCGACGGTCACGGCAATAGTCTGACCGAGATTTTGTCTCAGCTTTTCGCCCGCCAATTCTACCGCTTTCTGGGATTCCACCCCGTTTTTCATGGCCTCAATGATGATGCCATTGCCAATTATCGGTGCGCTTTTCAAAGCTAAGGAAAGGTATAACGTGTCATTTTCAGAAATAATAACCCAGGAGCGATATTCACGGTATCCAATCCTGAATGTTTTTAGGGTGTATTTTCCTGACGGAATACCTTTCATCGCGAATGCACCATCGTCGTTGGTAATGGTGGACCGGTGCGCTTCTTTAAGTAGTATCTGGACGCCGGCAACCGGTTCTTGTGTATCCTCATCATAAACCACGCCGCGCAGATATCCATAAGAGCGATGGGAATGAACAACCGAATCTACGGTTTCTGCCGCCAGGGTCCCAGCCGCTATAAAGTATATGAAAACGATCAGATGTTTCATTTTATTATCCTTAAAGAAAAGGAGGAAACGTTGACGTTTCCTCTCTTTTAATCGGCTTTATTTCACCGTCGGCGGAACCACCACAATCGGGATTTTAACCGGCGTAGTATAGTCGGGATGATCGACGTGGAAAATCTGTATCAGTATATCGGTTGTATCCACGGTCTTGCCGATAAGATGGAATGTCCATTTTGTTTCGGGATCGTTATTCCGGTAGACGGATGCGATCAAGGTATCGGTCACTGTCGTTTTTAGCCAGTGGTCCTCTCCTTGAGGCTGAAACAAATCACGCTCATCATCATCGGCAATAAATTTTACTTCAATCGGATCGGAAATCTGATTATTTGCCGGTACACTTATCTGTCCGGTCAATATGGTGGAATCAAGCCGGGCAATTTCAACGTCATTCATGAATAGCGCCACGCCGCGCGCCTCAGCGTGATGACTGTGTTCCGATTCTTCATTGGAACATGAAATACCCATCAAAGGAATTATTAAAATGAAAAAAAATATATGAAACGACAAAGGCGTTTTCATGATAGAATCCTTTTATAATTTAAAATCTGTCGTCACGCAGATGGTTATAGGCCATACGGCATGATGACGTTTACAGTAAGAGTTATTTTTTTACAGTTGGAAATTAAAGAATTGCAGGCGGTGCGCGGGGTGCATGATTTTTTAGTATGAAAACATCACGAATACAGGAATAGCCGTATTCCAGAGCTATCAGCTTTACGTTATGATGGATAAATATTACAGGAGCGTGGGGGGTCTGCTGGGCAAAAACAAATATACAGAGTGGGCAGTTATTATTATCGTGGCCGGTTAATAATCCGGATTTTAAAGAATCGCCGTCGGTTAGTGATTGGCCCGGCGATAAAAACAAGTTGTGATGATGGAATCCGGTCAGTAAAACAAAAACAAAATACAGCCCCGATATGAGAATTGTTTTTCGGACGCTCTTGCGGTTTCGATAAAACATATTCATAAACAATTATAATTTAGTCTTCAGTAAAAGTCAATAGTAACAACAAAACACTTTTATCATTTTTTTATTCCGATCATGGGAATAGTCTATCTGGTTGAGAGTTATACGATGGTACAAATGAAAGGGAATAGCATGAATAATTATTTGAAATCCATCATCACCTCTTTTTCCGGTCTGTTACTTTTCGGTTGTTTCAGCGGATCCGAACGGCCTATGGGCGCACAAAGTATGAAAAACCTTTATGATTACAGTTTTACTGCAATGGATGGCAGGACAGTTTCTCTCGGAGAATTCAAAGGGAAAAAACTTTTGCTCATTAATGTGGCCTCAAAATGCGGCTTTACCTCTCAGTATGAAGACCTGCAGAAACTGCACGAGACGTATGGTGACAAAATTGTCTTAATCGGTTTTCCGGCTAATAATTTCAGGAATCAGGAACCCGGTACGAATGAAGAGATTGCTAATTTTTGTAAAATCAATTACGGCGTTACTTTTTTAATGGCCGAAAAAATATCTGTTGTTGGCGATGACCAGCATCCGATTTATAAATGGCTTTCAGATAAAAATCTTAATGGATGGAATGATCTGGCTCCAAAATGGAATTTCTACAAGTACCTGATTAATGAAAAAGGCGAATTGGTCAAGGTCATTCCTTCTCAGACCAACCCGATGAGTGATGAGATAGTAAGCCTGCTGAAATAATATTTCCCATACATCCTCTTCCAAAAAAAAGGGCTGTTTATATCCAGACAGCCCTTTTTAAATTCGAATCGTCTCTTTACCGCCACCAGCTTACCGACGCGCCCATGCGGTTCAGCATGCGCTGGCGGGCCGGATATACGCGGGGATCGTTTTCGTAACGTATGAATTCCTGATTATAATCCGTTGATGACCGTCCGACCAGAATTGTTGCCAGCGCCGTTTCATCTTTCATTACGGTTAGTTTCGTTGCTTTTGCTTCGGTCACACCGTATTTCTCGTATTTTGAGGTATCATCCGTAACCACAGCTTCGCGCTCCCCTTTCAGGACTTCCTTGATAAAATCCTTAATCTTGTAATCCTGCGCGCGTCCGGTATCGGGGGCCGGAAAAACCCAGCTGGTATCGTTTTTGATTAAAGTGACCGATGCGTTATCCTTGGTTATGGTAAAAGATGTAATTTTATCCGTATTGAAATCAAATATCGGTTTAATTTCAACCTGATGTTGGCTTTCCCGGTACTGAGTATAAATAAAAAGAATGATCAGTAATGATAAAACGCCAACATACGGCACCCAGGCTTTTTTCTTTTTATCCATAGATTTCCTCCAGTACTTTACGTTGAATGCGGTTGCGTTTCCATCGTAATAGACCAAATACCACCACGAGCGCAGGAGGCAACAGGATATTCAGCCACTTCAGCGTCTGGCGCGTGCCGTCAGATATCTGATCCAGCGGACGTTGTTTGATGTCGCGCGAACGCAGCGTGATTAATTCCTGGTCGCCGGTCAGGTAATCCACGGCGTTCAGAATGAATTGCGTGTTTTCCTGAATGCCGCCGGCGCGTTTGTCGTTAAAGAACTGATTATCGGTAACCAGAACAATCTGACCGTTAGTGGTCAGCGGCCTGAAATTCGGTTTTGAATTGTATTGCGTGCTGTCCTTGAAGAAGCTGGTCATCCGGCCTTCCGCGAGCGCGGCCACGCATTTCGAGGGAAACGGAAAAACTCTCATCATTGGATTCTGGTTGGGCTGGATCTGATAAAACGGCCCTTTGAGCACACCGGTGCGGTCGGAAGTGTACATCAACGGCGTAAAATTAATCTCGGGTTTTTCCGTCGGAATAATCTCGCTCACAAAAAACAGTCTTGCGATACCCATATTTTTGGTCAACACATGATCCGGATTAAACTTCCGTATCAGGGGCAGCGGTGGGTAATCAATCGCGTTACGAATCATGAAAAAACCCTGCTGGCTTTGTACCTGCACCTGGCTGCAGCTCTGGTCAATAACCATTTCCTCGCCAATACGGAAACCGTAATGTTCCAGAAACGCGTAAATATTGGAACGTATGTTCATCGCAAAGCCCTGCTGCAGCATGTCCTTGACACGGCCCTGGCCGATGAACAGCTTGCCGCCGCGCATCAAAAACTGGTCAAGATTGTACAACTGATCGGTACTCAGCGTATCGTTTACGCCATTCATTATGATTATATCAATATGCGAAGCGATTTCACCGCTCAGGTAAACATTCTGAACCTGATAAATTTGACGCAGGAAACGCGTAAGGTTTTCGGTTGTAATTTCTTCGTTTTCTTCCGAAATCACGCCGATAGTCTTGACATTCGTAGCGGTTACCTTCTTAATGGCGGCTGTCAGGTTATATTCCAGCCCTTCGGTGGTTTGTATCATGGGAACGGATTCTTTTTTATCATTATAGATAAAAACGAGTCCCATGTAAACATTTTTTATTTCCAGTTTATCGTTTTCAACGGCCTGCATTTGTACCGGATAAATGCTGTAATACCGGGCCTGTTCCTGCGCCTTGGGATCCTGGTCAGGATTGATAAATTCAAAATGAAACCGGCCGTGGGAATAGGCTTCATACTCTTCCAGCAGATCCTGCAGATAGCGTTTGGAATTAGCCAACTGGCCGGGTAAGTCACCGGAAAAAAAGACTTTGGCGGTTAACTTGTCTTCCAATTTGGCGATAACATCTCTGCTGGAGCGTGACAGCGAGTAAATCTGATTATCCGTCAGATCCAGCCGGAAAAAGATCGCGCGTCCGACAAGATTGAGCAATACAATTATTGCCCCGATGACAAGGAAATACTTAATAAAGTCACTCTTATTCGTGATCGTTAACATGGCCTACCTCCATTTCCTGATTTCTAAAATACGGACGCTGAGCAGCAGGAACAGCGTAATGACCGACCCGAAATAAATCAGGTTTCTTGTGTCGAGAACGCCGCGCGAAATGTTGCTGAGGTGATAATCAATACTGATGAACTGAAACAGCGAGGTCAGCGCCGCCGGTACAAAGTACAGGATTTTATCCAGCAAGAAGAAAATCAAAATAATGAGAATACTGACAATGAAAGAGACAATCTGGTTCGCCGTGATGGCGCTGCCGAAAACGCCTACCGCGGTATAGACGCCGGCCACGAAAATCAGGCCGAGATAGCCGGTGATGATTGCTCCGATGTCGATGCTATTGCCCACAAACAACAGCGTAATAAAATGCACCAGGGTAAAAAGCAGCGCAAATCCGATCAGCGACAGCGCGGCCAGATACTTCCCTATCACAATCTGAACATCCGTTAGCGGAAGCGTGGCCAGAATCTCGATCGTACCGGAGTTTTTTTCTTTGGCAATCAGCCCCATGGTAATGGCCGGGATAACGATGATATAAATCAACGGTATGATCTCAAATAAAGTACGCAGGTCCGACTGACCCGCGAGGAAAAAAGTATTGGTAAAGAAATACGCGGCCAGCGCCGTAAACACCACCATTACGATATAGGCGACGGGACTGTTGAACATGGCCGAGAATTCTTTGCGAAATATGACTTTGATATTATCCATCGTTGCGCCCTCCTTCCACGGTTAACGTGCGGAATATTTCTTCCAGACTGACTTTATAGCGGCTCATTTCCAGAATAGTCCACTGTTGCTGCACCGCGTAGCGGAAAATCTCCTGACGCGGGTCAATCGTATTCGGATATTCTATATGCGCCACGAGACTGCCGTTTTCTTTTTCCACTTTGGTTACCTCAAGCTGGTTCACCGATTGGGATATTTTACGTAACGCTTCGGGCGTGGCGTTTTGCAGTTCAAGCGTTAACACGGTTTTACCCTTGAAACTGCTCATCAGTTCTTCGGTGGTGCCGTTGGCGACAATTTTCCCCTTGTTGATAATAATCATACGGTCGGCGGTAAGCTGTATTTCCTGAAGAATATGGCTGGATATAATCAGCGTCTTCTGCTTACCTAACCGCTTAATTAACTCGCGGATCTCGACGATCTGGTTGGGATCAAGTCCGCTGGAGGGCTCATCCATGATAAGAATCTCGGGATCATGAAAAATCGCTTGCGCCAATCCGACCCGCTGGCGATAACCTTTGGACAACTCGGCAATCGATTTATGCATTACGCCTTTTAAACCGCAGATTTCAACCACCTGACCGAGCCGTTTTTTAAATTTACTGCTTTCGAAGTTCCTCGCGGCCGCCACAAACTGGAGATAATCATAAACGTTCATCTCATAATATAAAGGATTCAGTTCCGGCAAATAACCGATTTTACGCCGTATCTCCAGCGAGTCATCCCGTATGTTCAGATCATTGATATAAACGTTGCCGGCCGTGGGGGCCAGATACGTGGTAATGATCTTTAGGGTGGTGGACTTGCCGGCGCCGTTGGGCCCCAGGAAACCTAATATTTCACCGTCCTGTACATCAAAACTAATGGAATCGATAGCCCGGACCGATCCATAGTCCTTTGTCAAATTCTCAACTTTTATCATGCCTAACTCCTGTTAGCACCGTATGGGTTCTGATTTTTTTAACGCGGCTGAAAATAATCACGGCGGGCTGAATAATCAAGAAAAAATATTAAATTTTAAACGATATCTTTTGCATTTATTCGTAAAATCCGCTATACTACCCGCCTTATTATGCGACGGGTATAACATGGAAAATAAATATCTGATACTGATACCGGCCTATAATGCAGAAACCTCTCTCGGCAAAGTGATTGAGTCTGTAGTCACGACTCTGAACGGATCCGGTATCCGCTATGACCTGCTGGTAGTCAACGACGGTTCCACCGACCATACCGAAGAAGAAGCGCTCAAACGCCATGTCCGGATAATAACCCATCAGGTAAACTCCGGAAAAGGCGCCGCGTTGAAAACCGGTTTTGCTTATGCGGTTCAAAACCGATATACGGCTGTCATCACACTGGACGCTGACGGCCAGCATGAACCTTCCGCGATTCCGGCATTCATTAAATACTATGAGCAGACCGGCGCCGAGATTATCATGGGCAGCCGAAAACGTTCGATACGGTCTATGTCGCCGGCGCGTATTTTTTCCAACTGGTGCACGTCTTTGCTCCTGTCCTTACGAACCGGCTGCAAAATTCCTGACAGCCAGTCCGGATTCCGTATGATTCATACCGAACTCCTTGGTAAAATCAACCTTAAGACAAGTCGTTTCGAAACGGAGTCCGAACTGCTGATCCTCGCCGGAAGGCTTCACGCACGTTTTGGGTTTGTCCCCATCCCTACGATTTACGCCGGAGAAACCAGTCATATCCGGCATCTTCGGGATACCTGGTTTTTTATTAAAATGTATTTTTCAACTATGATAAAACGGTAAAACGGATGAAAGATAATACGAAATCCCAGCTTCATAAAAATATACTCAGGCGTCTCTATGACTGGGTTTTGCATTGGGCCAATACTCCATACGGAACACCCGCTCTTGCCTTACTGGCTTTCTGCGAATCCTCTTTTTTCCCGATACCGCCGGACCCCTTATTAATGGCTCTGTCGCTTTCTAAAGTCCGGAGAAGTCTCTGGTATGCCCTGATATGCTCCGTCGCATCCGTACTCGGCGGCATACTGGGATATTTCATCGGACTGGAGTTATGGCATCTGGTATCGGACTTCTTTTTCAATTACATTCCCGGATTTACCCACGAGGTATTTAATATTGTGCGGGATAAGTACAATCAGCATGCCTTTCTGGCCGTATTCACAGCGGGTTTTACGCCGATTCCCTATAAGGTATTTACCATATCCGCCGGTGTTTTTGAAATTAATTTTTTGATTTTTATTATCGCATCCACGATAGGCCGTTCGCTGCGGTTCTTTATTGTCGCCGGTCTGATAAGGATTTTCGGCGAACACATACGGAATTTCATCGACAGGTATTTCGACTGGCTTTCGATTGCTTTTGTCGTTTTACTGATACTTGGTTTTGTAGTCATAAAACTTTTTACCAAATAATTATATCCCGATAAGCCGCTCCCGCCGCCCGGCGTTTTTTGTTGAATAATTGGTTATATTTTCACAAATTATAGCAATTATTTAACACACAGCATAATAGTTCTCAACGGGGGGAAATCGGCATGAAAACGCATGTATATGGTCTTATTTTATGCCTGTTTGGACCGGCCTTGCAGGCACAATTTGTTAAGGCCGATTCAATAGACTGGCTGATTGGAAATTGGAAAGGCCGTTCGCAGGAGGGCATTGTTATTGAAAAATGGAAACGGATGGATAATGACTCGTTTATCGGCGAAGGTTACATTGTGGTACAAGGCGATTCGGTTGTCCGGGAACATATTGTGATAATGCCTTTTAGCAAATTCTGGGTTTATATCGCTCAGGTCAATCAGCAGCCGCCGGTACTTTTTACACTTGTCAAAAATGAAAACGGGAAATTGATTTTTGAAAACAAAGAACACGACTTCCCGCAGCGGATTATATATAGCCGTTTGGATGAGGCCCGGCTCAAAATCCGCGTTGAAGGATATGTCGGCCGTACTCTAAACAAGGACGAGTACGAACTGGTTCGATCCCCGTGAAGCGTCAACGGTATTTGATGTTTATAGAAAAATAATTATTGCCTGTTTTCTTTTGTTTTATTAGATTTTTTTGTCCACTCAATTTATGAAAATAAACCATTTTCTTTGAGGAAACGCCATGATACTTTCTTCATCCTTGTTCCGAAAGACGATATCGATTATTTTAGCCGGAGGCCAGGGAGAGCGGCTGTACCCGTTGACCAAGGATCGTTCTAAACCGGCGGTGCCATTTGGCGGTAAATACCGGATAATCGATTTTACGCTGTCCAATGTCGTGAATTCCGGATTCCGAAAAGTGTATCTGATCACTCAATATAAATCCCATTCCCTGGATACGCACATTCGCGAAGGATGGAGTTTTCTTAACGGTGAATTCGGCGAATATATTTACTGCATGCCGCCGCAGTTTCGTACCGCCAATCACTGGTACCAGGGCACGGCCGACGCGGTTTTCCAGAACCTGCATGTGATGCAGGATGAAAAACCGGAATATGTCCTCATTTTATCAGGCGATCATATTTACAAAATGGATTATCTGAAAATGCTGCAGTACCATATCGACAAGAAAGCGGATCTTACGGTATCGGGCATTGAAATCGAAAAACGCCTGGCACACCAATTCGGCGTGATGGTCGTCGATACCGATAACCGCATCGTGGAATTTCAGGAAAAACCGCAGGACCCGAAGCCCATCCCCGGAAAACCCGACACCTGTTACGTTAATATGGGCATTTATATCTTTTCAGCGCAGAAAATGGCCCAGGTGCTTATCGACGACGCCAAAAAGAAGAATTCCCAGCACGATTTCGGAAAAAATGTCATTCCAGGCATGCTCAGCGATCATCACGTATTTGCGTATAATTTTGAAGACGAAAATAAAAAAGATAAACCGTATTGGCGCGATATAGGCACGCTGGAAAGTTATTACGAAACCAGTATGGACCTCGTCAATGTATCGCCGGAATTTAACCTGTACGACGTGGATTGGCCGATACGAACCGACCAGGGCCAGTATCCGCCGGCTAAAACCGTTTTTAATTCCACCGGCCGGATGGGCGTATGTCTCGACTCTATCGTTTCGGGTGGTTGCATCGTATCCGGCGGCCAAGTGGTGCGCTCTATTCTCTCACCGAACGTACGCGTGCACAGTTATTCTTCGGTTGAAGAATCGTTGCTCTTTAATAACGTCAACGTTGGCCGCTACGCAAAAATACGCCGGGCCATCATTGATAAAAACGTGGATATTCCGGAATACTTTGAAATCGGCTATAATCTTGAAGAGGATAAAAAACGTTTTACGGTAACTCCGAGCGGTATAGTTGTTATCGGTAAAAATACGAGACTTAAATAGCTTACGCGTCAAGTCCGGATCACAAGCGCGACGGCATAAGCCACAGCGCCTTCACCGCTGCCGGCAAACCCCAGGCCTTCCGATGTTGTGGCTTTAATGGATATGCGGCTAATGTCCGTATGCAGCGCGGAAGCAATCTTTCCCTGCATTTCCGGAATAAAATCTTTAATTTTCGGCCTCTCCAAAACCACGGTACAATCTATATTCCCTACGGTATAATTCAAAGCGTCCATTTTACGAAACACTTCATCCAGAAGACTTAAGCTGGAAATATCTTTATACCTGGTTTCTGTATCCGGAAAATGCTTTCCGATGTCTCCCAGCGCCAGGGCGCCTAATATCGCGTCCATTATGGCATGCAGTAAAACATCCGCATCGGAATGGCCCAGAAGGCCTTTTTCTGAAGGCAATTCGACGCCGCCCAGAATCAGTTTACGTCCTAAGGCCAGGCGGTGAACATCATAACCAAAACCTATACGGAAATCCATAGTATTTCTTATTTATTTTTCGGTTTTAAGATAAGCAAAGCACAGTTATTAACAAGTTCCTTTTCGTTCATCGTTACGGTTTTAAGCTGATTATTAAGCCACAACTCAAACTGATCCCTGTAATGCTTACTGAATGCCTGTCCGGACTGTCCTGTAGGTAAAACGCTACGGGGATGGGCGATGTCGTCCAGATCAACAATTCTTCTCATGGAAGCGCCTATTATAGTACGGAACGTACTGTCGGCGTAGGCGTATTCCGTCTTATTGACGGTCGTCGAATTGCCGGGCACCATAGCCGCTTTAAAATTATAAATATAATCAAACCATTTTTCCTGACCAAACGGATGCTCCATCTTGATATAATGCTTCTCGCCCCATTTCCACGCAGAGGGGCCGGAACGATACTGAAGCATTAATTGGTCAACCGTTTGAATAAATGTTTGTTTTAGAATATCGTCCCGTCGTTCGGTTTCCCTGGTTAAGACGTTGTCCCACCAGCCGGACCACGGAGCGGCCAGCAACGGCGTCGTGACGCGCGTCGGTACATTTGAAAGCTGAATAAATGCTTTGTAAACGCTGTCGCCCAGTTCGTCATGATAGATATTCCGGATCAGATTCTGAAAGAACGCGTTAAAAATCAGTGCGCCGCGGCTTTCGTGATCCATCCGGCCATCCCAGCTTTTGATATATAAAAACGCTTCCTGATAAGGATTCAGCGCTCGGGGATCCGGCTGGCTGGTGGCGAGCTGCGTATCACGGATGCAGGCTTCAATCAGATAAGGAACAACTTCCATGGCATGATACGAATAAATATCTTCCTGCATGGCGCTTACGTCGTTAATGGTAAAATGCTCGCGGGATTGCAACCATTCGATTATTCGCTTAATGCGCGAGGGATGTTCCCAATACCGGGAGAAGTAAAAATCCCGCTGTTCGATGAGGCGATTGTTAGCCGTCGCAACGTATCCCTCGGGCGGATTGTAACTTCTGGGAAGATCGTCAAATTCCACAAAGCCGCTCCAGTTAAGATACGAGCGTTTGCCGTCCATAATCCTGAGACCCTCGAAACCCTTACGCACGGGAATGCGACCGACGCACTGATATCCAATGTTCCCGTTGATATCGGCATAGACCATGTTTTGCACCGGGACACCGTATGTTTTCATGGCCTCGCGCATTTCATCCCATGAACGGGCCGTGTTCAGTTTGCGAAATGCGGCTACTTCATTACTCCGATAATTTCCGTTCCATTGCATGGCGATGGCCGCCGAATCGTTTTCTGTAAGCGGGTTGACTTTTGTGATGATTGGACCGTGACGGGTATAAGCCGTTTCAATCGAGATGGTGGCGGAATCTCTAACCGCAATGTTTTCTTTTATAATTTTTAATGGAAACCAGAGCTTATCCACCTGATATTCACCATTACGTATCCGTTCGGTATAAAAATCGGCTTCATCAATCATTCCGTGCGTAAAGGCCCATGCAATATGGCGGTTATTACCGATAACGATAAACGGCAATCCGGGAACGGCGAATCCGGTTACATCAAAACGGCCACCGGCTAAATGCATTTCGTACCATAACGACGGCACCGTTAACGGTAAATGCGGATCGTTAGCGATGATCGGCTTACCGCTGGCAGTTTTACTTCCGCTAATCGCCCAGTTGTTGCTTCCGAAACCCAGTCCGTCAAAACCGGCTATCCGACGGATCATGGAATTCACCATGTAAAATTCATCCAACAAAGCCGCTGCGGTTGCCGTTTCTTTTTTTGCATTTCCCCGCACCGTGTCAATGTTTTCTTCCGGAACAGTAAAGTGCGTTTTCAGGTATTCGGGCAATTTATAATCCTTAACAATTACTGGAGCGTCCGCCGGATAATCAGGGAATATCTCGCTGGCCCGGTAATAACCAACACTATCAATGATTTTTCCGTAAGCCAGGTCCACGTACCAGCCCATATTCAGAAACCAGGCGATCAGGCGGCTCGTGCTGATGCAGTCTTCCGGATACCACAAGGCCGGTTTATAATCAAGAACATCAAATTCCAACGGCAGTTTATCGTTGTTTTTTTCGATATAATAATTGATGCCGGCACAATAATCCGCCAGCATTTCTACTGATACAGAATCCAGACTGTCGAGCACGGCCAGCGCGGTGCGGTGCAATCCGATGGTGCGCATGGTTCTGTCTGCGGAAAGGGTTCTGGAGCCGAACACTTCCGACAATTTGCCCTGTGACAGCCGCCGGAGCATATCCATTTGCCAAAGCCTGTCCTGGGCCTGAACATAGCCTGCGGCAAACATCAGATCCTGTTCGTTTGCGGCCAATAAATGCGGCACACCGAAAGCGTCACGATATATTTTGACATCTTTCCGGATACCTTCAATATAAATCTCGCCCGTTTCCGCGGGAAGGGATCTGGTCAGTAAAAGGTAGGTAAAAACAGCCAGCACACAACAAAATAGGATACCCAGCAGTAAAATCGCCGCAACCAGTCTCTTCCAGCGGATAAACAGCATCGTTTTATTTCCGGTTAGATAACCGGATTCGTTTTTTTACGCTCTTTAAGTAACTTTATCGTTACTAATGTAATCATTAAACCGGTCATAGGGAAAAAGCACAAGGCACTGACCCACAAACCCAGGGTGTATTCGGCCGGTTCAAAACGGAATTCGATGACATGTTTTCCGGATGGCACCGCAATCGACCGCAGGATGTAATTGGTCTTGTAAATTTCGGTTTCATTGCCGTCAATAAAGGCCTTCCAACCATGCGGATAATATATTTCGCTTAATACCAACAATGACGGTTTGTCAACGTAGGCTTCAAGAACGATTCGGTTGTTCTTAAAATCCTGAATAGTAACCTTAGCTGAATCATACGGAATAATATCCGAGTGCGGTTCCTTTTCCAGAATCGCTGTTTCGGCCGGATTAAAATCCGGCATATTAAGCGTTTGGATTACTTCTTTAGCCGTGGATATTGTTTTATAGTTCTTTACGAAGAATGCCCGGGGCAGCATGTTGAGATTTTTATAAACCAGCAGTTTATTCTGCGGATCGTAATTAACCATCTCAAAAGGCAGTTCAGACGGCAGTTGTCCCCCGACGATAAGATATTTCACATTAAGCATATTAATAACGTTCAGGTTTATCGGGAACTGCTGATCGCGGCCTTTATAAAGCGAATATTCGATAATATCCTGATAGATACGCATTTTAGCGGGGCTGTATCCGCCGATGTTTTCCAATCCATAATAGGTCCACACCGGCGAGGCGCTCTGGGCGTGTTCTGTCAGCGGAAAAATGCGGAACTGGGTGGTATCTTTTTTTAGATATTTTATAGTCGGCGTTTCAACAAATTCAGCATTCAGATTTCCGCGCGTCTGGGGATGTAATATCTGTTTATTGACAATAATCATATCCACCGCCATGACCACAACCAGAATTATCATAGCCATAGTAACAGAAATTTTTTGTTTCAGGCGGAAATAGATTGCGGCAAGAATGATTTCCAGAAAGACGATGAATTTAAAAAAGCCGGCGCTCAGTATATCCATACGCATCCGCTTCAGTTGTTCGATCTGCCCGGATGAATAACGCTGAAGTTCACCTTCATTGAGAAATGAAAAGGCCTGCGCCAAACCGCTTTTAAATAAAAACCCGATGAGCAACGCCGCGCCGGCTCCAATCATCAGATACAAAACAACCTGCTGAAGCCGCTCGGATTTCTTTTTTTCCTCTTCCGATGGATTCAGCAAAAAATCAATCCCGTAACAAGACAAAAGCGTTACGGCAAAAGCAAACAGCGAAAGAATCATTGACGGCACGCGGAATTTATCAAAAAACGGAAGCACCGTCAGAACCAGTTTGAAAAAGGGTTCAAAAAATTGTCCGAAGGATATAAGCAGGGCCACAACCGCTACCGTTATCAGAAACCACGTAAAACGTGTCCGCCTGAAAACTACTGCAAATATCGCTGCCACCATGGTCAGAAGCCCGAAATAATACGTTGAGGAGGTGAATGTCAGCCAACCCCAGTAGAGGGGGCTTTCCATACCAAAGAATGAGGGGATAAAAAAGGTCACGGACTCCAGAGGATGGAACGACCACATCGTTATATAATCAAACGTCATGCCGCTACCGGCCGCTGTTGCACCTGCTTCGGCCATAGCCGGAGGCATTCCCCGCATCGTGACGGCAGAGTATACGTACTGGGAGAAATAACCCAGCGCACCAAAACCCAATCCAATCAGCGTAGCCGCGCCAAAACCCAGACCGTTTTTAACAATAGCCATTTTATCATTTTTCCAATGATCGTAGGCGTAAAAAATAAAATAGATACCCAGCATTAAAAAGGTATAATAAACAATCTGCGTGTGACTCGGCGCATTGAAAAATGTACCGATACAGAACCCCATAATAGACCAGTTGAGAAGCGAGCGGTCTTTAAAAAATCTGAGTACGCTCCATACAATCAAGGGCATGTAGGCCATGGAAACAGCTTTTCCGCCATGACCGGCTGCCACCGATCCGACTAAAAAATTAAAAAACATATAGGCGATGGCGGCCGTTAACGCTATGCCCTGGTGGAATCCCAGCGAGCGAGCTAGCAAAAACATAAAAAGACCCGCAAAAAAGAAAATAGCAACTTCCCACGAATGATCCCGGTTCAAAAACAGCACATTCACAGCAATATTCATGTAGTACAGCGGATTGAAATACCGCATATATTGAATAACCGGAATATCTTCCTGAGGGGAATACATCGCGCTGGCCAATCCGGGCATTCCTGAAAACATGTAAGGAAACCATAAAGGGTACTGCGATTCTTTCTCCGTCAGATTTTTACCGGCTGTGGTAACCGCTTTACCGGTAGATACATCCCCACCCGCCGAAAATATTTTATTCTGAAACACATAATCGCTGAATAAAAACAATACTAGCGCGTAAATAAATAAAACCGATAACAGATCTTTCTGCCATTCTTTCATCGGCCGTTTTGCGGTTTCGGTGGTTTTCTTATACTTTTTCGGTGCGATTTTTTGAGCCATGAAGTTTATATCCCTTATTAACTGTAAATTTTATACTTGGCTTCCGACAAAATATATAATTTTTTAAATAATATCAATACTTTATGCAAAATATCATGGAATAAATGCGATAAAAAGCATTTAACATAATGTTTTAATTTTACTTGACAAATATATATTATTTGAGTATCATTGGGCAAGCGTTATAATTATTAATGTTAAGATGTAATATTCAGGAGTCCGCTTGATGAAGACAATGACCAAGAAAGATGTTTCAAAAAGAGTTGCAGACAAAATGGAAGATAAAGTCCATAATATTGAACATCTGGTTGATATTGTATTTGAGTCCATAAGAGAAATATTATCCGAAGCGAATCCCGATGTACGGATCGAAATAAGAGATTTTGGCGTTTTTGAAGTTAAGACCACCAAAGCCAAACCCAAAGCCAGAAATCCGAAAACCGGCGAAATTATATATGTGCCGCCTCGGAGGAAAACTCATTTTAAACCAGGTAAACTCTTGAAGGAAGTTCTAAAAAAGCCTCTGGAAATGAATGCGCCCACTGATACCGGCAATGAATAATAATTTTTTTTTACTTCAATGCCATCCAAATACATAAACGGATGGCTTTTTTTTTTATCATGAATAAAGGAAGAATACTTGCCATTGATTTCGGTGAACGGAGGATGGGTTTAGCCATATCGGACCCCGATAGAATCCTGGCGTCTGGACTGACCACATTAATCGTAAAAAACACCCGTGACGCTGTCGGGCAATTGAAGGAAATAGTATGTAAACACGAAATCAATCTTATCATAGTAGGGCTTCCCCTTCTCACCGACGGCACTCATGGTGAGAAAGCCGGTAAGGTTTTATCTTTCTGTGAATATCTACGTGAAAATCTCACCGTTCCGATACAATTGATTGATGAACGTTTCTCGACAATTTCCGCCCAGCGTATGCTGCTGGAATCCGAAACAAAAAAAAAGCGGCGTACGAAAGAAAAAATTGATGAACTCGCCGCCGTTGTAATTTTAAGGCATTATCTGGATTGTTCTTCAGCCTGAGAGTTTAATCTTTACCAGCTCCTGAACTCTTTTCCCGTCGGCTTTTCCTTTTACTTTCGGCATCAATACCGACATAACCTTACCGATGTCCTTTTGAGTCTGCGCGCCGCTATCTCTAATGGATTGGTCTATTATTTCGTTTAATTCCTGCTCAGATAATGGTTGGGGCATATATAAACTTATTATTTCTAATTCGGCTGATTCTTTATCGGCCAATTCTTTCCTGCCGCCCTTGGTATATTGTTCTATAGCTTCTTTACGGCGCTTTACCTCGTTTTGAAGAAAACTGATTTCATCATCGGCGGTAAATTTTTCCTGCTTGTCAATGATAATTTTTTGAAGACCCGCTTTGAGGAGCCGAATGGTATCGGTTTTCATTTTATCTCCGGCTTTCATCGCCGTTTTAAGGTCTTGATTCAATTTTTCTGCTAAGGCACTTACTGTCATAATAAATTCCTGTATTTGTTGATTATAAAAAAAGGGAGAAAGTTGTATTTTTTTAACCACGATTTAACTTTCTCCCACTTTACCCTACCTTATATATAATATATAAAATTTTTGAGAACAACGCTGTGATTTACATCACACATTATGAATTTTCTTAATTAATTTGGCCTAAATGGTAGTTTAATAACAAATTCTGTCCATTCATTAATACTGCTTGAAACTAAAATTTCGCCATTATGTTTTTGTACTATACCATAAGTTATTGATAATCCTAAACCTGTTCCTTGGCCTATGGGCTTGGTAGTAAAAAACGGGTCAAATATTTTATTCAAATTCTGTTCCGGGATGCCGCATCCATTATCTCTGATTTTGATGTTAATTCCTCCCTGGGCATTATCTTCTGTAGAAATTTTTATTAACCCGGATTGTTTGGAAAGTTCTTTCTGACCATTAAGTTTTATCTCAATGGCATGGGCAGAATTAACAAGTACATTTAATAGAACCTGGTTAATCTGGTTAACATAACAAAATATTTTATTAGAAGCCCGATAATCCTTTTGTATGGTCAAGATATGCTTATACTGGTTCATGAATAATTTTACCGTCGTGTCAATACAATCGTGAATATTGACTTCATTGAGTTCGGCTTCATCCAGTCTTGAAAAATTTCTGAGATCCAGAACGATATGGCGGATGCGTTCGGCTGCGTTCTTAATACTGCCGATAAGGACATCCATGTCGCTAATGATAAAGTCATAATCATGCGTTTCTTTATAATCGGCAATTTTTTTAAGAATTTCAGGATCGTGCGAGACATACCTTTCATATTCCGCAATCAGGCCTTTAATAACCTTAATATAATCGTCCACATAATTAACATTACCCGCCAGGATCGAAGTCGGGTTGTTTATTTCATGAGCGACTCCGGCAACTAATTGCCCTAAGGACGCCATCTTTTCGGATTGCAATAATTGGGTGTGTGTTTGTTTAAGTTGGTTTAAAATTTTTTCCAGTTCTTCCTTTTGCCGGAAAATCTCAGAGGTTCGTTCCTTTATCTTTTCCTCTAATTCCTGATTGACGCGTTGTACGATTTCCAGTTTTTTATTCACCCGATAGTGGTATAGCCTATATCCGCCATATATAACAACCAGCACAAATCCTGCAATAAAAAAGGGATTCAGCCACAAAGGCGTCTTAACCGTAAAATGAACTATGGCCGTATTTTCACTAATAGAACCGGAAGCGTTTTTCATTCTCACTTTAAAAGAATAATCTCCCGGAAGAAGGTTGGTGTAACGGACTTCATTGCGAGTAGAAAAATCGGACCATTCATCGTCGAAATCATTAAGAAAATACTGATACTGATTGGTTTTTTCATTAATGAAAGAAAGGCCGACAAACTGGAATGTTACGCTGTATCCTTTAAAGGCTATCGGTGCATTATTTCGGTCACTTAATAAAAGGTTGGGAGCATAGGTTATCTGATTGGTAATGATTTTAGTTATATAAACCGAAGAACGGTTTCTGGTTTTCTGTGGTTGGTTTCTCTGATACCAGGTTACGCCGCCAAAATTGGCAATCCACAGGCTGCCGTCTTGGTCAAATAACAAACCATTATTTGTCGTAGCCTCGTTGGCCGTTAATCCGCGGTCTTTATTAAGCATCTCCTGTAAGATTAATGATGTGTCCCTGATTTCATAGCGGCCAAAACCCGTGCTTCCGACCCAAAGGTGAGAGGTCAGCGGATCTATTTCTACAACGGGAATGACATTATCCCCCAATCCAAGATCGGTAGCCTTGTAATTGATGAAACGCTTACCGTCAAACATTGAGAGACCCAAGTCCGTACCAATCCAGTAACGGCCGGCGGTATCCTGACGAATTACATTGACCGTATTGTTCGGAAGTCCGTCTTTTTTTGTCCATAGTCGGAAAGTGAAAGTATTTTGAGCGGTGTCTTCAATAACTTCCATCAGGCCGTCATTGGTTCCGGCCCATATTTTCTGTTTTCGGTCTTCATAAATGCACCACACTCTCACCGAAGGGGCGCCGCTGGCAGGTGTAAATGACCTGAATTTTTTACCGTCATACATACTCAGTCCATAGTGGCTGCCAAACCAGAGCCGGTCGCGCGAATCTATTTCAATGTCCAGAATGGCGGCATCCGTCGAAACATACAAATCTCTTCTTTCTCTCAGTCGTCCGTTACGAAGTTCATAAATATGGTCCTCCGTTCCGATCCAGAGACCGTTTTGCCTGTCGGTTTTTACTACCCATACCGCATCGCCCGGGATATGCCATTTTTCTGATATGGAGAATAATTTTGTGCCGTCATAACAATCCACGCCGTTGTCCGTGGCAAAATAAATTCGCCCGGAAATATCGCGGGTTATGGCATTGACTACATTCGATGATAAACCATCCTTGACGGTAAAATTGTAAATATCGGAATAAGGTACTTTAATAACACCGCCGCCATTGGTGGCGATCCAAAGCACGCCTTCATAATCCTGAAATATGTATTGCAGGCTGTTACTTGAAAAATTATCATCGATAATAAAATTCCTGAATTTTCCGTTTCGTAACCGTGAGAGACCGTGATCGGTTGCAATCCAATAGGAAGAATCGGGCGTAACCACTGCTGATACGACGTTGTTGTGAATCATGCCGTCTGAAGCGTGAAACTGGCGAATTTCCTGATAATCCTTAAATGCGCTCACCGTTTTCCGGAGGTCAGATGGGATAATAAAAAGACCCAAACTTCCGCAGATAACGACATTATTCTCCCAGTCTTCATGGAAATTATTTACGTTACCAAATCGTACCGACGGCGAAGAGGTTATCATTTTGAAATACTCGTCATAGGTTTTGCCATCGTAAGGAAGGCAGTAAATTGTATCTTTGCCGCCAATCCAAACGTATCCCCGGCTATCCATATAGGCCGAATAGAATGTCGTATTTGGAATAGTATCGATATGAATATAATGGTTCCCATCAGCCATGTACAGTCCCCAATGCCTGGTGGGAAACCAGTACCGGCCGTTACGGTCCTGAGTCATCTGCCAGACAGCATTTTTGACATCGGATTCATGGAGAGAGAAATCGGTGAAGCGCATACCGTCAAAAACAGCCAGCCCATCGTCGGAGGGTATCCAAAGATAGCCGGCGGCATCCTGAAAAATGCTTCGGGCATTGCCGGCATTACCGGTTTCCCTGGAGTAATAATTATAACGAAAACCATCATAACTGACAGCCCCTCCGCCGGTAGCAAACCACATCAGCCCTGTGCGATCCTGATAAATATACCAGACCTGGGCATGAGGGAAACCTTCATTTAAATTGTAATATCGGAAAAAGGGCTGTTGAGCAACCAGTCGAACCGGAATCAACAATAAAAAACAGATGCAAACAAACAGGATTCTATGCATTAAAAAAAATATCCTGGTTCATAACAAAATAAAAAATCGGTCCGTAAGACGTAGCGAATGTTTTTTCATTCAGACTTATTTAATATCTTTAACCGTTGTCAGGGAAACGCTGGCTTCTGCAAAACCTTCTTCGGATTTTGACATCGGTATGGATTTGAATTGTCGGATAATAGATTGCGTGTCTTCCTTTATCAGATAGAGTCCATTGTCCAGTTCTTCCACGGAACCGGCGTTAAGTTCCGGAAAGGGGTTCAAACTAGCAAAGGCTTTGATAATTTCTGTTCCGAAGGGCTGGCTGATTTCAAAGCTGAACCGTGAATCCTCTCCGCCGATGGTATATACCGAATCCGCCAGAATTTTGAACTGCTTTTCCGAACGGGAATTAGGAAGTATCTGAATATTATTGCCGCCGGCATCATGGTACACCAGACGGATATAGCAATCTTTGTTGGTTTTCACATAGACCAGCAGTTTATCTTTTTCCTTGTACACGCCGCCGTCGCCTTTGTCGGTCCAGACGACAATTTTTAAACGATCGTTGCGGGTATTATCGGCCAGCAAGGCCAGATCGCTCTGTATCTGTGAATAATTATCCGGCTTTAACGAAATAGAAGCTGGTACGAGTTTCGCGGGAAAACTGAGATTCGCACTTCCCATTGTCTCGCCGGTCAGCCGTGAAATAATTTGAGTTTTAACCTCCAGATTATCATCTAATTCCCAGTAGCTTCCAATAATCGTCGCATCCGCACCGGCAATGGCCGCCAGACCCTGCGCGGTTCCGTCAAACTGGATGCCGTGCGACTTCAGATACAGAGAAACATCCTTGCTGCCAATCACTTTCATCGCGCCGACCTTGCCCAGTTCGGTTTCGATTTTTTCCTTGAAATAGGCCGTGAATTGACTGGACATTTTCGTGTTCTGGTAAATAAAATTTCCAATGACCACGCTGGCATTACCGCCGGATTCCGCAAATTTCGTGTATAGTTTGTAGGCCAGCAGTCCCGAGACCACGTCCAGATTGGTGTATTCCGTGTCGCGGCCTATTTTGTCAATCAGAACAGTCAAATCCGATTCATCGTCCATTTTGGATATGGACGCTTCAAATTCTTTATCGGGAAGGATCACACGCAGTTTTTTCACCTGCCGCTGGATGGTGCGCAGTTCCGATATGCATACCTGAAGTTTCTCAATCGCTTCATAGTAGCTTTTTTGTTCTACCAGTTTTTGCGCCTGTTGAAGAAATTTTTTATATCGCTGATCGCGGTCCTGGATTTCAGCGCGCAAAGCATTGCCGGCTATTTGACGGTCAAGAACCGCAAGGGCATAGTAATTTTTTTTCTTTTTGTCATAATCTGTTTCTTCTATACGCAATCCCTGCACGTCCAGACTGACGTTCGCTTTGGATTGTTCCTCGACCGTGGAGGTCGACTGACCGGTGTTGCCCTTGATCACTTCCGTGCTGGAATAAACTTGTTCACTGCGAATGCTGACTTCAATGATTTTTGCAAGATTCCTGGACGCGTCGATCTTAGCATCGTCTTCTGATTTGCCTACACCGACTGCTTGCAGATATGCGGTGTCTGGAAATTTATCGCTTTTATTCTTTTTTGCCCAATCCTTAGTTTGAGCGGAAAGGTCAAATAAACACAGCCCAGCGAATATTAATGTCAAAATCATCGATTTGTTTAACATAGCATTTCCTTGATTTTTTAAAGACCGTAAAATATAGTTTTTTTTTCTTCCAAAAGCAAAAAAAAAGGTTATGGATTCTGCTTGAATAAGACCGGAAAATAACCTATAATTTATTCCGTTATGTAAACAACTGTAAACGTTTTTTATTAACCATCGGGGAGTACCGCCATGGATCAAGTTATCCGTTTTGTGAAGTCCAACCAGACGCGTTTTATCGAGGAATTAAAAGATTTCCTGAAAATTCCCAGTATCAGTAATAACCCGGAAAATAAACATGAAGTTCAGCGCTGCGCCAATTATCTGGCTGATCATTTGAGATCCATTGGACTTCAGAACGTAAAAGTCTTTCCTACGAAAGGTCATCCGGTGGTCTATGGAGACTGGTTGAACGCACCGGGTATGCCAACGGTTTTATTTTACGGGCATTATGATGTACAGCCTGTGGATCCGCTGGAATTATGGAATAACCCACCGTTTGAACCGGTTATTAAAGGCGATTACATATATGCCCGCGGCGCCTCAGATGATAAGGGCCAGATTTTTCTTAACATCAAAGCCGTCGAAGCTTATTTAAAAACCCACGGTAAATTACCGGTTAATATTAAATACTTGATTGAGGGCGAGGAAGAGGCCGGCAGCAGTCATCTGGAAGATTTTATCAAAGCCAATACGCGGTTGCTTAAGTCCGACATCGTGCTGATATCCGATACATCCATGTTTGGCGATAATATGCCATCCCTATGTTATGGTCTGCGCGGTCTTTGTTATATGCAGATTGACCTGACAGGACCAAATATTGACCTGCATTCAGGCACATACGGCGGCGCTGTCGGGAATCCGATCAACGAACTGGCCAATATAATTGCCAAGTTGAAGGATAAAAACGGTAAAATCACCATACCGGGATTCTATAAAAAAGTCAAACCCCTGACCAAACAGGAACGCGCGGCATTTAAGAAATTGCCTTTTAATAAGAATCAGTATTATAAGGAAATCGGCATCAAAGACACATTCGGGGAAAAAGGATATTCCATCCTTGAACAGGTCAGCGCGCGCCCCACACTGGACTGCAATGGCATATGGGGAGGTTTCCAGGGCGAAGGGGCCAAGACCGTACTCCCGTCCAAAGCCGGCGCCAAAATCAGCATGCGCCTGGTGCCGAATCAGGATCCAAAAGAAATCGCCAAGCTGTTTTCCGCCTATATAAAGAAAATCGCGCCGAAAACCGTACAGGTAACCGTCACCGAATTGCACGGCGGAGATCCGGCCATGACAGATATCAATAATGTCGGAATCCGCGCCGCCTCAAAAGCGCTGAAAAAAGTGTTCAAAAAAGAACCCTATTACACCCGCGAAGGCGGTTCTATTCCGATTGTAGCAGCATTCGAGAAAATTCTCGGCACCAAATCCGTATTGATGGGTTTTGGCCTTGATTCCGATGCTATTCATTCGCCTAATGAACGGTTCAAACTTAGTAATTTCCATAATGGCGTTCTTTCTACCGTTTATTTCTTTGATGAATTGGCCGCCTTGCATAAGTAAATACACATAATGATACGGGAGCGGTTACCGCCGCTCCCCTACTTTTAGCACATGATTAAAAACTTTTTTTGCGGCTTTCGTTATTTTTATAGAGGATTTCAATTTATCCTCCATAATGGCAGACTTGCAAAATATGTTTTTACGCCTTTTTTAATTAATTTGATAATTTTTTCCGCCGGTTTTTTTATCTTTATTTTCAAACTTGATTCTTTTCTTTCGTATATACCCCGACAGGATGCATGGTATTTCGGCGTGTTGTATTATTTCCTTGCAGCTGTTTTAATCATCACCTTTCTTGTTATCGCTTTTTATCTTTTTACCATAGTCGGTAATATTATTGCCTCGCCGTTTAACTGTGTCTTATCAGAAAAAGTTGAAGAACTGGAAGCTCATAAAAAGATCGAGACGCATACCACCCTGAAAAGCACATTGGCTGATGCCCGCCGGGCAATAGCTACCGAACTGAAACGGTTGATAATATTTATATTAATATTTATCCCCATACTGATTATTAATTTCATCCCGGTAATCGGACAGGTATTATATTTTATTTTGATGCTTTTGTATACCTGGTATGCGCTTGCTTTTACGTTTATGGATTATATATTAGACAGAAAAGTACGGAAGTTCAGAGAAAAAAACCGGATAATATTTTCACGGTTTTCCTGCTCCTTAGGATTTGGAGCGGTTTGTTTCATTGTAGGACTCATCCCAATCATAAATCTTGTCCTTATACCGGTATGCGTCACGGGCGCTTCATTGATGTATTTACGCGAATATAAGCGATAATTTAATCAATCCATCAAGGAATTCCATGAAACCTGTACAAATAGACGGCGAATCCCTTACTTTAACATTGATTGATCAGCTTCTGTCGGAGCATTCATCGATTTGTTTATCGGATCATGCGGTGGCCCGTGTAAGGCAGGCCCGGGAGATTATTGAACATATCATACATTCAGGGAAAACGGTTTACGGCGTCAACACCGGATTTGGAAAATTCAGCGATGTACGGATTACAATGGATCAGATTGACAAACTTCAGGAAAATATTATCCGCAGCCACGCATCGGGTGTGGGTAAGCCCTTCCCTGACACCACCGTTGAACTCATCCTGCTGCTTAAAATAAACGGGCTCGCCAAGGGATATTCCGGCGTTCGACAGGAAGTCATTGATACGCTTTTAGCGATGTACAATAAAAAAGTTTTACCGGTTATACCGGAGAAAGGATCCGTGGGCGCCAGTGGCGATCTGGCTCCTCTGGCCCATCTCGCGTTGGTCATGATCGGCGAGGGGCGCGCGCGTTATCAGGGCCTCGAGATGAGCGGCGGAGATGCCATGATGCGGGCCGCGATTCCTATATTACAGTTAAAATCCAAAGAAGGTTTGGCGATACTGAACGGCACTCAGGTTATGACGGCGATTGCCTGCGAAAATGTGCTTCGGGCTCTGAATCTGATTGAACTGGCCGATATTCTTGGTGCATTAACAACCGAAGTGCTGTTTTGCACCGATACCGCTTTTGACGAACGCATACAGCGCGTACGCAACCAGGAAGGACAAATAACCTCCGCCGAAAATCTGCGCGGACTTCTGGAGGGCAGTCCGATGGTCGAAGCGCACCGAAACTGCAGTAATGTTCAGGATGCATACAGCGTCCGCTGTATGCCGCAGGTGCATGGTGCCAGCCGCGACGCGGTACAGTATGTCAGGCAGATCGTGGAACGGGAAATCAACGCCGCTACGGATAATCCTTTGATATTTACCGAACAGGGTGACGTACTTTCCGGGGGTAATTTCCACGGACAGCCGATAGCCCTTGCGATGGACTTTCTTTCAATAGCGATGAGCGAACTCGGTAATATCTCCGAGCGACGCGTGGCATGGATGATGGATACGCATATTAACGGAGAACTGCCTGCTTTTCTGGCTAAGGACGGCGGTCTTAATTCGGGCTATATGATCGCCCAGTATACCGCAGCCGCACTGGCTTCCGAAAATAAGACACTTTGCCATCCTGCGTGTGTGGATTCCATTCCGACTTCCGCTAACAAGGAAGACCATGTCAGTATGGGCACAATCGGAGCCAGAAAATGCGCATCGGTTATCGAGAATGTCGAAACCATTTTTGCGATTGAATATCTGTGCGCCTGCCAAGCCGCTGATTTTCGCAAGCCGCTTCTTCTTGCTCCTCGTACCCGCCGGGCTTATGAATTATTGAGACAGCATGTCTCCTTTTTGGAGCATGACGATTTAACCGCCGAACACATCCATAAATCACTTGGGTTGATTCGGGACAAAAAAATTGTCGAAACGGTCTGGGATTAACCGCTGTTGTAAAAGAGTGGCGGAGAGAGTGATCCGCCCGAGGCGGAGAACTCACGGTATCTGTTTCTTCAGCCAGGCCCGGCCGGCGCCGGATTTCAAAAACTTTTCCCGCCGGATCGCCTCCTGACGGGTAGCGCATTCTTCATAATACACTACCTGCCATGGTATGCCCCTTTGAGTGAAACGATGCGGGCCTTCAGGATTATTGTGTTCTTCCAGTCTGCGCCGCCAATCATCCGTCTGGCCGGTATAATGCTTTTGGATCTTCGAACTCCATAATACATACACATAGAACATACGCACCCTCAACAATCATAAAAAAACCGATGGTTTTAGCATCGGTTTTTGTAAAAGAGTGGCGGAGAGAGTGAGATTCGAACTCACGGTACACTTTTGGCGTACACACGCTCTCCAGGCGTGCCAGTTAAACCACTCCTGCATCTCTCCGGCCTAATTTTAGGGGCTAATTATATGCAAAATTCGCTTAAGTCGCAAGAGATTTTTCAAATCATTCTTAAGAGGATTTGATTTGATCCAATTTTACTTTTAACAATTCATTCGTCAGCTGAGGGTTGGCTTTCCCTCTGGATAGTTTCATCACCTGGCCTACAAAATGCGAAAAAACGGCTTCTTTGCCTGATAGGTATTCTTGGAGTTGTTTTTGATTGAGTTCCAACATGTGATCAATGATTTTTTCTATTTCATTTCTATCGGTAATCTGTAAAAGACCTTTTTTTTCAACAATGGTTTTAGGATCGCTGCCGGTTTCACACATTTCCTCAAAAACCGTTTTGGCAATTTTACCGCTGATCGCGTTGGTAATCACCAAATTCAGAAGTTCGCCCATCTGTTTGGGCCTGACGATGAATTCTGAGGCTTCCTGCTTCCGTTCTTTCATGACGGCCATCATTTCACTCATGATCCAGTTACTGACCAATTTGGCGTCAGGAGCGTATTTCAGGGTTTCTTCGTAGTAATTGGCCATAGATTTCGTAAGAGTCAGAATACCGGCATCATACTTTGGAATACCGTAATCTCTGACAAAACGGTCTCGCCTTGCAGAGGGCAGTTCCTCCAGCGCAGCGGCAATTTGCTCAACCCATTCTCTGGTAATCCTCAGCGGCACCAGATCCGGCTCGGGGAAATAGCGGTAATCATGGGCTTCTTCCTTAGTTCTCATCGGTCGGGATTCACCGGCATTATCGTCCCATAAAAGCGTTTGTTGGGTAATGATACCGCCGGACCGTATGACGGCTATCTGACGTTCTATTTCATAAGTCAGTGCGCGTTCTACCGCTTTGAATGAATTCATATTCTTCAGTTCCGTCTTCGTACCGAATTTTTCCTGACCAACCGGCCGGACGGATATGTTGGCGTCACAGCGAAGACTGCCTTCTTCCATGTTGCCGTTCGAGATCTCCAGATACTGAACCAATTGGCGGATTTTCATCATATACGCGGTGACTTCGGCGGGCGTACGAAAGTCGGGTTCGGAGACTATTTCTATCAACGGGGCGCCGCATCGGTTTAAATCAATAAACGTACCTATGCCTCCGGTAACGGCATCGTCGTGAATCGATTTGCCGGCGTCTTCTTCAAGATGGATACGAGTGATCCCGATTCGTTTAATCTGATCTTCCAGTTCAATCTCAATCCACCCGTGTTCGCATAACGGACGGTCGTATTGTGAAATCTGATATCCTTTGGGGAGATCAGGGTAAAAATAATTTTTACGGGCGAAAACCGATTCTTCCGCAATGGTGCAATGAGTGGCCAAACCCATGCGCACCGCAAATTCGACCATCGTCTTATTCAGAACCGGCAAGGCACCGGGCAAGGCAAGGCAGACCGGACAAACCTGAGTATTTGGCATGGCGCCATATTTATTAGCGCATCCGCAAAAGGCTTTTGTCTTGGTCAGAAGCTGGCAGTGGACTTCGATTCCCATGACCGCTTCAAAATTAACATCTGTCATAAACTACCGTCTTAAATTGTACCGCTGATAAAAATCGTTTGTTCACGCGAAGGACCGACAGAGAGAATCCGGATTGCCGCGCCTTCCAGATGACTTGATATAAAACGCAGATACTTCTGCGTCGCTTTGGGTAATGCGTCAAAGGAATCAGCCGCAGACGTGTCGGTTTTCCATCCTGTAAAAGTTTTATAAACCGGCTCCGCTTTTTCCAGCAATCCGGCATCCGCGACAAACCGATCGGTGATGTCCCCATTTACCCGGTAGGATGTGCAAACCCGGATTTCATCGAGACTGTCCAGAACGTCTAATTTCGTGATGGCTATTTCGTCAATACCATTCACCATAACGGCATATTTGAGCTGGACCAGATCAAGCCAACCGCAACGTCGCGGACGACCGGTTGTTGCACCGAACTCCGTACCCAGTTCGCGGATTTTATTTCCGAAATCGCTTTTCAATTCGGTCGGGAAGGGGCCGTTGCCCACCCGTGTGGAATAGGCTTTAACCACACCCATCACGTGATCAATCTTTGACGGGCCGATACCAAGTCCGGTACAGGCGCCGCCGCTGGTAGCATTGGATGACGTAACAAATGGATAGGTTCCGTGATCTACGTCCAGCAGAGTACCTTGAGCGCCTTCAAGCAGGATTTTTTTGTTTTCGCGTACGGCCTGAAACAGTAACGAAATGGTATCGGTCATATATTCCCGCAATTTTGTGCCGTATTCGCCGAATTCTTCCAAAACAGACTTTGCGTCTATGATTTGGGCATTCAAACGGGAAAGCTGTTCGTTCTTTTCATCGATATTCCTACGGATTAGTTCTGAACGGCCGCCGGTAGCCAAATCAACCACGCGAATGCCTTTACGGTCAATCTTATCCGAATAAGCCGGCCCGATGCCTCTTTGAGTCGTTCCTATCGAACTCTCGCCGAGATTGGTCTCTTTCGCTTTATCCAATGCCTTGTGATACGGCATGACCACATGGGCGTGCGGGCTGATCCAAAGACGGTTTTTAACTGAAATACCGGCTTTCTCCAGAATATTAATCTCTTCAAAAAGCGCCACGGGATCCAGTACGACGCCGTTGCCGATAACGCAAACCACGCCTTGATGCAGGATTCCGGAAGGTATCAAATGCAGGACATATTTTTTATCGGCGTGGCATATGGTATGGCCGGCATTGGCTCCTCCCTGATAACGCGCAACCATATCGGCTTCTGCGGACAAAATATCGACAATCTTCCCTTTTCCTTCATCGCCCCACTGAGCGCCAACCACTATACGTACCGGCATAGACTTTTATTTAACCCAGATTTGTCATTAGAAAATTAGGTTGAAAAACTATAGGGTGAAGAAA
>CAZSRX010000017.1:0-77391 GCA_964609675.1 uncultured Bacteroidota bacterium | reverse complement strand
TTCGCCAATTAAAGCGGTACGTGAACTGGGTTCAGAACGTCGTGAGACAGTTCGGCCCCTATCTGCTGTGGGCGTAGGATACTTGAGGGGGTCTATTCTTAGTACGAGAGGACCGGAATGGACGAACCTCTAGTGCATCTGCTGTCATACCAATGGCACGGCAGAGTAGCTATGTTCGGTCGAGATAAGCGCTGAAAGCATCTAAGTGCGAAACTCACCCCAAGATTAGGTATCCCATCCGCAAGGATCTGAAGACTCCATGGAGATGACATGGTTGATAGGTCGCAGATGTAAGCGCAGTAATGCGTTCAGTCGAGCGATACTAATAAGTCGTGTGACTTGATTTTATTTTATTTTATTTTCAGAAAACACCTACGATTATTTTTTTTTAACTGCTTCCCGATTGTCTAATTTTTAAAATTTCCGGTGACTACAGCGGCGGGGCCACACCTCTTCCCATTCCGAACAGAGTCGTTAAGCCCGCCAGCGCTAATGATACCATGTGGGCAACTGCATGGAAAAGTAGGTCGTCGCCGGGATTATTTTTAAACCCGGACTTGATAACACAAGTCCGGGTTTTTTATTTCGTACGTCGTAAATAAAGGTGAATGATTCCCGGCGCCAATGATATACCGACCGGTGTCGGGAGCAACGGCATGGAAAAGCAGGTCGTCGCCGGGATTATTTTTAAACCCGGACTTGATAACACAAGTCTGGGTTTTTATTATTGGGAGGCAAACAATAGAAAGCCTGATGGAATGCTAATGATATTTTTTCTCATCGTGGATCCACCCTTTTCCGGGCATTCTGAAAAAATAATCCTTTCAGATTAAAGGCTCGGGAAGCAGTGGTGGTCGAATTATCAATCATGCGAAGTTGGGTAAACAGGCTGGCATTAAGTACCGGGTTGTATGAAAAAAAGAATATATGATGTATTCGGTTTATTATTGAGATTAAGGATCAATTATGATAACTTTTACAAGAGGTAAGCTGATAATGGTCTGTTTAGATTTTTTATTGCAATATCTGATAAAGCCGGAGGAAAGATGAAAAAAAACGAGAAAGCCTTGCTGGAGTCAGCGCGTAATGGGGATTTTGAAGGGGTTAAATCCGCGCTGAAAAACAGAGCCGACATCAACGCCAAAGAAAAATACGGTGACACGGCGCTCAATCTGTGCGCGGAGAACGGCCATCTGGACATTGTAAAATATCTTGCGGAGTCAGGCGCTGATATCGAAAACCTGGGCGGCGCCGACAAAACACCCATCATGAATGCCGCTTTCGCGGGGCATGCCGATATCGTCATATACCTGATCTCCAAGGGAGCCCGGATTTCAAACGACCTCTTGTCCAGCGTACAGATGAAGGTTAATATACTCGCAGAAAACGCAGAAGCCGGAATGATCAAACCCGAAGGCGTTGACGCATGGAAAGAATTTCTGAATTACCTGTTTGCCGAACGGCAGAAACAAGACAGCCGTTCATGAATGGCCGGCAAGCATGAAAACAAGCGGACTTTGAATCCGGTTGAAGGTTTTATAAACATACAACAAAAGGCCGTTTCCGGATTTCGGAAAAGGGAGAGCCGTTTTCATGAGAGGTGGATTATCCGTGAGGCCTGCGCATAAAACTTATACCGTAACAAAAAAAATAACAAACTCCACTATGCTATTCCTAAAAAATAATGGATGGCAATTTTGCAATAGGGTAATGATATATGGTTATAATAATTTTTTTATTATTCTTGCAATTTCACCCGTTTGATTTTAAATTTAATAGTAAGATAATCCTGCCCGGTTAAGCCGGTACATGGCATATAACTATCATTAACTTGATAAGGACGGATGGTAATGGAAGAAAATAAGAATCCGCAAGAGCTTATTGACGTAAAAAAGGATGATAATTTCATCGGCGATTCCAAAACCGAGAATGTTCAGGCTGAAGACGCTTTCAATAAAGCTGTTGCCCTAAAGCATGAGGGTAATTATGACGAAGCCATCGCTTATTTTCTCCGCGCGCTCAAGATGATCCCGAACAATATCGAAAGCATGTACAACGTCGGTCTGCTGTACCGGGAAAAAGGCGACTATCAGGAAGCGTTAAAACATTTCATGAATGCTCTGGCCATTGAACCGGGCAACTCCAAGTTTCTTTATGCGATTGCCTCAACCTATGAACATATTGACAAGAACCAATCCATCCATTATTATAAAGAGTGTCTGAAAATCCAGAACAATCCCGTTCTCGAAGCGGTTGCCAACGACCGGCTCAAGGCGCTCCAGTAAAGCATTTTCCAAGAAATTATTTTTTGACTAACCGTACGATGTTTTCGATATGTGCGGTGTGGGGGAACATATCCACAGGCTGAATCCGTTCGATGCGGTAATGCCCCGTCATCAGCGCGATGTCCCGGGCCTGGGTAGCCGGGTTGCAGCTGATGTATAATATATTAGGCGGTGCGGCCCTCATCAGTGCATCAATCACATCCTCGTGCAGGCCCGAACGGGGTGGGTCGACAATGGTCAGCGCCGGCGTTTCCTGGATATCCCTCAGTACCGCGCGCATCTCGCCTTCGATAAAGCGGCAATTGGCCACCTGATTCCGTTCAGCATTACGGCGGGCATTGGCGACAGCTTCGGGCACGATTTCGATACCGGTAACCTCTCGACAGAACTGCGAAAAATATATGGCAATGGTGCCGGTGCCGGAATACAGGTCCCAGACCGTGTCCTGCGGACTGATGGCCGCCATCTGCAGGGCTGTCTGATACAATTGTTCGGCCGCAAGCGTATTGGTCTGGAAAAACGCGTTCGGGGCGATTTCATAAAGGTGATTAAAAATTTTTTCTCTCAGAACCGGCGGTCCGTACAGGGAATATTCGATGTCGCTAAAGGCAATCTGCGCTTTTTTCCGGCTGATACCGTGAATAAAACCGGTTGCCGAAGGTGCCGCGTTCCGGACAGCCTTACACAAGGCCTGCATGACCGGTTTGTTTTCATCGGTTGTGATGACGATAACCATAAGTTCACTGGTATGGACCGACTGGCGAAGAACGAGGAAGCGCCAGAACCCTTCATGGGTTTTCACCGAATACGGAGGCAGGCCGGATGCTTTTGTAAATTCAGAAACCACCTGCAGAACGCGGTTGGCGTCTTCCGGCTGGAGGAGACATCGGGATACGGGTAATACCTTATCGAATCGCTGCGGAACGTGCAGGCCGAGAGCAAAGGCGTCCGGCTTGAAACCGGTATCCGCAATCTGTTCCGGCGCCATCCAGGGACGGTCGCCGAAGGTGAATTCCATTTTATTGCGGTAATGATATATTTGCGGTGAAGGCACCGGTTTCGGCACTTCCGGGCTTACGATGCCGCCGATACGCGTGAATACGTCCTCGACATTTTTGCGTTTATATTCCAATTGGGCGTCATACCGCACGGCCTGCCAGACACAGCCGCCGCAGGTGCCGAAATGCGGGCAAGGCGCCGGTACGCGGTCCGCCGACGGCTGAATAATTCGAATAACCCGGGCCTCCGCATAGTTTTTTTTTGTTTTAAGTATGCGGGCCTCGACGCGGTCGCCGGGAATCGCTCCCGTTACGAAGATAACGTAATCATCCATCCGGGCGATGCCGGGTCCGCCGAATGAAATGCCGGTAACGGTGAGTTCGACCGTCTCATTCTTTTTAATGGTGGTCATGCAATCAGCAGAGGCGGTTATCGGTGCGAATCGGCGTCGCGTCGCATATCGATGCGGATCAGGTAATTCCGGTCGTTTTCAAACCGATGCTCGGTTTCTTTCGTGCGGTAGCCGTTTTTTTGAAGAGAAATTTTCTGTACCGGCTGTTTGAGCGTCAGGTAAGATAACATGGAGGGCGAACGCGCGATGAGATTTTTGAAGTCATTGTTGAAATACACCGAAACATCCCGGGGTTCCGATAAGACCGCAAAGCCGTATTTGCGCCCTTCTGCGCGGTATTGGTTATGCTGCCGCACCAGATCGTCCACGTCCACATTCAGTGAACGCGCGTCGGAAGGTTTGTCGAAATAAAACTGGTAGTCATAGATCTGGTACATCAGCGGAAACTGTATTTTAAGGGAATTCCAGCCGTTGCGGAAATAATGCAGGCTGAATTCGTTTTCCAGATTATCGGCGCGCGGGTATTCGCGTTCATTGATATAAATACGCGTATCCTGCAGACGGTCAGGATCCGTGGATTTCAGATTCAGGGTTACTGTGCCGTAGGGATCCGTTCCGAACCGCTGCACAGGTATCAGGCGTTCATACAGGTACGGAAGCGACAGGCCGAGGCAAAAACACACGATACAGGCGACGGCGCCGATAATCCATAATTTTTTTGTTTGATTGACCGACGGTGATCCGCTTTTGTTTTTTGTTTCTTCGGCGGGTGTCAGCGTCAGGGTGGCGTCCAGATGCGGCAGTTTGTGAAAGAAGGACCAGTCCTGATTCGGAGGATCCGGGGTGGCGGCTTCATAAAATTTTTTCAGGAACTTGCGGATTTCGAGCTGGGATATGCCTTCCAGGAAAAAGTTGATGTCCTTAATCATTTGTCCGGCGGTGGCATAGCGACGGCGGGGATCCTTGGCCATGGCGGTATGCACGATACGGACAATATCCGGCGGCAGGTGCGGACACGCGGCGTGAAGCGGCTTATACCGGCATTGGGCAATCAGGGTAATCAGGTTGAGATTGGTATCGGCGTGGAACGGCTTACTGCCGCTGAGGATCTCGTAGAACATGCTGCCGAGGCTGAAGATATCGCTCTGGTAAGTAACCGGGTCGCCGGAGGCCTGTTCGGGGCTCATGTAGGAAGGCGTTCCGATAATCACGCCGGTGGAAGTGAGGTGATCGCGGGTGTTCTGGTCGCCGCGTTTGGCGATGCCGAGATCCATCAGTTTCACCTGCCCGTCGGTCATCAGGCGCACATTGCTGGGTTTAATGTCGCGATGAATAATTCCGCGCTCGTGCAGGTATTCCAGTCCCCGGGCGATTTCGCGGATAATCATGGCGGCGACATACGGCGGGAATGTATGATGTTTTTTTAACAGAACGCTCAGATCCGCGCCATCCACGTATTCCATGACAATACAATGCACGTTTTCTTTGTTGACGAAATAATCGTACACGGCGGGGAGGTTTTCCTGCTTTAGCGCCATCGAGAAGTCCGCCTCGCGCTGGAACCGCTTGATTTTTTCCTCGTCCCGGCCCTCCAGCACCTTGATGGCTACCAGACGATTCAGCGTTTTTTCCTTGAACAATCCTACGGACGCCATGCCGCCGCGGCCCAGTTCTTTGACATAATCATAATGTAAAATGGAACCCGCCATCCGGCGCTCTCCCGTTTAATTTAAAATAAAAAAGGTCAGATTATTCTGACCTTCTGAATTTAGGAATTTGCGTTTAATTATCAATAGGAACTTATTATTCCGCTTCGGCTTCGGTAAGCGCGTCCGAGACGCGGTTGTGGCTGCGGTTTTTCATTTTTTCCTTGAATTTTTTAAGCTGGGTCTCCAGCTTGTCCACGCAGAGGTCTATGGCTTTAGTCACGTCCTCGTCTTTGGTCTTCACGTTCAGTACCTTGGAGTAAACTTTTACGTTCAACTCGATCACGCTCCGGTTTTTCTCGGTGTCGGTGATCACCTCGCAGTCAATGATGCGGTCGTAATAACGGTCCAGCCGCGCCAGTTTTTCTTCGAGATATTCCTTCACATTCGGTGACAGCTTGTCGTGACGAGAGGTAATTCGCATTTTCATAATGGCACTCCTTGTTTAATGAAAGCGTAAGATGTCAGAACCTTCAAGCGAATCGGGTCGTTTCACCTCCTTGATTAAAAGTCAGGATTGTCCGGAACGCGGGTGAGCGTTCCGGTAAACACCCATGAGGCGGTCCATGGTCACATGGGTGTAAATTTGAGTGGTCGAAAGGTTTTCATGGCCGAGCAGGTCCTTAACGGCCCGCAGGTCGGCGCCGTTGTCCAGCAGGTGGGTGGCAAAAGAATGGCGAAGGACATGCGGGCTCAGCTTGCGCGCGTCGGAAACCGACTGCAGTTTGCGTTTAACCATCCGCTGAACAGCTAAGGGCGTTATGCGTCGGCCCGTGGGCTGGATGAAGACCGCGCGGGAATCCGGCGCCAAACCGGGACGCACCAGTTCGGTACGCCGCTGGAGATACGCATTAAGGGCATCGAGCGCATGTCGGCCTACCGGAAGAATACGCTGCTTGGAGCCCTTGCCGGTAACGGAAACGGTTCCGGCCGAAAAACGGATATCCGCCAGATTAAGATCGACCAGTTCGCTCAACCGCATACCCGTGCTGTAAAACAGTTCCAGTATCGCCTTATCGCGGTAATCGACCGGTTGAACGGTTTCCAATAAACTGAAAAGGGTCTGCATCTGTGCCGCCGTAAGAAATTGCGGTTTTTTCTTCTCCAGCCGGGGCGTAGCCATCAACGCCGCAGGATTTACCGTAATGATTTTTTTTTGGCTTAAATAACGGAAAAAGGATTTAATGGAAGACAACTTACGCGCAATGCTCTTTTTTTCATAGCCCTCCCGGGTCAGCTTTCCAAGATATGCGCGGATCTCATTTTTACTGATATCTTCCGGAGAAAACGATTTAGAATCAAAACGCATTTCGACAAACCGAATAAACGATTCCAAATCGGTCCGGTAGCTCACTATCGTTTTGTCGGAATAATTTCGTTCGGCATCCAAATAACGTAAAAAGGCATCCAGTACCTTGATCATCATACCGTTTTTCGTTTTATTTGGGTAAGGAAGGGCTTCATTCACTTGTAATTTACCAAATAAACAGCCTCAAGTCAAGAGGAATGATACGGATTTTTTATAATACCGGTAAGGCTATTGTTATTTACTGATGAATTCCGTATAATAAATTATTCTATCCTATTAGGAAACCGTTTCATGGAGCCAGCCCATAAACAATTGAGGGGTATATTTATTTTCCGATGGGTTTTCGGCATGGCCGTTATCGCCGGTATCACTATATTTTTTTTCATCACGGCGCGAAAAAATATATGGGACTATCACCGTAATGAATTGCTGAATCTTGTTAAAGTCGCCGCCAGCCAGATTGACGGCAACCGACACGCTGCCCTGAAAGCGGTTCCGGAAGACGAAACCACAGAAATTTATCGGACGATTAAAAAACAGTTACAAAATATTCGGAATGCCGTACAGGATGTAAAGTTTATTTACACGATGGTAAAAAGCGCCGATCCGGAACGGCCGCACCAGTGGCGGTTTGTGGTGGATGCCGAGGACAATCCTGAAGAAATGTCCCATAGCGGCGACATATATGATATATCCGCATTTCCACTCATGGCCGAGGCGTATGCGCATCCTGCTGTGGAGGAGGGAATCGGCTATGACCCGTGGGGTCCCTTTTTGTCGGCCTATGCGCCCATCAAAGATGACTCGGGCAGAACGGTGGCTGTTGTCGGCGTGGACCGTAAAGGCGATGTGATCACCGAAGCGTTGAACCGCATGACGCTACGAACCGTTGCCGTGTGGTTTTTGTTTACATGCGTTTTTTCCTTCGCTCTGTTTTTCTACTACCGTAACCGCCGGTACTTGATGCTTAAAGAGGAAGTTCGTATCAAGAACGAACATATCCGCAAGCTGGAAATCCTCCTGCCCATCTGC
Organism: uncultured Bacteroidota bacterium; assembly: GCA_964609675.1. Lineage (GTDB taxonomy): Bacteria > CLD3 > CLD3 > SB21 > JBBIRG01 > CAZSRX01. The sequence goes on along the minus strand of CAZSRX010000017.1, from coordinate 69,708 downwards.
TGTGTCTGCAAAAACATCCGTGATGATGTAGGCGTGGAAAAAGGCCAGGGCGTCTGGAAACCGCTTGAAGATTACATTCATGAAAGTTATGAAACGAACGTGACCCACACGATATGCCCCAAATGCAAGCAGACGTATTACGGCGACATTATGCCCTCTTAACCGTTTAATCAACCCAGGAGACACGCTATGTTTCGGTTTACAGGAATCATGCTGTTATGTGGAATGACGCTTTTCGCGCAGGAAATGAAAATCAGACAGGCGGACGTATTTAAAAATGGCGCGGCATTCATTACTGCTGAAGGCTCAGTAAAATTCAGTCAGGGTAAAGGAAATCTGTCTGAAGTGCCGGCCGCTTTATTTGGCACGCTTTGGCTGGCCTCTAAGGAAAAAAACGTGACCGTAACCGAAATCAAAACCGTTTCCGAGAAAAAAACCGTCATGCGTCCCGCCGTAACCATCAAAGAGATTCTGGAGGCTAACACCGGTAAAAAGATTACATGGTACCGGAGCGACGACAAGAAAAATGCGGTGACGGGCGTTCTTCAGAAAGTCAGCGGAACGGACGACCGCCTGGAGGTGACGATTAAAAACGGCTCGCAGATTCAGGTGCTATCGGCTTACTCGTATCATGCTTTGTTTGAATTCCCCGAAGGCTATAGCGATAATTATATGGATACGGTGTTGGCGTCCCGTTTGTCCGTTACAGTCAGTCCGGAAAAAACCAGCTTACCGATGCAAATGGTTTATTTTCAGTCGCAGGTGGGTTGGGTGCCGACTTATTATGTCGAACTGGTTGATGAAAAAACGGCCCAAATCATTCTGACCGCCAGCCTGGTCAACGACGCCGTGGATCTGGACGATGTCGCACTAAACTTTGTGGTGGGTTTTCCCCATTTTTTGTATGACAATGTCGAAACGCCGCTGGCCAGCAAAGCGAATATTAACGACCTTCTGAGGGCGCTTGGCAGCGCGGAACGCCGACCGGCCTATAATTATCAGAGCGTACTGGCCAATCAGTCCATGATGGAATTGAACCGACCGGCCGCTTATGCCGTCGATGAAGAAGGCTTCAAGTCCCTCGAAGGAAACGCGGAGGAGGATTTGTTCTTTTATAATAAGGAACACGTCACGCTGAAAAAGGGCGAACGGGGACTTTACACGATCTTTACCGCCCAGGTCCCATTTGTGCACATCTACGAAGTGAGTCTGGAAAATAAATTCACCGCAAGCGGTTACTCCGGATATAAACAGGATGGAGAAGAACGGCCGAAAGTATGGCACTCCGTCCGGCTGGAAAACAAAACACCGTATCCATGGACCACCGGCAGCGGCATTACCTTACAGAATGGCAAACCGCTGGGTATGGACATTCTGCCGTATACGCCCAAGACCTCCAAAGGGAAGCTGAAAATCACCGTCGCGCCGGACATACAGGTGTCCGATGAAGAGAAAGAAATTGAGCGTAAAACCGACATCAAACGCCGTGACGGTTACGTATATGACCTGGTTACGATAGAGGGCAGTATCGAGGTCCGTAATTATAAAGACAAGGATATTACGCTCCAGATCACCAAGCCGATCAGCGGTAAAATGGTTTCCCATTCCCCGCAGGCCAAAATCCGCCCTCTGGTCCGTATCGGCGATGTCATCAACAGCGAAAATATTGTGGAATGGGAAATACCGGTGAAAGCCGGCAAAGATCAGAAGCTGGTTTACCAATATCAGGCCTATCTACGGCGATAAATGGGAAATCCATTGATGGTGCTGTTAAATGGAAACAGCCCAACAGGGTTTGTAAGGATCATATGAATACGAACCCTTAACATTCGCGTCTATTTACTTTAAAAAATCTTAGGTATACACCCGTCAAGGGAACTTTGATGGACACATCGTATTAAATAGGGAAGATTTTAATATGAAATCAATCCTTGTCTTGTTTTTGTTGTCAGCGTTCTTCGTTGCATGCGCCCATTGGCCTTCTACACCAACTTACTATGTAATAAACAATCCTAACATCCCATTATTAAAACAAAAAAATAATCTGCTAATTTCAGCAAGCTTAAGAATCAGCGGAACATCGGGCAACGAAAATTATCTGACTCAGCATGGATGTATAGCTTACGCTGTAACCAATCATTTAGGGATAATAGCAAGCGGGTCTGTGGCAGATAATGAAGATTATAAAATTGCGGTTGAGCCATGGGAGAGTCCTTTTTCGCCTTTGTCACGATAGCATTTCAGAATCCGATACATAGGCCTCACGCTTAAATCGCAGCGGTGGCCTGCCGCTTCTACCCGTTGCACCCGCTTTAAGTATTTTCGGTCTTTCAGACTCATTGTCCAGTGCCTTTCATGAGATAGCCTCCTTTCTGGCAAGCTATCCACGGTATAAACCGCCCTGACAGCTCTATTTTGTTAAAAGCAAGGCCTATTCAAAGAGTTTTTTACATAAAAATATCCGTTCATTAGATTATAGTAAAAATACTTGACTATATTATAAAAATAATATATCTTCCACTTCAATTTTTTACATAAACTATTTATCTTATTGAACTTACGTGATACGTGAGACTGGTAATTGACAAAATATTGAATCTGGACGACGGGGAACACCGGTTTTCTTTTGAATGCAAAGCCGGTGAAATCGACCTGTCAAAAACAGACTTTGAAGGGAATGAGATTTTCCCTGCGGTTTTAAAAACCGATGTGGTTTTGACCAAGTCCGGCTATACGTTTTATATGAACCTTGTTTCCCGGACGGTGGTTCATTTAGTATGCGACCGCTGTCTGGCGGATACCGACCGGGAGATTTCCGGATCGATGGCCGTCGTGTATACGAACAACAAGCATCAGAGCGTGCAAAAGGATGACGAGGAGTTACGCTTAATTGATATCCGCCAGAACAACTCTATCGGGTTGGACAAAGATGTTCGGGATTTACTGATACTCGCGCTGCCGGTCAAAACATTATGCCGGCCGGACTGCCGGGGTTTATGTCCGCAGTGCGGCGCTGACCGGAATCATGAACTCTGCGACCATGCCGTTGAAGAAACGGTGGAGATACCTGCTTAATAAAGAACAAATAATATACAGGAGAATTTATGCCTAATCCCAAACGCCGACATTCCGCTATACGCCGCGACAAGCGCCGCACGCACTGGAAATTGGACACTCCGGCCGTAACGACCTGTTCCAACTGCCGTCAGCCCAAGCAGCCGCACCGGGTTTGCCCTCATTGCGGGTATTACGACGGCCGGCAGATCACGCTGACCAAGGAAATGGAATAACGCCTTCGCGCGGCACGATCTAACCGTGAAGATAGTCGTTGATGGTATGGGCGGCGATACCGCCCCGGATCGCATAGTAGACGGCGCCGTTCTGGCGGCCCGGGCATTTAAGGAACGAAACTGGCCCGATCAGGTTGTTATCACCGGCCCGAAAGAGCGGATTGCGCCTGCCGTATCGCGCTGTCATGGCGATGGCTTGATCGGCTCGACGCTCGAACTGGTTCATACCGATACGTACATTGATATGCACGATGCCCCGGCTGAGGCCTTGCGAAACAAGCCAAACTCCTCGATGCACGTTGGGGTGGAAATGGTTAAAAAGGGCGATGCGCAGGCCTTTATCAGCATGGGCAACACCGGCGCCGTAATGGCCGTCGGCCTGATGGGACTCGGACGCATTGAAGGGATCAACCGGCCTGCAATCGGCACGTACTTTCCGGCGGTACACGGCGGTCATACTTTTATACTTGACCTCGGCTCCAACGTCGACTGCAAACCGGTTAATTTGCTGCAGTTTGCGGTGATGGGCAGCATCTATATGCAAACGATGCGGAAAATTGAGAACCCCAAAGTCGGTTTGCTGAGCGTCGGCGAAGAAGACAGCAAGGGGGACGAAACTACCGTTAAGGCCAACGAGTTATTCCGCAACCAGAATTTTTTTCAGTTTGTTGGCAACAAGGAAGGCCGGGATATCCTGATGGGCACCGCGGATGTGCTGGTCTGTGACGGTTTTATCGGCAACATTCTTTTAAAGTTTGGCGAGAGCGTGCCGAAATTCCTGAAAGGCCGTTTTCAGCTGGCCGCCAAAAAAAGCATTCTGACCAAACTCAGCATCGGGCTGGCCAAACCGGCGCTGAAAAAAGTATTTAAGGAAATGGATTACGAGGAATTCGGAGGCATTCCCCTGCTGGGCGTCAATGGCGTCGTGATTATCGGGCATGGCAGTTCCTCGCCCCGCGCGGTATTTCGAGCGGTGGAAGTGGCCAGAGAAATGGCCGAAAAGCGCATCAATGATATTATACGGGATAAAATTAAATCACTGAGCCTATAAACCATTTATTCAATAGAAAGATTATAACAAGTATGGATTCAAAAAAATATCGCGCGGCTATTACCGGCGTCGCCCACTGGGTTCCTGAAAAAATACTGACCAACGCGGATCTTGAAAAAATGGTGGATACCACTGATGAATGGATTTATACCCGTACAGGCATCCGCGAGCGGCATGTGCTCGAGAGGGGAAAGGGCATCGCCACTTCGGACCTGGCTGTCAATGCCGGTAAACTGCTTATAGAAAAAACCGGCGTGAAAAAGGACGAAATTGACGTGATTGTATTTTCTACCGTAACGCCGGATATGTTTTTTCCCTCCTCCGCGTGCCTGTTGCAGCACAAGCTCGGTCTGACCAACGTGTGGGGATTTGACCTGATTGCGGCCTGCTGCGGATTCACCTACGCCCTATCCGTGGGCTCTCAATTTATTGAATCCGGACGCGCCAAAAAAGTTCTTTGCGTCGGCGCGGATTTCATGACTTCGATTGTGGATTATACCGACCGCAACACCTGTATCCTGTTCGGTGACGCCGGCGGGGTCGCTTTGCTGGAACGAAGTGAGGATCCGTCTTTGGGCATCATAGATTTTTACAACACCATCGACGGCAGCGGCGCACCGTACCTGAATATGCCCGGCGGCGGCAGTCTCAACCCGCCGACGCACGAAACGATTGACAAGAAAATGCATAACATTTACCAGGACGGCAAAACCGTATATCAGTATGCCGTCAAGGGCATGGCCGACGCCGCAGTAACCGTGCTGGAACGCAACGGCTATTCCGGCAAGGACGTCAATCTGCTGGTACCGCATCAGGCCAACAAGCGGATCATTGATTCCGTTCAATCCCGCCTGGGGCTTTCAGACGAACAGGTGATGATCAATATCGACCGTTACGGCAACACCACGACCGCGACCATTCCGATCTGCCTGTCCGAAGCCGTGGATACCAAGCGCGTGAAGAAGGGCGACCTGGTCGTCATCGCCGCTTTCGGCGGCGGGTTCACCACCAGCGGCATACTGGTGCGCTGGGCTTATTAAATCAGTTCAGGAGATATTTACAATGTCAAAAACAGCTTTTGTATTTCCCGGGCAGGGCGCACAGTTCGTAGGCATGGGAAAAGATTTATACGAACACTATCCGGCTGCGAAAAAGCTTTACGACCGGGCGGATGAAATACTGGGATTTGCGCTTACCAAAATCAGTTTTGAAGGCCCGGAAAACGATTTAAAGCAGACCCGCGTCACGCAGCCTGCGATTTTCACGCACAGCGTGGCGGTGTTTGAGGTTTTAAAAACATTTAAAGGTTCCGCGCTGAAGTTTGATATGGTTGCCGGGCACAGTCTGGGAGAATATTCCGCGCTGGTGGCCGCGGGGTTTATGTCCTTTGAAGACGCCTTGAATGTGGTCAAAGTGCGCGCCGAGGGCATGCAGAACGCGGGGGAACAGCAGAAAGGCACCATGGCCGCCGTGATGGGACTCGAAATGAACGTACTGGAATCCATCTGCGCCGAGGCTTCCTCGGCAGGCATAGTTCAGTGCGCCAACTTCAATTCGCCGGGACAAATTGTTATATCCGGCTCTGTGGAGGGTGTACAGGCGGCGATGGCCAAAGCCAAAGAAAAAGGCGCCCGCATGGTTAAAGAACTTGTCGTCAGTGGCGCGTTCCATTCTCCGCTGATGAAACCAGCTGTGGAGGCGGTTAAGAAAAAGTTAGACGCAATAACCGTCCGGGATTCTTCGATTCCGGTATACGCCAACGTAACCGCAAAACCGGTAACCTCGGGGAATACGGAGAAACAACTGTTGATTGATCAGATTACTTCGCCGGTGCGCTGGCAGGAAACCGTTGAGAACATGATTGCCGACGGCGCTTCCGTATTTTATGAATTGGGTCCCGGTAATGTATTGCAGGGCCTGATAAAGCGCATCCATAAATCTGTTACGGCCGAAAGTATCGGCAAGGCCGAGGAATTACAGAAACTCGGATGACGATGAAAGGCAAAGTGGCTCTGATTACCGGCTCTTCAAGAGGCATCGGCAAAGCGGTGGCCCTGACCATGCTGGATCACGGGGCGACCGTGGTGTTGAACGGCAGAAATCCGGAAACCCTGGAAAGAACCCACGAAGCGTTCCGGCAGGCCGGCTATGCCGACCGGGTGTGTGCCATAGCCGCGGATGTTTCGCAGGAAGACGAAGTAAAAAAAATGATAGACAGCTGCCTGGAACGCTTTCAGCGGCTGGATGTGCTGGTGAACAATGCCGGCGTTTATAAAAACAGCCTTTTGGCGCGTATGGAGACGAAAGAATGGGATTGGGTCATCGCGAATAACCTTAAAAGCGCGTTCTTATGTACGCGCCAGGCGGCCAAGGTGATGATCCGGCAGCGGTCGGGGAAAATAATCAATATTTCCTCGGTGGTGGCGCTGGGCGGTAATCCGTTCCAGTCCAATTATGCGGCCTCCAAGGCGGGCCTTGACGGTATGACTATGGCGGCCGCCAAGGAACTGGCACCTTTCGGCATTACGGTCAATTCGGTGGCGCCGGGGTATATTTTAACCGATATGACTAAAGATTTTACCGACGATATGAAAAAAGAGATACTAAAATACATACCGCTGAACCGACCCGGAACGCCGGAGGAAGTCGCCGCAGTGGTTGCGTTTCTGGCATCCGATCAGGCCGGGTATATTACCGGACAGGTCATTCAGGTGGACGGCGGCCGGGTAATCCGTTAAAACATTATTCTGATATAACCAAATAACACCAAACCTATTAAAGGAGAACTGACATGACTCGCGAAGAAATCGAAAAAAAGGTCAAGGAAATCATTGTGAAGAAACTCGGCGTGACCGAAAGTGAAGTAACCCCGACTGCTTCCTATGTGGAAGATCTCGGCGCCGATTCCCTGGATCAGGTGGAACTGGTGATGGAATTTGAGGATACCTTTGGTCTGGGCGAAAAGATACCGGAAGAAGAAGCCGCCAAACTGACGACGGTCGGTTCCACGGTGGAATTTCTGATGGCCAAATTAGGCAAGTAACCGTTTTTTTTAGAAAGAGCGGGAATCGTACCGACACGATTCCTGCTCGGATTCTTTATAACCGCTATTTTTCGAGGAGCACATTATGAGCAAACGCAGAGTTGTCATTACCGGAATGGGCGCCGTAACGCCTATCGGCAATACGGTGGAAGAATTCTGGAAAGGACTGACGGAAGGCCGTAACGGTGTAGATTTAATCACGCTGTTTGATACGAAAGACCATGTTACCAAGTTCGCGGCGGAAGTCAAAGGATTTGATCCGACGGCGTATATAGACCGCAAAGAGGCGCGGCGCATGGACCGTTTCTGCCAGTTTGCAGTAGCCGCCTCTAAAATGGCGGTTGAAGATGCGGGCATCAGCGCGCAGACGCATGATCCCAATCGTGTCGGCGTGATAATCGGCAGCGGAATCGGCGGCTTTATTTCTTTCGAGGAAACGTTTGAGACGTATCTCCAGAAAGGGCCCCAGCGCATCAGCCCGTTCTTTATACCGATGCTGATTATCGACATTGCGGCGGGACACGTGGCGATTTTGCATGGGTTCAAGGGTCCGAATTACGCTACGGTATCGGCCTGCGCAACGGGCAGTCACGCCATCGGCGCCGCATTCATGCACGTACAGCGCGGCGACGCGGACGCCATGGTTTGCGGCGGCTCCGAAGCGAGCATCTGTCGGGTCGGCGTGGCCGGATTCAACGTGATGAAAGCGCTGTCCACACGCAACGATGACTACAAGCACGCCAGCCGCCCCTTCGACAAAATGCGAGATGGTTTTGTTATGGGTGAAGGTTCCGGTATTATTATCCTGGAAGAACTCGAAACCGCCAAACAACGCGGCGCCAAAATATACGCTGAGATCGTTGGTATCGGTTTCACGGACGATGCCTACCATATCACCGCTCCGGCTGAAGGCGGCGAAGGCGCAGCCCGGGCCATGCAGGCCGCTTTGAACGACGCCGGTCTGAAACCTGAAGCCATCGGATATATCAACGCGCACGGCACCTCTACCGAATACAACGATAAAAACGAAACTGCCGCCATCAAAACCGTATTCGGCGAACACGCTAAAAACCTGATTGTCAGTTCTACCAAGTCCATGACCGGCCATCTGCTTGGTGCGGCGGGCGCTGTAGAGTGCATCGCCACCGCGCTGGCGGTTCAGCGCGGCATGATTCCTCCGACCATTAATTACGAAGTACCCGATGAGGCATGCGACCTGAATTATGCCCCGAATAAAGCGGTGGCCAAGGAACTTTCCTGCGCGCTCAATAATACTTTTGGATTCGGCGGGCATAACACGTGCATAGCGGTTAAAAAATATATTTCGTAATTGGAACGGATGCTCTTCCGGATTGGCGATATTACAGGTAATTCAAGTAATCACCGGTATCAATTGAAAAAGATTTTACTAAAGCTGAAATCGGCGTTAACCCGGAAATCATCCCAGGCCGGACAGGCTCATTGTCCGGCCCGGTTTGCCGCCCAACTGCGAAAACTGGAACGACGGGTGCATTACCGAATCCGTAACCGGAATTTGTTTATCCAGGCGTTTAAGCACCGTTCATACCTACACTTTTCCGAGGAAAGTCGTGTCATGTCCTATGAGCGTCTGGAGTTTCTTGGCGATTCCATCCTCAATCTGATTGCCGCCGAGCATCTTTACCATAAATTTCCCAGCAACGAGGAAGGGCAGTTGACGAAACAGAAAGCGTTGATGGTTAATAAAAAAGTATTGTCCCGTAAGGCCCGTGCGCTGGGTCTTGGGGATTTGATTTTGATGAGCGAGAGCGAAGATAAAGCCGGAGGAAGAAACCGCTCCTCCATCACAGCGGACGTGCTGGAAGCGGTTATCGGTGCCGTGTTTCTGGATCGCGGCTATATCGCCGCTCGGAATTTCGTTACGGAATTTATTTTCGATGATCTGGACGCCGTGCTGGCCGACGAGGACGGAATCAATTTTAAAGGCACCCTGCTGGAACTTGCCCAGCAAAGCAACTGGGGAATCCCGGTCTACTCGGTCATCCGCGAAGTCGGACCGGAACACCACAAAGAATTTACGGTTGAAGTGAAAATAAAAAATAAAGTTCTTGGAACCGGTAAAGGCATGAGTAAAAAGGAAGCCGAACAAAAATCGGCCCGGATTGCTCTGCAGAAACTGAACCAGATACCATCCAATCATGTAAGGAATTGACTATGAGAAGAATTTGCGTCATCGGAACGGGTTATGTCGGGCTGGTAACCGGAGCGTGTCTCGCGGATTTCGGGAACCGGGTTATCTGTGCGGATATCGATGAAGATAAAATTCAGAAATTACTGAAGGGTATTATTCCGATATATGAGCCCGGGCTGAAAGAAGTTGTGGACCGGAATGTGATAAAAAAACATCTGTTTTTCTCAACGGATGTAGTCGCTTCGATCCGGGACTCAGAAGTTATTTTTATTGCCGTGGGAACGCCTCCGGGAGCGGGCGGCGAGGCGGATTTATCGACCGTCCTGAAGGTGTCGGAAACCATTGCTAAAAACTTGAACGGCTACAAAGTGATTGTGACGAAAAGCACCGTGCCCGCCGGAACCGGGCAGAAAGTCCGGCAGGTTATTCTCCGGCATGGACCGGCTCAGGCGGAATTTGACGTTGTTTCCAATCCCGAATTTCTGCGCGAAGGTTCCGCTGTGGACGATTTCATGCGGCCGGACCGCGTGGTCATCGGTGCGTCCAGCGAAAAAGCGATCGAGATTATGCGCCAGGTATACCGCCCGCTTTATATCAACGAAACACCCATGGTAATCACCAATGTGGAAACCTCAGAAATGATCAAATACGCTTCCAACGCTTTTCTGGCGGTTAAAATTTCGTTTATTAATGAAGTGGCGAATATCTGCGATAAAATCGGCGCCGACGTTAAAGTGGTGGCGAAAGCCATGGGACTCGACGGCCGCATCAGCCCGAAATTTCTGCATGCCGGCGCGGGATACGGCGGTTCCTGTTTCCCGAAAGACACGCTGGCTCTTCTGAAAACATCGCAGGATGTCGGCGTGCCTACGATGGTCGTGGAAGCGGCCATTAAAGCGAATGAAAAACAAAAATTATCCATGGTGGAAAAAATTAAACAACTAACCGGCGACCTTAAAGGAAAAACCATCGCCCTCCTTGGCATTGCTTTCAAACCCAATACCGATGATACGCGCGACGCGCCTTCCCTTGTGATTATGGATGAAGTCCTGAAAGCCGGCGGTAAAATCCGCGCCTACGATCCCGCCGCCATGGATGTGGTTCGGAGTTCCTACCCGGACGTTACTTTTGCTGCGGATCCTTATGAAGCCGCCCAGGGCGCGGACTGCCTTGTCTTAGTTACGGAATGGAACGAATTCCGCGATCTGGATCTCCAGAATATTAAACAGTTGCTTAAGTCGCCTAAAGTTCTTGACGGAAGAAATGTATGGGATCCCAAAACCATGAAGGAAATCGGTTTCGAGTATCTCGGTATCGGACGCGGCATCAAAGCATAAAGAGCATAATAACATATTATTTAAGGATAACCCATATGAGTTCCATTGAATCAAAAATCCAGAATAAATCGCTGACAGTCGGCGTTATCGGACTGGGCTACGTCGGCCTCCCGCTGGCCGTGGAGTTTGCGGCGAATGGTTTTCGTACTATCGGCGTGGATGTTGACGAAACCAAAGTCAACAATGTCAATGCCGGCCGCAATTACATTGAGGACATCCCCAATGAGCGGTTTCAGAACTGCTATAAGGCGGGTACCATCAAAGCTGAAGCCCATTACAAAAGCGTACCGCAGATGGACGTAATTTTTATCTGTGTGCCCACGCCGTTCACGGATAATAAAGAACCCGATGTAACCTATATCGTGGAGTCCAGTAAAGCGATCGCCGAAGGATTGAGAAAAGACCATCTGATCATTCTCAAGAGCACGACGTTTCCGGAAACCACCGAAGGCATTGTACAGCCGATCCTCGAAAAAACCGGACTGAAAGTCGGCAAGGATTTTCATCTGGCTTTTTCACCCGAGCGTATTGACCCGGGCAACAAGAAATTCCATACAGCCAACACGCCAACGGTGGTTGGCGGTGTCACGCCGAGATGCACCGAACTGGCCTGTTTGGTTAATGCGCAGATCATCGAAAAAATTGTTCCGGTCAACAGCACGAAAGCGGCGGAAATGTGCAAACTGCTTGAAAATATTTTCCGCAGCGTCAACATTGCGCTCGTCAATGAGCTGGCGCAGTTGTGCGACCGCATGGGCGGTATAAATATATGGGAGGTCATCCAGGCCGCGTCCACCAAACCGTTCGGGTTCATGCCGTTTTATCCCGGCCCCGGCATCGGCGGGCACTGCATCCTGATTGACCCCTATTACTTATCATGGAAAGCCCGCCAGTATGATTTTCATACCAATTTTATTGAACTTGCGGCGGAGGTCAATGAAAATATGCCGTATTATTGCTATTCCATGATTATTGAAGCGCTGGCGGTGCAGGGTGTGCGTATGGCCGACGCGAAAATTCTGGTGCTTGGCGCGGCTTTCAAACGCGACGTGGACGATATCCGTCACTCGCCGTCGTTAAAGGTGTTGGAAATCCTGCTCCAGCGCGGGGTAACGCATGTGTGCTACAATGATCCCCATGTGCCCCAGGTGGATATTCTCGGGAAAAATTTCAAATCCCAGATGTTGACCCCGGAATTACTAAAGCAGATGGACTGTGTGTTTGTAGGTACGGATCATTCCTCCTACGATTACGCGATGATCACCCGGCACAGCAAGTACGTGGTGGACGCGCGTAACGCCGTTAAAGACGCCCGGTCGGAGGGATGTAAAGTCATGGTGCTGGGTTCCGGCAAATTCAGTCATCAATAACATTGACATTACAGATATTTACTTATATGCTGATAACGGCATTGCCAATTAAAAAAAACGGTGAGTGATTTGAAAATCCTGCATGTGGTTGGCGCGCGCCCCAATTTTATGAAAATAGCCCCGATCCTGCGGGCCATGAAGAACGATCCGTTCTTTCAGTCTGTGCTGGTGCACACCAATCAGCATTATGACGTAAACATGTCGGACGTGTTCTTCCGGGATCTCGGGATTCCTGAACCGGATGTGCATTTGAACGTTGGCTCAGGCACCCATGCTGTGCAGACCGCTGAAATTATGAAACGGTTTGAGGATGTATTACAGAAGAAACGGCCCGACGTTGTGCTGGTTGTAGGCGATGTGAACTCAACCTTAGCATGTTCGATAACGGCCTCCAAACTGTGTATTCCGGTGGCGCATGTGGAAGCCGGATTGAGAAGTAATGACCGCTCCATGCCCGAAGAAATCAACCGCCTGGTTACCGATGTCATCGCGGAATACTTGTTTACCACGGAAAAAAGCGGCACCGAAAACCTCCTGAAAGAAGGGAAACCTCAAAATCAGATATTTTTTGTCGGCCATGTCATGATTGATTCCTTGGTGTATGCCGCCGAGACGATTGCGAAATCCGAAGCCTTGACGCGGTGGAACGTTAAACCGCAAGAGTATATAATAGTCACGTTGCATCGTCCCTCAAACGTCGATCAACCGGAAACACTCGAAAAAATATTCAATGTATTTGATGAAATCCGAAAAGATTTAAAAATTATTTTTCCGATTCATCCGCGTACCATTAACCGGATAAAGTCGTTGGGTTTTGAAGATCGTATCAACGGCATGAATAATCTGATTTTTACCGAACCGCTGGGCTATATCGATTTTCTTAAATTGATGAAGCACGCTAAGTTTGTGCTGACGGATTCCGGCGGATTGCAGGAAGAAACCACGTATCTGCGGATTCCCTGCCTGACCATGCGCGCTAACACCGAGCGGCCGGTTACGGTCGAAGTTGGTACCAATACGCTTGTCGGCCTGGATGAAGGTAAAATATTATCCTGCTTTGCGGCGATCATGAACGGTACCTATAAATCCGGCCGCATTCCTGAACTCTGGGACGGCCGAGCGGCCGAACGGATTGCGGAATGTCTGAAAAAAAGTTTTATGCAAGTCGCATGAATCTGAAAGAAAAAACCATACTGGTCACCGGTGCCGACGGTTTTATCGGCTCGCATCTGGTCGAAGAACTTGTGCCGCGCTGCGGAAAAGTAAAAGCGCTCTCGCTCTATAATTCCTTCAACCACTGGGGTTGGCTGGAAGATGTCAACTGTAAAAAGGATATCGAAATCATCTGCGGCGACATCCGGGATTCCAACTTTACAAACAACCTATTAAAAGGAACCGATGTGGTGTTCCATCTGGCGGCGTTGATAGCCATCCCGTTTTCCTACATTGCGCCGGCCAGCTACATCGACACGAACGTTCTGGGCACGCTGAATGTTTGTCAGAGCGCTCAGGTCAATGGTTGTGAACGGGTAATTATTACTTCAACCAGCGAAGTGTATGGCACAGCGAAATACGTGCCCATCGATGAGGCGCACCCGCTCCAGCCGCAATCGCCCTACAGCGCGAGCAAAATTGCCGCCGACGCCCTCGCCATGAGCTTCTACGCGTCCTTCGACCTGCCGGTTACGATTGCCCGACCGTTCAACACCTATGGGCCCCGCCAAAGCGCCCGCGCGATCATTCCCTCAATCATCACGCAGATCGCCGCCGGCAGCAATACCATCCGGTTGGGCGATACAACCCCTACACGCGATCTGAATTACGTACGGGACATCTGCCGTGGATTTATTCTGCTGGCCGAATCGGACCGGACCGTCGGTGAAACCGTGAATATCGGCTCCAATACCGAGATCAGCATAAAAGACCTGTTTTTAACGATTGCCCGCCTGATGAACCGTCCGGTGGAACTGGCCTATGATGAGGCGCGCGTACGCCCGCCGAAAAGTGAAGTGTTCCGACTGCGTTGCGACAACCGCAAAATCCGGGATCTGGTGGATTACCGCCCCGATGTGACTCTGGAAGAGGGGTTGAAGAAGACGATTACATGGTTTACGACCGAAGAATACATTGTTAAATACAAATCGGAGATTTACAATGTCTAAACGGGCGGTCATACTCGCCGGCGGCAAAGGCACGCGCTTGCGGCCGTTTACCGTTGTCCTGCCGAAACCACTGATGCCCATCGGCGATTACGCGATCCTCGAAATCGTCATCCGTCAGTTGATTCATTACGGATTTAATCATATCACTATGGCCGTCAATCATCAGGTGGAGCTGATTATGGCCTTCTTCGGCAACGGATCTAAATGGGGGATAACCATCGACTATTCGCTGGAAGATCAGCCGCTGAGCACCATGGGACCGCTGAAACTCATCCGCGATTTACCCGATAATTTTTTAATCATGAACGGCGACGTGCTGACCGACCTGAATTACCGGGAATTCATGGAATTTCACCTGAACCGCAAAAATATTTTCACTATCAGTTCCTACCGGCGTAAATACATCAGTCAGTACGGCGTGCTGGAAACCGATGAACAGGGACGCCTGACGGCCTTTAAGGAAAAACCGGTCTATGCATTTGACGTCAGCATGGGGGTTTACGCCGCCCATAAATCGATACTGGATGTGATTCCGGAAAATCAATTCTATGGCTTTGATCATCTCATGCTGGACCTGATCCAAAGGAATACACCAGCCGTGGTGAAACCGTTCGGCGGCCAATGGCTGGATATCGGCGTTCTGGAAGATTACAGCGAGGCCAATGAAATTTTTGAAAAAAATAAAAGTCTATTTTTAAAGAACCTGTAGCACAAACATTTTTTACATCCGCCGAAGCGGATAAGCCAAAACCAGCTGAAAGGGATTCTGGAATTGAAGAACTATAAGACTCTGTATGCGTACATAACGCTCGTTGTAGTACTAACTTTTTTTTATGCGGATCCGCCGAATGCCGCGGCCCAGCTTGACCGCACGCGGTATGAGCGGTACCTGAAAAAGAAAAAGACGGACGAAAAAGACGAAACGTTGCAGGATCTGAGCAAAAGCAAATCCGTCGTACAAACCGTATTAAATAAAGAAGCGCTGGAATCGGTCATCGATCCCGAGCGGTATCTTATGGGGCCCGGCGACCAGCTT
The DNA here is from genome assembly GCA_964609675.1 of uncultured Bacteroidota bacterium. Taxonomy (GTDB): domain Bacteria; phylum CLD3; class CLD3; order SB21; family JBBIRG01; genus CAZSRX01. The sequence goes on along the minus strand of CAZSRX010000017.1, from coordinate 54,249 downwards.
TTAATTTCGATATGGGGACAGGTCAACGAATCCTTTCCTGCGCGGGTCTCCCCCGAAGGGATGATTCTGATACCGACCGTCAAGGAAATCGATGTCCGGGGGTTGACGCTAACCGGCGCTAAAGCCAGGATTATCGGTGAAATGAAAAAAGTATATACCGCCGCGGATGTATCCGTCAGTTTAGTTTCGGTGCGTTCGTTTCGCGTCAACGTGACGGGATTGACACTGAGCACCGGCTCGTTTGTGGTCACGGCGGTAGACCGCGTTTCGGACGCCGTGAAGATGGCCGGCGGCATCATCGATTCCAACATGGCTTCGCTGCGGAACATTGTCGTTTACCGGAAACCGGATACGGTTCTGCTCGCTGATCTCATCAAACGCAGTAACGCCGGAGATCTGCAATATGATCCTGTACTGATGGACGGCGACGTCATCTACGTGCCGCCGGTCTATTCATGGGTGTACATTCACGGCGGCGTGCAATTGCCCGGAAAATATGAGTACGTAAAAAACGAGCCCTTATCCGAACTCGTCAAGGTAGCTGGCGGCCTGCAGTTCGGCATCGATTCGACGCTGGTAGAAATCACCCGCTTTCAGAGCGATACCGGCCGGACCTATCAGTATATTAAAACCGATTACCGCCAGGTGATCCGGCATAGTCAGGACTCCACCGTAAATATTATACTCCAACCCAACGACCGCGTGCTTTTCAAGCTTATACCGCAGTTTCAGGAAAAACATAATGTCACCATCCGCGGGGAGATCCGGTATCCGGGCGTCTATCCGATTGTAGATAACCGGACCAAGTTAAGCGATGTCGTCGCCATGGCCGGCGGCTTCACCCGGGATGTTTCGCTGGATAATATCATCATTTACCGCGACATCAAATACGAAGGCCGGGACCTTGAGTATGAACGTCTTCTGCAGACACCGGTGATGGATATGAATGATATCGAGAAAGCCTACTTTAAGGCCAAGTCACGCCAGTATTATCCCACGGTACAGACCGATTTCACAAAACTGTTTTCCGCCGGGAAACCCGATCCGAAGTATGATGTTTTCTTAAAAGACCGGGATGTCATCGAAGTCGGCCGAAAAAAACGGACTGTCCGCGTGGTCGGCGGGGTGATCGCTCCCGGCATCATTGATATTGTGGATGGCGAAAACTTTACCTATTACATTGAAAAAGCCGGCGGTTATTCGACGCGGGCCAAAAAAGGCGACACCCGTATCATCCGTCCCTCCTCCCAAAGCTGGATCGATGCCAGTAAAAAAATCCCGATTGAGGACGGCGACGTAATTTTCATCCCTGAGAAAGAACCCGTGGACGGTTGGAGAATTTTCCGGGAAACCGTGGCGATGGTTGGCCAACTGGCCTCCATTACCGCTACGATTATTTTGATTTATTATACCGTGAAATAAAAATAATTACTCACTGAATAAGAAAAATTTATGAGCTATGACGCTAAACAGTTTAGTTTGCTGGATGTCCTATTAATAATCAGCAAACGTATAAAGCTGATGATTTACATCCCGTTGATTATAACCATTGGAGCCTTAATATATGTGTTTGTTACCCCCAAGATTTATTTAGGCAAATCAACCATATTACCCGCACCGAGCGCCACTCCGGGCATTTCACTAAGTAAACTGGCCGGTTTTGATCTTTCCGGGCTGGGCATGGGCGGGCAGTTAACCAATCTGTTCCGATACCAAACAATCATCGAAAGCCGCCGGGTAGCCGACAGTGTCATCAGTAAATATAATTTGATGACCCTTTACAAAACCCGGTACTATGAAGATTGCCTAAAAGAATATCACGAGAATATGACTACCGATATCGATGAAGAAGTTGGTTTCCTGACGGTATACTTCAAGTATCCCGACAGTCCGGAGTTAGCCGCTGAGATAACCAATTACATCGTCAGGCTGATGATTGAAATCAATAAGGAACTTTCCGTTTCGCTGGCGCTATCTCAGAAAAACTTCATCGAAAAACGGTATTTCGAAGCTCTCGATAAAATCCAGTTACTGGAAGATTCCCTGAAGCATTTTCAGGTTAACCATGATATCGTGCTCATCGAAGAACAGTCCAAATTGACACTCATGGCAATGTCTGAACTGCAGGTAAAAATTGTCGAAAATGAAGTGCAGTACAATTTGTTAAAAAACGAATTAGGCGAAAATCATCCTAAGACCATTGCCCAGCGCGCCATCATACATGAATTGAAAAAACAATTTGAAAAGATCAATTCCGGATTTTCAGCGGATAAATTTTATATACCCAAAAAAAACATCAATGATCTCGCCTTTCAATATTTGCGGCTGAAAAAGGACCTGGAGATTAACTATAAAATACAGGAATTTCTGATTCCGCAATATGAATTGGCTAAAATCGCTGTCATCAAAGACGTACCGGATGTTCAGGTGCTGGATTACGCTTCGCCGCCGGATAAAAAAGTTTATCCCAAACGCATTATCATTGTTATTGTGGTCATGCTGTTGTCGGTGGCCTTTACGGTGCTGCTGATTATTTTTTTGGAATACACCCGCGGTTTGAAAACCGATGAAACCAATTCCGTAAAAATATCTGAAATTAAGGCCAACATTAAACGGGTATTAAAAAGCCGGTCATGAAATTCTTTACCCGAACAGCCTTATTGATGGAGAGAATCAATCTCCCCGTCTTAATGGCGGCGATGGTATTTGTCGCTCCCTTGACGGAATGGATTGACGTTGACGCCGTAAATATCACCAAATCATTTACATGGATAATACTTCTTTGTGTAGCCATGATAACGATTTTATCGGGACATTTGGTCAATCATTATACGGGTATCGTCAGACGCCTTTTTCTCAGGCCAGACAATATTCCGCTGTTCATTTTGTTACTATTTATAATCGTGTCATGTTTTAATAATCCGTATGACAATCGTATATTTGGTCTTAAAATGTTAATCGTTTTTTTTTCCAGTTGTTTTTTTGTTTTTTTATCGAATGTCCGGTTTGAAAAAAAACACATTGTAGTTTTTTTTAAAACATTAATTTTTGTCGGCACCCTAGTTATTATTGTGGCGTATGTGCAACTGGCTATGGGGATCATGACTTTTTTCAAGCAATCTCAGGGCCGCATGACATCAATTTTCTGGGATCCCAATATATTTGCACGGTATTTTGTATGTGTAAACCTATTATGCGTATGCCTGTTGTTTTTTTATCGCGCACATTTGAAAAAATGGCAAATATATTATCTTATTGGCTTTATCGTTTCGTCCATTATTCCGTTTTATCTTTCTTATTCCCGTTCGGGGATGTTAATTCTGCCGGTAGGATTGGTAACGGCATTTCTGTTTTATGTAAAACGAAAACGGACAATCATTTACGTTATTATAGCCGCGCTGGGCATCAGCTATCTGGGATTTACTTTTCTAAAACAAGGGGAACGCTTTAAAAAAGAAAAAAGCCTGTTTATCGACTATTCCAATCTTAATCGTACCCTTCTGCTTATCGGCGCAATCAAAGTAATAAAGGATAATTTGGTTTTTGGCATAGGCTACGATAACTTTGAAGAAGCGTACAATAAAAAATACCAACCACCCTTGGCCCGGGCTTTGCCTAAAGGCAATAAAGTGATCGTTGTTCATAATACCTTTCTGATGATATGGTCTGAAGCGGGTATGTTAGCCGTTTTGGCTTATCTAGTTTGGACGTTTATTGTTATTCGGAAAGGCGTTAAAACCCATACGGAAGATTCGCTTCTTAAAATGTTTAAAGCATGGACAGTTAGTTGCTATGTAATATTTTTTACCTTCGGAATCTTATATTTTTCATATTTAGTGGAACCCATATTCTGGCTTATTGCTTACCTGACAAAAGTATCCTATAGCATGGGCCATCAAGAAGAAAATTATTTGCTCACTTCAGCTGCAACTACTAAATAGAGTTTGTCAGCAACGATAAATAATTACAATAAGACGCCTCGGTATTTTAGTTAGGTTTTCAGATGTTTAAAAAAACTGCAATCGTTACGGTATTTAATATCATAACGACGATGCTAAGTTTTTTATGGTCGATATTATTGGCTTATCATTTTGGTACCAGCGCCTCAATGGATGCCTATATGGTGGTGATTAATTTTGTCAACCTGTTCAATAATGTCATATTGAGAATTCAAAATAATGCGTTAATTCCTTTTCTTTTTGAGTTCAAAGATGAACAATCAAAACGGCATGTAGTAGCAGAAATTTCTCGTTTTTCACTTTTGTTATTTTCTTTCTTAAGCGTTAATTTCTTTTTTCTTTCCCGTCCTTTAATTCAACTTATAGCCCCCGGCTTATCGGAGGAAAACACAAATCTTGCCAGTGATTTACTAAGAATAATATCGCCGTCAGTATTATTATTGAGTTTCATCGGTCTTAATAACAGCCTTCTTGAACATCTTTTCAGGTTCACGTTATCAAGTTTTATCAACGTATTAAGGCACTTGCTAGCGTTGGGCATTTTATTTTTCCTGATTCAACGGTTGGAAATTTATGGCGTTCCCGTTTCATTGGTTTCCTCGCTATTCATTACGGCCATTATAAGTTATTTTATTTTTGTTCGAAATCATTTCTCCGTTAACTTGTTTCAGCGCTTTAATTGGAGTGTTATATTGGATTATATACGGTTAATCGCTCCTCTTTTACTGTGTAATGTCCTTAGTGAACTGGTTTATCTGGTTAGAATTTTTGTTGCTTCTTTTCTTAATGTAGGTAGCATTTCGTATCTTACCTACGCTGATTATCCTTTGATTTTTATTGTTATTATCAGTTCCTCCGTTATTTCGATTTCATTTCCTATGTTGTCGCGGCAAAATCAAGCAGAAAATTCTGGTGAATTTTTAAAGATATTTTATAAAATATTTGAAATTCTGATATATGGATTAGTTCCGCTTGCGGCATTCATATTTATTTTCGCTGAACCGGTAGTCTGGACGCTTTTTAAAAGAGGAAAATTTACAGCACAAGATGTAACGGTTGTTGCCGATACCATACGATGTTATATCTATGTATTGGTCGGCGGACCATTGGGCACTTATCTGACTTATGTATTTTACAGCCGGAAAAAAAGTCTACAAACATTGCCGATCATAATTATCTCCGTCATCATGAATATATTAATGAATATAGTGCTGAGTCCTTTTTTCATGCATTACGGAGTTGCAGCGGCTTCATCAGTTTCAATAATGATCGGTAATATTGTTTTTTTATGGAGCATCAAAAGAATAGTACCTGAAATTGATAGGAAATATTTATTAAAGAGACTCGGTAAAATCGTACTATCATCACTTTTATCTACTGTCATAATCTATTTTGTGAAATCACATATTTCATTTATGATTTTCCAATCGGAAATCCTGCATCAAATCAGTCTTTTATCGATATATGCTATCCTCACAGGGATTATCTATGGGACCTTATGTTATATATTAAAAATAGATATTCAACTTTACATATTATCAGAATCAAAAAAAGCGCTTAAAGGTAAGTTTTGGAAGAAACCGATTAAACCATAGAGGAAATTCGGATGATTGATCGTTCAAACACTTAATCAATTTATAAGATTATTTATTACCTCTATTGTCTTCTCCGCGCATTTTTCCCAGGTAAATTTTCTTGCCTGTTCAATCCCTTTTTTGCGCAGATTATTCCGAAGGGCATCATCATTCAGCAGTAAAATAATTTTATCCGCAATATCTTGCGGATTCATTGGATCACAATAAAGCGCGGCATCTCCACATACCTCGGGGAGACTGGCGACGTTAGAAACAACGACTGGACAACCGCACGCCATAGCTTCAAGAGGAGGTAACCCAAAACCTTCGTAAAGTGATGGAAAGACTAACGCGTTTGCATGTGCGAAATATTGCTTTAGGGTATTGTCTTCAATATATCCTGTGAAATGAACTCGATTACGTAATTCCAGTGCCATTTTAGAAACAGAATCATCTCCGGTAATAAAACCCTCTTTTTTTCCAATAATCACCAGATCATGGTCTATCGTATCTTTTATTAAATTAAAAGCCTGTATGAGTCTTCTAAGATTTTTATGCGGTTTGACATTTCCGACGAAGAGTAAAAATGGTTTTGTATGTGGATTCTTTATTGGTTTTATTTGTGACCATGCTTCGGCAACCCCAATATGTATTACATGAATTTGTTGCCGAACATGCCCCGCTAAACGATGTATTTCGCTTCTTGTAAAATCTGAAACACAAAGTATAGCGGCGGCTTTGCTCAGAAGTGTTTTGAAAATGAAGTTCGCATACAATCTTTTATGTAACCCGCCCACGTATTGCGGCATAGCTAAATGAAACAAATCGTGGATCGTAACGAGAAGTTTTTCCCGGTACCGTATCGGGATATTATAATGAGGAGACCAGAAAAGCGTGGTGTTTTTCGGTATTTTTTTTATAAGTTCAATCTGTTCTGATATTGAATAAATGGGTGAGCGACAATCTATTAAATTTACATTATGATTATGAAATTCAGGAAACCGGTTTAATTCTTCAATTTTTCCTAACAGATTGAAATGAATATCTGGATATTCTTTGATAATAGTTGAAACCAGATTTTGTGAATAGGTTCCAATGCCTGAAGAATAGAGCATTCTTAAATCGATTGAGATGGTGGCCATGTAAAGCAATGTGGTGTTAAATGAGTGTATAAAAACAATTGATTATTATGAAACTTATAAGTTGATATGTTTTTCTTATAATCATATCCGTTTATTTGATCCAACCCATTATTCTGCTACGCAAAACAGCCCAGTGATAAAGGGTTTTAGGAAAGTTAAGGTTAATGAGAGAGGTAATTATTCCTCCTACGGGGCGGACAAAAACAAGATAGATCGTATTCCATAAGGGCATACGATGTTTTCGTAAAACTTTTCCCATTCCTCTGCCGTAGTTGAATGTTCTTTCAATGCTTTTTTTGTCGTAAACCACCACTGGCTGGGGATGATGCACAATGATTTCCGGGTCGTAGTAGAACTGAAAGCCTTTTTTCAGCGCACGAATTAAATAATCTGTTTCTTCGCCGGAGCCCCAGGGTGTGCCGGCGCCAACTCCCAATGTTTCATCAAAATTACCGATTTTTTCGATCACGGATTTTTTTACAAAAATGGTAAAGGATATTCCTTTTGTAAACACGTCGGTAATTTTAATCAATCCGGGTTTATCGGCCCAGCGTCCGGCAGAAGTTATTCCATTTTCATCGGCGCTACGGCCTGTAACTCCTGAAATTTCCGCCCTCTTCCCAAGCGTTTCTTTTACATTTTCCAGCAATGAAGGAGGATACCAGCAGTCATCATCAGGAAACGCAATGATGTCTCCCGAAATGTATTTCAAACCGACATTGCGAGCACGGGACAGTCCTTTTTCAGATTTGATATGTATAACGGGAAAAATGCCCAAAAAAGGAGACAAAATGGTCGTTAAACGATTATCTGGATTCTGATCAATAACGATCAATTCAAAGTTTCGATAAGTCTGAGCATTGAGTGATTTCAGAAAACGTATCAATTCTTCCGTACGGCCGATAGTCGCGAGTACCAATGAAAATTTCATGAAGTAACCTCATCAAGTAACCGTTCCCATTGCGGAATAATTCTTTCTGGAGAAAAATCTGATACCCTTTCCTGGTTTAATTCAATAAAGTGATTGCATAATTCATTATCCAATAACAGTTTCTTAATAGCCTCGGCTATTGTATCAGGATTTTCGGGAGGAACCAGAAGACCATATTTGCCATGATCCAAAATTTCAGCAGGACCATAACGACAATCCGTACTTATTACCGGCAATCCGGCAATCATGGCTTCAACGATGACCATTCCAAATCCTTCATAACGGGATGATAAAATAAATATTTTTGCCATTTTCATATAATGAATAGGATTGTCAACAAATCCTGGTAAAAACACACTTCCAGCTATATCGAGGTCTCTAATTTTTTGTTCCAGAAAGTTTCGCTGCGGGCCTTCACCAAGAATGACGAGATTATGTCTGATACCTAAATTGATTAATTTTTTATGAGCGATCAACAATAAATCAAACCCTTTTTGCTCGGCTAATCTTCCAACGGCAATGACCACCGGTGCTTGATACGCTTGTTTAGTCCATTCTGGTAATACAGAATTTTCTTTATAAACATTTGTATCCAGCATATCATATATAACCGACCAGAAAGAGTAATCCGTTGCTGGTAACCATTTTCTCATCGATTGAACGGCGCCGTTTGATACGAAAACCAATCGTTTCATACGTGCATAAAATCTTTTAGCCAGCCAATTTCTTATCCGGCTTTCATTTTGTAAATAATCAGGTAAAGAAATATGAACCATTCCGATCGCTGGTTTTTTTACAAGCCAGCCCGCCAAATAGACCATATAGCTTGATATCAGTTCCAATCCTCCTACAAGAACGTCTTGTGATTTAGCTTCTTTCAAAAGAAGCAAGAAAATCCGGTGCAGGTTTAATCGTAAACGTCCTCTTTCTAAAACACAAATGACTCTTACGTTTGAAGGAATCTCATTCCAATAAACTCCCTCCCTCTTAAATAGGAACAGGGTCAGCGAATATTTGGAAGTATCTAGATACCGCAAGATAGTCAGTACGACCCGCTCAGCTCCTCCACCCTGCAGATTGGGAAGTACAAAAAGAATATTTTTTATTTTCTTTTCTGAATCATCCATTTTAAGAATAATTCCTAGCCTGCTTACGGTGGTCAAAATCCACCTTTGTATAACCGTATGATTTCTTTATCGCTTAAAATCGTTTTGGCTTTTTGTCCCATAAAATAAAAACCTGATGCGGCGTCTAAGGCGGCATTTTTATTTACTAAATAATAGTCGAAGTATTTTAGATAAAAAGCCGTTAAGTCTGCAAAAACACCTACAATCTTTCTTATTAGCCTGGATTGAAAAAAGCTCAATAAAAAATACTTATACGACCATGCCAAAGCCATTCCCGGTCCGCATACACTACCACTCTCAATTTCTTTAAAATAGCGAAATAATCGCCTGTGTCCCAAATAAGTAAAACGGGTAAAATCATACTCTCTTCCATGAACCTGCTGTATAAACGGCGATTCAGCATATATATAACCATCAGATTTTAGTACCCTATAAATTTCTTCGACACACCGATAGGGATCGGCAACATGTTCTAAAACCGCTTGCACGATAACTCCATCAAAGAAATCATTTTCAAAAGGGATATCATGCGCATCGCAAATCAGCATGGTTCTGGGACCAAGGGATACGTCCGTCTCGATAAATTCGATATTTGTATATGAAATTATTGACTTCATGCCATGGCCTAAAACTCCTCCACCTAAGACTAATACACGTGGATTACTGATGTTGTTTATATGTTTTTCAGCAAAATACTTATAATTCTTTTTTGCTTTTATATTATTGCTTATACTTGGCAGTATTTTTTTTATTACATCTTTAAGGATGGAGCGCTTAGAAAACTGAAAAAATAAATCACGGTAATGAATGAAATCATCTATCTGAAAAACGCTGTTCTTTTCATTGATTAAGCAGGGAATGCCGTTGATAATCGGGTAAATCATTCCACAACTCGGCTCTTCACATTGTAAATGTTGCGATTGATCTTCTGATTTTAATTTACACTTGCAAACTGGACATCTTAATATTTCAATCTGAACTTTTACAGGCTCTTTGTTCATAGTCCGCTATTCTTCTTCATTTCGTTTAATTGTATTCGATTATAAAACTCATAAAGTTATTCAAAAATAACCCATTACTTGAAATAATAAAAAAAATATCACAGGAAATCAAACAATAAGAAAATAAATTTATAAGCAATGATATTAAAGATTCGTTGGTATTAATGAAGAAAACACAAAAGAAAATTAAAATACAATACGCCGGTTCAATCGATAAGTGCAACTGTTAGATAACTGCCGTAAATCGAGTGGAACGTAGTGAAACGAGATTTACGGCAGAAAAACTTGAAAAGGCACTTTCATTGTGGTAAAATGAATTAGTCTAACAACCCATAATCACAACGGAGTGCCTATGAAACAAGATACCAACAAAACCAGAGTTTATCAACACCTTTCTTTGATGGAACGAGAAACAATTGCCCTGGGTTTGGCGGCTGGTAAATCAAAGGCCGATTGGGCCAGAGAATTAGGTCGCGATAAATCTACCCTCACTCGGGAGGTGAAGCGAAATTTTTCCGTCATTTACAATTGTAAATACCGCGCTCATCGGTACGTTTTCTCCGATGCCCGCTGAATTCAGGAATCCTTCACCTATGATAATGGAACGGAAAATGTTTGCCATGAAATCGTCAATGAAGCCTTAAACGCGGTATCCTATTTCTGTCACCCATATCACAGCTGGGAGAAAGGAACGGTTGAAAATACGATCGGCTTAGTAAGAGAATACTTGCCAAAGAAAACAGATTTTTGTACTATAACAGCATGGCAATTAAAGCAGATCGAAAATACACTTAATAACCGACCACGAAAGTGCCTCCAATTCTTAACTCCAAACGAAGTTTTCAACAGTGTTGCACTTATCGCTTGAATTCGGGATGGTTGATGCGGATTTAAAACGCAAAAGGGATTAACTTCATTATGGATGTTACTTTAGATAATTTGATAAATGGGTATATTAATAATCTACCGGAGTTTTATGAATTATGAAAATCGCCTTAGTCCATGACGGGATATTTTGTAAAGCGGGGGGTGAACGGGTTTTGCTGAGCATGCACCAGGCATTTCCCGAAGCGCCCATTTACACATCCATATACGATCCGGACGCCTCTTTTCCTGAATTTAAAAATTGCGATATACGTACGAGCGGTTTTCAGAAAATAGCCAAAACAGAAAAACAATTCAAACGCCTTTTCTATCCCTTCGCGATTTCCGCTATGAAGCGGATGGATCTTTCACAATACGATGTCATTCTGATTTCCACAACCCATTGCGGCAAGTATATTCATGCCGGTCCTGATTCATTGGTCATCGCCTATTGCCACACTCCTTTTCGCCTGGCATGGAACCCTGAATCCTACGACTTGTATGCCAACGCAAAGGGACTTAAAAAATTTATTTTAAATAAATTAATCAACAGACTGAAAAAAATCGATTATCAATTTGCCCAACGCCCGGACCATTATATCGCTAACGCAACGGAAATAACACAACGCATCCGAAACGCCTATCATTTCAAAAAAGAAATTCCGGTTATCCATCCTTCCATCGATTGCAACCGGTATCACATTGAATCAACGATCGATGATTATTATCTTGTCGTTTCCCGCCTTGAAAAATATAAGAAAGCCGATTTGGTGATTGATACATTCAATAAAATTAAAAAACCGCTTAAAGTGGTGGGACGCGGCGTGGAAAAGAAAAAGTTGGTAAGCAAAGCCGGGCCAAATATTGAGTTCATTGAGGGCGTTGATGATCATGAACTTGCCCGTATATACGCACGGTGCAGAGCGCTTATATTTCCCCAGCATGAGGATTACGGACTTACACCTCTGGAGTGCTGCGCAAGTGGCCGGCCGGTAATCGCTTACGGGAATGGCGGTGTACTGGAAACGATGATCCCATTTAAGGATGATTCACGCAAAAGCACCGCTGTATTTTTTAATGAACAAAACACGGAATGCCTTGCGGAAGCTATTGTACTGTTTGAAAAGTTATCATTTGATCCCGCATTCATAAGGCAACATGCGGAAAAATTCGACAATAGAATCTTTATTGAACAGATCAGAAATTTTGTAACCGATTATTATCATCGGCACAGAAAAACAACTTAATTTACGCCAATTGTTCAAGGAGCTTACATTGCGAAATTTTTTTAAAATTATGGTATTTATTATAGCGTTATGTGGTTCATGGAATTGCGTCGGAGAACTATATGCGCAAAAAAAATGGACTGATACTCCTTCGTATAACATACCCTTAACTCATTTTATCTATGATTATTTTGAACGCTTTGAGGTTAAAGGTATTATTAAATCCTCCATCGTACTTCGCAATCGGCCGTATTCCAGAAATGATGCGCTGAAAATTATGCTGTCGCTGGATTCTCTGATGAAGGAGCAGCCAGATTTATTTTCACGGACCGACAAGGAACTGTTTGAAAAGTTGAAGGGCGAGTTTCATGTGGAATTAGACAGACTGCAGAAACCCTATCGCGACGAAGAAAAAGAAAAGCATCTGATTTTTTGGCAGAGTCATCGTGACGACCGCTATACCTATGCCCTGGGTGATGTGATATTGGATCAGAATTTCGAGATTATACGGTATAACGGCCGGGAAGATTCGATGAATCAGACCATCAGCAACACCGCGGTGCATGGTATTGCAAAGGGCGTATTAAAAGACGGAATCGCTTACTACGCCGATTTTACAAGCACGATGATCAAAGGGTCTGATATTAAGTACTCAAATTTTCAGCCAACGTCGCAGGGCATCATCAATAAAGCCAGTAATGTGTATTCGCTCGAAGCGAATGCTTATCTGGTTATCGAGCCAAAATATTTCCGCCTGCAGTTCGGCAAGGATAAGCTGGTGCTGGGCCCGGGAAAGCATTCTAATTTGATGTTGTCGGATAACGCGCCGGCCTTTGACAATCTTCGGTTGGACGTAACGTTTGACCGGCTCAAATATACGTATTTTCATGGATTCCTTCGGCATCCGCGTACGATATTCAGTGACCGCACCGACAGCAGCGACCGTAAGTATATCGCCGGGCACCGGCTGGAACTGAAAATTTTTCCGTGGCTGTTTTTCGCGGGCAATGAAAGCGTGGTATACGGCGGACGTTCGCTGGAAACGCAGTATCTGAACCCGATTATGATCTATCATATTGCTGAACAGTACGCCGGGGACAAGGACAACAATACGATGAGCTTTGACGTGACCGCCTTTCCGACGAAGGGCCTTAAGACTTATGCCTCGCTGTTTCTGGATGATTACCGGTTGGCTGACAATCCATTTACCTATTGGAAACAGTCCTGGGCGTTTTTATGGGGCTGGTACTGGGTCGAACCCTTCAGAATCTCCAATCTGGATTTTCGTTTTGAGTATTCACGGGTGGAGCCGTTTGTTTATACCCACAAATTCAAGCTGATTAATTATACGCATTTTCAGAAAAGTCTGGGTTCCTTTTTACAGCCGAATTCTGATGATTATTTTTTCGAATTGCGGTACCAGCCATCCCGGCGATTGCAGATGAACAGTACGTTTGAGTTATTGCGTCACGGCGATGGTGACTGGGATATATCCGGTGAATGGATGGGATACGGTCAACCCGGGAAGGAGAAGAAAAAGTTCCTGTCCGGCGTGAATGCGATTAAACGAATGGCATCGCTGGCCGGCCGATACGAGACCTTTCCTAACCATTATTTGTATGCGCATTATACACTGAGCGGCATTACCAATTTTCAGAACCAAAAGGGGCGGAATCTGACCCAGCATTATGCCGTCGTTGGATACCGTTTAGATTACTGATGCAAACCGAATTAACAAAGGATTCTGTCGAGTATACCGGTTCTGTCAAGCCGCCGGATATATCCATTGTTATCCTTAACTACAATGTACGGGAATTTCTGGAGAATTGCCTGAACTCTGTGCGGAAGGCGATTGGAAGCCTGTCCGTGGAAGTATTTGTCGTTGACAATGCATCGGTGGACGACAGCCCGCGGATGGTGCGGGAGAAATTTCCGGAGGTAACGCTGATCGAGAACGAAGATAACGTCGGCTTTGCCCGGGGCAATAATATTGCGTTGCGGAACTGCCGCGGGCGCTATGTGCTGGTTCTGAATCCCGACACACTGCTTCAGGAAGACACGCTGTCCAAAATGATTGTATTTATGGACGCGCATCCGGAAGCCGGCGCCGCAAGCTGTAAGGTGTTGAATGCCGACGGGACGCTGCAATTGACCTGCAAGCGGAGTTTTCCATCGCCGTGGGTAGCGTTTACAAAAATCACCGGTCTGAGTAAAATTTTTCCTAAGAGCAAACTGTTCGGCCGGTACAATCTGACGTATCTGGATGAAAATCAGGTTCATGAAGTGGAGGCCATAGCCGGATCGTTCATGTTCCTGCGTCGGGAAGTATTGGAAACGGTCGGTTTGCTGGACGAGACTTATTTTATGTACGGCGAGGACCTGGACTGGTGTTACCGCATCTGGAAAGGCGGATGGAAAATATATTATGTGCCAACAACCCAGATTATTCACTATAAGGGCGAAAGCACCAGTCGTAGCGGTTTTGTGGATATCAAAACCTTCTATGAGGCGATGGAGATATTCGTTGAGAAGCATTTTAAGAAACGGTATTCTATCGGCATGATTCTGTTCTTGAAGGCGGCGATCTGGATTCGGGCGTTTCTCGCGCGCCTGCACCGCCTGTTCCGGCTTGGATGGGCGCCGATTATCGATTTGGTTTTCATAAATCTTTCCGTTTCGCTGGGCATTTTGCTGCGATACCATGATTTCATCACGCCGCCGTGGATTGAATCCACTTTGTTTTTTTATGTCACGCTGCATACGGTGTCGTCCCTGATATGGCTCGTCACGTTGTACTTTATGGATAATTACGGCAAACGCCAGTTATCGCTTTCGCAGTCGCTGATGGCTTCCGTGATCGGGTTTTTTATTCTTTCCACCGTGACGCTTTTTTCAAAGGAATTTGTTTTTTCCCGGTTGTATGTTATTTACACATCGGGACTGGTGCTTGTGTTTCTGGTAACGTGGCGCGTCCTTGGATTATTTCTGATGAAAAAAGGCGCCCGGAAAAATCTCTGGACCGTCAAGGTTTTCAAGAAGCACACGCTTATCGTCGGTACGGCGCATGAAGCCCGGATGTTGTACCGTAAAATCCAGAAGCGGTTTGACAGCCCGTACCATGTGCTTGGCTATGTGTCTACGCAGGCGCCGGCAGTCGGCGCAACGGTTGAAAACGATATCCGGCTACTGGGCTCCATAACCGAACTGCCGTCCATTATCCGTAACCATCAGATTGCCGAAGTGCTTATTGCGGCGGAGGAACTCCCGCACGCCGCCATCTTATCGATGGTACGCGGTTTCGCGGGCATGCCGGTGAATGTACGCCTGGCGCCGTCCGGCGGGGATATTATTATCGGCAAATCGGAAATCAGCCGGCTGGAAAGCGTGCCGATGATTGCGTTGGAATCTGAACTGGAAAAACCGTTTAACCGTTTTTTCAAGCGTCTGCTGGATATTTTTCTAAGTCTGTCGGGCCTGTTGCTAACCTTGCCGTTATGGGTTATGATGCGCCTGGGACGCCGCATTCAGCCCGAAACGAAGGGCTTTTCTGATCGGTACGGAAACCGCATCCCCGTTCGGCTTTGGGTTAAATCCAGTAATGGGCGACTAACCGCGTGGTCCTATTTGTATCTGGTTTTTACCGGGCGTCTCAGTCTGGTGGGTACGCGCTTTCAATATCCTTCACAACGTCTATGTGAAAAAACCGAAAAAAGCGCTTTCATTTCTCATCGGCCGGGCGTATTTTCCCTTGCGGATCTTTTTATGAATCCAGCCGCTGCCGATACCGATGATGAATCGGTAAGAAATTATGATAATTATTACTTGCGGAATTATTCCATAAAGATGGATTTGGAAATTCTCTTACGCGGATTACTGAAATTATAGACCGACGGCTGTTCTTTACGGGATTAAAAGTATGTCCAAGAGAAAAGAAATCATAGCCATGTTTATCACAGACGCTGTAGCCATCTGCCTGGCGTCGTTGATATTATTTTATCTAAATCTGAGTTCGGCCTATGCACGGAACGCCGAAGACAGTCCCTTACTCCATCTGTTCCTGATTGCCGGTATCAACATTTTCTGGTTTGTTGTTTTTCTTTTTGCTGGACTTTACAGGTCCTGGTACCGTTCGTCGTTTTTTGACGAAGTCGTGCTGGTGATGAAAAGCGTGACCTTCGGTTCCGTGGTGCTGCTTCTACTGACCTCCGTAGAAATGATCCGGATGCATCCCATCACGCCGACGAAGCTGATCGTGCTGGTGTACGCGCTGATCCTGCTTATCCTGGTTGTTTTGGGAAGGATCGGCGTACGCTCATTCCAGAAGCGGCTTCTGCTTAACGGCATCGGGAGGCGGCAGGCGCTGATCATCGGTTGGAATCAGCAGGCGCATAACCTGTGCAAACAACTGCGGCTGCACCGACATTACGGTTATGATGTCGTCGGTTTTGTGACTACAAAAAGCACGGTTCCGGAAGGCGAGGATCAGTTTATGTATCTTGATACCTACCGGAAAATTCAGAACGAACTACGCCAGCTGGAACGGTCCGCGCTTTCTGCCGAATTCTGCGCCGATAAAGATATTATCGGCACAATCGATGAATTGAGAGCGATTATTGCCCGCAACCGGATTTCGGAGGTGCTGATTGCGCTGGATCCGAGCGAACACAAAACCCTCCTGGAAATTATAACCATATGCGACCAGGTATCCGCGGAACTTAACTATACAATCAACGTCAAGATTATCCCCGATTTATACAATATCATCAGCGGGCAGGCGCGTACGTCCCAAGTGGAAGGTATTCCGCTGATAGACCTCGAGCCGGAGATCATGCCGGTGTGGGAGCAGAACGTCAAACGGCTTTTAGACATCGTGGTTTCGGCCCTGGTTCTGATTCTGCTCACGCCGATGTGGATCATTCTGGCCATTGCAATCAAAGCCACTTCCAGGGGACCGGTCTTTTATCATCAGGAACGTATCGGGCGGCACGGCAAACCGTTTATGATCCATAAGTTTCGCTCCATGACGGTCGATGCCGAAGCCAAGACCGGGCCTACTTTGGCGCAGCAGGATGATCCTCGGGTGACCAGAATCGGAAGATTCCTGCGCAAAACGCGCCTGGATGAGTTTCCTCAATTTTACAATGTATTGAAAGGGGATATGAGTATTGTGGGGCCGCGACCGGAACGGGCGTTTTACATTCAGCAGATTGTAAAGCGCGCGCCGCAATATGTGCATTTAAGCCGCGTACGTCCGGGCATCACCTCGCTCGGGCAGGTTAAATACGGCTATGCGGGCAACGTGGATGAAATGATTGAACGGATGAAATTTGATATTCTGTATATCGAGAATATGTCTCTTCGTATGGATTTTAAGATCATCTTCTATACTATCTATGTCATGCTGATGGGGCGCGGCCGGTAACGCGTATTTTGAAGCGCTGATAATCCGGTCCTACTTCTATCGGGTATTATTTTCGTTCTGAACCTATGGTTGTTTTTTTATCAAAGGGGGTGGCGAGGAAATGTTTTTTTCGGATGCCGAATTTTTTTCGGGATATTCACCGACGATCCGAACCGTAATCCGTTTTCCTGCGAACATGATTCCTTTTCGTTTCATTAGCATTCGTTCGGTAAATTTTCCATCGATTGTAAATTCGGTTGTTCGCTCACGGTTACGGATTTTTCCGATGTTTCGGTTATGCAGGCCGCAGGTATTGCGGATGATACCGACCAGCGGCCGGTATGGACATTCTAGCGGGTGCCGGCAGGGCAGAGTGATAAAACTGCGGGTGATTGCTTCCCTGCCCAGCGGTTTCAGGGTTCGTTCCCAAAGTCGAAATACGGTTCGAATTTACCGGGTATTTCGATTGCCGGATGCGCTTCCGGGTGCGTTCTTCCAGGCGGCCAAGTTTATGACTTTCCGACGGCGGCAACGAGCAGGATAAAATTATTCAAAAAACGCCATGCGACACCGATTGCCAGCGCACAGAAGAATAGTCCTGACTGAACGATAAGCCATGGGTATCCGTGATGGTTTGCATAACAAAATCGCGTGGTCTTCAGCGCAGCATGGTCTTTGAAATTTATATGTTACCATATTCAGACGATTTATAGTGAGTCTTCATGATACGATATGAATAATTCAACCATCATTACCGTTTGATCAATGATTAGGTATTTCATTTTTTAAGTTCTCAAGGATATATTCCGTAAAGCAAAAGCATATGACCTTTCCCTGAATTTCATCCTCCAAACACAGGCGGATTTCTCCGAATCAACTATCGGCGGAGCATTGCATGCAGAAATGTGGTGATATAAAAAAAAACTCCGGAACACAATGTTCCGGAGTTTTTTTTGGAATTTATTTCTATCACATCAGATTGACTATTTTTTCAAGCAGAGCGACGATTTCCGTAAGGTTCGTTACCATTTTTGGCGCTTCTTCGGAACAGGTTGTCAGTTCCTTGGAGGAATCAGCAACTTTTTTTACCACGCCGGGAAGTTTCGCAGCCTTCATGCCGGTCATCTCGGCCTTGAGTTTGTCGGGCAGTTCCTTGCCTTCGTTGATGAGTTTCACCGCGTCGCCAGGCACCGTACCGAGCGAGGTAATCATGGTTTTGACGCTGGTGACCAGTTCAGTGATACTGTTTTTAATCGCCGCGTCTTTCAGGTCTTTCAGCGCGTCTTTCTTGCTGTCGAACAGGGCATTCAAATCTCCGATCTGCAGATTCGCCGGAACGCTACCGGCGTCACGGGCCGCGCCAACCGCCGATGCTACGTCCTTGCCGATCAGTCCGGAAGGATTACTCAAAAGGAGGTGAATGTATATTTTGGTATCCTCATAACTTTGATTGAAATCTTTCATGCTTTTGTGAAGGTCAAAGGCGGCCTTAAGAAAAGCGTCTGCGGAAGTTCCGGTTTTCTCAAATTTTACTTCCTTTTCTTTCTTTGCCGAAGTCTTTTCCGTCTTGTCTTTTTTCACTTCCTTGTTCTCTTTGACGACTTTTTCTTCTTTACTGCCGGAATCACTCTGCACAGCGGTCTCTGAACTTCCGCAACCGTACCATACGAAAGATAATGCCATGAGCGCCGTCAATCCCTTCAGCCAAAGTGTTTTGCCTGTCAGATTTTTCATGTTTTGTCTCCTTGTTTTGTTAATTGTTCATGTCATCAATATAAAAAAACCGGAATTACAAGGTGTTCGATAAGCTCCTTTCGGATTTAGATAACTGTTTATTGCGCTTTTACTTTAATTCAACCTTATAGAAAACGTTTTTTCCTGAATTTTATTTCATAAAAAAGAGCGTTTTCTAAAATGCCGGACCGACGATGGTTCCCTCAATAATAAAACCAAAAAATTGTGATGGCTCATAGGAAAATGGAATTTTGAATGGATTGCTTATGGTATAATTTATATGAAGTTTTTCATTTCTGCTTGTTCTTTTTTCTTTTTGAGAAAGATGTTACAGTGTGAATAACGTGCAACCTGCATACTCCGAGGAGTCTAACGGATGCCTAATCCAATCAGTGATGGTTTGGATTCCGTAACGGAAACGTCGAATCCAAGATGTTTTTGAGACTTTGACAGGTTTACGATTTACCCTGTGATAGAACATACCGATGCGGTTCGGCAGGCTGAAATTCTAGTGACGTCCACGTTTTCAGTATTCGGCTGTTCCAGGAAAACGCAATTTTTCATCAAGTTGACCATTTTACAATGAAATGTAAAATATTAAATATACCGTCACAAAGGAATAAATTCCGAGAATCCTTAATTTCGCTGCCGGGAATAGCGCAGTACTCCATCGGTCTGTGACAGAAAAATACAGTAGTCAAAAAAACCTCCCGGATAGGGAGGCTTTTTTATAAATCGGACGATAGTCATTACTTCATGACATTTTCGCATTTAATTTTTTCATTGTCACCAACGCCGTGTTTCCATAGTTCGCCGTACTTGCCGTTGGCGTAATTCTGCTTGAAGGAAACCCAGTACACGCGGCATTCGCCAGACTGATCTTTGATTGCCACCGATGTACCAATATGGCGGTACTCGATTTCGCCGGTGATGGAATTTTTTTCAATGGTCCAGTTTTTTTCGGCGATGACCAGCCTCAGCACAGTCCAGTCGGGATAGACTTCTTTCAGTACCCGCTTCATGTCCGATTCGAGTGTGGGATTGCTTTGCTCCGCTTTGGGCATACGTACTTTTTCAAGTTCACGATCCTCGAACGGGGCTATCCATTGTTCAAACTTCGTCATTCCATCGGAAGTGCAGTCGAGCGTGAAGTAACCTTTCGCCAGGACATCCGCTTTGAAATTCAGGAACTTCATCATGATGTTGTGTTTACCCATTTTGAGCCGTTTCAGGTTTCGCATGATGTCCAGGGATTCGGTCTGGTTGTTGGCGGCGAACGCGGGTATGATTTCAGCATAGGCGTATGAATTCTTGCCAGTTACCGCCGAAATCGGATAGGTTGTATAGAAGTCCGGTTCTCCGGAATAATTCGGATCCGTATCGATGTAAAACGCGACGTTGTATTTTTTCTCCGATGTGGATAACGCGTTAAGATCGGATTCAAAATAACCCATAGCGTAAATATTGTCGCCCAGAGTAAACGCATTCGTGAACGAAGCCGCGTCTTCGGTTTTTATCACTATCGGTTTTTTGGAGAAAACGATATTTAGCGCCTGGTCCGCATGCAGGCGGCTGGTATAAAATTTCGCTCCGATCTTCATTTTCAGGTCAGTATACATCGACTGGACTTCTTTTTCATAAGTCGCTGCCAATTTAGCGCCGTCCTGATGACCTGGACTCTGAATGATTTTGAGCGCATTAATGTAATTCAGTCCCGCGCCCGCCCAATTTTTTGCCTCGGCCAGATTGCCATTGGCCTTGTAATCGGCCGCTCTTTTCATGCATCCCTGAATGGCCGGTTCAAATTCTTTTGCCAGCTTATTCGGATACAATTCCCAGAATGTTTTTACTACCCATACAAAGTTCGTCCAAATCGTCCCGGTTTCTAAATCTTTTGTAGTATAGACTTTGTAACAAATAGAGTCCGCAATGATTGCCCGGGGATAGTAATCAAACGCCCTGGCCAGGTTAAGAATTTTTTCTGAATTTTCCGTACCATATTCCATAGTTACCGGTGTGTCGTAATATTCCCAGGCGTCACTCCGTAATTTCTTTAAATACGTTTCGTGTTCTTCCCGCTGGGCCTGCTTGTTTTTCTGCTGGCTGCCGGAACCGGCTGAACTCGTGCCTGTACCGGAACCGCTTGTTGTACTGGCATCGTTTCCTGCTTTACCGGTGTCCTCTTTTCCTGTGTTTGTAGTTTTTTTATCTTTTTTTTCCTTATTCTCTTTTTTGTTCTTATCTACCGTCTTTTTGATTTTATCAAATTGCGCGTTGGATGTTTCCGGAATAAGATAAAACGTAAAAAACATAAAAGTGAAGATCGGCACAAAACCGAATAAACTACAAAATCTTGTGAACATAAAGCCCCTCCCTATAGTTTGATGAAAAAATGTTTATTATAAGGTACCTTTATATTTCAACATAGCAATGATTATTTAAAATATTTTAAAACTCATTTTGAAATATCATTTAAAGAGTATATATTAGTAGCAAACAAGAAGTGGTATGCGCGCGATCATTTTATTATTTTTTTTCATCGACTTTTTTTATGTAGATGCAGGATTTGTTTGCCCAACATCCAATCCTTGTCTTTTTAATTTTTTTGCCAAAAACATTGCTTTTCAGACAGACTCCGATTCCATACGTACATTAACGATTGACGAAGCCTTTACCTTATTCACAGAAAAACTGGCTGTATTCATTGACGCCCGTCATCCGTTTCTTTATAAAAAAGCTCACATCAAGGATGCAATCTCACTTTATTATCGTATTGCCGATACGAGCGATTTATTGCCGATGATAAAGAAAGATCAGGCGGTGGTGATTTTTTGCGGGGGTCCCGGATGCGATCAGGCCGATCAACTGGCGCAGATCATGGTTCAGAAAGGGTACCGGAATGTGATGGTATTCCCCGGCGGCATGGATGAATGGCGAGCGGCCGGCTATCCGCTGGATGAGGAAAAAAAGAAATAACCATTCATTTACAATTATCATTCAGGCTCATCGCGTAGTGGCTGATTCCAGAAGACGATATTTTATTTATCTGCTGACTTTGTTTCTGGTTGCGGGGCTGGGTTGCTCGCCGAAAAAAACCGTCAAAAAAGAGGAATCGGCTACAACACCTTTAATAAGAAGAATTCCCTGGTCCTATATCGTACTTTATTACGAAAACGGTCAGGATCGGAAAATGGTCGAGTTTTACTCAAACCGGACCATGAATATTATCAAAGCGCCCGGCGGCCGGCTGGCTTTTACCTATCCCATTGAATCGCCCGAAGTGGTGGGCGATGTCTTTGAACTGTTCCGCGCCGACAGTCTGTGCGATATTCGAGGATCCGGAACGACAGCTTCCAAATGGATTCATATTACGTCTTGCGAGATGCTGCTGGAAGGAGTGAAGGACTGTTCCCTGCATTACAACGACATTCGCGAACTACCGTCTTACATCAGGGAGATAATTCAGTTGATTAACCGATATCTGAATAAGACCGAATGGATTCTATAAATTTATTTTTCTGAATATCCATCCACATAGAAGGTATTTTTCAGGAAGCCGGCAGTATAAACCGTCGCCCGATGCGATCGCTGTTATGGCTTATTTCGCGTCAAACAATCCGCGGGTAATAATTTCATCCACAGGTCCGAACCTCCCCTGGCTTCGGCAGGGATGGCCATAGTTTCTTCGCACTGCCGGATAATAAATAATTCGAATTCGTCAAGGTCTCTCGCTTCAAATCAAACCCACTCAATGGCCGCCCATTTCAGCGAATTCTTTACCGGGCGAAGATACTTTCCGGTAAATAGCCGAATTGTCACGATGAACGGTATAAAGGTTTTTGAGCTTATCGGAATCGCTTTGATTTTAAATTATTTCCCGTATGAATTTGTTGGGTATTGCTTAACAACGGGTAAATATTGTGCCCTCTAACAGCGCTATAGTCTTTACTTCAAAGAAAAGGTTTTTCTTAAACGTTCGATAATATCTTTATCCCAGTATTCTTTAACTTCGCCGTTTTGAAGCCAATACAGGCGGGGCGGCGCATCGCCAATCATGCTGAAAAAATCAGCATCGGAGAGCAAAAGATAAGGGAATTCGGACTGCGAGCGTGTCATGAAAGTGGAAAGGGAGTCGTGGTCGCCCCAAATAAAATAATACAGTTCCGGCAGTTTTCTTTCGGTTCGGTATAACTCGCTGAGTTTAGTGGCTTTATCCAGACAGTCTTCGCAGTCCATACTCAGAAGGACAACCAGTTTGTCGCCCTGCGTGAGATCCACAATGCCTTTATTCTCGAAGCGCGTGTATTTAGCAAAGGTCAGATTTTCCACCGAACGGATAGGGAAGAAAATAAATATGAGAACGGTGCAGAGGCTATATAATAAAACAGCCGGCAACCATTGCTTGTTGTCTGTCCGGTAGTACCGGTAAATAAACAAAACGACGGCAATAAGCACGATATTTTTCAGAATAGATTCCAGTGGGGTCATTTTAATCATTTCGCCGAAACAGCCGCAATCCTCCATTTCGGAACGGAACAAAAGGAAATACGCGAGGTACAGCGTGAAGCCCATGAGCGTAGCCAGTGTCAGGGGAATAATTACGCGGCGCAGGAGGAAGGGAAGGAAAAATGAAACGGCAAGGAAGATTTCGAATCCGATTAAAAGCCGCGTCAGTATGGCGGCGGTGAAGCGGTCCGGTGTGATGCCCTGTTCGATGAGGGATATTTCGAATACGCCCGTGCCGGCAAGTTTGGTAACCGCTGAAAGAATAAACACCGCGCCGATAAACCAGCGGGCCATGATAAGTAATGTATTTTTCATGGTCATAAAGGATAGTTATTTTGCGTGAACAATTAAAATCGTAATATCATCAGATTGCGGGGCCGCGCCGGCGAAGTGCTTAACTTCCTGAACGATTCGTTCCACAAGCGGCTGCGCGGGCATATCGGGGTTGGAAGTGAGGATTTTTTCCAGACGGGGTTCATCAAATAATTGTTGTTCCTCGTTCATGGCTTCGGTGACGCCGTCGGTAAACATGACAACGCTTTCGCCCGGATGCAACGGAATCACTTCTTCCTCATAAGGCATATCCGGTATCATGCCCAGCAACAGGCCGCCTTTTTCGAGGGTTTGCAGGCTGCCGTCGGCTTGTATCCGGTACGGCGGGTTATGGCCGGCGTTCACGCACGTCAGTGTCCGTGCGCCGGTGTCCAGAATGCCGCAGAAGCAGGTTATGAATTTATCGGAATCGGTGTTGGCAAAGATGATGTTATTAACCCGCGCCACCAGACTGCTGAGGCTTTTCATATCCGGTGTAAGAGCTAAAAGACTGGCCTGCAGGTTGCTCATCAATAGCGAAGCCGGAACACCTTTACCGGAAACGTCGGCAATCGCGAGTAAATAACGGTGGTCGTCTATCCGGATTACGTCCAGATAGTCGCCGCCGACCTGTTTGGAGGAAATGTTCAGGCCAAAGATCTCAAAACCATCCAGGGCCGGAAAGGCTGTAGGCAGAAGCCGTTGCTGGATTTTACGGGCCAGCGCAAGTTCTTCCTCCAGCCGGCGGCGTTCGATGGAATCTTCAAATAACCAGGCGTTTTCCAGCGCGGTCATGGCCTGATTGCCGAGCGTAAACAGAAAATCCAGTTCATCGGCCTGCACGGATTGCTTATGCATTTTATGGCCGATCAACAAAACGCCTTTGGTGCGGTCCTGTGAACGCATGGGGATGACCGCGGTAATGTCCTGCCGGCTGAGAGCGGCATCTATATCCGACGACTCCGCGTCTTCGGTCAGGTACGGATGGGAAACGCCGAAAAGTTGCACCATGTGTTCCCGACTCAGTTCAAAAGCGGCCAGGCCCTTTCGTTCGGCAATTTCGGGTTCTGCATGTCGCTGCAGCAGGATGACGAACTTATTGAGCATCTTGGCGCCCATGAGGCCGTATCCGAGGAGCTTGATAATTTGCTTGGCGTCCAGCGTGGACTGCAGGCCTTTGCCGATGTCGAAAAGCGTATTCAGTTCCTGAATTTTGCGGTCGAGTTGCTTATTCACGCGGCGGATCTCGTCATATACGAGGCCGTTCTGAATGCTGGTCGCGGCGATATTTGCCAATGAGGACAGAAATTCGATTTCACTTTCCTTATAACCTCCGCCGCTGAGTTTTTTACCGTATCCGATTAATCCTAAGGCGTCGTTGCGGAGGACGATCGGCAGGAAGAGCCGGATTTCCTGATCGGCAAGAAACTCCAGTCCGGTTTCGCCTGAAGGAATCTCGGTATGGAGGAAGGGTTTCCGTGGCAGGTCATGAATGACCGTTTTCTTGCCGATTAAATCGCGCGGTAATCCTTTCAGCGTAATCATTTCGTAATCGCCGTCCCCACGGTGGAGCAGGAAAAACCCGCGATTAATCATCATGCGGCCCATCGGCGACAAAAGGATATTATCGGCTATCGCCGTCAGGTTCAGCGAGGAATTCAGCAATTGGCTGATTTCAAACAACGCCGATAATTCGAAGAGTTTTCGTTCCATTTCATCGGAGACCGTACCTTCGATGAGCGCCTGTTTTTCCAACTCGCTTTTGGGAATTTCATCGGTCATATCAGCCGAGACGATCTTTCCATTCGTCCATCATGCGTTTTTTTCTCTGCGAAACGTCCTTGCGGCGGCCGCGGCTGATATATATCATCGCCGTAAAAAAAACAAGACCGATAACGATGATGAGGATATAGATGATATTGATTTCGCTGTAGGATTGCATACGTCATCAGCTTTTCCATTGGGATTCGACATGCGCCAGGACCGCGTCGGATTTTTCATCGACGGCGCGGAGCAGGGCGGCTGCTTCGGCATTTTTTTCGGCGATAAAGGCCGTATCTTTCAGGGAAGCGAGGTTAATTTTTACGTTATAATAAGCGCCGCGGCAGCCGGAGCGTATCATCAGGGCGGACACACCGGCGTCACTGAGCGCGTTGGCGTTGCCTTTCACGGCTACAGTTTCCGACAGCGCGATTGCATCCCGGCAGAGACGCATAACTTCCAGGGGGACAAGGGTAGCTTTTTTTGTGGCCTCCTCGATGGCTTGATCGCGCTTTTGCTTTTCCTCGTCGGTGCCTTTGGGCAGGCCGAAAGCGCTCATCACGACATTAAAAGCGTCGGTATCTTTGTCAATCCGTGCGGTCAGTTGTGCCCGGAGTTCTTCCGACTGCCGGTGGATAGCTTTCATTTCCTCTTCCACGGCCGCGTATTTTTTCTTGCCGATGGTCAACTGGCAGACCATGGAAATTAACGACGCGCCCATCGATGCCGCCAACGCGGAAACGCTGCCGCCACCCGGCGCCGGAGACGTGGATGCCAGTTCCAGATTAAACTCGTTGATTGTTTTGCTGACTAAAGACATGTTCCATCTTCCTTTCGCGGTTAAGTAATCCTTTTCAAATATAGTATAATAAACTAAAATAATTTTTTCATGAATAAAATTATTTTCCAGTCAAGAGCGGTGTGCTTTTATAGATTCTGAGGAAAGGCGGCTGCAGACCATTAAGGGACCAGGCCTTTCTTTATGGCATAATAACTGATTTCGGCGTTGGTCCGCATATTCATTTTTGTCAGTATCCGCGCGCGCAGGGTGCTGACGGTTTTAACGCTGATGTCCAGTTCCCGCGCGATTTCACTCACGGTTTTTCCGGAGGCGATGAGGAGCATGACCTGATGTTCGCGTTCGGACAGATCGGCGTGTCTGGAATCACTGCCGGAAACTTCAGCCACGGAGGTTGTTGCGGAAGGCGTTGCCGTTTTCGCCAAGGGAAGAGCGATTTGGAGGTGCTCCGGTTCGAGGGCGTCGCCGTCATGAAAAAGGACGACCCGTTCCATCACATTCCGAAGTTCCCTTACATTGCCTTTCCACGTATAACTGGTCAGGAGCAGGGCGGCTTCCGGGTTTATGGTTTTAAAACGTTTTCCGAATTTCCGTTTGTATTCGGCCAGGAAAAACTGCGCGATGGGAAGGATATCCTCGGGGCGTTCGCGAAGCGGCGGAATAACCAGGTGACATACATTCAGCCGGTAATAAAGGTCTTCGCGGAATGTGCCGGCCGTAACCGAATCATAAAGGTTTTTATTGGTGCAGGCGATAATACGGACATCCACTTTGATTTTTTGGTTGCCGCCGACCGGGTAGAACTCCCGCTCTTCGATAACCCGCAGAAGTTTAATCTGGGCTTCGGGCGGCATCTCGCCGATTTCGTCGAGAAGCATGGTACCGCCGTTCGCGAGTTTGAACTTGCCGGGTTCGTCGGAATACGCGCCGGTGAATGCGCCTTTTTTATAACCGAACAGTTCGGATTCCATGATTTCCCTCGGCAAGGCGCCGCAGTTGATATCCACGAAGGGTTTAGCCGCCCGGGCGCTCTGAGCGTGGATTTCGCGGGCAATTAACTCCTTGCCCGTTCCGGTTTCGCCTTCAATCAGCACGGTGGAGTCGGCGGGAGCGACGACGCGGATTTGCGCGCGCAGGGATTCCATCGCAGAGCTTTGGCCGATGATTTTATAGTTGCGGATAGCGGCCAACTGGAGACGCCGCCGCTGATCCAGTTCGGTGCGGATTTCCGTGGTTTCAAGGGCCCGGTCGATGCGCAGATAAAGCTCTTCGAGAATCAGCGGCTTAGCGAGGTAATCGTAAGCGCCGGCTTTGATCGCCTCCACGACTTTGGCAATCTGGTCAACAGCCGACAGCATAATAACCGGTATTTCGGATCGCCGGGATTTGACTTCGCGCAGGAGGTCGATGCCGTTCATGCCCGGCAGCATAATATCCATAATCATGACGTCGGGGCGTAGATTGTCCAGTGCCTCCAGCAGTTCTTCCGCCGAGCCGAATGCCGTCACCGTATATTTCATGGACAAAAATTCTTCAAGACTCCGCCGGAAAAGCGGATCGTCTTCAACGATAGCGATTGTTTTACCGTTTTCCATAAAGCCTCATGTTATCGGGTTTATTGCGGGCGTCGTTTCTTGCGCAAATCGGATCGTAAAAACCGTTCCCTGACCCAGCGCGCTTTCCACGGATATTTTTGCGTCGTGCTGTTCCAGTATGCGGTAAACGATGGCCAGACCGAGTCCGCTGCCTTCGGTACGGGTCGTGAAGAAGGGATTGAAAACTTTATTCAGGTCATGCGGTTCAATACCGCGTCCGGTATCGGTTACAGTCACGATGATTTCATGGTCACCGGAACGGGTAGCAATGATAACGCGTCCGCCATCCGTCATTGCCTGACGGGCATTGGTGAGCAGATTGATAAAAACGCGCATGATCTGGTGGATGTCCATCGAGAGGACGTCGGAGGCGGCGCCGTATTGTTTTTCAATAGTCATACGGTGGCTTCTGAATTCATGTTCGACGGACTGGACGCTGCGGTCAATGACCGCATGCAGATGCTCGGTGATTCTCTGCGGCTTGACGGGGCGGGAGTAATCCAGAATGCCGGTAATGATATTCTGAATGCGCCCGATGCCTTCCTCGATATTGCGGAAGACGTTGCGGTATTTCTGCATCTCGGATAATTCATGGAAGAGAAACTGGAAATTCAGGCTGACGGCGCCCAGCGGATTGCGGATTTCATGGGCAATTGTCGCGGCCATCTGGCCCAGCGCCGCCAGCTGTTCCATGCGGCGGGATTGCCGGTGTAATTGGTTAATCTCGCTGACGTCGCGGATAATGCGTAAAATAGCCGGCTGATTCATAAACGTGGTCTGGCTGATGACCATTTCTACCTCAATATGCTGTCCGTCCTGACGGGTTAATATTCCGACGAGAATCGGAAATTCAATCGGTGCGCGCGTTTTATCCGGCATGTCGGTAACGATTTCCTCAAAGACTTTATCGATGCGGACATTTTCCATATCCTGAAGCGACCGGCATCCGAATAAATTCAGTCCGGCCGTATTGGTGAAAACGACTTTACCGCCTATTTCGACGATGACCGCGTCGGGATACGTTTCCACGAGATTACGGTATCGTTGTTCGCTTTCGATTAATTGGAGTTCATACCGCTTCCGGTCGGTGATATCACGGTCAATGCAGTAATAGCCGATGTACCGGCCGGCGGCGCTTTTTACGCCGAACATCCGCGAAAAAATCCATTTCCACTGGCCGGCCGATGTGCGGACACGGTATTCGCCCTCGTAATACGGCAATCCCTCCGGATGATCCCTGAAAAAGCCCTCAAAAAATCGGACATCATCGGGATGGGTGTTTTTTTGCCATAAAAACGGATCCTGCCGGATATCGGCGAGCGTATAACCGGTAATACGCTCAATGGCTGAATTCATCATCGATAAGCGCCCGTCAAGGCCCTGGTAGTACACCATCTCATCTACGCTTTCCACGAAAGTGCGGAATCGTTCTTCGGTTTCCCGTAAGGCCTCTTCGGCTATTTTGCGTTCGGTGATATCAATAACCAGACCGTCATAGGCCAGCAGGCGGCTCCGATCATCGAAACGGGGTACCGGGGTATTGCGCACCCATAGTACAGAGCCGCTTTTATGGATAATTCGGTGTTCCAGCGGAGAGTAATCCGAACCTTTGATGACGTTATCCATTTGCTGTTTCACTAAAGGTTTATCATCGTCATAAATCATGCGGAACCACAGTTCGGGATCGGCGGCGTATTCCTCCGGCGTGTATCCCGTAACGCCTTCACAGCCAGGGCCGTGATAAGTCTGTACCGGGCGGCCGTTTTCAATCTGTACGGTATAAATGTAATCGGTAACCGATTCGATCAGCCGGCGATAGCGCCGCTCGCTTTCTTCGAGCGCCGACAGGGTTTTTTTTCGTTGTGAAATATCCCGGAACATTACCTGAAAGTACGTTTCATCCTGTTGCGAAAAAGGAATGGCCGCCACTTCGACGTCGATTGTTGAACGATTCTTGGTATATAATTTTTCATCTATGACCGGCACTTCCGTCTTATGTTCAGCCATCAAACGTATCCGTTCCATAATAACAGGTTGAAATTCAGGCGGCACAAAGTCCATCAGGTTCTGGCCGATCAGTTCGTCAGGATTGGAATAGCCCAGAAGCGCCACTCCGGCCTGATTGATATAAAATATTTTACCGTCCTTATGCACCGCAATCGGCCACGGCGAGAGTTCTACCAGACGCCGGTATTTTTCTTCGTTTTCTTTTAATAATTTTTCTGCTTTCCTGACCTCGGTGATGTCCAAGAAGGTGGAAGCGATAAGATAACCGGTTATCGTTTCAATAAAAAACACGGTCTGTTCCAGGATACGTTCGGCGCCGTCTTTACGCCGTATGGTAAATTCCACTTTCAGTCTATTGGCGGGTAGTTTATCCGCCAGCATTTTCATGACCATTTCTTTTAATTCGGATCGGCGCGTCGCCGTTTTCTGCTCTTCGGGTAAGGCTTCATAAGCCACATCCCACCAGAACCGGCCCAGCACTTCCTCTCTGGTAAAACCGGTGATCGTTTCGGCCGCGGGGTTCCATATAATAATCCGGCCATTTGTATCCAGCATGGAAACCCCCTCTATGGTCTCATGAATAAAGCTGTTGAGCCGGTTTTCGCTTTCGAGTAAAGCCGCTTCGGCTTTTTTTCGTTCGGTGATATCCAGTTCGATACCGTCCCAAACCACGTTTCCCTCAGGGGTTTTACGGGTGTGGGAAGTAAAGCGGCGCCAGCGGATATCGCCGGAGGGTAGCTGTATGCGGACATCCACGTCGAGCGTAGATTGTTTCTGGAAGGCGAGGGCTTCCTGTTTGGCCATGTAACTCCGATCGGCCGGCATGATCTGATCGTAGAGAAGGTTCGGATTGCGCATGACGTCCGCCGCTTTCAGGCCGTGGAGGCGCTCGATAGCCGGGCTGATGTAAGTAAACTCCCTCCCGTTGCCGTCGGGCCCGCTGTTAATCTGGTAAACCATGCCGTCGGCGAGGTTTTCGCTTAATAAACGTAGCCGCTCTTCGCTTTCCTTCAGTTGCTCTAAGGATTTTTTCCGTTCAGAAATGTTGGTGGCGACTCCCACGATGGCAACGGTTTTTCCGTCCTTGACGACCGGGGCTTCATGAATTTCAACCCATAACCGTCGGCCGGTTTTGGTTTTCAGTTCGAGTTCATAACCCGGCTGGCGCTCCGCTGTCATGATGGCGCGGTTGGTCAGTTCTAGCCCGTGTTGATTGACCGGATGATCGGTAATGAAATCTGTCCACCGTACCATAGCTTCTTCGGGTGCGCAGTCAAAAAAGTCGCGGGCCTGCGGACTGAGGTAAGTAAATACGTGTTCCGTCGTATGGGTGTAGAATAGATTGGAACTGTTCTCGATAATATTGCGGAGTTTTTCTTCGCTCTGACGTAAGGCCTCGGTCATGCGTTTATTCTCAGTGATGTCCCGTATGATAATCAGTACATGATCGGCATCCAGCGGCGTAAGGCGGGCTTCATAATTCCTTAGATCCCCGTCAATAGAAAGAGAATATTCGTACGTTTTCAGTATGTTATGTTCCAGACAGTCGGTAAGATGCTGCAGATGCCATTGAGCTTCCTCGGGGCCGAAGACCGCTGAAAAATCGGCGCCAATGATTTTCTCCGGCGGTAGCGCAAGGCGATGGTGGTTAGTCGCATAAAATTCCTCAAAAACACCGCGCCGGTTCATGATAAACAGAAGGTCCGGCATGGCTTTCAGCATGGCGCTTAATTTGTTGGTATAGGCTTGCAGATTTTTTTCATACTGCTTGCGTTCGGTGATGTCCTCGAATGTAGCGTAAACCTGATACGGAATGGTTTCACCGGGGCGAAACTGCGGCACGGCGTTGATATTAATCCATGTGCGTTGATTGGTTGTGGGATTGGAAATCCCCATTACGACGTTCCGGATTTCTCGGCCGCTTTGCAGGGCTATCATCGCCGGATGCTCGGCGCTTTCGAATGGGGTGCCGTCTTCATGAATAGCCTGCCAGCCATGATCTTCAGATGTTCTCCGGAGCAACGTCCCGCATGAAACGCCCAGAATTCTCTCCGCGGCGGGGTTGGCGCTAATGATCGCGCCGTTGCGGTCCTGATAAACGACGCCCTGCGCCATTGTCTCAAACAGCGTCCGGAATTTTTCCTCACTTTCAATCAGCCGTTGCTCGGCCTTACGTTTTTCGGTTATGTCGCGGAAGAAAACAGCTATACGGTTCGGGCCGGTCTGCACGGCTTGAATTTCAAAAATACCACTAATATCCCCGCCGGAATAAATGACCTGCTCTTTATAAAACGGCTGTCCATACCGGGCCACTTGCCGGTAAGTGTCAGGAATATCGGTTTGCGCCAAATCAGGAAATGCCTCCTCGATGGATTTTCCAATTAATGATTTGTGATGGATATTTAATATCCGGTCTGCTGACTGGTTGGCGCCAGTAAGAATGAGTTGTTCTCCATTATCCAGCAGATATAGATGCGCGCCGAATGGGGCGGCGTCAATAATATCGGCCAGGCGTTTTTCACTGGCGGTTATCGTATCCAAAGCCTGCTTCAATTCGGTGAAATCAGTTACGATGCCTTCCAGGGCAATGATTGTATCGTTTTCCCGAATGTACAAATTTCTTTGGTGCAGCCATCGGGTTTGTCCATTTTTATGAATAATCGGATATTCGATAACCGGGGGCAATTCGCCTTGAGTCAATTTACGGAACATCGTATCAAAAAACACCCGCCATTCTTCATGAATGATTTTTCGGTTGATTAACGGATCGGCGTAGCATTCTTCGGGCGTATAACCGGTGAGGGTTTCTACGGCGGGGCTGATGTACGTATAATTACAGTCAGGCAGGGACATCCGGAAAATCATATCCGGAGAATTTTCCGCCAACCGCCGGAAACGTTCTTCGCTTTCGCGCAGGGCCGTTTCCATCCGGTACCGTTCGGTAATATCCATCGCGGTGAAGGTAACGCCTTTTTTCCAGTCGGCGGGATCAATAGGTGAGGAACTCAGCATAACATGGATAATCGAACCGTCTTTTTTTAGCCAGCGGGTCTGTACGGTGCCGGTGCCGGTCTGGCGGAGCTGTCGGTATTTTTCCTGGCCGACATAATCAAAATCCTGCAGGGTTGGATACAGCATTTTGGAAGATTGACCGATCAGTTCGTTACGGGAATATCCCGTCATCGAGCAAAGTTTATCGTTGGCTTCGATGAGGATGCGGTCCACAACGACGCCTATGCCCACCGGCGCGGCCAGGAAAATACTGCTCAGCTGCCGTTCGCGTTCCCGAAGGGAGTTCTCGATGGTCCGCTTTTCGGTTATATCCTCGCCGATACTGGCTGTTCCTATTATCTTGCCCTCCAGATCGCGCAGGCTGGTATTGCTCCATTTCACCCACAGGCGTTCGCCATTCCGCGTCATGATCGCGTTATCATAGTGAACGGCAAAGGATTGGCTGCCCTCCATGGTATCGCGGTATATCCGTTTCAGCTGGTCGCCGGCCGGTATAAAAAGGTCAAACCAGTTTTTACCGAGCACGTCGGTTTCGGTCCATCCGGTGGCGCGCAGGAGTTCATTGTTGCAAAAGAGGATCGTGCCATCGGTGTCGAGCATGACCGAGAACAGTCCGATGGTTTCAAAAAACTCACGGAAGCGGCGTTCCGATTCGCGCCAGGAATCCTCGGCATATTTCCGTTCGGTAATATCGGTTATAAAACCTTCCAGGGCCTGTACCTCTCCGCGGCTGTCATAAACAGGCATTCCGCGTTCCCAGACCCATTTCAGATCGCCGGAGGCGGAACGGATGCGGTATTCCAGAACATAAGGGATTTTTTTGCTGACCGCCTGCTGGATCTCATTCCAGACGCGCGGCTGATCCTCATTAAGAATAATGGAATTATACGTACGCACGGTGTTACAGACAAAGTCATCGGCGGGATATCCGGTGATTTTTTCAATGCCTTCGCTGATGTATTCCATCGTCCAGTCCGGGGAGTTGGCGCACCGGTACGCCGCGCCCGGCAGATTATTGATGAGCGTCCCCATCTGACGGATGTAGGTATGTACGATATCTTCGGTCAACGGGGGATTCGCCGCGCCGGTACCAGAAATGATCAGGTAATGCGGTTTCTTTCCGGTGCGTCCGGAAATCGTCCTCAGCATCAGGGGTACACGGATAAAATGGCCGGCCGTTGTTTTCAGGCGCAGGGTTATCTCGGAACGTGTAGGCCGGTTCATCAATCGTTTTACGATTTTAAAGAATGTTTCCAGGTCATCAGGGTGAACCAGCGTGAGCCAGTCAGGATGTTTGCGGCTGGGCGGAAAGAATCCCTCTTGTTGAAAATAATTTCCATGTATCCATTCCTGCTTTAAAGCGCCGCGCGCTCCGAGCCAAAAACATACCCGGTCACCGGGTACCAGTTCAGAAATCCACCATTTGTCAGCAGGGGTGATTGGCGGGACTTTCGCTGATTTTTTTTGAAGCGCCGCCTTTTTTTGATGTTTCGGCGTTTTATCGATTATTGAGAATAACTTTTTAATATAATTTGTTTTCTTATCAATGCGTATAAATTGGACCTGTTTTAGATTGACTAACTGCTGGAGACTGGTTTTTTCTTCTTCGTCTGCCATCAGAATAACCGGTGCTTGGATGTTTCTGAATAAGCGCGCGGCTTTAGGAACCGATAAGTCCGGGTTCCAATGTACCACCCATACATCCGCCCGAAAAACACGCGTTGGCAAGCGACGGCGTACCGTCAGTGTTTCGATGCCCAGGGATTGGAGTTTCCGGCGTACAATTTGGGCCCGTTCATCCTCTGCATCTATATACAGGATTTTGCATGAACGCGCTTTTTTCATAGGGTTTCTTTCGGGTGAACTACGTGATTGGCTCAATCAGAACAAGGGATATGAAGCCGCCCGGAATATGAGTTTTTTCAGAAAGGCGATACGGTATAGGGCGGCTGGCAAGTCGGACAGTAAGCATTAAATAGATCGGCAGAAAGTTCCAAGGGCCAGATAAATCTGCCGGAACCGGTAACCCAAGCGCTACCCATCAGGGCAGGGCCGTTACGGTGCCTTTGGTGAATGACACATCCCATTTCTGTGGAACATCGGCGCCTTTCTCGTTTTTGGCCGGGTAAAGCGTGATTACAAAGGGGTCGCGGGCCAGCGGACTTTTATCCTTGTCTTTCTGGCCAGCTGACACGGGCCACGCGAAAGCGATTTTGAGCGGCTTGTCCACGGTTAAGACGGCATCGGCCTTAATGATCTGAACGCCGGACTTTTCCAGCGCGGCCAGTTTATCCGCATGTACTTTTAATAAATATTCCATGTGCTTACCGGCCAGATCGCTCATAATTTGTGCCGAGGATGTCGGGTCCGTCTTGGTAATTTCCTTAAATAAGTCCTGCGCGGCGATTCCGGAGCAAAACAATACGCCGAAGATAATAGCACTGACGAATGTTTTCATGATCGAATCCTTTGTATAGGCATTGATATTATCGGATGTTTAATCAGAAAAGCTATTCATAGCGGAACTCTGATCGTCATAGAACTCAAATACGCGGTCCAGTTTGGCGATGCGGAACATGTTCAGCACTTTCTCGCGTGCGCCCAGAATGCGGAGGTCGCCGTTGCTTTCATTGAATATCCGCCGTCCGAAAAGGAGCGCCCCGAGACCGGAACTGTCTATAAACGTTACATTCGACAGGTCGACGATGACCGATTTGATACCGTCGTTTTTCATAACAAGGAATTCCTGTTTGTAACGGGTGGCCAACCGGCTGTCTAAACGCTTATCGTTCACTTCGATCAGGACAATCCCGTTCTGATCCGAGCGGGTGAAGTTAATTTCAGTTTGATCCATGAGCGACCTCTGGTTTCTGTTGTTTATAGGAAACGGCTTAAACAATACACCAATATAAGAAAAAAAAAATAAAAAACACTAATCAAAAGAAAAAAATTTTCTTGCAACCATGCTCCATACTTTAAGAGTATTGTCATCAGTTCGGTTGGTTAAGAAACCCATTGCAGAAATTGTTTTGAAACCGTCGTAAAATTCTTTATAATTGCATTGGTTGTATAACTGATAACCCTGTTTCCTCTTGAGGATATTTACCTATTAGCCGGATCCGACCTAAAAAGCGCCTGAGCCAGAATTTTCTGCATGATCCTAATATAGCGCGAAAAATAACCGAAAGCTGTGATCTGCATCCGGACGATGTGATCGTGGAAATCGGATGCGGTCAGGGGTTCCTGACCGAGCGTCTGCTGGCTACCGGCGCAGTGGTGCATGGGGTTGAAGTGGATCAGGAAATGACAGCGGTTCTATGGAATAAATTTAAAAATCAAAATCATTTTTTTATTCATTCCGCTGATATTCTGACCCTAGACTTAAACATGTTCGTTACAGAAACAGCGGGTAAAAAAATTAAAATCGCCGGCAACCTGCCGTATCACATCACCTCGCCGATTATATTCCGGTGTTTTGATTATGCCGAAATTCTGGATAGTGCCACGTTCATGGTGCAAAGGGAAGTGGCGCGACGCATTGTTGCGGCGCCCGGGTCGAAAGATTACGGTATCCTTTCGGTATTTTGTAAGTACCACGCGGCATGTCGGATATTGTTTGATGTTTCACCCAACGCGTTTTTTCCGAAGCCCGGCGTGGTTTCATCGGTGGTTCATATGCGTTTCCGGTCACCGGCTATGGCGCCCGAATCTTATCAGTGGTTTAAAACAATAGTCCGCACGGCTTTTAACCGGCGCCGTAAGATGCTCCGCAACTCCTTATCGGATTTATTGCCGGAAACAGCGATTGCCTTTGATTTGCAACGTCGTCCGGAAACGCTAACGGTGGAGGAGTTTATCGCTTTAAGCCGCCTGATACCGCGAGAGGCAAACCGGTAATTTCAGTCTTCGATAATCACCACGGCCGCGGCGTAATGTTCGCTGTGCGAAAGGCTGATGTGGATTTTCTTATCGAAAAAAACCGCTTCGACGGAAGCCGCGTATTTAACCGACGGTCGGCCTTCGGCATCCGTCAGCACCTCGATGTCGGTCCACTCGAGGGAGTGATGCCGACCCACCCGTAGCGCCTTGATCAGAGCTTCTTTGGCGGCAAACCGCACGGCCAGTGATGGGACAGGATCGGACCGGCGCCGGGCATAAGCCAATTCCGCCGCCGTAAAAATCCGATTTAAAAAACGGTCGCCGTACGAGTCGCAGGCGCGTCGTATTCTGACGATTTCAATAATGTCGATGCCGGTGCCGATGATCATGGTACTTACTCGATGCCGTAATCTTTCATTTTGCTGTAGAGTGCGGGCCGGCTGATACCCAGGCGGCGCGCGGCCTCGGCGCGGTTGCCGAGCACTTCCGAAAGGGTATGCAGAATCACGGCCTTTTCCAGCGGACCGGAGGTTTGGCTCATGATTTCTTTTAGCGAGAGATTTTGCTTCAGCAATGTTTTGACATACTGGTTTTGTTCGTCGGTGAGGATAAACCGCTGGGGAGTCTCGGCGCCGAACGCCAGGGCGTCGTAGCGGCCTTCAGCGGAGGCCTGCGCGTAAGCCGTTGTTTTCATCTTGACCATATACTGCTCCGGGAGAATATCCGACTCGATGACGTCGCCGGAAGTGATGACTACCGCCCGCTCGATGATATTTTCTAATTCCCGTATGTTGCCGGGCCATTCGTACTCCAGCAGGTGTTCCATGACCCGGTCGGCGATGCGCATCGGGGGCTTGTGGTTCAGCTGGGTATATTTTTCAAGGAAGTAATTCACAATCAGCGGAATGTCCTCCTTGCGGTCGCGCAGCGGCGGCATCTTGAGGGTAATCACGGCCAGGCGGTAGTAGAGATCCTCGCGGAAACGGCCGGCGTTGATGTGCTGATACAGCGGCTTATTGGTAGCGGCCAGGATGCGGACGTCGAATTTGATGCCCTGCGTACTGCCGAGGGGACGGATTTCGCGTTCCTGCAGAGCCCGCAGCAGCTTGGCCTGCGTACTGAGACTGATGTCGGCGATTTCGTCGAGGAACAAGGTGCCCTTGTCCGCTTCACGGAAGATGCCTTTTTTGTCGGCAATGGCTCCCGTGAAGGCGCCGCGGACATAGCCGAACAGTTCGCTTTCCAGCAGGGTTTCAGGAATCGCCCCGCAGTCAATCGCGACAAACGGCTGGTTCCGGCGCAGACTTTCATGATGGATAGCCCGCGCGACCAGTTCCTTGCCCGTGCCGCTTTCGCCTTCGATCAGTACCGTCGAATCGCTTTTTGCCACCACCCGGATCAGTTCGAAGATCTTGGTCATCGACTTGCTCTTACCAATAATCTGATTGAACCCTACGCCGTCTTTCTCGCTGATTTGTTCCCGCAGACGCCGGACCTCGTAATTCAGCCGTCCGTAATCGAGGGCTTTCTTGATGGTTAGAAGCAGTTCGTCCTGCTGAAAAGGCTTGGTCACGTAGTCGTACGCGCCCAGTTTGATGGCCTGTACGGCATCTTCGATGGTGCCGACGCCCGTAAGAATAATAAACGGTATTTCGGGCCGGTAGGACTTAACATGCCTGAGCAAAGCGATGCCGTTCATTTCACCCATGGCGAGGTCGGAGATGATCAGGTCATAATCTGCCGTCTGGATCATGCTCCAGGCGCTCTCGCCGTTCAGCGCCGTATGGATTTCTATGGACTTATCGGGTATCGTCTCCGGCGTTTCGCCGGTGGCCTGGCGCAGGGTTTCCGCGGTCAGAATTTTCTTGAACAGGACCAGGATGTTCTTTTCATCGTCAACTACCAGAATTCTTGCGTTCAATATGTTTCCTCAGGAATTGATGGTTAAGGGCAGTTCGATAGTGACGGTGGTTCCTTGCTGGAGCCGGCTGGCGATGCGGATTTCGCCCTGGTGTTCCTTTATAATCATTTGACTGATAGAAAGCCCCAGTCCGGTACCGGAACCGCTTTTGGTGGTGAAAAAGGGGTCAAACACGTTGTCCAGCAAAGCGTCGGGAATGCCGCATCCGTTGTCGCTGACATCGATGCGGATACGCGAGGCCGCAGTACACTGTACGTGAATATCAATCCGCGGATTTCCGTTCATGGATTCGATGGCGTTCAGTAAAATATTAATAAAAACCTGCTGGAGTTTGTTCGCGTCAACCAGGACGGGGGGCATTGCGTCGGGATAGGTTTCGTGCACTTCCACCCGGCGCTTACTAAGCAGATGGCGGAGGAGCGTCAGGCTGTTCTGAATGATTTCAGGCAGAACGGCGGCCTGCTTTTTCAGCGGGGCGGGCTTAGCGTAGTTCAGTAAATCCTGCACGATTTTGGCGCAGCGCTGGGTTTCCTGCTCGATGATCGCCATTTCCTCGTGCTGGGGCGTGCCGGCCGGTATTTCCTTCATCAGGGATTGTGTGAATCCCAGAATGATGCACAGGGGATTATTGATTTCATGCGCGACGCCGGTCGCCAACGTACCGATACTGGCCAGTTTGGAGGATTCCACTAAGCGCTCTTCCAGATTTTTTTTCTCGGTGATGTCTTTGATAATTTCGATAAATGCGTCGTTTGCACCGTGGGGATTTTCCACAGGGAAGATGCTGATTTGGTAATGCCGGTCCTTATGACGGATTTCGGTAAAATGCGAACGGTTCTCAGACAACGCAAGGGCTGCGGGACAAAACGGGCAGGGATCCGGTTCCTCAAAGAAAACGCGGTGGCACAATAATCCGCTGACTGCATTTTCGGTCTGATAACGAGCCTGATCGGATTGTAAAAAACGCCGGGCCGCAGACTGATTGTAGCTTTGAATGACGTAGCGGGTATCCTGCACGGAGATACTGTCCTGGATGCCGTTGAAAATGGACTGCAGGTGATTTTTCATAGCCTGCAATGACTGCTGCAGGCGCAGGTTTTCGAGTCGTACCGCCTGAAGGGTGAGGACGTTGGAAATGATATTGATGAGTTCCTTGAAACCGAACGGTTTAAGCAGGTATGCGCTCAGACCGCTTTTAAGCAGTTGTTCCTGCTCTTCCTCGTTATCGGTCTTGGCGGTGAGCATCACCACCGGTATATGGCGGAACGGCTCGTAGCGAGCGTCCCCCGTAATGGTATTGTACATCGCGACGCCGTCCATGCCGGGCATCATGTAATCCAGCAGGATCAGGTCGGGGCGCCATTCGGGTATGGCTTCCAGGGCCTCGCGGGCATTGGTCTGATAGCGGCCTTCCATACCGGCGGTACGCAGCATCATG
The DNA here is from genome assembly GCA_964609675.1 of uncultured Bacteroidota bacterium. Classification (GTDB taxonomy): domain Bacteria; phylum CLD3; class CLD3; order SB21; family JBBIRG01; genus CAZSRX01. Next base: position 14,060 of record CAZSRX010000017.1, on the reverse strand, counting down.
CCTACCGTCTGCAGGACATTGGGATCGTCGTCCACCACCAGCACTTTTTTCCCTTTCAGTAATACCGAAGATAACACGGCTGCAGCTTCCTGTTAAAGGATGACGGATTTACGGATTTCATAATTCGTTCTGGAGCATCGTGATAGGCCGGTCTACGGGAAGCGTTACAGTGAATTCGGAGCCGGATCCTTCGGTGCTGGTTACGTCTAAGCGGCCGCCGTGTTTGTCGATGATTCCCGTGGTGATCGTGAGCCCTAAGCCGGAACCTTCGCCTTCTTTTTTTGTGGTGAAGCCGTATTCGAAAATGCGCGGCAGGAGTGCCGCCGGAATGCCTTGACCATTATCGCGGATGGCGATTTCAACATTTTCCCCGATTTCCCGCGTCCGAATCCAGATGTCGCCTTTTTCCGGTATCGCCTGGGCGGCGTTCTGTATAAGATTCAGAAATACCTGAGTCAACGGGCCGGGAAGTCCCGTTACCGGCGGGAGTTTGGAAAACTGTTTATGGAATTCAATGTTGTACTTATATTTGGTCTGCATCAGCTTTATGGCCCGCTCGATGATGGCGTGAATATCGAGTTTGATCCATTCGGAATCGTCCATACGCGCGATGCCCCGCAGGTCCTGAATAATTTCTTTGGCGTAATTCGAGGAATGATGTATGGTCTGTATAATCGCTTCAAATTCGGTAACCGTCTGCGGGATGTTATTTTCAGCCATCCAATTCCGCAGTAATTTCAGATCGTTGGTCGTGTGCGCCTGCTCCAGACGCTCTATAAGGGATTTTATCGGGCCCCATTCCATGGCCGCCAGCATGGCCGCATGGTTGATATTGGAAATGGGCGTTCCGAGTTCGTGGGAAACATTGCTCATCAGACGGCCGAGGATAGACATCCGCTCGGATTTGACCAACTGTTCCTGAGCGGCTTTGAGTTCATGATACGCTTTTTCAAAGGCTTTCCGGTGACAATAGTGTTCCACGGCCCGCATAAGAGTAATCCGGAGTTCATCAACTTCAAACGGTTTCAGAATGTATTTATACACGTTTCCCTTGTTGATTGAATCCATGATCAGTTCGACTTCGGAATAGGCCGTGACCATAATCCGGATGGTATCCGGATTAATGGCCAGACTTTGTTCGAAAAATTCGGTTCCGGTCATGCCGGGCATTTTCTGGTCGCTAAGAATAACTATAATGTCCGGATTGGCGCGGAGCAGTTCCAGACCGTCGCGCCCGTTTAGTGCCGTTAGCACATGATATTCTTCATTCAGGCTTTGTTCGAAGATATTCAGAATCGGCGGCTCGTCATCCACGCACAGTATTTTGGACCGGCCGGTTTGACGCGTAAAGTCGGACATGCTTCTGGTTTTCAGTTCATGGGGATGGGCTGACATACGAATCCTCTATGTATTTAAGGTAACATCGAAACGGGTGCCGCGATTGACTTGGCTTTCTACTGTAATGGTGCCCCCGTGGAGTTCGATAATGCTTTTGGTGATAGCCAGTCCGAGGCCGGTACCGCGTTCGCCGCTGGTCCCGGTCCGGCTCAGTTCGCTGAATTTGTCGAACACTTTATATAATTTATCGGGCGGGATGCCGCGTCCGGTATCTTCTACGGAAACCGTAACCTGACCGTTCGTCTTGTATAAAGTAACCTGGACCTGGCCACCCGGATCGGTGAATTTAATGGCATTACTGAGGAGGTTGTTTAGGGCCTGCCATATTTTTTCCTTATCAATCCGTGCGTAAAGATTCGGAACGGGGGTGGAGAAATCAATACGAATATTTTTTTCATTGGCGACAGGCCGGATGCTGTCGACCTGTTCGCGAATTAGCGCGGCCAGGTCACGCTGGTCCAGGTTCAGTGTGATTTTCCCGGATTCGATTTTGGCCAGATCCAGTAAATTATTAATCAATTCGAGCATGTGGTGGCTGGCGCGGTTGATGGATTCCACGTCATGCGTGAAATATTTGTCGATTTCATAGGAATGGGCCGCGTAATCCTCCAGCATCAGCCGGGTGGTGCACATGATGGAATTAAGCGGGTTCCGGAGGTCATGGGCAACGATATTCAGGAAGTCGTCCTTATACTTGTTGACCTCCCGCAGTTGCTGATTGCGTTCCTCCAGAGTCTGCGTACTTTCGCGGATGCGCTGTTGCAGTTCCAAATTCCTGGAACGGATCTGATAGGTACGCCACTGATACGCGGAATAAATCAGTACGGCCAGACCCAAAATCATCAGCGAACGGAACCACCATGATTCCCAGAAAGCCGGATGAACACGAAAAGATACGAAGGCTTCGGTGGCGCTCGGCACGCCGTCCGCATTACGGGCGCGTACCTTGAAGGTGTATATACCGTCCTGCAGATTGGTGTACCGCACTTCCCGTTTTTCCGTCCAGGCGGACCAGGCGTGGTCAAAACCTTCCAGCCGGTACTGATAACGGGCCTGTTTGGTATCGTAAAAAGTCAGCGCGCCGTATTCAAAATTCAGATTGTTCTGGTCATGCTGCAGCGTAAAAGAATTCTGGATAAGCGATGCAGCGGCCAGGCGTACCGGACGCTCGTTGCTTCCCCCGACGACGGATACGCCGGTAATATAAATCAGAGGCGGTACGGTGTTACGTACATCTTTGTCCGGATGATAAATGGTCAGCCCGTCAAATAGCCCGAACCAGATGTTGCCGGCATGATCCCGGAAAATGCTGTTGTGGGTAGTGAACTCGTCGCCGACAAGGCCGTTTCTTTTATTGAATTGCCGGACTAACTGTACCGGTGTAGGATGGTTCTCGGTCAGCCGGATCTGGGATACGCCTTTATCGCCGCAGATCCAGTAATGGTTATTCGTGTCTGCCAGGATAGTAGAAACCAGGTTATCAGCCAGCCCCTCCTTGATGGTGATATGATACAGAATTGAAAGTGTATCGGCGAGCGGATTCAGAACGACAGCGCCGGCATGCGTGGCTACCCACAGCCGTCCCTGGTCGTCACTGATAATTTTGCTGATTGTGTTGTTCGGGAAACCGTTTTGGGTGGTAAAGGCCTGAACGGCAATGACGTCTTCGGTTCGCGAAAGTACCCGGCAAAGCCCGCCTCCGCGCGTACCCAGCCAGATGTTTCCCTTAACGTCACGGCTAAGCGAACGGATATAGTCGGCCGGCAGTCCGTTCTCGGTTGTGTAATTGTATATTCGGTTGCTCAGCATATCCATCACGCTCAGGCCGAACTGCGTGGCAATCCAAAGGTTGCCTTTTCCGTCATCCATCAGGTCGCGGATATGATTATCGACCAGCCCTTTAGACTGCGTGATTTTTCTTAATATGCTGCCGTAAAAATTTACTCGTGCCACGCCGTTTTCCGTTCCGATCCAGAAGCTTCGGTTGGGCGCCGGGCGTATGACCCAGATGGAGTTGTCCATCAGCATCGGGCCCAGCACAAACGTCTTGAACGTCGCGCTGTCATAAATGGCCAATCCTTTGGAAGTGCCGATCCATATACGGTGCCGTTCATCCTCTGTAAATGAGCGGATGACTTTGGACGGCAGGCCTGAAGCCGGCGTATAGTTTGAGAATTTCTCCGTGACCAGATGATTAATTCCGGCTCCGTCCGTGGCAAACCATAATAAACGCTCGCGATCCTCATAAATGTAACGGATGAAATTATCCGTCAGTCCGTTTTCGGCACTCAGCCGGGTGAGGGTGCCGTCTTCAAATTTCCAGACGCCGTTATTAGTGGCAATCCAGTGCCGGTTATGGTAGTCACGAATGACATGATAGACCGGGTCCGAAAGATTGTTCAGCAAATGCAGCCGTTCAGGCCGAATGATCGAACGGGATTGCAGATCCAGAAAATTTAAACCGCCTGTAGTGCCAATCCAGAGCGTAAGCTGATCGTCTTTAAACGCCGTCAGCACGTCATTGGATTTGAGTCCCTGAGCGCGCTGGAAAAGCTGGCAATGAAAGTTGATTTTATCAATGCTGTATAAGCCCCCGTCGCAGCAAACCCAGATATGGCCCAGGCCGTCGTCCACAAGTTTATAAATATTTTTTTTATCTAAACGTTCGGTTTGACCAACGGCATTAAGGGATGCGGCCAGGGCGGCGGTATCGCCTTTCAGGCTAATATCGAGAATGAAAAGTCCTTTGTTACGCGTACCGATCCACAGTTTCTGGTCTTCATCCAGGGACAGGGCTGTGACAGCCGCTTTTTCCAGAGCCCTGAGGTACGGAAAGGTTTCGATCGTCGGCTGTTTTTCAGTATATCCGGCGCCGGTGCGCTGCGGCAGCAGACAGTTGAGCCCGGCGTCAGTGCCAACCCATAATTGCCCGTGGCGGTCTTCCGCAATACTTATGGCCGCATTATGGCTTAACCCTTCGGCTATGGTAAAATTCATAAACCCGTATCCGTCAAAACGGCTTAATCCGCCCGTACAGGCAAACCATAAATAGCCGTTTTTATCCTGGAGGCACTGATAGGTTTGATTGGAGGCCAGCCCATCATCCGGTTTAAAGCTTTCGATAACATACCGCTGGGCGGTTAGCATGGATGCGCTCAGAACGAGCGTCAGCCAACAGCGTACAACGGTAAGAATCATGTTTGGCGTTGGGTTCATGGCATGATGCAGGACAGCCGGTTTAAATTCGGGCGGTTCATGGATGCGAAGGCCGGGCCGGTTTTGTTTTTTTAGTGGTATGGTAAGCGGCCGTTTTGTGGCGCCGCACGGCGATGCGATTTTTTTTGGCGGTTTTTTCTGTTTTGGATTTTAAAGAGCCGCTCGTCAGTGCCGCCGGGATCACCTCATCGACATGTTCCACAAAAATAAAAGAAAGGGATTGTTTTACATAATCGGGGACGTCGGTCAGGTCATTCGCGTTCAGTTTTGGAAGTATGATGGTCCGGATGCCCGCGCGCCGGGCTGCGACCACTTTCTCACGGATGCCGCCCACCGGCATCACCTTACCTCTCAGCGTGATTTCGCCGGTCATGGCTACATCGTGGCGCACGGGACGCCGGGTCAGAAGGGACGCGAGACAGGTAACGATCGTCACGCCGGCCGACGGCCCGTCCTTGGGTGTCGCGCCGGAAGGGATATGTATGTGGATGTCCATTTTGTTAAACAGCGAAGCGTCGATTTTTAATTCTTTGGCTTTGGAACGGATGTAGGACAGCGCGGCCTGTGCCGATTCTTTCATGACGTTGCCCAGCTGGCCGGTCAGTTGAAGACCGCGGTTGCCTTTCATGAGCCGGGATTCGATGAACAGGATTTCGCCGCCGTTCTGGGTCCAGGCCAGACCGGTAGCCACGCCGATTTCGTCCCGGCGGTGAGCGGTTTCGGGAAAAATCTTCTGAGGGCCGAGGAATTCACGGACGTCATCGGCTTGAAGCACCGTTTTGCCTTTGATGGTGCGTTCGGCCTTCCGGCGCGCGACCTTGCGGCAGATGTTGGCGATTTCACGCTCCAGATTGCGAACGCCCGATTCCCAGGTATACGCACTGATGACTTGCAGTACGGCTTCGTCTCGGAATTCCAGTTCTTTTGCCTGCAGGCCGTTTTCAAGAATCTGCCGCGGAATGATGTAGCGTTTGGCGATCTCCAGCTTTTCTTCCGTGATGTAACCCGGAAGCCGGAGCACTTCCATGCGATCCAGCAGAGCCGGCGGAATCGGCGACAGTTCATTGGCGGTGGCGATAAACATCACGTTGGAAAGGTTGAACGGAATGTCAATATAATGATCCACGAACGCCGCGTTCTGTTCCGGGTCCAGCACCTCGAGCAGCGCCGCCGCGGGATCGCCGCGGAAATCCTGCCCGATTTTATCTATTTCGTCGAGCATAAACACGGGGTTATTGCTCTGGCAGCGTCGGATTTCCTGGATGATTTTGCCCGGCAGCGCGCCGATATACGTCCGCCGGTGGCCGCGTATTTCCGCCTCATCCTTGACGCCGCCGAGGCTGAAACGAACAAATTTGCGCCCTACCGCCCGCGCAATCGACTTGCCGAGCGACGTCTTGCCCACGCCCGGCGGACCGAGAAAACACAGAATCGGACTCTTACTTTCCTTACGAAGTTTCCGGACGGCCAGGAATTCCAGAATGCGGTCCTTTACATCAGTCAGATCGTAGTGATCGGCGTCGAGTATCGCTTTGGCTTTTTTAATATTAATCATTTCTTTGGTTTTATCGTACCATGGGATCTCGATCAGCCAATCCAGGTAGGTTTTACTCACAGTATATTCCGCCGACGCCGGCGACATTTGCTGCAGCCGTCCGAGTTCTTTTTCGGCAACCTTACGGGCTTCAGCGGGCATCTTCTTGGACTCAATGGCCTGCGCCAGTTCCTCGAGTTCCACCGAATCATCCTCATCTTCGCCGAGCTCATGCTTGATGGCTTTCAACTGCTCCCGAAGAAAATATTCCCGCTGGGTCTTACTCAATTCCGCGTTGACTTCGGTCTGGATTTTATTGTTGAGTTCCAGCAACTGGATCTCACGGTGAACGGCGCTCATGACTTTCGTCAGCCGGGTCTTGATATCAATGGCCTCAAGGATGTCCTGTTTTTCTTTGAGGTCAATATTCAGGCTGGAAGCCACCATGTCGGCCAGCCGGTCCGGTTCCTTGATGTTGCTGATCACGACCTTCAGTTCATCCGGGAGTACCGGCGATTGTGTGACCATTTTCTGGAAATTTTCAATGACGCCGCGCATGAGCGCTTCGGTCTCCATGGTCATTTCATACGACACGCTGATTTCCTCAACCAGGCCGGTCATGTAGGGCTGTTCCCGGGTCAGATGCTCCAGACGGACGCGTGAAAGACCCTGTACCAGCAGGCGTATACTGCCGTCAGGCACCTGAAACATTTTCAGGATGCTGACCAGTGTGCCCACCTCATAAAGATCGTCGCGGGTTAGTAAGTCTTTTTCGGGATTTTTTACGGCAAATACGGCCATGGTCTTCGAACCGATTAACGCGTCGTTAACCAGCTTGACCAAATGTTTTTCGCTCACAATCAGCGGGAACACTACAAACGGGAACAGCACGTTGTCGCGCATGGGAAATACCGGTACCGTGCTGGCGGCGGCGTCCTGGGCTTCAAGGGTGGGATTGTAAACCGGTTCAGTCATGGGCAATCGTTTCGTAAAGTTTTAACACACGTTGGTGGTTGCGAACGGTTATTCAATCTGGATGTTCATCACTTTCGAGGGTCGGGCGGCGTCTTTTTTAAGGCGGATTATCAGGAATCCGTTATCGTAACAGGCCTTGATGGCATTGTCCGCAATACGCGCGCTGATTTTAATCCGCCGTTCGAACGGGCCGAAATCGATTTCCATTTTATGATAATGCCGTTTCTTGGAAATCTGCAGTTCCCGACGTATGCCCGACACCGTAAGCACGCCGTTCTCGTACGTCAGTTGGATGTCTTCCTGCCGCACGCTGGCGATATCCATGACGACCATATACTCCTCGTCGGTTTCCAGAACGTCGGTCGGCGGATGCCACCGCTTTTCCGAGGTTACCAGAATCGGGTACTTGGAATTGAAAAAATTTGAAAACAGGAACTCCATCTCTTCGTCATGATTGCGGAAACGGCCGCTCGTTATGCGCAAATTAGCTTCCATATATACGCTCCAGTCAATCGTTAGACTGCCGGCACCGGAAACCCGGCGTCCGTAAGGTTGCTTTAAATTAAATATACTTAAAGAAGCTAAATAAAAGCAAGTGTTTTAATTGCCGCCGGCCTAATTTTATGAATGAAACGATTCACCGATGGGCGTATTGTTTGACTGGTAAGGTTTGTGCAATGGCCATTCAGATTATGGGTATCGGGAGCCCTGCAAACATTTTTAACAAACATTTGATTAATTTATTTAACTCCGTTATATTCGCACCTAAAATAAAAAAAAGACAGGAGCGTTATGGCCGAAGACACGTCGATCAAAACCAAATTAGCCCGCGTCCTTGAAAGCAACGGCTTCATTGTTACGCTGGCGGTGCTTTCCATGGCGCTGAACATGCTCCCGCTGATTCATTACGTGCTGCTGCCCTTTGACTTTTTTACCACATTTGTACACGAGGGTTGTCATACGATAGCCAGCCTGCTCATGGGCGAAGAAGTGAAACGGATTGTGCTGAATCCCGACACCAGCGGCTACATGCAGCATACGGTAACCGGCGGCGCGCTGGCTAAGGGCTTGATTGCCAGCGCGGGTTATGTGGGATCGGCCATAGTGGGGGGCCTGCTGATTGTCTGGAGCGGCGTGCGGCAGTCCTCCAAAACCATCCTGATTACGCTGGCGGTAATACTCCTGCTGGCGATGGTGTTTTACGTACGCGATATGTTTACATTGATAGTATGCGGCCTTCTCGCGGCGGGATTTCTGGCCGTGGCGTTAAAAACCGGACCGATGTTTGCGTATTTTTTCGTGAATTTTCTCGCCGTACAATGTTCGCTCAATTCCATCGGGGATATGATCGCGCTGATTTTTATTTCGATGGGCGCGCCGCGAAGTCCGCATAGCCAGGGTCATTCCGATGCGGAAGCTATGGCGGAGTTATTCTGGTTGCCGGCTATCGTCTGGTCAATCCTTTGGATTGTATTTTCTGTCTTTATTTTATACCTTTCCATGAAAAAAAGCGCCGCTATTCGCGCGAAAGCCGGCAATCCGGTTTCCGAACCCAAGAAAGCAAGCACTTTTTAATTTATTTTTATAAGGATATCGAGATATGAGCGACTGTATTTTTTGTAAAATCATTGCCGGAGAAATCCCAACGCCGATGGTTTATCAGGATGAAGATCTGGTGGCATTTCCTGACATCAATCCCAAATCGCCGACCCACTTACTGGTCGTTCCCCGAAAACACATTCCCCGTCTGGCGGAACTGACCGAACAGGATACCGTGCTGGCCGGTAAGCTCATGCTGGCCATTGGTAACATCGCCCGGCAGGTCGGTATCGCGGAGCAGGGATTCCGCGTTATCACCAACAACGGCGGATTTGCCGGCCAGGACGTGCCGCACCTGCATTTTCACGTTCTCGGCGGCAAACCAATGGGCTGGAGCCCGGTCTGATACGCGTCGATATGGAACCCAAAGAAAAAAACGCCCTGGAAGAGCCGGGAGAACCAACCGTTTCCGCAAGGCCTTCCTGGCTTAAAGTCAAAGTACCTCTGGGTACGCGGTACAGTGAAATCAAAAAATTGATTACCTCGCAGTGTCTGCATACGGTTTGCGAGGAGGCCCGCTGTCCCAACGTCTCGGAATGCTGGAACCGCGGGACGGCGACGTTCATGATTCTTGGCGATATCTGCACGCGGGACTGCCGCTTCTGCGCGGTCACTTCAGGTAAACCGGCTCCGCCCGACTTGGCCGAGCCACGCCGTATCGCGGAATCCGTGAAAATCATGAAACTGCGTTATGCGGTGGTTACTTCCGTCACGCGCGACGACCTGCCCGACGGCGGCGCATCAGCGTTCGCAAACACGATACGGGCCATACGCGAACAGGTTCCCGGCTGCCGGGTTGAAGTGCTGATCCCCGATTTCCGCGGCGACGAAACCGCACTGGCAACCGTCCTCGATGCCCGCCCGGATATTCTCAATCACAACATCGAGACCGTTCCGGAATTGTATCCGGACGTGCGCCCCCAAGCCGATTATCGCCGCAGTCTCCGCGTGCTGGAATTTTCCAAACGGCGCGGCTTGACCACCAAAAGCGGGCTCATGCTCGGCCTCGGCGAAACCGGGACCGCCGTGCGCACCGTGATGCATGATTTAAGGGAAATCGGTACCGACATTCTGACACTGGGACAGTATCTACAGCCGACCAAAACGCATCGCCCCGTTCACCGGTATCTGACCCCGGAGGAATTTCTTGAGTTCAAATCATACGGATTGTCCATCGGTTTTAAACACGTCGAGTCGGCGCCGCTCGTGCGAAGTTCCTACCACGCGGACGAGCAAACCCTATAGTCGTCTTTTTTAAGAAAAACAGTAGCTCAGTTTCATGATTCCGTCTGTTTTGGAAAACAATTGACAGCTATATTTTAGCGGAAAAGGGCATTAACACAAAAACCCTGTTGTATGGGATGAAAAAAAACACGGAGAATCCATAAAAATTTTAAGGCAAGTATGAGAAAGATCATAACGATTTTGCTGGTTGTATTTTTGCCCGCCCTATCGCATGCTCAGACCAATCCGACAGCCGCCGTGCACGGTTTCGTTTACGATTTATCTAACGGCGAGGCGCTTATCGGCGCCAACGTGTTTCTGAGAGAAAATTTCCGCGGAAGCACCACGAACCTGAACGGCTATTTCACGATTCCCCGGCTGACGGCCGGTACCTACACGCTGACGTGCCAGTACATCGGCTATAAAACCTATACGCAGACGGTGACGGTAAAAGCCGGCGAGAAAAAATCCGTTGCGATTCGGCTGAGCCCCTCTACCATCGAGGGCGAGGAGATTGTCATTACCGCCGACTCGATCCCTAAAATCCAGCAATGGTTCGAAAAGCCGGTATCCAAAATTGAACTGTCAGGCAGGGAAATCAACCAGATCCCGTTTGTGGCGGAGTCCGATTTACTGCGGTCGCTCCAAACGCTGCCCGGGATCGTCCCGTTGTCGGATTTTTCTTCAGAGTTGTATGTCCGCGGCGGTACGCCTGACCAGAATCTTTATATGATTGACGGAACGGACGTATATAATCCGGAGCATATGTTTGGCCTTTTTTCCACGTTTAACACCGATGCGATCAAAAAAGTGGATATATCCAAGGGCGGTTTTGGCGCGGAGTACGGCGGCCGCATGTCGTCCATCCTGAACGTGACCAACCTCGACGGAAACCGCGAGCGCTTTGAAGGCAGCGCCTCGCTGGGACTGCTGGCCGCGCGCACCACGCTGCAAATGCCGGTCGGTTCTTTCGGTTCGGTGTCCGGCTCGATCCGCCGCACGTATTTCGATCAGACCATCGGCAAGGCCATTGACGAAATCCCGGATTATTATTTTTATGACGGCAACATCAAAGGATTTTTTGAAATCAACGAAAATAATAACCTTACCGTCAGCGGATACGGCGGCCGGGATGTGCTCAATTTTGTGTTTAACGAGAAATCGGACGATAAGGCCGGATTTGATTACAACTGGGGCAACCGTACCGGCAGTATCCGCTGGACGACCGTGCTGAATCCGCAATTATTCGCGAATTTCTGGGTAACCGGCAGCTACTTCGGCTCGGATTTTGAATTCAACGAGGGCTCCGAGCTGGAGGAACACAACACCCTTACCGATCTTACTTTCAAGGGCAACCTGGAGTATTATCATTCGAAGCATATTACCTACCGGTTCGGATTTGAACAGAAAAATCTTTACGGCCGCTACAAGCAGTCCTTTCCGGGCGCCCGCGTAGACGCCGGCGGAAGACGCGGGTTGTACGCGCTCTACGGACAAACAAACTGGAGCCCCTCTGAACCATGGGAGGTGGAGTCGGGCCTTCGCTACACGTATTTTGATTCCGATAAAAATTTCCAGAACCTTGACCCGCGGCTGACCCTCAAGTACCGGCTGTATGAGACGGTAAACCTCAAAGCGGCGTTCGGCCTGTATCATCAGTATCTGCACCGGATACCCCGTCCATTCTTTATCGGCATCTGGTCCAGTTCCGACCGGTATCAGAAAGTCTCCCGCGCGTACCATTACATCTTTGGCTATCAGCAGGATGTCGGCCATGCCGTGCAACTGGAAGTCGAGATGTATTATAAAAAGTACAACCGTCTTTACAGTCTCAACCAGAACATGATTGTTACAATCCGCCCAACCGGATACGATCCGGACGGCACGCCGGTGTACAGCAGCAGCGAGGGTATGTACAACGAAGGCAGCGGCAATTCCATGGGCATTGAGATATTGTTTAAAAAAGAAACCGGAGCCGTTACCGGTTGGCTGGGTTACGCCCTGGCGAAGACGGCATACCGCTTTCCCGAAATCAACCGAAACATGCCCTATCGTCCCCGCCATGACCGCACCGCAACCGTCAATCTGGTGTGCAATACCGATATCCGTAATCTGTTACGCGCCTTAAAGGGCAAGCCGCTGAAAAATCACCGAAGCCAATGGCTGCTGGGAACGAATTTCACTTATACCTCCGGTCAGCCGATTACAATGCCCGGTTCGCTCTATCATATAGCGCCCACACCCGACGGACCGCCTGCCACCGTGCTTTATCCGGACGAGATTAATGCCGCCCGTTTGCCCTATTACGCCCGTTTAGACTTAAGCCTGACATGGGAACGGCGTTTTACGCACTGGACCTTCGCTCCCTATGTTCAGGTCTTCAACGTCGGTAACCGAAAAAATGTATGGTTTGTCCAATATATGGAAAAAGATATTAACGATCCCGATGTGGTGGTGATGCATACCAAAACGACAGGGATGTTTCCCATCCTTCCTACACTGGGTATCAACGCCAAATTTTAATAGGAGGGTTATGAAAATAAATCAACTAAAGCTCTTTGGAGCAGCCATTCTGCTGGCTTTCGGCGTTTCATGCGGCGAAGGCGAAGTGGAACTTGACGGCAGTACCTATCATCCTAAAATCGTCATTCAGGGGTATGTCTTTCCGGGCCGCAAAGTGGAAAACATCGTCATTATGCGCAATATCCCGCTGGGCGGGCGCATTCGCTTAGTTCGCGACAGTCTGTTTCTGCCAAACGCCGAGGTGCTTATGACCGCTCCGCCTGATACCACGCGGTATGAGTTGACCTACAATCCTGCGATGAAAAGTTTTGAATACAATGGCAGCGACTTGATTATCGAGCACAACCGTGCCTATCGACTGTCCGTTAAAGCTGTTATTGACGGTGATTCGCTGGAAGCCGAAGCTGAAACCGTCACGCCGCAGGAAGGATTCGGCATCGTGGATTCCCTCACGCTCACCAGCCCGATGCATTACCGTGAAACGGATCCGAGCGGCGCTCTGAAATTTTTTACCATTCGATTCACCCGCTCACCGAACGTGGATTCCTATATCCTTTCATTTACGGCGCTTGATGGAGATTCCAGCACCTTTGTGTATTCACCGGTAAATCCTTTCGCCGATGTGGATACATCCGACGTAGTCAAGTACCTGCGAATGTTTAAATATACGAACGACTTAGCCCTGAACATGCCTATGAGTCCGGGAATTTCCGAGCATCAGGTGCTATGGTTTAACCTCTGGTTCTACGGCCATTATCAAGCCGTTGTGTACGCCTGCGACCGGAATTTCAAGGATTTTTACCTCACCCACGGCAGCGTTCAGGAAATGGACGGAAATTTTCACGAGCCGGTGATGTACATCCGCGGCGATGGTATCGGTGTGTTCGGCTCGGCAATAGCCGATACCGCATTTTTCACGATATTAAAATGAGCGGTTTTACAAATTATTATATTTTTTTAAATAGTTGATAATGAAATTTAGAATTCTTAAAATAAAACGTAAAGATGCACATGCAATAATTTATTAACGGAGACATCCATGAAACCTTTACTTTACCTTATGCTTGTTATCGGCGGTTTTATGAGAGGGTCAGGATGGGCGGTCAGCCCCGATGATATTATCGGAACGTGGTTAAATGAAGAAGGTACTGCTAAGATTGAAATCTTTAAAAAAGGGGATGAATATTTCGGAAAAATCATTTGGTTAAAGGAGCCGTACTACACACAAAATGACGTGGAGGAAAACGATCATCCTAATGTCAAGCTTGGCGCCGCCAAAGTTGATTTTAAAAATCCCGACGAGTCGAAACAGAACCAGCCTATTCTCGGCCTGATCATACTCCGCAATTTTAAGTACGATATTGACAATGAAGAATGGAGCGGCGGCCGCATTTATGATCCGAAAAAAGGCAGTGACTACAAGTCGTATATTCAGCTTGTGGATGCCAATAAATTAAAACTGCGCGGCTATATCGGCTTCTCGCTGATCGGGCGTACCAGTTACTGGACACGTCTGTAAAAACTCACAAACAAGAATATTCACCTAACTTTCACCTAAATTTTATACACTACGGCATAAGTTAAAATAATA